>JAZKJF010000003.1:287780-360049 GCA_040384465.1 Pseudomonadota bacterium | reverse complement strand
TCGACGTTGATGCGCTGCAAAAAAATCAGCCGCTGGGTGTTGCCAGAACATTGAAGCTGATGCTCACCCTGTCCCGATCACTCTTGTTTTCCTCCACCCCGTGTTCCAGCCAGCCAGGAAACACATACATCCGCCCTGCCTCGGGGCTCATCTCGATCTCGTCGGCGGTGAAGGCAGAGGGCTTGTCGACAGGATAAGTCATCATCCTTGAGGCAATTCGCGGGTCCCGAAAGAAAATGCTGCCGCATTCCGGCGCTTTCAGGCTGACGTAGTAGACCCCGCTGAAATGACAGTTGGCGTGAAAGTGGATCTTGTTGGAGGCCCCTGGCGGGCTGATATTGAGCCAGGCCTGATGGTGGTAAGTATGGTTTGACCTGAAGTGCAGGGATTCGCCGATGCGCTGACACACCTGCAGAATACGCAGGTTGATGTCCGCGAACTCCGGCAGATCCTGCAGATTGTTGCGGCTTTGCCACCCCTTTACATTGGTATTAGCCACGCCTCTGGGGTCGTTGCTGCGCAGGCGATTGGCAGCATCCAGCAACCTGGTATTCAAACTCGCGCGGTCGTCAAAAAGGGTTGTCCAGACGAGGCTGGGAAATAGCGGTTTAGGAATGATTTCCAAAAAAAGATACCTTGTGTCGATTGAGCTTGGAGCGAGCCATTTCTGAATGGCCAGAAGATATAGTTGAATTGTCCGCTAGTCCAGCGCCATCATGGTGCGGCAGAGCGATCTAAAAAAATGACAATGGCGGGCTATGCTGTGACCTCGGTCAGCAAGGAGAACGAGACAGATGAAAATGAGAAGAGTAGTTCTTGAAAGGCTTGTTGCGATTGGATTGACGGTGCTTTGCGCCTCGTCGATGGTGAATGGTGCGGAACAGGAACAGATCGTCATAGACGATCTGACCGTGCCACAACTGCGCGCAGAGATTGAAAAAATCCAGACGGAGTATTACGGGGTGTTCAACAAACTCAATGAAAATGATGACTTTGACATCGTTTGTCAGAAGTTCACCCCCACGGGATCGAACATTCCCCAAGTGGGTTGTGAACCCACATTTGTCACCAGACGGCGTGGTGAAAATGCCAATGATTACAGAGTGGGCTCTGATGAACTGATGAGCAATGAGGCCTTGATCCAGGAGCTGCAGCCTGAATTTGAGCAGCTGACCACCATTTTGAACGCGACGGCGGAAAGTAATGAGTACTTCCGGGAACTCGGTCAAATACTGCAGATGTTGCGAGGACGCCTCAACGAGCTGACCCAATAATGCCAACTTATTGTTTTCTTTATAGATCAATACTGCTGCGTCCAGATTCCACATTGCAGGGCGGCTGAATTATTGGAATTTCTATGCAAGTGTTACAAGCTGTTGCAAATTTGTTGATGGTGAGCGAACATCCGTTCGTTCCATACGCGATACGTAGTTGAATACTTCTGTATTGCCTCGGTACGCTTCAGACAACAAAAACAACTCAGGAGTGATGTATGCGATTCCACGTTCCCCACAAACGCAGGCTATTGTGCACTGCAATTTCTCTCTCACTGCTTCCTCTGGCTAATCAGAGCTTTGCCCAAGCCCCGGCGCAGGCCGATCCGGAAGTGGAAGAAGTCGTTGTGACCGGTTCCTATATCCGCCGTTCCGAAGGCTTTGCCGCTGCCTCTCAGACCACCCAGCTCAACGCCGACGATCTTGCCGACACAGGTACCATGAACCTCGGTGAAGTCATCCAGAACATGTCATTTGTTGGTGGCCCGTCTTCTTCCACCACGAACACCATTCAGGGTACTTCTTCACGCAGCCAGACCATCGACCTTCGCGGTCTGGGCGCCCGTTCCACACTGACTCTGGTTGACGGCAAGCGCGTCGCTGACGAGAACGTTCAGATGATGGTGCCGACCATTGCGATCCAGCGCATCGACATCGTGGCAGACGGCGCAGCCGCTCTGTACGGCAACGAAGCAGTGGCTGGTGTGGTCAACTTCGTGCCTTACACGTCTTATGACGGTGGCAAGGTAGAAGTCTACGGCGAGCGCGACGGCGAAGGCGATTACGACGAAGAGTCAGCCCAGGCCATGTGGGGCGGCGACATCGGCGGCCTCGACGTGATCGTAGCCGGTCAGTACAAGACCAACAGCCGTCTGGGCTGGGACGAGCGTCCCTACCTGGCACAGGCCGGCATGAACTACTCCTCACTGGCGCCGGGCAACTACTCCGTGCCGGTGCGTAACGCCGCAGGTCAGTACACGGGTGCGTTCACTCCTGCAGCCGATCCGAACTGCGCTCCGGCCGCCGAGCGTGATGGTTATGTTGCCGGTGCCAAGAACAACCCCTTGGGCATGCGCGTTGGCAACAACTGCTGGTTCGACTACGGCGATACCCGCAGCTACCGTGAACCTACATCCACGGCTTCCGTGTTTGCCAATGCCACCTGGGAACTCAGCGAAGACCTGAGCGTGCGTGCACAGTACTTCACGTCACGTCTGGCAGAGACTTCCTACACGTCCACGTCCAACCCAGGCAACTCCCGAATTGGCGAACTGCCAGCTATCCGTGGCGAGCAGCCAGGCAACCCCTTCCTGGCCCGCAACGCGTCTGGTCAGCAGCTGTACGGCGTTGACGCCAACGGCGACGGCATCCCGGATCGTGGCACCACCGACCTGAACCGTGACGGCCGCATGGACTACATCGTGTCCGGCATTACGCCAAACGGCGTGCTCCTGCGCGAAGACGTCCGTGCCCGTTCACTGCGTCCTATCAACAAGACGCACACAACATCAGACGGTCACACGTCTGACGGCGACAACAAGTCCGGCAGCTCCGACCACAACAGCCGCCTGATGCTGCAGGCCGACTTCGCAGTGCCCTTCATTGAAGGCTGGGAAGGCATGGCTGCGTACTCCCGCAGCGAGAAGCACCTGCGTCTGATGTCCAACCAGAACTACAGCATCTCTGCCATGAAGCAGGGCTTGAACTGTGACGTTCTGCGTGACCGCGACGCCTGCTACAACCCTTTCTTCGTGATGAACGAGACCAACAACAACACCAAGGACGTGATGAACGCAATCGCGGCCCGTACTCCTGAGTACAATGAGTTCTGGCTCGACACAGTGGACATCGTCCTGAACGGCGAAGTCCCTCTCGGCGGCTTCGAACTGCCAGGCGGCGTGATCGGTGCAGCCGTGGGCTATCAGTGGCGCAATGACAAGTACACCAACACACCTTCCGTTGCGGAACAGCGCGGTGATACCTGGATCGGCAGCCCCTTCCCGGAAACTGTGACTACTGGTACTCGTGAAGTGGATGCCTACTTCGTAGAGCTGGCCATCCCCGTTCTGGAATCTGTCGAAATCGAAGCAGCCGTGCGTCACGAAAGCTTCAGCACCAAGCAGAAGTCTACTGACCCGAAATTCGGCATCACCTGGGCAACTACTGAATGGCTGACACTGCGTGCCACCACTGGCGATGCGTTCATTGCACCGTCACTGACACAACTGCTGGACCCGATAAGCTGTGGTCTGTCCACTGTGTCTGACCGCTTCTCTCCGTTCTCCGCGTTCACCACTGCCTGCTCCGGCGGCAACCCGGCACTGGAAAACGAGTACTCCACATCCACACAGTTTGGCTTCGACCTCGCCTTCGGTGACTTCGACTTCTCTCTGACCTGGAACGAGACTGACTTCGACAACCGTATCGTCGGCATCTCTGGCCAGCAGGTCATGAACAATGACTTCGAAGCCTTCAAGAAGTGGTCAGGCTTCGCCGGTTCAGGCGTTGGCTCTGCCAACCAGCCGACACGTGCTCAGCTGCAGGCCTGGCTGAACAGTGGTCTGTCCAACCCGGAAATTCTGCGTGACCCGGATGACCTCGGCAACCTGCTGCAGATCACTTCTGCAGGCAACGTGAATGCCCAGAGCGTGAAGGTCACGGCCTATGACATGCAGAGCAACTACCGCTTCGATATGGGTGACTGGGGTGCGTTCCGCCTGAACCTGCAGGCCACGATGATGGATTCCTTCGAGTTCCAGGACAACGCGGCTGCCGCCGTCCAGGAAGGTCTGGGCAAGACCAACCTGCTGACAGCGACTGCACCGGCAGTGCCTGAGTGGAAGGCCAACCTGCGTCTGGGCTGGACCCTGGGCAACCACAGCGTGACAGGTACTGTCCACTACGTGAGTGCGGTGGATTGGGACGGCACGAACTACATCCCGACCATTCTGCAGTTTGCCAATACCAACCCGAATCCGACCATCGTTGGTGGTCAGGTCAGGGCCTGGACAGACTTTGACCTGGGCTACACCTACCGTGGCATCAGCCTGTACGGTGGCGAAATGGGCGTCAGCGTTGGTTCGCGTAACCTGTTCGACCGCGCCGCTCAGCGTACTCCTGACTTCGCAGGGGTAATCGGTGAGTTGCAGGATCCGATGGGTCGTTCGATCTATGCGCGTCTGACTTACGACTTCTAAGTCAGCGGATAGTCATGCCGCCTGATCAGCGAGTTTTTTGACGCTGGTGGTGGTAGTAACAAAGAAGGGGCTCCCGGTGGGGGCCCCTTTTTCATTTGGGCGTCAGCGTTTTATGTATACCTAGTGTGCGTTACCGCACTGTCCAAGAATGTCGAAAAGGGCACGCTGGCTCTCACTGTAAGTTTCGAAGTTGAGTCCCAACGGGAAGACTTATTTCACATTTTCTCACCTCTGAAGGAGCTCAATATGATTGGTCTATTGGTTGTCATCATTCTCGTAATAGTTATTGTCAAACTGGTTTAATCAAGGTTGAAAGATAACGTATGCAGCTCGAAGTCAAGAATCTCGCGAAGCTTTACGATCAAAAGCGAGGACTTGCCTCGGCCAGTTTTGCGGTAGATAAAGGCGAGCTAATTGCTATCGTCGGTCATAATGGCGCTGGGAAATCCACTCTCCTGAAAATGCTGGGAAATTGGATTGTTCCAGGCAGCGGTTCCGTCCTATTGGGCGGGGTCGATATGAAAGACAGGAAGGCTGTCGTCGGGAAAGTGGGCTTCATTCCAGAGGTCCCCAATCTCTTCGACTTCTTTTCCGTCGAATATAATCTCAAACTCTTCGCCTCTCTCGCCCGCGCCCCCATGTCGCGGGTCGAAGATATTCTTGCCGAATTCAATCTGCTGCCCTTTCGACGTAGCAAGGTGCAGTCGCTATCAAAAGGATTGAAGCAGCGGGTGAACATCGGACGCGCACTTTTGGCAGATCCTCCGCTGCTCATTCTGGATGAGCCCACATCGGGGCTGGACTTCGAAATGACAAGAGAAATCTACCGGCTCTTAACGGCGATGCATGCTGTTGGAAAAACCATTATTTTTACTTCTCACCGGCCTGAAGAAATAAAAAACCTTGCAACCCGGATTATGGTGTTGCACGAAAGCAAGCTCGTCTTCGACGGAGCGCCCCAAGAGTATTTCCAATCCGAGATTCATGAAAAGCTGTACGCATTATGATGACAAACGTCTTCATTCTTACATGCAACGATCTGGCCATCGCCTTCAAGAACAAAACATTCCTTCTGATTCTGTTCATCCCCCTGTTTGTATTTGTGACTCTGAATCTGGTAGACCAGACTGGCGTTGAAGCAACGAAAATCAACATCGGTCTGGTTCGGCAGGAAGCTTTTAATCCCGTAATTACCGAGAGTATCGGAGCCGCCGAAACCCTTGTTGAGATAACCTGGATCGAGGACTCGGAAGAGGGAATTCGTTTGTTGAAGGAGCGCAAGATAGACGGCGTATTGACCAGCAATGGAGTAACCAGCGAAAGCCTTGCGTTGACTGTTTTGAAGAAAGATTCCATTAACACTCTCGCGATCATGCAGACTTTTTCTGCGTTGCAGAAAGCGGCGGAAGGCAGGGGGCCGGACTGGATCACCGGCATCAATTCATTGCACGAGGGTGGCATTCAGAGAGAGACCTTGCCCACATGGGTGTTGATGCTGGTCCTGCTCATCGGATTTATTATTCTGCCAGCGCAAGTGGCCGAAGAAAAAGAAAAGAAACTTCTGCTCGGGTTGCTGCAGACGCCTATCACCGAGGTGCAGTGGTTGCTGGCCAAATTGCTGTTGGGAATGGTGCTGATCCTGACTGCGGTGCTGTTCCTTCACCTGCTTGGAAAATTCGGTCCCGTACACTTTTTCGATTATTTCGCGATACTCCTCGCAGGGAGTTTTTGCTTCAGCGCCTTTGGCGTTTTTCTGGGTTTTCTTTGCCGCAATCAGGCCAGCGCTCGAACGCTGGGGGTTATCTTTTATTTGCCGAGCCTGCTCCCTTCTGCGATGGCAGATGTTTCACAACAGTTAAACGCTGTCGCGCCATTGCTGCCATCGTATCAATTGTTCAAACCTCTTCAGTCCATATTGCTGGAAAACGCTAGCCTGGCCGACATGACCTTTGATTGGGCCTACCTGATTTTGCTGGGGTCATTGCTGTTTGGTTTTTCATACCTGTTGATGAAAAGGCGTTGGTTGATGTGATTTCGGCTGCATAAGTCGGTGCTCTTGCCGAATCTGG
Source organism: Pseudomonadota bacterium (assembly GCA_040384465.1). GTDB lineage: Bacteria > Pseudomonadota > Gammaproteobacteria > Pseudomonadales > Pseudohongiellaceae > UBA5078. The sequence goes on along the minus strand of JAZKJF010000003.1, from coordinate 353,509 downwards.
CACTGGAGCGTGCAAATCAACAAATACCTTATTAAATGCGGGGGCTAATCGTATCTGAGGGCTAATTGCCGACCATCTCATTCGCAAAATTCATGACCATGCCTCCAGCACGGTCGTCGCGACCGAGAATTGCAGGCCTGTCCAGATAGGCTTCCAGAGAGTCTAACTTGCCGGTACTCGTGCAGGCGTCTACAAACTCGCTGTCGAGACTCGTCCTCGCGAGCACTCCCTGCCAGGCTTTTTCCAGAACCGGTGCATAAAGCGATTGCTCCAACCAACCACGATCGATTCCGCGCTTGATAGCGATGCCAATCATCGCTGTACTGGTGATCTCTGCAAACGCCCCGGGGTGATCGATCACTTCACGCCACATTCCATCTGCATCCTGATAGGGGAGCAGAGCGGCCAACAGCTGCAGATAGGACTCAAGCACAGCGCCGTAGGCTGGATGTGATAAAGGAATATCGCTGAGACTCAGTGCCAGGCCGAGAGCAGGAAAGGCGTTACCCCTGCTCCAGGCCACATCGGCGAGCGGTGAATGCCGATACAAACCGTCCTCGCGTAGCAGCATTTCCTGCATGAAGGCGATATGGCGAGCTGCCATATCGAAGAATCTTGTCTCGCCGCTCAGTTTGCCTGCCTTCACCAGAAGTGGCGGCGCCATGAACACCGAATCACTCATCTCGCTGTGAAAGGGTGCTGCTTCCAGCATATTGCCCTGCTCATCAAACGCGAGGCCTGCTGCACGCACGGCGATTTGTAATGCTGCGGTGTCGCCAGTACGCTCCGCGTATTCTGCAAATACGAGCTGTCCAGCCATCACCGAAGGATTGTCGACCGCGATTTCAGCGCCTGACAAATAGGGCTGGAGCAGGGCTTCAACGGCTTTGATTTCCCCTAGTTTCATACGACCGATCAGACTCATGCCGGGGACGTAAACGGGTGTGGAAAACTCATGACCATATACCTGCGCCAACTGCTCAGCCAGCTGTTGCGGTGAACGCTGTATGCGCCGGGTGAGTTCCTGTCGAGCAGCGGATTCCACCACGGGAGGCATCTGTAGCAATTGTGCGAGAGATACCTCTGCTTCCGGCAACACCTGGACTGGAATCGAACCGACCCCCGCCACTTTCTCGCGCTGCAATGCATCACCCAGCCCTGCGGTATCAGAGCCAACAATGATGACAAGGTCCGGGGCGTGTACTGCCAGCCAGCGCCACAGCGCGTGAGAAACCGGATTTTCGCCATATGCCTCACCAGCCGGGGGGAATTGCAGTCTCTCCGGGTCTGGATTTGCGACAGGGATTGCGATCAGGTTGATCGTGCGCTCTGCGCTTGATAACTGCGCATAGTCCTCATGCAGAGTGCGGATCAGCGCGGCGACGGGTGAAGCTCCAGACAATCCGCCCAGATACACCACTGTTCGTGCATTCGGCAATCCAGCGCTGACGCCATACGCTTCGATCACTGTTCGCTGCGCACTGAGTCCAATTTCCCACGCTAGTGCTTGCGCGGTTGCGAGCGACGCCGGAAAACACAGCACCAGAACCAGAAGTGAATGGACGCGCCAATTTCTCATACATCACCCGGTTGTGTTCAGGAAATTCAGGATATGCGTTGCCGTTATGTACTGACAAGTTAATTCCCAATCTGCCACACAAGGCTGGAAGTAGAGGCTCTTGCCGAATCGGGCACCGGAGCGTATTCTTACAAATACAAGTTATAACCTTGGATTTGTAAGATGATTCCACGAAAAGCCTCTGACACCTTGAAACGCCTGGCCAAAGGCTTTCCCATCATCGCCCTGACCGGGCCGCGTCAGTCCGGGAAAACAACCCTCGCCAAGGCGGTATTCGGTCAAGATAAACCCTACGTATCGCTCGAAAACCCTGACGAACGCGAATTTGCAGAACAAGATCCACTGCGTTTTCTGCAACGCTTTGCGAGCGGTGCGATTCTCGACGAGGTTCAGCGCTGCCCAAGTTTGTTGTCCTGGCTGCAAGGGATTGTGGATGAACGTGGTCGCATGGGCGACTTCATCCTGACCGGCTCCGCCCAGTTTGAATTTGTCTCCAGCCTCACACAATCGTTGGCCGGTCGTATTGGCCGTATTGAACTGCTGCCACTGAGTGCTGGCGAACTGGCCGCCGCAGCGCTGTTGCCGGACCTGGACACCTTGTTGTGGCAAGGCAGTTACCCTGCGTTGTATGACCGGGAACTGCGTGCCGACGACTGGTTCGCAAACTACGTGAATACGTATGTCGAGCGCGATGTGCGGCAATTGCTCGCAGTGCGTGATCTGACACAGTTCCAGCGTTTTCTGCGCATGTGCGCTGCACGTTCGGGGCAGCTGCTCAATCTGACCGCGCTGGGCGCCGATTGCGGTATCTCCGCCGTCACTGCGCGGGAATGGCTGAGTGTTCTGGAAGCCAGCTATCTGGTCGTGACACTGCAGCCCTATCACCGCAATTTCGGTAAGCGGCTGGTCAAAACACCCAAACTGTATTTCCTGGATACAGGGCTGATGGCCTGGCTGCTGGGCATCCATAACGCGGATGCGCTCGCCATTCACGCCCAACGCGGGCATCTGTTCGAGAGCTTTGTGATCAGTGAGTTCATCAAGCAACGCTACAACGCCGGTCGGCCCGCAGAGCTGTACTTCTGGCGCGACAATGTCGGTCACGAAATCGATCTGCTGTACGAAACCCCGGAAGGCTTGCAGGCCGTGGAAATCAAGTCCGGTGCAACGTTTGCGTCCGACTGGCTGCAAGGCCCCGACAAGTGGCTCTCGTTTGCGGGCAACGATGCCTTGCCGCCGCTACTGGTATTTGGAGGCTCCGGCGCCTGGCTGCGCGGTCAGTGCAAGGTGGTGGGTTGGAGGGAGCTGGCATAAGCCGAACCGATATTTGCTCCACCTACTAACGAGGTTTAGCGAGCAGATTTATAGTTAGCTGCTTCAGTTCGATTCAACTCTACTCAGCTCCCACCCGCAACTCGATCCCCTCGTGTTTACGCAGCGTTGACATGATGAGCGCAATATTCTCCAGACTCGGATTGCCATTGGCGCTGAGCATGCGCATCAGACTTTGCGGTTTCTTGCTGGTGAGGCGTCCTAACTCTTCAAAGCCAAGCGTGGCGTTCACATAGTCTCTGAGCAGAAGCTTTGCCTCAGCCCATTCATCCCTGAAGAGACATTCGGCGGCTTCAGTAAGCAGGCCAATGCGGAATGCGGGCTCGGTCTTGGCGCGCTCTTGTATGGTTTCTTTGAAATCGCGGGTGAGGGCCATTATTCCGGGTCCTGATTTTCAGAGCGGCATGAATATCCAAGGTTGCGTACCATTTTCCGAATGGACACATGCCGTTTGACAGTTCGTATTCCTTTACGAGTATCTCCATCATTAGTAACCTATGCGTTATTATCGGTCAAGCTCACTGGCAATCTTTCCCGAAAACAAGACAGCATCCGTCTTCCATAGAAGCCGGGGCTCTTATAGGTTATAGCACCTGTGATTAAAACCAGCTTTGGAAGGCAAGCTATTTAAGGTAAGTACCACCACCGTATACACAGATAAGGTGCAGTTGGACAGCGAGTGCGGAGAGGAGCAACGGACTAGAGATCCCTGCAAAGGACCTTCTTTCTCAGTTCTTCAGAAGTACTCAAAACTGATCAGTACGTTACGTAGCTCATCATTGTCATCACGCAAATTGCTGATGCCATTGAATACCTGCAACCGCCTTGAAACCTGTTCATATCCAATGTAAATCGGATCGAAAAACCAGCCCACGACTCGCAACATGCCTGTCGGCCGGACAACAAAGCAGTGGATGTCAACGGAGGCGCCATCGCAGTGATGACTGTCCGTTTTGGTCAGGTTTATTTCTACTGTATCCAGACGAGAAGGCACTAACATGGCAGCGGCTACCGATTCACCCGCGATCAACTGCTCCCAGTGTTTTCGTACAAACGGATCAAAACCTGCGTCAACAACTACCGATTCCCGGTATGTCAGCAGTTCCTCCCGGTAGCGGTTGCTGTCATGCGCCTGAAAACCGACCTTGATCATTGCAGAGCGGGCGTCTTCCAAAAATTCGGTGTTGATCCTTGCGGTATTTCGGTAGTCAATATGTTGAATTTCCGGTGCAGTCTGCGATCGCGAATAATCGATAGCCTTCTCGGCAAACACACTTCCATCTGGACGACGGTACTCAACACGGGTCGACAGATCCAGATCGGGATCCTCGGCAAAATGGTATTCACGGTAAAGCACGTCGGACTTGTCGGGTGCCCATGCAGTCCCTATTGCCCACAGATTGCTTTCATCCGTGTTGGCATAACCGGACTGCCAGAACACTCCGGTGATCACAAGGAAGCATTGTAAGAGAGACTTGAGTGTATTCATTTGGGTATCCTCGCATGTAAAGCCTGCATACGATGTTGCGGTTTGGCCATGGTGGCGCCTTTATGGCCCTGACAAAGTGTCAGTCGGGCAACGCCGGGCTCTGCAGTCTTAATGAGCTTGTACGCAGGCTACTGCAATCTGGACTACCCTTCAGACGACGTCACCCCGCAGTCGCAAGCCTCAAAGATCTCGGATTGTGAAGCCGTCGATCTCCTGCTTTTTCTCAACAAACCCTTCCATGATAGATGCCTGCAATTCGCTTCTTTTGAGGTCAATTGCAGTCCTCAGGTCACTTTCAAATTCTTCGCGATTGTAATACTCATCAATTTCGATAATTACCTTATCCACGGCGAGCCATGTTGCTACCGCCCCCACGACGCCCCCAACCACCGAGCCTACCGGACCAACTGCTGATCCGATCAAGGCGCCAGTGCCAACACCCGCCATCACGCCTGCGCCTTTTGCAGTAGCTTTGATTCCGCTCTTTACCAATAGCTTTGCTGACAGTTGAGCTGCAATTTTCTGCGATGCCAATTTGGCCAGCGAAGCACCGCCCAATGAGCTGATGCCCGCCAGTGGAACTGTGTACTGAGCCCGATCTGAGATGTCCTTGATGATGGTGGCGCTGATGGGTCCAAGGCTTGCTATTTCAACACCTGGGGGCAGTGACTCTTGAGTCACAGCCGACAAGTTACTCGAAAAAGAATTTGTGAACCGCGAGTCTATGTCTGCCAGCTCGCCATCAAGTCGTTCGTCAAAGCCGTCGAATATCATGGTTTCGATACTGCTAGTGGAGTCAACCAAGACGGCGCCTACCAGTTCGGTGTACTCACCGAGCACTGTGTAGTGAAAATCCGTGTAGGCAGGGATTCCCGCATAAACTGGAGCAAAGACGCGTTCCAGCATCGCAGCGACGGGAATCTCAATTTGTTCCAAGGACATCTGTGAGGCCCTTGGTATTGCCCTTTGCAGCACTTCACTTTGAATTTCATAAGTACGAGGAACTTGCTCACGCTCAGAGCCAAGTCCGTATTGAACCAATGATCGCCCGTTGCCGGATAGAAACGACGGTGCCAGCACTAAGAGCAACGTGACCCCAATCAGAAGAAAAATCGTTATCCAGAAAGTCCTTTCGAATATCGCCACGGTGCTTGGCGGCTGCTTATTGCTGCTCATTCTAGACTGCCTTGCTCATAAAGAGGTTTCTCAGGAATTCACTGATCGCTGCTGCAAACCTGACAATGACATAGGCGACAGCGACGCTGTTTATGAGAAAAAGGGGCACAACCAGACTGGTCAGAGTTGATCCGCGCACAACCGCGTAGAGCTCAATTGCATCAATGGTGACAAAGAGTTCCATGAACTTGGCTATCAATCCGGTTCCTTGAGGGAACGATTGCACTTTGAATTCCCATATCTGCGAAAAACCGGGATTGCGAAGTTCTCCGGGAATAGTTTCGTTCGCAACATAGAATCCGTAAAGGAGAGCCGAAATGCTCCCAGCAATTACCAGCGTAATCGAAGTGCTCATTGTGGAGAGGTAACGTGCGTTCACGTGGGAGTGCAATGTATTAATCTGCTTGCAATACACCACGACTGAGCAGACGAAGATGAGTGACAACAAGACGAACTCGCCGCCCGTCACGACCAGGGCCTTATAGCCAATGAACAAAGTTGCCGTGAACCCGAATACCACGGAGGTAAACATCGCATAGGCTCGCCCCTTCAGCCACTTCCTGAGCCAGGTGTCCTGGGTAAGCGCTGCGTCAAGATATGCTTGCCGACTTTGAACCACGCCGAGATAGCTTCCCGCTGTGCAAGCAACGAGTAGGGGTATCAAGACCAGCCAGCTGTACGCTGAAACTTCGTACAGTAGCCTCCAGATAATTAGTACTGATAGAGCCAGCATTGAGCTTCCTGCCAATACCTTCATCACATTCACTTGCGCCGGCATACCCTGCACCTTTGTTTTGGTGGCACTGACCTTGCAGCTCGAGCGGTCTCAGAGCGAGTTGCCGATTCGTCGAATGTAACGGAAAGTTGTTGTGGGTAGAAATTCTTTTCGAAGGGATGTTTTTATGGGGCTTCACCGCTTTAAGTGGGTAGATTACCCTCGGAGTCCAGAATCTCTATCGCGATTTCTTCATCCATATCAAGCAGGTGGCCCATCAGGTCAGCAATCATTGAGTCGTACATCGAGATTTCTCCTTTTTGAGAGTGATTGGTATTGAAATTTGGGTCGGTATTGGGTCGGTCGAGGAGGGTCTTGCAAGGAGTGTGCTTTCCGCGAGTCAACAAAATCAAGGGGTTATGAGAAGTGCCGACGCTTGGAGCAACGGACTAGAGATCCCTACAAACGTCCCACGATTAGACTGGAGCGGCTGCCTTGCGGGCTTTGTCTGTAAGGACATAGTGTCGCGACTTGCCTTCGCTGCGCTGGACCAACCCTTGATCCATCAGGGGCGCCAGCAGGAACCCCGCCGAATTGACGCTCTTGCTATTGAACAGACTCCGCAGATGAATGGACGTGAGCCAGTCGCAGTGATTGCAGGCGGCGAAGATCTTGCTCCAGGCTACCCACTCCTTAGAGAAGAACCCTCCGGCGTTGTTGGTCACCACTCTGAAGTAAGTCTCCTTGGCTTCATCCGAGCCGACCTCATACTCCAGCACTCCGGTGTCGGACAGACTGGGGCAGGAGCCCTTCTTGAGTACCTTGATAGCGTTCTCTGGTGCTGCGACGACGGGGGTTGTCTTGGCGGGTTTTGCTTTGGGCAGTGCTTTTGCAGGGGTGGCTTTCTTGGGGGTGGCTTTTGCTTTGGTGCTCATGGGTGTGGCTCCTTTGAGGATTGAAGGGATTTTTATAACAGTGGGCACTTGCCGGGATGACGGAATACCGCTATGTTCGGGGGCGGGTGCATTTGTGAATCAATCGGGTGTGGACCTGATTCATATAAGATGGTGGGTTTGCCGCAATAAAAAAGTAGGGGCTAACACAGTAAGGGAACGATAACTTGCCAAGCCGCTGCCCGATTCCTATACCGCCATGTGCCATTGGATTGAAGCGGGTAAAAGACTCAAGAGGGAACCGCCTTAAGTTAGTAATCAATCTAAAATTCTCAGCTGATAATAAAAAATTTTGAAAAGGAGCTTGGCCATGGATTTCATCGATCAACTACGTCTTCTTGCCACTCGGATTGATAACACGAAGAGCATGATTCAGACAGAAGAGGCAACCAAGAACGCTATGGTTATGCCTTTTATCCAGATACTTGGCTACAACCCATTTGATCCGATGGAAGTTACGCCGGAGCTGGTAGCAGATGTTGGTACAAAAAAGGGTGAGAAAATTGACTATGCAATTCTTCGCGATGGGGAGCCGATAATAATATTTGAGTGCAAAAAGTCAGGCGCTGAGCTCAATATTAATCATGCCGGTCAATTGTTTAGATATTTTCACGTGACAGCGGCTCGTTTCGGTGTTCTGACAAACGGATTGATTTACAAGTTCTTCACAGACCTTGAGCACCCGAACAAGATGGATGACAAGCCATTTTTTGAGTTCAATATTCTGAATTTTAAGGAACGGGATATCGAGGAACTCAAGAAATTTGCAAAGACTGCGTATGACCTAGACACGATACTGAATACGGCAAACGATCTTAAATACACTAGATCAATCCAGCAAAAATTGGCCGAATGGATCTCACATCCGTCAGAAGATTTTGTTCGACTGGTTTCCTCGGACTTAATCGGAAACAAGCGATTCACTCCAGCAGTAAAGGATCAGTTCACCTCCATAACCAAGCGTGCATTCGAACAGCTCATTGGGGAAAAAATTAATGAGCGATTGAAGGGAGCAATGACTCCGGTATCAGTTCCGGCACTGGTAACAGTTGCCGCTAGAGAGGTAGCTCCCAGTGAAGAATTGGTGCAGCCCGCTGGTCCTCAGGTCAATACTTCGCCCGAAGAGCTTGAGGCCTTTTATGCTATCAGAGCCATTCTTAGAGAGCATATTCCATCCAAGCGGGTAACAATACGCGATGCGCAGAGTTATTGCGCCATTTTGCTGGATGACAACAACAGAAAACCTATATGCAGACTTCGCTTTAATAACGTTCAAAAGCTACGTTTGGGACTATTCAGCGACGACAAGGACGAGGAGCAGATTTCTCTTGAGTGTGTTGATGACATTTTTAACTATGCCGATAGACTAAAGGCTACAGCGCTTTCATACACACAATTGACTGAGTAGTTTTCTCGTGAGTTCCCATAAAGTGACTTCTTCTTATAAATAGTTTCGGCCTTTCCATGGCAGGTAATCGATTCGCTTCTACATGAATATTCTCAATGCTAAAACTGTATATTGAGCGCCAAATCCGCCTCGGTGATGAGGTCGTTTCCGAGGCAGAACTTCTTCGACGGTCTCGCCTCATCATCGTGCTCGCTGAACCTGGGGCAGGTAAATCAGACTTGCTGTCTGCTCTTGCAGAGAAGCTTGGAACCAGGAACATCAAAGCGGCGCGCTTTCGCACAGAGACTTACGTTCCTGTAAAAGGGTCGCTCGTTATCGATGCAATGGATGAGGTCGCGCGCCTCGGCGAATGCCAGTTGAACGACATCGTCGAAAAGGCCAGCGCCAATCACAAGGGAACAGTGATCTTTGCCAGTCGCTCCAGTGAGTGGGAAAAAGCCCGTACCAGTTTTGTCGAAGATTGCTTTGGCCTAAAGCCCGATGTCGCTCACCTCGAAGCGTTCAATATCGACGAGCAGAAACGTCTCTTTGGGAGCCTTTACCCGAGTGAGAGTTTCGATAGTTTCGCTGCCGAGGTGCATCGGTTGGACCTCTCCCCCCTTCTGGGAAATCCCGAGTTTCTGAAACTTTTTGGTCTTGCCTACCAGGAGAGGAAGGGCCGCTTTAGCAGCAAAGTTCAGATATATTCAGACGCGGCACTGCGACTTGCGCAAGAATCCAATGATGGCCGCTCCGCACGTCGTCGACCGGAAGCTTCCGAAATTGTCGCGCAAGCAGGGTCAGTATTTGCGCGACTACTACTATCCGGCGCATCTGGTGTCTCTGTAAAGGAAAGGATCGGCGATCGCGACTTTCCCTATGCTAAAGCGGTGGATGGAGAAGTGGATGGAGATTTCACTGACTTGCTTGATTCAAGGTTGTTCAAGCCTTCAATCGATGAGAATGAACATGAGCCAATACATAGAATAGTTGCTGAGTATCTTGCCGCCCAATATCTTGCAAGGCGTATTGGCGACCCCGCTGATAGGCTCTCAGAGAAGCGATGTCTGTCGATTGTCGCGCCAAACAATGTTGTACGTGACGAGCTTCGTGGACTTCTTGGTTGGCTTGCTTCGCTCGGTGGAGATGCAATCCAAAAAGCAGCAATCGCGATTGATCCATATGCTGTACTTGCCAACGGCGATCCAGCGCAGTTGCTTCCCAAGAACAAACTGCTTTTGATCGAAAGCCTCCAGAGGTTTGCGGAAACTGACCCATATTTTCGTCGAAGCGATGAATGGCGTTCATTCAACGTCGGCCAGTTCTTCTCTGACGAAACTATTGCAGCTTTACGACCGGTTCTTGCGGGACGAGAAGAAACGCACCTTCGCGGCCTTATACTGGAGCTAATTAATGGCACGTCCATTGTTGAGAAGTTGGACGCCGACCTGATAGCGCTCACTCTCGACGCGAAGGCTAATGATTCCGAACGGTTGGCAGCCGTCAATTTGCTTCTAGACTTGGAGAAGTTTGACCCTTTCAATGTCGTTGATGCCCTTCTTGCTGAAGGAAGTGCGACGGCCATGCAAATACTTACGCGGGGAGTGCTTAAACGTGGGGTTGTAGGACTGGCGTCTCAAAAGGTTATCGAACTTCTGTGCAGCCTTGCCACTCTCTACCCAGCAAGTATGCGTGGGCGACACCGTGATGGACTATCCCGTTACTTCATAAAAGTATTCTTCCGCCAATTTCCTGCGGATGGCATAGCTGAATATCTTGATGAACTTTCAGCGAGTATCCAATGCACATGCTGTCCGAAAAATGCTTACGCGTGCGAATGTAGACACGGAATAAGTAAGATCGTTGGAGGGCTTCTAGATCGACATTTCGAAGTTGAAGTGCGACCGCACAACCCGGCCCGCGTTTGGAATTGGATCAGGAATCTGCACTTTCCTCACTCCATTACTGTGGAAAGTAGCGCGTCAGTCCGAGTTCTTTCAGAAGATCATGAGTTACGACAGGCCATTCAGAGAATTGCGCTTTCGGCTGGCAACACTTTCGAAGAGTGTACCGAGATTGAGCGCGATCTTTTTTCTAGTCACGCACATGCTGGTTTGCTTTTCAAGGCAGAGGACATTGGTGTCGCCGTCCAGCACGCTTTTGATCAGGGATTGGCGCCTCTTTGGGAAGCGCTGTGGCGTTCACACAACTGGGGCCGACCATCCAAAGGGCCTGATGAGCAGCGGACGACAATGCGTGCACAGTCACGCAAGAAGGCCGAGCTTATGCAGGCATGGGCTAGGCGCGACAGAGCTGCTAAGCGTTCTTGGCGGGAAAACCGTCGGTTTTTCGCAGGGAGAGCCAAGCGCTACGCTAAGAGAGAAGCGAGTGTAAAGGCAAGCAACTTTGCTTATCTCCGTGATAATCGCGAGCAGATAGAAGCAGGTCAGCACTGGGGGTGGTTGGAGATTCTTGCTTACAACTATCTTTATGAGTCAGAGAAATTTAAGGATGTGGTTGATGATGTCGAGACCGCATTTCGTGCTCTCCGAAACTGCTTTCCATTTCTGGCCGATCACGTTCCGACATTGGAACAGCTTGCTCGAGGTGAGTGGATAAATATAGCGATGGTGCTCCATGCCGCATGTGTTCTTCATTGGCGTGAAAATGGGGCACTTGAAGGGATTGCAGCCAACGTCCTTCGCGCGGTGAAAACAGTGTGCGGCGAATGCAACGGCATTGAGCACGAGGAAGCCGTGGCGTTTGATGCCGAGGTGAATCGTCTTTTGTTTCAAGGAGCCGGAGAGATCAAGCAGTTCGCAATAGAGTATATAGAGCCGTCATTGTCTTTGTCTGATGAAGCGCCCACCAACGTCGCGTGGCTGGAATACAAATCCCCATTTCAAGAGCTGCAAGCGACACTCCCAATAGAATGGCTTCAACGTTTCCCGAAAATGCCGAGGCATGCGGAAACCTCCCTATTCAAGATGGCTGCTCGTAGTAGGCCTAGCGCTGAAATTCGAGCGTTGATTGCATGTAGAGTTGAGCAATATCTGCCGGAACCTGCGCTTGGGTCCACTCAGAGTTTTATCGACCGGCGAAATTATTGGCTTATGAATTCCTTCTTCCACGACGACGATGAACGCGTTTGGGATGTTCTGAAAGGCGATAAGAATACGTTGCTTGGGATAGCATCGCTGAATAGTAGGTTTAGGCACGACGATGAAACGGAAACTCCATCGTTGCCCGCCGACAAGCTTTACAAAGTTCTCGACGCATTTGTCGACGAGTGGCCAGAAGTGGAACTTCCTAGCAGCTACGGTACAGGCGATCCCCCTGGTGAAACTGCTTATCGGTTCATGAGGGAGATCCCTTGGCGTATTGGCCGCGATGATCCTCAAATGGCGCTTGCTGTGCTAGATAAACTGCTGAATGACAACCGCTTCGCCAGCTATAGAAGCGACCTACTTGCTGTCCGTGCAACAGTTGTTCGCAAGGCTGCTCATAGGGACTACCGCGCACCCTCTCCAGCAGAAATCTCTGCTCTGCTGGAAAAACGTTCAGTTGCAAGCGTCGAGGATTTGCGGGCCCTCATGGTAGAGGTTTTGACCGAGGCCGAAGCCCAAATTCGGCACTCCGAGACAGATAAGCTTAGTACCTACTATGTCGGTGACAAGCACGTCATCGAGAACACGGCACGCAATCGGATTGTTGATGAGCTCCGTAGCTATATGATCGCGCAAAGACTTTCTGTGGCTATCGAGCACCACATGGCACAGAGCACACGTTGTGATATTACCGTGGCTGAGATGATTGAAGGGCGCAGGCGGCTTCTGGTGATTGAGGTGAAAGGGCAGTGGCATCTCGAGCTTTTCACAGCGGCTGCAGAGCAACTTGATACTCGGTACGCAAGTCACCCAGATGCAGAACAGCAGGGTATCTATCTCGTACTATGGTTCGGTCAGAACGAGAAGGTAGAAGGACGTAAAAATACTAAGTACAAGACACCAGAGGGGCTGCGCGTCGCCTTAGTCAATGCTATGCCGTTAGAACTTCATGGGCGTATCGATGTGGTGGTGATTGATCTGAGCCGTAACTCGTGATCGGGCAATGCCGTTCTATGTTGCTCAAGTGCATCGTCCAAGCAAGGGATGCATAGTTCGTCTCTCATACCAGCTCTCCAGAATGTAGAAGGAAGCGCTGCTTAGAAAGGGGAGGCTTCATTGGGACATTCATCAGGAGAGGTCAAGACTGCAACATGACGCTATATCATTATTGCCCTACTGCGGCTTTCCACAGCATCATTTCCTCTCGGAAGATTAGGCTGTCATCTATGACGATGGCCAATGACAGTTTGGAGGGCAAAGTTCTCAGAGACATATTGGAGCGGCGATACAGACTCAGTTCGACTCCCATCTTGGACATTAATCATGTCTTAGAAGTGCTGGAGAGAAGTTTCGATGGCTTAGCGTTCTGCTTATCAAAAAAGGAGGACATGCTGAGTCAATGGAGGGGCTATGCGGATGACGGTATGGGATTCTCAATAGGTTTTACTGAAGAGTTTTTGAGGAACACTTCTTGGCAGGATGCCATTCACTTTAAAGATGTAGTCTACGATCTAAAAGCCCAAGAAGCCTTGCTGAAACCCATTTTTGAAATTGTGGAAGAGGCAATTCGGGCACAGGCGTCCTCTGGAAGCCTCGGCGAGCTTTTGGAAGGTGACGTTGACGGCTACGAGGAGCGATTGCGTGCCGAAAGTCAGATTTCGTCATTCTTCAGTCAAAGGTTTTTCGATTTGGCTTGGTCAGAACGATTCACTTTGAAACATGCAGCCTTTCAGGAAGAGGAAGAAAGCCGACTAATCCATGTGCTCTCTGCTAAGACGTTTCCGCATGTGCGCTTCCGTCCAGATCGAGGCAAGTTGATGCCATATATTGAAAATGATATTCCAAATGGGGTGAGAGCTGTTGAATCAGTCTTTGTTGGCCCGAAAAATACAACCCCACTTTACTTGATTGAAGAATTCCTGCGTCAAAATCTTTTCACTAACGTTTCCGTAAAGAAATCGGAGTCATCGTATCGTTAAAAATCACTTATACGGTACAGAACCTCTGTTCTCTATCCTTTCGCTTCTCGATTGAGTATTCGCGTCGAGGGTTCAGTTCGTCGGAAGCGACTACTATCAGTAAGAGCTTAGAGCCGTTTCGATGTAATAAAATCATGAAAATAGGAACTGTGCCCATAATTTTTGTGGCAGATGGAATTGACACAGACAAGGCTGATGGTTACAGAGCAATTGTACGATACCCTAAACAATTGGAAGGATTACCCCAATTTCCCTAATAGTGCTCAAAACCTCTATATAAACGCGTGAACCGTCAATGTACCCGCAGTGCTTGAGCCAATCCATCGTTCGGTATCCTCAGCGGTAAGAGTGATGGCCTCCTCTTGAGAATTTACACATACGATAGTCTGAACGTCAGATTTGTCGAGGGTATTGAGTGCCTTGACCAAGCGGCGTTTGTTGTTGGTATCGAGTCCGAGAAAGTAACTGGAGTCAACAATAATCACCCAGGGTGTAGGTCGAGGATCGGTACGTATCATTCTTAGCATGATGTCAAATAGAGTGAATAAGCGCTCGGACCCGCTGATGGCTTCTGCCGGTAAAAAATGTTGACTCCCGGTCGTTCGGACCTCGGCTAGATACGCACCGACCCGCCGTATGCGAGAGCCGAAAGTAGAGTTGCAGAACAATTCCTCGCGCAACGCATCCCATACTTGGTCTTCGTCCAGCCCGAACTGGGCCGCCAGCGCACGAAGGTCGCGGCGGAAGCCATTTTTCAGAGAGTTAGGTTTTAATTCTGGTTTGTCTAGATAGATGACATTAAACAATGAGCGTGGCCAATGGGCCGATACATTGCCGTTTACCTCTACATGAAGACGGGTTTGATGACGTTTAAGAACATTCTTGAGGGCGGTAGCTTCTTCGCTGAGCAGGACAGTTGTGCGGGAGCCGTTTACCGAAATTGATGCCTCTATTGACATCCCTGGAGAGCGTTCACCAAAGAGTGACCATCGATTGCAAAAGCTTTCAAAATTTTTCCCGCCTGAGAAAGCTGCAATGCTTTCACAGAGACTCGATTTTCCAGAGCCGTTTGAGCCAAACACTACATTATGTTGTCCTAACGAGATTGTAGTGCTTTCTCGAAACGGTCCAATTCTGTTGATCGATATGCTTGTGATGCCGTGCTTAAGTGTGCTGTCAGCACAGGCAACTCGGGCAAATACCCACTCCTCATGTTGCTTCTTCCAACGCTTCAATTGGTCGGTTGTATGGGTGCTCTGCGTGTCATCGATTAGTTTTCCATGAACCTGACACATCCATATACCATTAGCTTCACTAGAGCGCTCTTCGGGCGTGATAGTTGTGTCATAGCGTGGCCCTCGGCTTGAGGCGGCAGTGATGTGCGCTGCAATTCCTACCATGCTGATACCAGATACCCGATCATCTGAAGGACCGATAGTGAGCTGATTACAACCTGGAAATGCGCATATATAGCCTGCTCGCTGACCTATAAGACAAACTGTTGGCTTTGAAAAGTCATCTCGGGATTTGGACAATAGATACACCTCTTGAGTTGGTTTGTCGCCGGTACAGAATAATTCCAACGCTGGTATCCAAGCAACGGATGCATAGTCCGTCGCCCCAACCGGCCAAAAGTCCGTTGTTCGCCAGCTAATCAGATGAAACGTAAGAGGTTTTTCGAAGGAAATCTGAAGAATTTGGTGGGCCCACCAGGACTTGAACCTGGGACCAACGGATTATGAGTCCGCTGCCGACATCAACGCAGCATTCGATTGTGCGGACAGCTTAAGCCAGCAAAGCCACAACACTAAAAGCTAAAAATCGTACGGCACTAAAAGCTAAAAATAGTCCGAAAGTGGGGCGTTCATAAAATCGAGTAGTACCCCCACTTTCGAAAAAGTCAGGCCTCAAGCCGTCCTGATCTCATCAATCAGGTTGGGGTGCCGATCCAGTAACTTGAGCAGTTTGATCAAGGCCACTGGGGGTTTGGTTTTGCCGTTTTCGTAGCGCGAAAAGGCATTGATGCCACCGCCAAAAATTTCAGCTGCCTGACGCTGGTCAAGGTTGAGCTTTTTGCGCACCGTGACGATAAAAGCCGGATCAACAATCGCCGCATTGACTTGTTTGGAAAAAGCGCTCATTTCACGCATAACCCGGTTGGTTTCACCTGCGTCAAGAATAGATTCTGCACAGGCTGGGCAGAAATCGCCCGTCACTGCCGCGACGACAGTTGTCTCGCCCTTGTAGGTGTAAGGCAGGTTGCGCGTGTCGTGCATCAGTTCTGCTGCACCACAAACCGGACATTTCATCGTTATAGCTCCTTGAAGGACACAATTTCTCCATAGCTTGAATTTAACCTTCTTGGTTATTTTCAGCAACTTGGTTAATAGTTGGGCGCTGTCAATCAGGCGGGCAACCGTGTATTTGAGAGATCAAAGTCTGAACTCTGTACGAAGAGTATAGATGCTCGTCAGTCTGCACGAACAATCGAGTGCATTTGTGCGGTAGTCGAAAGTTTCCAATATAAAACAATGGGTTAATGCTGTTCAAATGAAGGGGAAGAGGCTTTCGAAGGAAAACTGAGGAATTTGGTGGGCCCACCTCGACTTGAACCAGGGACCAACGGATTATGAGTCCGTCACTTCACCATCCAAAAGCCACTCGACGGAATGACGCCACTGATGTACGCAAAGCAACTGAAGAAAAGGCAGGTTGTACTGAACCCCGGACTCTAAAGCTGAGTGCTACTGAAGAACGGGGGACGTCACATCCGCGATCATGGCCACTTGGAAATTGTGCGAATGCTTGACGAGCTTAGGGAATCGAGTGATTCTGAGGCCGCCCTTCCTCAGTGATCAATCAAGGTGTCCGCATGCCGAGCGTCACAACCAGCTCTCCCGTTGTCAATCGTCCGGTATCCCCGGATTACCGCGTCGCCGCCCTCGAAGCCTACTTCACCAATGGCGCGCCGCTGATCTGGCAGAACAAGAACATCACCTACAGTTTTCCTGCTTCCGGTTCGAAATTCGCAGCTGGCTATGGCCGAGGCGAAGCGGCCTCTGGGCAGTGGGAGGGCTTGAACGCCATTCAGAAGGCGGCTGTGCGCAATGTCCTGGCCGAGTGGGCCACGGTCTCAAGTCTGACGTTCACCGAGGTTCCTGACGGTGACACAGTGGGCGATCTGCGCTTCGCGTTCTCGCTTTCTGTGGCAAGCGGACAATCCGCCTATGCCTACGGTCCTTCCAGTTTTGCCCATGCTGGCGATGTCTGGCTGAATTTCAATCTGGCCTTTCAGAGCTTTGCGCCGGGCAGCGCCAATTACTATACGCTGTTGCACGAAGTGGGCCACGCGCTTGGTCTGTCACATCCCTTCAATTCGAGTGAAACCCGCAGCACCCCTGCGCTTCCGGCAAATGAAAGCACCTATCTGTACACGGTCATGGCCTACACGGGTACCGGGCTCAGCTTTCCGCATACTCCGATGCCCTATGATATTCTGGCAATACAGCATCTGTATGGCGTCAACACCACCACGTCTCCGACCGTCGGCGACAATACCTACACTTTTGACCTGGCAGCGGTTCGGACGTCCACGATCTGGGATGTGCGCGGCACCGACACGATCGAGATCACCAACACTAGCAATCGAGACCTCACCAACCTATCGCCGGCCACCATCATCAATCTGAGCCTGCGCGATTCGGCCATCACCTCCGACAGTGTTGGCTTCCTGCGGATCAGCATCGCGGAAGGGGTTGTGATCGAGAACGTGATTGCCACCAACGGCCACGATCGCATCACGGGGAACTATCTTCCCAACACCATCAACGGCAAAGGTGGCAGCGACATCATCGAGGGTGGCGGCGGCGTCGATACAGTGGTCTACAACGGAGCGAAAAGTGCTTACGGCATTGTCGGCAACCGCGTGACCGGCGACCAGACGATCGATGTCAAACAGTTCCTGGTGAGGAAACCCGACGGTTGGCAAGACGGACTGACCGGGATAGAGCGTCTGCAGTTCAGCGATGGCAAAGTAGCACTGGACATCACCGGTGCGGCAGGCCAGACAGCCAGGCTCATCGGTGCCGTGTTCGGACCTGCATGGGTCTCCAACAAGGAGTACATGGGCGCAGGACTCGCGTACCTTGACAGAGGCGGCTCCTACAAGGAGCTGATGAAGTTGGCGCTGGACGTCAAGCTGGGCAGTGGTGCCAGCAATGCCGCTGTCGTCAACCTGTTGTATTCGAATGTCGCAGGGTATGCGCCTGGCTCCGCTGACATGAACCAACTTCGCGGCCTGCTTGACAGCGGGGCGATGTCCCGTGAGGACCTGGGTCTGCTGGCGGCAGACCACGCGCTCAACCAAAGCAATATCAATTTGGTGGGTCTGGCGGTGACGGGGATTGAGTATGTTTGAGGTTCGTGCATGAGGCGTTTCCACTGTAATGAAAAAGTATCCGTGAAGCGCACCCGGTATCGATTCGCTGTCCATATCCTGACTGTGATCGTACTATTTGCCAGTCCGATGACGCTCTTTGCCCAGCAAGCAGAAGCGGATGACACGTCCTTCGAACTCGACGTGATGACATTCAATATTCGAACTGCGATTGGACAAGACGGCGACAACATTTGGCCAATGCGCAAAGAGCTTGTGGTCGAGACCATGCGAGCCTTCGACCCGGACGTCCTCGGTCTCCAGGAGGCTCTCACGGTGCAGATTGACTTTCTCCAGTCGGAAATGCCCGAGTACCGATGGTTGGGCGTCGACCGTGGTTTGAACGGAGGCGTCGAGCTGAGCGAGGCGACTCCGATCTTCTACAAGCACGAGGTGCTGGTTCCGATAGAATCTGGCACGTTCTGGCTTGCGGACGATCCGAATCCGCCTGCTCAACCTGGTCGGGTCTCCCGCATAGTCACCTGGGCTCGCTTCCACCATCTCGAGAGTCACCGACAGTTGTACGTCTACAACACGCATTTCACGATACGTGGCGGCCCGCGTCAGATCCAGTCCGCAGAGCAGATCAATGCGCACATCGCGCAACATCCTCCCGAGAGCGCGGTAGTGGTCATGGGTGACTTTAACGCCATCGCAGAAACAAGCGAGACGTGGCATGCCGCGACGAGCGATGGCCTCAGGGATGCCTGGGTAGTCGCAGAAAAGCAGGAGGGACCGCCACTGACGTCGAACGGTTTTGGCCCACCGCCGGAGGGGCGCGATGGCCGTATCGACTGGGTTCTGGTCGGCGGGCCCGTCACAGTGGAGCGAGCCGTTACGGTACTACACAGCGTGGACGGGCGATGGCCGTCGGACCATTATCCCGTGGCAGCGGAGCTAGTCATACGGTCTCGGTAGGCTAACGACAAATCCCGCACAAGGAGCTAAGAAGCCGCCCGCGTTAGGATGGTTTGAATGGAGCAACGGATGCATAGTCCGTCACTCCAACCGACCAAAAGTCCTTCGCCCGCCAGCTAATCAGATGAAACGTAAGAGGTTTTTCGAGGTAATTCTGAGGAATTTGGTGGGCCCACCTGGACTTGAACCAGGGACCAACGGATTATGAGTCCGCTGCTCTAACCAACTGAGCTATAGGCCCTTCTTGAGGGGCGGGATTATAAGGGCACGGCAGGAAACTTGCCAGCCTGCCGCATGTGGAGGCGGCAGGCTGCACGGACCATTACTGTTTCACGTAGCGTATTGCCACGTTTGCCACATTGCCGATCTCGTGAGTGACAAAACCCGTTAGCGGGAGCGTGAGAGAGGTGCGGTCGCCGAGTGCCGGGTCGTTGTAGCCGGGGTGCCAGAAACCATGGTCGAACAAGAGGTACTTGGTGCCTGACTTGGTGATGGTCCAGGTCGTCTTATATTCGCAGCCTGTTGGAGTTGTCACGCCGTTGGGGCACGTGGGTCCAGGTAGCAGGTAAACGCCCGTCCCGCCTTGCCGCAGCTCCAGGTCATAGACAGTGCCGTTGTCTGTGCGGGTGACTTTCCATCGGCCAACCACCGCTAACTTGAGGTCTTCCAGCATCGAGGCGCCGTTCAGCTTGACGGGCACCTTGATGCTGACGTCGTCGACCGAGTTGTAAAGCTCGATCGTGAAGCTGATGCTCTGCCCCTCGGGCATGTCGGTGTCCTTGCGGTCGAGCAGCAGCGTCAGAGCACCGGACGCCGATGTCAGGACAGAACCGCTGACGCGCGAGTCCGAAATGGCGCGGATGGAAAACTTGTGAGAATTGGTGGAGATTTGCTGACTGTCGTCAGTCTTGAGCCTGGTCATCAGATTCTTCACGGTGACTTGCAACCTGCTGCTGGCAGAGAACCCCAGTGAGGTCAGCAATGATTTCAGCCGTTCCAGACTCGCCTTGACAGTAGTGCTTGCCGAAAGGAAATCACCGCGTACCTCTTGATTGGCTAGTCGCTGCAATTCGGTTATGCGAATCGACTGTGCCCGGCTTTCATAAACATTGAGCGTCTGCGCGACGGTGACTTCGCTGCGCAGTTCCTGGACAGTGCCGATGGTCGCATTTTCGACATGCAGGCACGACAGACTCAGCAACCTGTCTTGATACTGGGCTGCCAGCTCCCCGGAGACGATAGCCGACGCGGTAGCGACGGCGGCAGCCAGCGCAAACGGACCTGATAATGGCAGCGCAGTAGCGGCGACGCCTCCTACGACAACGACGCCGATACTCGCGGACATCACACTGGTTGCCCGCAGGTAGTTCACCATGAGCCGCTCACATTCCGAAAGGTTTGCTGTCGGTGTGAAGATCGATAACGCCAGCGCCTGACCTTGCAATTGACTCGTCAGAGCAGAGAGGGCGGCGATATTTTCACGGATCAAGAGTGCCGCCTGCTGCGCGTCGGACTCAGTCATCGATGCCAGTTGTGCAGACAAAGCATTTTGATCGAGCAGGTCCGCAGGTAATCCAAGTCTTTGCAGATCGAGGGCAAGGGTGTTGATGAAACTGCCCACATAGCTCTTGGGATTGACCACGGCAACGCCGGGCTCGATTGTCAGGGGCAAACGGAAAGTGTCGCCATCGAGTTCGATGGACAGCGTTTGGTTGCCTTGCATGCCAACTGGCACAGTGACTGCAATGACGTTGTCCACCACATGAGTGGCAACAGCAGAGGAACCCATACTCAGCTTGATCTTGCTGGCGCTCAGCGCCCCGCCAGAATACTTCACATAAAACGCTTTACCGGGCGTCAAGGTCTGGTTAGCCGTGTCGAGTGTCACATTACGCAGTGACGAATAGCTGAGCACCTGGAAACGCACAGGATTCTGTCCAACGAGCATCATCTTGACGCTGAGCCGCTCCGTGTCATTGACGAGGACGTTCGGAATTGTCAGCGTCGTGCCGACGACAGTCGCGGCCGGGTCCGTGGTGGTGGACACCGCTTGCGCGGCAGTCAGGATGAAGGCGATGGGATTACTGCCGGCGACTGGAACGAGTTGAGTCTGATAGGTAGCGTTGTTGTAGTTGACGGTGTCGATCGTCAGCACACCTTCCGCGAACTGAGCCTGCTTCGCCCAGCCTGGCGCGGCCGCCAGACATAACAGCAAGACAATGCTTGATCTGATCATCATTGGTGCGGTCGGCATGGAAAAAAAGCGAAGCAAATTGCCCTTTCTGAATTTCATTTTCATCAATTCCGGGACAAAGGTTGCCTGCAAACGAGAGTGGCAGCCGAATGTTGAGTGTTATGGGAAGAGAGGTGTGAGGTTTGTTGACGCGCAAAGATAACGCCAGGAAAAAGGTTACTTCACTAGGGAGCAGTATGCAATCGAACTATGTCTTGACTGCATATCCATTTGACACCCCGCAACCCGCCCGGCGATAGTGGCGTCCGGCCATTTTCTCTGTCATTGCCCATAGAAGTCTCTCGTATGCACTCCACTGATTCCTCTGCTCGAACTGAGACCGTAACCGCGCAGCGCAGACTGTGGCAGATCGCCCTGACCGTGCTGGCCCTTACTTTCCTCTTCGCGGCCTTCGTGATTCCCAACCGCCTGAGCTGGGTCACGCCGCTGTCTTTCGCCTATCTGCCGTTGGAAGTTTTCGTGTTTGGGCTGCTCCTGCTGGTGCCGGGGCACAGCGGACTCGTCATCCGTTGGTTGGCGGCGCTGCTCTTGGGGGCGGGTGTCATCTTCCGGATTGCCGATATGTCGGCCTTCATGGTGTTCGCGCGGCCTTTCAACCCCGTGCTGGATACCTATTTGCTCGCTGATGGATTCCACCTGCTGACGACCTCGATCGGCTTGATCGGGGCCGTGGTGGCGTCGATTCTGCTGGCGGCGCTGGCGGTCGTCATCATTCTGTTGAGTTGGTTCGCGCTGGGTCGGGCGAGAGCGCTTCTATTGTTGGTGCCGCCGCAGCGCGCTGGTGTCGTGCTTTTGGCCGGGTTGGTGCTGTGGACGGGGCTGTTCTTCACAGGCGTGCCGCGTGTCTCCAAATATTTTTATGATCAGCTGGCGATGCATGTCTCCAACACTCGTACCAGTCTGGCGGAGCTGCGCTCGTTCCGCGAGGTCGTGAATATCGACGCTTATGCGGATGTGCCCGGCGAGTCCCTGTTCGGCGCGCTGCGTGGCAAGGATGTGCTGGTGGTGTTCGTGGAGTCTTATGGCCGCATCGTCATCGACAGTGAGCATTACTCTCCCTTCATCCGGCCCGCGCTACAGCAGGCGACTGCGACTCTGGAGGCTCAGGGCTTCGAGGCACGCAGTGGTTTTCTCACATCGCCCACCGTCGGTGGCATCAGCTGGCTGGCGCATGGCACGGCGCTGTCGGGCATGTGGATAGACAGCCAGATTCGTTATGACAGCCTGATGATCAGCGAGCGGCCGTCGCTGGTGCGGCTGTTCAATCGTGCCGGGTGGCGCACTCTAGGTGTCATGCCTGCTATCACCATGGCGTGGCCCGAGGGGCAGTATTTTGGTTATGACCACGTCTACGATGCGCGCGAGCTGGCTTATCAGGGTAAGCCTTTCAACTACGTGACGATGCCGGATCAATTCACGCTGGCGCAGTTTCAGAAACTGGAGCGCACGCCAGGTGAGCGCCAGCCAGTGATGGCAGAGATCGCGCTGATTTCTTCCCATGCCCCGTGGACCCCGGTGCCGGAGCTGATTGATTGGCGCGCGGTGGGCGATGGCTCCGAGTTCAACGAGCAGGCGACTTCGGATGATCCACCCGAAGTGGTGTGGCAGGAGCGGCAGCGAGTGCTGGACCACTATCGCGGGACAATCGACTACGAGCTGCAGACATTGGTCTCCTATGCCACTACCTTCGGTGATGAGAATCTGGTGATGCTGATTCTGGGCGATCATCAACCGATGCCCTATGTCACCGACGAGACAGAGAACCGCGATGTGCTGGTGCATCTGATCGCCAAAGATCCCAAGGTGCTGGAAGCGGTGGCGGACTGGCAGTGGACCGACGGCATGCTGCCGGCCGACGATGCGCCGGTGTGGCGCATGGACGAGGTGCGGGACAGGTTTATTGAGGCGTTTTCTGTACTGTAGGAGCCTGCCCTGCAGGCGATCTCTTCGAGGCAACACTTAGCCTCGTCGCCTGCAGGACAGGCTCCTACAGAGCGCGTGGCAGCGCTAGGATGTCTTGGTGGCCGACGACGCAGCGGCCGGTGGCGACATGTGCCAGCCTGAAGTCCTGCCATTCCTGCAATGCTTCGCGATCCAGTCCGTATTCCTCGGCCACCGCACTGGCAATGCCGGGGATCAGTTCCCGCACCAGTGCCGCGTCGTCCGGGCCGAGTTCCCAGGGGCTGTCGGCGATCCACACCGTGTAACCGGCGCGACTCAGTGCCATCTGCAGATAATCGGCAGCGTCCGGCCCGAGCGCCAGCCCCAGCCCTTTGTCGCGGCGTTGATCCTGATTGAAAGCTGCCAGCACGTGTCCGTCGAGCGGGTGCGGCGGGTTCCACTGCGTGATGCCGTCGTAGTTGAGTGCGGCATAGAGCCCCGCTTGATGTTGCACCAGCCTCGTCGTCAAGGCGTCGACGACGGACAGCGAGACCAGATCGAACAGGGCTGAGGCCGTCACCAGACGTGCGCCCGTCAGCGGCAGCGTGGTGAGGTCGAGCAAGTCAGCCTCATAGTCCTCGATGACATGGGTCTTGCCGTGGCGGCGCAGTGCTTCGTTGAGCAGGGCAGGGTCGTGGTCGACCAGGCGCCAGATGAAATCACGAGTTGGGCTCCCGGGAATATCGCGAGCAGGGCTCGCTCCCACAAGGGTCAGCGCGCGGAGCGTGGAGCCGGTGCCGGAGCCGAGGTCGACAATGATCGGCATGCCGCCTGCGTCGTCAGAGGTCAGCCAAGCCAGCGCTTGTGCCGCCAGCGTTTTGTCGCGGGCGGCGTTGTCGGCGCCTTCGCGCAGGTCCAGCCATGCCACCGAGAATCCACTCATCCTATCCTTACTCCTGTGCCTGCTGATTGCTACGAATGATTGCTGCGAATCCGGTTGATCAATGCTGCGACGATGCGCGCGGTGTCTGTCCAGGTGGGCAATTTGCTCGCCGCTTGTTGCGCGCCGTGCTGCAGTGTCGCGCGCCGGGCTGGATCGCTCAGCAGTTCACGTAGCGCCTCTGCCAATGCCACGGCATCTCCCGGCGGCACCAGAATGCCAGCCGATTCCGGCACCACGTCGGGGACTGCTCCCGCGCGCGCCGCCACCACCGGCAGACCGTGCGCCAAGGCTTCGGCGAAGGCCATGCCATAGCCTTCGAACAACGACGGCAGCACGAACAGATCGGCGCTGTCGTATTCGTGATCCAGTGTGGTCAGCCCGCCGAGGAAATGAATACGTTGCTGCAGGCCGCAGCCACGCACTTTCTGCTGCAGTGCCGCCGCCCAGACTGGGTCGAACTCCATGCCGCCAACGAAGCGTGCACTCCAGGGCAGTTCGCTGATCTGCGCCAGTGCCTCGATCAGCACGTCGTGCGCCTTGCGCGGCGTCAGTGTCGCCACAGTCAGCAGCACCGGTGGATTGCCATTGCACGCCGCGAAGGGTTGTTGGTCAGTGCCGGGCAGTGCCACGGTGATTTTTGACTCAGAGATCGAAAATTGTTGAGTCAGCAGAGTCGCCGTGGGCGTGCTGGTGACGAGCACGGCGCGTGCGTCTTGCAGCGCGCGCTGTTCAGAGAGTTGCAGACGCTGCGCCTGCGCTGCGGACAAACCTGCTTCCAGCGCCAGAGGGTGATGACAGAGGGAGATGATCTGCAGCCGCGCGCCATGACGTTCGGCAATCGCGTCCATCACCCCAAAGGCCAGCCCGTCGGCGATCACGATGGCGCCGTCCGGCAGTGCGGCGAAGCGAGACTCCGCATCTGCCAATGCCGCTGCATCGGGAGCGGGGAAAGTTCCTGAGAGTGGCATGTGCGCCACACTCAAGCCGAGCGCCTGCAGCCCGGCAATCAGGCGACGATCATAGCCGTAGCCTCCGGTGAGGGTCTGCAGGTTGCCGGGAATGGCGAAGGTGATATCGGGAGTCACGGCGGTTCAGAGGAGTCCTGGTGGATGCGGTGGCCATTGTATGCAAAAGCCCGCGTACACAACACTGTCACATAACACCGGACCGCAGCTTGCCTATTACCGGCCTGCGCCGTAACATTCCCCGCCATGTCAAAACCATCCGTTACCCGCATGACTTGTGCTCGAATCCCTACTGAATATGGGGATTTCCAGCTTTGCTATTACACCAACACTGTCGACAAGAAGGAGCACCTCGCCTTCTGTATGGGAGATTTGGCACAGTCCGAAAATGTGCTGGTGCGCATTCACTCCGAGTGCTTCACCGGGGACGTGATGGGCTCGCAGCGCTGCGATTGCGGCGAACAGCTGCACCGCTCCATGGCGATGGTGGCCAGCGAAGGGCTGGGCGTGATTGTTTATCTGCGGCAGGAAGGGCGCGGCATCGGTCTGCTGCAGAAATTGCGCGCTTACAATCTGCAAGATGAAGGCTACGACACCGTGGACGCCAATCTGATGCTGGGCCATAAAGCCGATGAGCGCGAGTACTCGCTGGCGGCGCGCATCCTCGACGATCTGGAAGTGAAATCGGTGCGCCTGATGACCAACAATCCACTGAAGCTGGAAGCGTTGCAGGCCGAAGGAATCCGGGTGACCGCGCGCGTGTCGCTGGAAGGTGCCGTGAATCCCGAGAACGAACAGTACCTGCTGACCAAGGCTCGCCGCATGGATCATCTGTTGGCGCCGAGGCCGGGTTATTCCACACCAGTCTCCGAAAAGAAAGTCAGTGAACCTCATGCACCCCAATCAGCAAATTGAGCGCTGGCTGGCTGCAAGCAGGGAGCGTTTTTCCCAGCACGAACGGCCGTTTGTCACACTCAGTTATGCGCAAGGCTGGGACGGCAGCATCACGCTGCGAACCGGTCAACCACTCGCCCTGAGCGGCGAAGAATCCACGCGTTTGACTCATCACCTGCGCAGCCAGCACGACGGTATTCTGGTCGGCATCGGCACGGTGCTCTCGGATGATCCGCAGCTGAATGTGCGGCAGTGGTCCGGTCCGACGCCTCCCGGCCCCAATCCCCAACCCATCGTGCTCGACAGTCAGCTGAGAATTCCTGCGGCGGCCAGGCTGTGTCATCTCGCCGACAAGCGTTGCTGGGTCCTTACCAGCCGCAGCGGCGCGGAGTTGGTGGATTCATCGTTGGACATCATTACACTGCCGGGGGATGACGAAGGGCGTGTGTGTCTGCACGAAGCGCTGCGCGAATTGCGCCGCCGAGGCATTCGCAGCCTGATGGTGGAGGGTGGTGCGAATGTCATCACTGCCTTCCTGCGGGAACGGCTGGTCGACGCACTGGTGTTGACCGTGGCGCCCACACTGGTGGGCGGCTACAAGGCTGTCGGTGATCTTGGTATCGCCGTGAAAGCGCAGCTGCCGAGGATCGCGCCTGTGTTCAGTGATCGACTCGGAGACGATGTGATTCTGTGGGGAAATCTACATTACGAAGAGGTGTCGTCATGAGTTCGGCTGCCGATCATTCCTCTCTATCGAAGTCACAAAAAGCGCAGCAATTGTGGTTCACGAAACCCTTCGCCGTCGAAGTGCGTGAGCAATCGTTAGCGACGCCTGCAGCCGGTGAGCTGCTTGTTAAAACGGTGTGTTCGGCGATCAGCGCAGGCACCGAGATGCTGGTCTATCGCGGTCAGATTCCCGGCGCCATGACGCTCGATGCCAGCCTGGATTCTCTGCAGGGAGCGGCGGATTACCCATTGCAATACGGCTACGCCAGCGTTGGTCTTGTGCAGCAGATTGGAGAGGGTGTCGATCCCGAGTGGATGGGCAAACGAGTGTTTTCATTTCAACCTCATGCGAGTCATTTCATCGCGACGCCTGCCAGCGCCATCGTCTTGCCCGACGACATCGAGCCAGAGGCGGCCGTGTTTCTGGCCAACATGGAAACGGCAGTGAATCTGGTGCAGGACGGCGCTCCTGTGATCGGTGAACGTGTCGCAGTGTTGGGGCAGGGCGTGGTGGGCTTGTTGCTGACGGGCCTGTTGTCACGCTTTCCGTTGGCCGATCTGACGGCGGTGGATGGTGTTGCGGCGCGGCGTGCACAAGCATTGCGTGCCGGTGCACGGCAGGTGTTTTCCCCTGACTCTGCTGTTGAGTCTGTTAAAAACACACAGCAGCGCGAATCGTCGTCCTGCAATGGGGCCGATTTGATTTATGAAGTCAGCGGAGTGCCCGAAGCGCTGAATCTCGCCGTCAGCCTGAGTGGCTACAGCAGCCGCATTGTCATCGGCAGCTGGTATGGCAACAAAAGCACCGTGGTGCCACTCGGTGGCGATGCGCATCGGAATCGTCTGCACATCAGCACCAGTCAGGTCAGCACTATCGCGCCGTCACTGAGCGGACGTTGGGACAAGAGGCGCCGCTTCAACTTGGCGTGGGAGATGATTCGGCAGACCCGGCCACAGCAGTTGATTACCCATCGCGCGTCGCTGCATGAAGCGGATGCGCTCTACAAACTGTTGCACGAGGCGCCTGGCGACGTGCTACAGGCGATCTTCACATTTTGAAAAAACAGGAATAACCAAGGAACCACCATGTACACAGTAGCCGTCACCAAAGACTTCATCGCCAGCCACTTTCTCATCGGTGGCGACTGGGGTAGTGAGAATTTTCCCCATGCGCACCACTACGTCGCCGAGGTCAGCATCGAGGCCGCGCAGCTGGATCGTCATGGCTATCTGGTGGACATCGTGGAGATCGAAGGTGCGCTGAACAGCATCGTCGCTTACTTCCGCGACTGCGTGCTCAATGAAAAAGAAGAGTTCGCCGGGTTGAATCCCAGCATCGAACATTTCAGCCGGATTATCTGTGAAAAACTGCTTGCGCTGATTCATCCGCCTGGCAGCGGCACCCTCACTGTCAAGCTATGGGAAAACGCCAGCTGCTGGGCGGCCTTCCGTCAGACTTTCTGAACGGCCCGCAAGCACAGTAGCCCGGCAATCAGCACCAACGCGTCACGCAAGCGCATCAGCGCGATGACACCAATCGCGGCGCTGGCGGGCAAGTCCAGACTTTGGAATGACCACAATACCGAAGCCTCCAGCGTGCCGATGCCACCGGGCAGCGGCAGCAGCAGGGCCAAGCGCATGGCGACCATGATCAGCATGAATCCCGCCACATCGACGTCGATATCCAGAAAGGCCAGCACCAGCGCCATCTCTGCAAAGATGGCAACCCAACCGAGCACTGAAAGCGTGAGAGCCCACAACAAACCGGGCTTGCGAGTGCTGAAGACATTCTGCAGATCGCTGCCCAGCGCCTGCCAGTGATCGTCGAGTTGACGCAGACGCGGACTCTGCAGCCAGCGCTGGCTCAGCCGCTCCAGACGCCCTGACACCCAACGCGGTTGTCGCAGTGCTATCCATCCCAGCAACGACAGTACCGCGATCAGCCCCAGCAGGATCGCCATGATCTGCGGCAAGTTGGCATCCGTTTGCTCTGGTGAGAAAAACAGCAGCGCCACGCCCAGCAACAGCACGGAGAAGTTGATCCACAGTTCAAAAAAGCGATCCATGCCCAGTGCCAGCACGGCGCTGTGAATCGCGATGCTGCAGCGTTTGTAGAGCCAGTAAATCTGCAAAGGTTCGCCACCGAATTGTGGCCCCGGCGTGATGAAACTGACCGTTTGTCCAGCTTGACGAATCAATAGCAGCGGCAGAAATTTCACCGGCAGTCCGAGCAGACGCGTCAACACATGCCAGCGCTCCGTTCCCAGCAAAATGATCAGCACATTCACGCCGCTCCACGCCAGCCATTGCGGCCAGGTCAGTGCCTGCATGGTCTGGCCGATGGCCTCCAGCGGCAGCTGTGTCAGCGTCCATCCCACCAGTGTGAAGGCCAACAGCCACAGCAGCAGCGCGATCCACTGATAGCGGGGCATCAGGCACCATCCTGACGATTGACCCAGTGGTCATCGCCCTGCCACAGGCTATAGCGCCCGCATCCCAGCAGCAGAATGCCGATAGCGCTGAAGAGGATGACCGCACTGAGTGGGTCGAGAGATTCGGCGGCGGGCTGCCACGCCAGCAGCATCAGCACGATGAGCGCGCCTGCGCGGCCGGCGACTCCCAGCAGGATCAGCAAAGCGGCACCGCAAGACACGGCAACGACAATTGACTGCGCGGCGGTGGTGGTTGTCTCTTGCGTGGTCGTGGTCAACAGCGCGCCGAGTGAGAACAATAAAATTACGCGTAATGCTGGCTGAAAAATCCCGTTGCTGAAGGACGCGAGTCGGCGGAAAAAATTGGCGGTGCCGGGCTGTTCGGGTCTGATGCGTCCGGACACGACGAGCCAGTCCACCGTGAATCCAAGCAGCAGCGGCACCATGAATCCGAATCCTGCGGGTACGGTCACTTGTGCAAGCAGCGGCGGCCACAGCACTACCGCGACATAACCCATCTGAAAGCCAGCCAGAGTGCGCCGCAGCTGACTCGGTGCCAGTGGATAGACCGGCAGCCCTCTACGACGTCTGCTGTGAATTCCCCACTGGAACAAATAATACGCGACGCTTACCAGCAGATAACTCCAATGCACTTTGCCATAGCTGACCGCGAGCAGTGGGGCGACCAGCAGACCCAGCGCGTCAAACACTGTGTCGAGTTCGCTGCCCAGCAGGCTGGTGCTGTTGGTGCGCCGCGCAACGAAACCATCGACGCGATCAAGGATTGCCGCCACGCTGTATAACAGCGCAGGCAGCCAACCGATGACACCCGTAAAAGCGGGAAAGAGCAGAAAGCCGCCCGTTGCCGCGATCAGACCACCACGCAAAAGAGTAAGACGGTTGGCCAGACCAAGAGTTGGATACGGTGCTGCAGTGGGCGTGAGTCGATTCAGATGACGCCGTTGCCAAGTTTGTTGCCAGACCAGCGCCCAGAGCGCAACGCTTTGTAGAACCCACTGGGCGGCGGTCGCTCCGTCCAGCTGTGCAGATAGTGCACCGCCCATGCCGAGAAGTATGGCCAGCCCCAGCAGCGCTGTGATGTGTAATTCACGCGTCATGGTGAACTCGGGCTTGCAGCGCTGTGCCGTGTGCACGGAAGAACAGTGGATTGGGAGAAAGTCGAAGTCATAGCGGCTGCCAATGTGGAGTCGCGGCATGTTCCCGCAATTTGGCAGCAACTACAACTCTGCAGGAGGTGTGTGGAAAGGGAGGCGGGCCTGCAACGTCCAAGCAGGCAGCCCCGGTCAGGCCGCCGCAGGCACTCGACGTTCGATGAATGGGTCGCAGTAGATATGACTCGACTTCGCTCCCTTCAGGAAGATTTTCTTGCGCAGCAATTGCACCAGCTCGGGTGCGCCGCACAGATAGACGCGAGTTTGTGCGATGCTGCCGACATCGAGATGGCGCAGAAGGACTTCATCCAGCATGCCGACTTCCACACTGTCTGAGTGCAGGTTGTCGTCGGACAGACTGTCTGAAGAAATTTCCGGCGCCTTCAGGCTCGACGCATGGTAGTGAAACTGCGAATGTTGTGATGCCAGTGCGCGCAATGCGTCCACGCAGTAGAGATCTCGTGCTGTGACGCCACCATGGAACAAGTGTATGGGGCCTTGATGTCCCTCACGCAGTGCTTCGTGAACGATGCCGTACAAGGGAGCCAGACCGGTGCCGGTGCCCGCGAGTACCATGGGGAAAGCCTCCTGCGTCGGGTTCGAGTAAAAACAATCGCCCGCAGGCCCTCGCACATGCAGGATGTCGCCGACGCTGGCCTGCGTAAAAAGCCAGCCAGTGAAGATGCCCATTGGCATCTGCTGGACATGCAGTTCGATGTGCTGATCCACTGTGTAGTTGTTGGCAATCGAGTAACTGCGGCTGATGCCAGCAGCGTTGGTGATGTTCAGATATTGACCCGGGTAATAGGGAAACAGGGGGCTTTCACCGTTCACTTCCAGCACCAGTCGGAGGATGCGGTGGTTCAATGGCTCGATGCGACTGATGCGCATGGCCACCGCGCACTCGTCGAGTGCAGGCAGGCTGACGCGCACGTCCTGCTCGGGAATCCACTGACAGGCGAGTGCATAGCCTTGGGCCTGCAATGTCGGTTTGAGCGACTTCTGTGCCTGCGTGGAGGCGTCTTTGTCGACAGCCTTTACCAGACAAGCCTGACACACGCCCGACTTGCAGGCGTGCGGTACTTTCTGCTCGTGACGCAGCAGGCAGTCGAGCACACTTTCGTTCTCCTGCAGAGAGAACGCTGCAGAGTTGAATTGAACTGTCGGCATGATGGTCGCTGCGAATCAGAGATCGAGAACGTCGTCGTGGGTGCTGCCAGCGATGGCCAGCACTTCATCGATCAGCGGCTGGGGAACATTCAGTTCCTGCAGTGTGCCTGCGAGATGGCCTGCGACGGCGTTGAAGTGTTCTTCCTTCAGGTGCATGTGTTTGTGCGCGGCGCGCATGTCTTTGCCGCTGTAATGATTTGGACCGCCGAAGGCCATGGTAAGGAAAGCTTTCTGCTTGCCGATCTGCCTGTCCATATCGACCGAATCGAAGAAGTGGCTGATCAGATCATCACTTAGCACTCGTCGGTAAAAAATATCCACGGCCGCATCTACGGCTGCTGCGCCACCGATTTTCTCGAAAACACTGCTCATATCGACTCCTTGAATCGCCGCTCGCAGGTGCTGCAGGGGGCGGCATTTTTATGGGTAACTGCACTCTGAAATCTATCTTGTCTTTAATGATGTATTACATAAGCATTATTTACGGAATGGCAAAAAGGGTCAACTCGTTTTTATTGATGCAACGCAAAGTCTTGCGTGAATCTATCCGCGACTGAAGCTGATAAGGCGTGGATTCTTGATCAGATCGCTGAGATGGTATTGCCCCAGGGTGTCCATAAAACTCTTGTGGGCCTTGGCCAGGATCAGCTTCAGGCCGCAGGCGCCATCGATAGGGCAGGTGTTGGTCTGGGCATCAAAACATTCGACAATTTTCGAGCTTTCGAACTGCATGACGACATCGCGGATGTTAATGGCGCTCGGGTCCAGGGAGAGCCGGATACCGCCGTTGCGGCCTTGCGTGGTGGCGAGATAGCCGAGCAAAGAGAGCGAATGCACCACTTTGCGCAGATGTTCCTTGGAAATGCCAAAAGCATCTGACACCTTGTTGATGGTGACGGGCTCGTTGGCTGTCGCGGTATACAGCAGGACTCTGAGGGCGTAGTCGGTGTGAGTGGTTAAATGCATCGCGGGCGGCTCCGGACTGCGCTGGCTGAGTGAGACTGGCAGGCGCAGTAACAGCATCGCCTTTTTCAAGCAAGAAAAAAAGGGCGCTGTTGAGGGCGCCCTTTCTATTTCCGTTTTTCTTGCGACGAATCAATCGTCGAGGAAGCTACGCAGGTGATCCGAGCGGGTCGGGTGACGCAGTTTGCGCAACGCCTTGGCTTCGATCTGACGGATACGCTCACGGGTCACGTCAAACTGCTTGCCGACTTCTTCCAGCGTGTGGTCCGTATTCATGTCGATGCCGAAACGCATTCTCAGCACTTTCGCTTCGCGAGCGGTCAGGCTGGCGAGCACTTCCTTCGTCGCTTCGCGCAGGCCCTCGTCGATGGACGAATCCACCGGAGAATCCACTGTGGAGTCCTCGATGAAATCCCCCAGATGCGAATCTTCGTCGTCGCCGATTGGTGTCTCCATGGAGATTGGCTCTTTGGCAATCTTGAGGACACGGCGCACCTTGTCTTCCGTCATGTCCATACGCTCGCCCAGTTCTTCCGGCGTTGGCTCGCGGCCTTTCTCATGCACCATCTGGCGGGAAATGCGGTTGAGCTTGTTGATCGTCTCGATCATGTGCACTGGAATACGAATCGTGCGGGCCTGGTCCGCGATGGAGCGGGTGATGGCCTGACGGATCCACCAGGTTGCATAGGTCGAGAACTTGTAGCCGCGTCGGTATTCGAACTTGTCCACCGCTTTCATCAGGCCGATGTTGCCTTCCTGAATCAGGTCGAGGAACTGCAAACCACGGTTGGTGTACTTCTTGGCGATAGAGATCACGAGACGCAGGTTGGCCTCGACCATCTCTTTCTTGGCGCGGCGTGATTTCGCCTCGCCGATCGACATGTTGCGATTGATCTCTTTGACTTCGGCAACGCTGACGCTGTGGTCTTTCTCCAGAGCGATCAGTTTTTTCTGGGCGCGCAGAACGTCGGTCTTGATGTTGCCAAGTGCCACAGACCAAGGCTCACCCGATTCGATGTGCTGGTCGACCCATTTCTCGTTGACTTCATTGCCGGGGAAACTCTGGATGAAGAGCTTGCGTGGCATGCCGGCATTGCGGCAGCACAAGGTCATCACGGTGCGCTCGTTGCGACGGACTTTCTGCAGTACGGAGCGGATCTGGCCCAGCAGAGGCTCGAATTGCTTCGGGGTCAATTTGAAGGTCTTGAAGGCGTCGCCCAGCTTGTCCAACTCGACGAGAGTCTTTTTGTGCGTGCGGCCATGCTTCTTGATGACAGCGTCTGTCACCACCAACTGCTCGCGCAGCTCGCCAAAGCGCAGGCGTGCTTCTTCGGGGTCTGGGCCGGCGGTGCCTTCTTCCTCATCGGCGGCGAGGACCTCGTCGTCATCCTCTTTCACATCTTCGGTGACGGGAAGCTCTTCCACTTCGGGTTCGATGAGGACGGCAGCGATGACCTCTTCGGCGTCGTCGGCAGAGAGGTAGCCGGTGATGATGTCGCTGAGCCTGCGCTCTTCGGTATCAACACCGTCATATTCCTTGAGAATGTGCGCCACTGTGCCAGGGAAACAGGCCATGGCCTTCATCAGTTCGCGCAAGCCTTCTTCAATGCGCTTGGCGATTACAATTTCGCCTTCGCGGGTCAGCAGTTCGACTGTGCCCATTTCGCGCATGTACATACGCACCGGGTCGGTGGTGCGGCCAGCTTCACTTTCTACGGCGGCGAGTGCGGCAGCAGCTTCGGCAGCGGCCACTTCGTCGGTGTTCCCTTCGCCCTCGTTCATCAGCAGAGTGTCGGCATCAGGCGCGGTCTCATAGACCTTCATGCCCATGTCGTTGATCATCTGAATGATATCTTCCACCTGATCGGGATCGGAGATCGATTCCGGCAGATGGTCATTCACCTCTGTGTAGGTAAGGTAGCCTTGCTCTTTACCTTTGGCGATAAGGGCCTTGAGACCTGATTGTGGCGTAAGTGCTAATCGAGTATCAGACATGGGTTCCCGTTGTCGGCCGAGGGTGACCGAATGTTGAGCGTGGTAGTTTAAAAGAGCCGGGCATTATAGCCACATCGTGGCGACCATGCCAGCTGCCGGTTCAATATCAACCGTCTGTGTTACCTGACCGCAGACGCGGTTTCAGTTGTTCAATCAATTGCTTCTTGAATTGCTTTTTCTTTGCATCGGCAAGCAGGCTCTCCATCAAATAGTGGAATTCGCTCGCCACCCCTTCAAGAGGGGTGATCTTTTCGTTCTTCATCAGCAACGTCAGCTGATTTCCCAAGGGCGTGCCGTAGCAGTGGCCCAGCATCGTATAGGTGTTAGTTTTGGGGCTCGAAGCTGTCAATTCAATAAGCTCAAGCAACAAATCTGTGTACTGGTCGCCATTTTCGCGCAATGGTTCCAGATCCTTGTCCAAGCTGTGTGCGACCTCCGGTTTGTACAGCAGCAATTCAATGGCCTTGAGCCCGGGGCTGCGCGGTTCCTGCTTCTGGCGTGCGGCAGGCTGGCGAGCTGTAGTGCCTTGTTTGGGGGCAGAACTGCGCGGACTGAAGTCGCCGTCCGGGGGCACCGGATAGTCGTACTCAGGGGGGGCTGAATCGACAGCGGGCTGCGGAGCCGGTGTACTTTTGTTCACCATGGCTTCGATGGAGCGACTTTCCACTCCAGCAAGGCTTGCCAGACGATCAAGCATCAACTGTCGGTAGATGCCATTAGGCAGCAAGCGCAGCAGCGGAATCGCGAGGCTGCTGAGCTTCGCTTTGCCTTCGATGCTGTCAGCGTCCAGGCCTTCGCGCAGGTGGTCGAAGAAGAAATCCGCCAGTGGCGTGGCGTGGTCGATCAAGGTGTTGAACCTGTCTTTGCCGATCTTGCGCACCAATGTGTCCGGGTCCTCGCCGTCGGGCAGGAACAAAAAGCGCACCTGTCTGCCATCTTCGAGGACGGGCAACGCTGTCTGCAGGCCGCGCCATGCGGCGGTGCGCCCGGCGTTGTCGCCGTCGAAACAGTAAACCACTTCCGATACCAGCCGGAACAGGCGGGTCAGATGTGTGGCATTGGTGGCGGTGCCCAGCGTCGCCACGGCATAGTCGATGCCATGCTGTGCCAGTGCCACCACATCCATATAGCCTTCCACCATCACGAAGCGCGTCAGTTTGGGGTTGGCGCGGCGCGCCTCGTAAAGGCCGTAAAGCTCATTGCCTTTGTGGTAGACGGGGGTTTCCGGCGAGTTCAGGTACTTGGGTTTGTCGTCGTTGAGCACCCGGCCGCCAAAACCGATGACCCTTCCGCGTGTGTCGCGGATCGGGAACATGATGCGGTCGCGGAAGCGGTCGTATTGGCCTTCTTTGCGCTGGCTTTGCTGTGACGACCCCTCTTCGGCATTGTCCTGATCGCGCTTGATCAGCAAACCGGATTTGATCATGGACTCGATGGTGGCGGTGTTGTGATTGCCGAGTGTCTTGAGCAAATTGTCCCAACCCGGAGGCGCGAAACCGATGCCGAACTGTTTGGCAATCTCTCCGGTCAGCCCGCGTTTTTTCAGGTAATCGACGGCGCGGGTTTTGAGCGGGTGTGCGCGTAATTGCTTCTGGTAGAACTGATTGGCGTCGTGCAGCACCGCGAGCAGTTGTTTGTTTTCACTCTGGCGTTTGTCCTCGCCCTTGCCTTCCTCTCTTGGGACTTCCAGGCCATAGTCACCCGCCAGTGCTTCGACTGCCTGCGGAAAATCCATGCGCTCGTAGTCCATGACGAAGCCGAGTGCGTTACCGCCCGCGCCGCAACCGAAGCAGTAATAGAACTGCTTGTCGGGCTCGACGCTGAAGGAGGGCGATTTTTCGGTGTGGAAGGGGCAGAGCGCGGAGTAATTCTTGCCGGTCTTGCGCAACTTGATGCGCTTGTCGATCACATCGACAATGTCGACGCGGCTGAGCAGATCATCAATGAATGCTTGCGGAATCAGACCAGCCATGCGTCACGATACCTGAGAGTGATGAATCGGGGGACTTGCGGGGCCTAGCGTCGTTGCACTGCCAGCTAGTTGCCGGACAGTTGTTGCTTGATGATCTGACTGACGGCGGCCATGTCGGCGCGGCCGATTACCGCAGGGCGGACAGCGGCCATGACCTTGCCCATGTCCTGAATGCCGGTGGCGCCAGATTCTGCCAGCGCTTTGCTGATGATCGCTTTCAGGTCATCGGCCGACAGTGCCTGGGGCATGAATTCCTGCAGTACACCGATTTCGACAGTCTCGATGTCAGCGAGGTCCTGACGATTGCCTGCCTCGTACTGCTTTACCGATTCGCGGCGCTGCTTGATCATTTTGTCCAGAATGCCGGTGACGCGAGTGTCATCCGGGTCAATGCGCTCATCGACCTCGATCTTCTTGATCTCGGCCAGCGCAAGGCGGATAGTCCCCAAGCGAACCTTGTTTTTGGCCCGCATGGCATCTTTCATTGCTTCTGTGATCTGCTGTTTAAGCGCGCTTTCTGCCATTTGCTGTCCAGTGAACTCGATGAGCCGGGGCCCGAAGGCCGGGTTGCTCTCAACAGACTGCGATTCCGCGATTAATAGAAGCGTTTAGTCTTCTTGTTTTCGCGCTGCAGTTTCTTCAGATGGCGCTTCACCGCTGCCGCTGCTTTACGCTTGCGTGCTGCTGTGGGCTTCTCGTAGAACTCCTTGCGGCGAACTTCTGCCAGCACTCCGGCTTTCTCGCATGAACGCTTGAATCTGCGCAGGGCTACGTCAAACGGTTCATTTTCTTTCAGTTTTACCATCGGCATAATGACTGGATACCTTCCAAAGTTGTTGCGCTAATTACTGTTTCCGGCCGCCCCCACAACGAGGGTTGCCCATTAAAATCAAAGGGGGCATATGGTAATGCGGCAATCAGGCAAATGCAAAGGAATCATACGAGAGAAAGCGACATTGCCCGCAAGCCCTTGCGGGGCGCGGACTTTACGGTTTCTGGCTGGTTATTTTCGCCGCTGCTGGCATATGATAGCGGCCTTTTCGGGATAAGGGTTGTCAGGCTGATGCGGGTTTTGGGGATAGAAACATCTTGTGATGAAACGGGCGTTGCTGTTTATGACAGCGAGCGCGGCTTGCTGGCCGACAGCCTTTACAGCCAGGTTGAAATTCACGCGCGTTTCGGCGGTGTGGTGCCTGAGCTGGCGTCCCGCGATCATATCCGCAAGACTCTCCCGCTGATCAAAGAGGTGCTGGAGCGCTCTGGAACCGCGTTGTCGGAGCTGGACGGTATCGCGTATACGTCCGGACCGGGGCTCGTCGGGGCGCTGCTGGTGGGTGCGAGCGTCGGGCGTTCACTGGGCATGGCGTTGAATGTGCCGACTATCGGTGTCCATCACATGGAAGGGCACCTGCTGGCTCCGATGCTGGAAGAATCGCCCCCCGCTTTCCCTTTTGTCGCACTGCTGGTGTCTGGCGGACACACCCAGCTGGTGCAGGTTGATGGCATCGGCAGCTACACCCTGCTCGGGGAGTCTCTGGATGACGCCGCTGGCGAGGCATTCGATAAAGTAGGCAAGATGCTCGGCCTCGCCTATCCAGGCGGCCCGCGAGTTGCAGCGCTGGCGCAGTCCGGAACACCCGGACGCTTTACTTTCCCGAGGCCGATGGTCAATCGCCCGGGGCTTGAGTTCAGTTTCAGTGGTCTTAAGACTTCCGTGCGCAACACGCTGATGGAAGCACTTGCCAGCAGTGCCACTGGTGAAGTCGATCAACAGACCAAAGCCGACATCGCCTTCGCCTTCGAGGACGCCGTCGTGCAAACCTTCGTGATCAAGTGTCGCCGTGCTCTCCAGCAAACGGGCATGAAAACCCTGATCATTGCGGGAGGTGTCAGCGCTAATCTGCGCCTGCGCGCCGGGCTGCAAGCGATGGTCGAAAAAGAAAAGAGTCAATTGTTCTACGCCAAGCCGCGCTTCTGCACCGACAACGGAGCCATGATTGCCTATGCGGGCTGCCAGCGTCTGCTGGCCGGTGAGCATGATGGGTTGGAGTTGAACGTCAGGCCACGCTGGCCGCTGGCGAGCCTTGCGCCCATCGGCACTTCCAACAATTCCCCTACTGGTTCTTCCCATTAACTGCAGGTCTGTTGCCAGCATGGACATCGTCTACATTCACGATCTGCGGATCGAGACCGTCATCGGCATCTACGACTGGGAGCGCGAGCGCCGCCAGGTCGTCAGCCTTGATCTGGAAATGGGCACCGATATTCGGCCTGCCGCCGCCAGCGAAGACATTGCGTTAGCGCTGGATTATCACGCCGTGTCCATGCGTCTGATCAGTTTTATCGAAAGCAGTGAGTTTCTGCTGCTGGAGGCCATGGCTGAGAGCGTAGCGACTCTCGTCATGCGCGAATTCTCTGTGCCCTGGTTACGCCTGCGTATCGGCAAGCCTGGTGCCATTGCGGGCGCCAGAGATGTGGGAGTCCGCATCGAAAGAGGGGCTCCTACAACACAGCCTATCCCCAGCGGCACTGCGGAGTAGTCGTTCATGACCCGCGTGGCCCTCAGTCTGGGCAGCAACAGCGATCCCGAACACCACCTGATTGCGGGGCTGAATGCGCTGCAGGCGAAATTCGGTGTCTTGCAGGTTTCCTCCGTATTCGAGAGCAAGCCAGTCGGGTTCAGCGGCGCCAACTTTCTGAATCTGGCTGTTGTGATTGACACTTCCGATACGCTGGAAGAGTTGGCGCGCTATCTCAAGTGGCTGGAAGATCAGCACGGCCGCATTCGCAGCGAACCGCGCTTCAGTGGCCGGACGCTGGACATCGATATCCTGACCTTCGGCGATCTCTGTGGCGTTCATGCGGGCATCATGCTGCCGAGAGAGGAGGTGGTGGAGAACGCCCATGTGCTGTGTCCGTTGGCGCAGCTGTGCGGGAACTGCCTGCACGCTCCCAGTGGTCGCACCTATGCCCAGCTGTGGGATGCCTATGACACGTCCCGTCAGCAACTCTGGCCGGTGAACTTCGTGTGGCAGGGGCAACAGATATCGACAGCGGACTCGCACGACCTTTAAGGCGCCGCAGACAAAAGAGCGCTCAATTCGCGCAGCCCGCGCTCGCAATCCTCTTCGATTTTCAGTGTCAGCAGATCATCGGCGCGCGTGATGCCCTGGTTCAGCGCCGCAATCGGTTTTCCCAACTGATGGGCGTCGCGGCAGAAGCGAAAGCCCGAGAATACTGTCAACGAAGAGCCGATCACCAGCAGCGCGTCGCTGCGCTGTAAAGCCTCATTCACTGCTTCTACCCTTGCCTTGGGCACCGATCCTCCAAAGAACACCACATCCGGTTTCAGAATGCCGCCGCAGTGAGGGCAGTCCGGGATGACAACACTGGCGATGAGTGCGTCGGCGAGGTCCGCATCACCATCCGGTCGCATTTGCGCGAGCGGGCTTTGCAAGCCGGGGTTGAGGTCCTGCAGCCACTCCTGCATCTGCGTTCTTGGCAGTGTAGCCGCACAGGTCAGGCAATGGACGCGATCGAGACTGCCATGCAGATCGATCAGATGGCGCTGGCCCGCGCGCTGATGCAGACAATCCACATTCTGTGTGACCAGCAACTCGATAAAGCCCGATCTTTCAAGCTCAACGAGAGCCACGTGACCTGCATTGGGCGAGGACTGCGCCATGCGCGGCCATCCGACCATGCTTCTGGCCCAATAGCGCTGACGGCTGCCGGGAAGGTTGAGGAAGTCCTGATGCTGCACCGGGGTAGTACGGAGCCAGGTGCCAAGTTGATCGCGGTACACGGGAATGCCGGAAGGCGCGCTCAGCCCCGCGCCGGTGAGCACCAGCAAGCGTGGGTGCGAGCGCACGAAGTCGGCGAGTGCTGCTATCCCGGCCATGCTGTTCACAACGCAGGCGCCGGCAAGATGTTCTGCCGGACGTGTTCTGCCAGCCCGAAGCCTGCTTCCGACATGGTCAGATAGGTCTGGTCCGCACCGGCCTGCATGATCTGACGAGCTTCGTCTTCATGCATGCTGTGCGACACGATCAACCCTTTGAAACCGCTCTTGCGCAGTTTGCGAGTGGCTATCTGCTTGGCTTCAGCCTCGTTGAGGCTGAGGATGACCGCGCGCACCGCGCCATAATTGAGCCGACTCCAGAACATGGGGTCTTCGGCGTCCGCGAAGAAGATGTTGTTGCCGAGATTGTGGTGATGTTGCACCCGTGCAGGGTCCGAATCCAGGGCCACGACTTTGCATTTGTCCTGCAGGTATTCGTAGGCGGCGCTGCCGGTGCGGCCCATGCCCATGATCAGTACGTCGGCGTCACCCAGTGACAAGGGCTGTTCATCGGGATGGCGGATGTCGCGCTCCAGCGGAATCAGGTACTGGGCCAGGCGCTCGTATAAGGGGTGGGCGAAGCGGTTCAGTGGCGCGGATACCAGGAAGGAGAGGGCGACGGTGAGTGCCAGCGGCACGATCCATTCCGGCAGCGCCACGCTGGCCACGATCAGCCCGAACTCACTGTAATTCGTCAGGCTCAGCCCGGACAGGAAGGCGCTGCGCGCCCGCAGTTTGAAGGCCACCAGCAGCACGATGAACAGTAATCCCTTCAAGGGCAGCAGCGCGGTCATGATCAGCGCGAAGATCCAGGCGTCGGCATCGGGTAAACCGCCAACCCCAATCTGCAGGAAGAAGCCGACAAGAAAGAATTCCTTGATGCCCCACAAGGCTTTGGATAACTCCCCAGCACGTTTGTGAGAAGCCAGCAGTGCACCAAACACCAGTGCGCCGAGTTCGGAACTGAGTCCGATCTGCTCGAAGCCGAAACCGCCGATCACCAAGGCCAGCAGCAGGCCGAACAGCAGCTGCAGGTCGCCGCTGCCGCTCGCATCCAGCAAGCGGAACAAAAGTGGGCGCAACAAGGGCAAACCGAAAACCAGCAGTGCCCAGACGGATGGAGTCGAACCGCTGGCGAAGCTCATGACCAGCAGCGCCAGCAGATCCTGCACCACCAGGATGCCAATCGCCACGCGGCCGTGGAAAGCCCGCAACTCGCGCTTGCCTTCGAGCACCTTGGCCGCCAGCACGGTACTGGAAAACGACAATGCCAGCGCCAGCATCAGCGCATCGAGGATGGCCAGGTTCAGCAGTAGATAGAGCGCCGGAGTCAATAAAACCCCGGAGATCACAAAGTGCAGCA
The DNA here is from genome assembly GCA_040384465.1 of Pseudomonadota bacterium. Classification (GTDB taxonomy): domain Bacteria; phylum Pseudomonadota; class Gammaproteobacteria; order Pseudomonadales; family Pseudohongiellaceae; genus UBA5078. The sequence continues at coordinate 311,868 of JAZKJF010000003.1, read as the reverse complement.
CGCCTCCGCCGATCACCTCCGGTTTCACCAGATTGCGCACGTTGAGTTTGAGGCCCACCGTAAACAGCAGGAGCAGGACGCCCAGGTGCGACACGTGGCTCAAGACTTCGCCGCTCCCCGACGGCAGGCCGAATTGCGAGGCTTGCGAGGAAATCATGAACCCGGCGGCCAGGTAGCCCACCAGTGGCGGCAATCCAATCAGCCGCACCAGCAATCCGACACTGAACGCAAACCCGATCCAGACGGCTTCAAGCATCAAGTGTCTCCCTGTGGTGGAGATGGTTGTGGTGGCGAAGCTTGCGGCAGCGCTGCGGCAATGGCGCGGGTGCGGTGTTGGCTGATCAGCTCTTTGATGGCGTTGTGCTCTTTGCCCTGCTGTAGGAGCGAGCCCTGCTCGCGATCGATTGACTCAAAATCTGATCGCGAGCAGGGCTCGCTCCTACAGGTTTCCAGCAAAGTTTTGATATCAACGCTCAGCGCCGCCTGCAGCGCCTGGCGCAGCCGCTCAGCCTGCGGATAGGGCGTGTCTTCGAAACCGGTACGCCCGCGCGCATCGGCCTCACAGACAAGCAGGAACTGCTGCATCTGCTCTGGTCTGCGGAACGCATCCAGTGCTTCCAGTAAGCGCAAAATCGTGTCCGGGCGCAGCTCGGCGATGCGGTGGCAGTGGGTGTGGTACTCGCTCGCCAGTCGCGCAATGGCGGCGTATTTGTTGGGGACCCGCAAGCGGTCACACAGGCGCTTCAGCGGCGTCAGCCCGAGCTTCTCGTGGCCGTAGTGATGCGGCCAGTTGCTGGCAGGGGTGACGGCTTTGCCCAGGTCATGCATCAGCGTCGCGAAGCGCACGACCGGGTCTTGCGACAGGCGTGTGGCCTGCTCCAGGCACATCAGCACATGCACACCGGTGTCTATTTCCGGATGATGGCGCGCCGGCTGCGGCACGCCAAACAGGGCGTCCACCTCGGGCAGAATCACCGCGAGGGCACCGCAAGCGCGCAGCGTGCGGAAAAACACGGCGGGAGAGCGTTCGTGCAAGGCTTTGTCCATCTCCTGCCAGACGCGCTCAGCCACCAGATGGTCGAGTTCGCCGCTGGCACTCATGCGCGTCATCAGCGCCAGCGTCTCATCAGCCACGCGGAACCCGAGGTGGGCGAAACGCGCGGCGAAGCGGGCGACGCGCAACACGCGCAAAGGGTCTTCACTGAAGGCTGGCGAGACATGCCGGAGCATGCGTTGTTCGAGGTCGGCCTGGCCGTGATAAGGGTCAATGAGATTGCCCTGCTCGTCCTCGGCGATGGCGTTGATGGTGAGGTCGCGGCGCAGCAAGTCCTCTTCCAGTGTCACGTTAGACGAAGCGTTGAAGGCAAAGCCCGTGTAGCCCGGCCCGGTCTTGCGTTCGGTGCGGGCGAGGGCGTACTCCTCTTTGCTCTTGGGATGGAGAAACACGGGGAAGTCGCGGCCCACTTGCTGATAACCCAGTGCCAACATCTCGGTGACACTGCTCCCGACGACCACGTAGTCCCGGTCGGAGTCAGAGAGTCCGAGCAGTCTGTCGCGTACGGCGCCCCCGACGAGGTAGGTTTTCATGGGTTCTGGTGAGTTCCAGTGCAAGCGGATGATGAGAAGAGTGTAGCGCCCTGATTAGACGCTGAACAGCTGGTGGTCCTCCAGACGCATCATGCTCAGTTCCCGGCCCCAGACACAACCGGTGTCCATGGCATACACAAGGGGATTGCTGGTCTGACCTTCGAGTGCAGCCCAGTGTCCGAAGAGGATGCGGGTAGCCGGGGTCAGCTGCTGGAATTCGTACCAGGGACGGAAACCTTCGGGAGCTGCGATCAACCCTTCCTTGACCTGCAGATCAAGGACGCCGCGCTCATTGCAGAAGCGCATGCGGGTTAGATAATTGGTAATGCAACGCAGGCGGTCGTAACCGATCAGGCTGTTCTTCCAGCGCTTCGGAGTGTCGCCATACATGTTCTCGAAGAAGTGCAGGAAGTCCGGCCCTCGCAAGGTGAGTTCCACTTCGGCAGCCAATTCCAGAGTCTTTTGCAGCGACCATTGCGGGGCGACTCCCGCATGCACCATCAGAAAATACTGCAGGCCTTCATTGGTTTCGATGCAATCGTAGTGGGCAAGCGGTTTACGGCGCAGCCAGTCGCTCAGCTCACCGCAGTCGGGAGCATCCAGCAATTGCTGCAGGGTGTCCTTCGAGCGTGAGGGCGCGACGCCGTAGTAGATGGCGAGAAAATGCAGATCATGGTTGCCGAGCACGATGGTGACGGCATTGCCGAGGTCACGCAGGTAGCGCAAGGTGTCCAGCGATTTGGGGCCCCTGTTGATCAGATCACCCACACACCAGAGCCGGTCCTGGCCGGGCTTGAAGTCAACATTAGTGAGCAATTGCCTCAGGGGTTTGTAACAGCCCTGAATGTCTCCGATCACATAAGTTGACATAACGCCCGGCGGCCTTCCTTCAATGCACAGTCAGTGGTCGAGACAGGAGAAATGCCGGTATGGGAGCGGCAAATTTCTCGCCATCGGCGCTGACCATTTCATAGCTGCCCTGCATGGTGCCGAAGCTGGTCGTCAGGACCGCCCCACTCGTATAGTGGAAAACCTGTCCTGGCTCGATCAACGGCTGCTGGCCGATCACGCCGCTGCCGCGCACCTCTTCCACCTTGTCATTGTCGTCGGTAATGATCCAGTGACGGGACAGCAGCTTGACGGGCTTCTCGCTCTTGTTCTCGATGCCGATGGTGTAGGCAAACACATAGCGATTGTTGTCAGGGTCGGACTGTTCCTGCAGATATTGCGTCTTCACGGAAATATCGATGCCCTGGGGTGTGGCCTCATGCCTGAACTCATTATTCAACATAGGACTCCTCCTGTTCTGCTGCCTTCGACCCGGTATCGGCGGCTCTGCTGATACTGTCGCTTATCCTGGCGTAATCCGCCAGTGACAGATTCTCCGGACGCAAACTCAAATCGATGGATAGCTTGTTTAACTCCGCCTCAGATATGAGGGTGCGCAGGCTGTTCTTCAAGGTCTTGCGGCGCTGAGTAAAGGCTACGCGCACCACGTCTTGCAGACAGCGCACGTCGAGGACCTTGATCGGCAGCTCACGGTGCGGGGTCAGGCGTACGATGGCAGAGCAGACCTTGGGCTGCGGTGTGAAGGCGCCGGGCGGCACATCAAACAGATGCTCTACTTCGCAGTAGTACTGCATCATCAGGCCGAGGCGGCCGAATTCCTCATCGCCGGGCTGCGCCGCCAGACGTTGCACGACTTCCAGCTGCAGCATGAAGGTCATGTCCTGAATCAGGTGACTGTAGTTCAGCAAGTGGAACATGCAGGGCGTCGAAATGTTGTAAGGCAGGTTGCCGACCACGCGCAGTGAACGTGGTTTGTCGCTCAAGGTGCTGAAATCGAACTTCAGCACGTCACCGAGATGCAAAGCAAAACGTGGGTCTTCCCCCAGGGTCTGCTGCAGATAGGCGGCGAGGTCGCGGTCGAGTTCGACCGTATCCAGTTTGCCGCAGTTGGCGAGCAGTTTGCGCGTCAATGCACCCTGACCGGGGCCGATCTCGACCATGTGGTCTGTCGGCTGAGGGTGTATGGCGTTGATGATGCGCTGAATGACGTTCTGGTCATGCAGGAAGTTCTGCCCGAAACGCTTGCGAGCGCGGTGCTCAAAACCGTCGTTCTGCAGACCTTTCTTTGCTGGGCTCTTTGTTGAACTCTTTGCTAAGGAGCTGCGGTCAGCGTTGCGACCGCGTTCGCGCCCGCCACCATCGCGAGTGCCAGCGTCGAGCTTGCTGTTACGTGGGAACTTGTTCATGACTGATTGGCCCCCTGTCTGGTGTGTCTCGCCATCAGCTGCGCGGTGGCGATAGCCTCCTGCAGGCTGCCGACACTGGCCTTGCCGGTGCCGGCCAGATCCAGCGCGGTGCCGTGGTCGACCGAGGTGCGGATGATCGGCAGGCCGAGCGTGATATTGCTGGCGTTGCCAAAGCCTTTGAACTTGAGCACTGGCAACCCCTGATCGTGGTACATCGACAACACTGCGTCGGCGTGGTCGAGATACTTGGCTGTGAAAAGCGTGTCGGCGGGCAGCGGGCCAATGAGGTTGATACCCAGCGCGCGCATTTCGTGCAGCACTGGCTCAATGATCTCGATCTCCTCACGGCCCAGATGCCCACCTTCTCCTGCATGAGGGTTGAGTCCGCAGACCAGAATCGCTGGCCGTGCGATGCCGAAGCGACGCCGCAGATCGGCATCGAGAATGCGGATGATGTTGCGCAGCAGCGGGGCGGTAATGGCGGCAGGTACCTGGATCAGGGGCAGGTGGGTGGTGACCAGCGCCACCCGCAGGCCTGTGGTGGCCAGCATCATGACCGTCAGCTCCACGCCGCACAGGTCGGCCAGAAATTCCGTGTGGCCGGTGAAGGGGTAACCCGCATCGTTGATGATGCTCTTCTGCACCGGACCCGTGACCATCGCGTCGGCATCGCCCTTCTGGCAGACGCTTACGGCAGTGCGCAGAGTCTCCAGTACATAGTCAGCATTGGCCACATTGAGCTGGCCCGGAACGGTAGTCTCACGCAGACTGACGGGGATGATGCTCAAGGTGTTGGCGGGACTGGCGCAGCGTGGTGCGGCGGGATCGAAGGGGCTGAGAAGCAGACGCACGCCCAGTTGCGCAGCGCGTTCCAGCAGCAGCAGCGGGTCGGCGATAACGATCCGCTCGCTGTCTGTGCTGGCTTCACGGGCGAGCTGAATGCACAGGTCCGGACCGATACCGGCTGGTTCCCCCGGGGTAATGACGATACGATCGATGGCAGGAGTCAGGGCGTTCACTACTCGATAATCTTGACGTAGGCCTTCTCGCGAATCTCGACCAGCCAGTTTTGCAATTCGATCTCGAACTTGCGGTTACGCAGCGTGTTTTCCGCCTGCTGGCGGCTGAACTCGCGGCTCATGTCCTGCTCACGGCGCTCCAGCACCTCGGCAATGTGCCAGCCGAAGCTGGTGCGGAAGGGCTCGCTAACCTTGCCGATTTCCATGGCCTGGATGACAGACTCGAACTCGGGCGGCATGCCACCTTCGTTGGCCCAGCCCATGTCCCCACCCGCGACCACGGACGCAGAGTCATCGGACGTTTCCCGGGCGATCTGCGCGAAATCTTCGCCGCCGTTGATGCGGGCGTAGAGCGAGTCGGCCAGCGCCTTGGCCTGCTCTTCAGTCCGAATCTCGTTCGGCGTGATCAGGATGTGGCGGGCGCGCGTCTGATTGACCATGCTGGCGATGTCACCGCGCACTTCCTTCAGAAACACCAGGTGGAAACCGCTCGGGCTGCGAATCGGGCCACGGATTTCCCCGGCTTTCATGGTAGGGACCAGCTCGACGAACAGCGTTGGCAGCGCATCGGCCTTGCGCCAGCCGAGTTCACCGCCAGTGGCCTGATAGGCGGTTGGGGGCGTGGCGGCTGCGCCACGTTGTGCAATCGTGCGGGCCTGAGCGAAATCCGTGCCGCCTTGGATGGCTTCCAGCATCTGCTGAGCGAACTGTTCTTTGGCCTGAATCATGGCTTCGGGGTCGTCCTCGCCAACGACAATCAAGGTCTGGTCGACGAGGTAATCCGGCGCCATGGTGACGCGGCCCATCTCCGAGTTCAGGAAGTTTTCGATCTCCTGATCAGTGATGTTGATGCGGCGGTTGACCATGCCGCGCTGCAGGTCACGCAGTGTCAATTCCTTGCGGATCTGCTCGCGAGTGTTCAGGTATTCGCCCTGGCCTTCCAGCATGGTGACGTAGGCATCGAAGGACATGTTGTTCTGCTGGGCAATGGAGCTGATCACGTCGTTGATGGTGTCGTCGTCATAACGAATGCCCATGCGCTCGGCCAGCTGCACCTGCAGGTTCTCTACCACCAGTGTTTCGATCAGCTGAGTACGCAGTTCGGCAGCGGGAGGCAGCGCTTGCCCGGCAGCGGCGGACTGCTCGCGCACCTGCACCATGCGCGCTTCAAGTTCGCTCTGCAGGACGACACCTTCGTCCACAATGGCTGCCACCTTGTCGAGCACTTCACGCTGCGCCCAAGCGCCGCTGCTGCTCAGCAGACTCAACATGACAAGGGCGAGCGCGGCCCAGGCCTGCTGCTTGCGTGGGGTGATTTGCAAATTACTCATCTTGTCCATACTCCTTGAAGCCCAGGATGCCGTCACTGAGCAGTCTGCTGATACCACCGCCGCTGATGTTGCCGAGGCCGTTGAGTGTCAGCTGAAAAAATACGCCGGTATTGGTGTTGTCCTGCAGCAGGTAGAACTCGTCGTCATCGACCCATTCCCTGCCAACCAGTCGAATGGTGGCGCAGCAATTGCTGTATTCCACCCCTGCAAAAGTGTCGAGATTGCGGCTGTTGCTGTGATCATAGTTCCATCGACCCAGCAAACGCCAATTATTGTTCAGCGGCCAGATGCCGGAAACGTCGCTCTGTTTGATGCGCGGATCGATCTGGGTGGGTACCGCGCCGTAGAGGTCTACAAGCAGGCGATAGCGATAAGCCAGATTGAAAATGTGGTTCTCGTCGGACTGATAGCGGAAGCCGAAACTGCCTTCGTCGACGTGCTGCTGAGCATCGTTCCACTGCACATCCGTGTTGACGCGCCAGGCGTCGTTGAACTGGTAGACGCCCTCAGCCACGAGCGCGGAGCGGTCGGTGTTGCGGGCCTGCAGTGTTATCCAGTTCTGCAACAGGCTGTCCATGGAGACGATGCGGTCTTCAAAATAAACAATCTGCCCGAGACTGATGCGCGCTTTCTCTTCGCCGCTGGCATTGATGAAGCGGCTGGCGAGGGCGACGCTCAGCTGGTCGGCATCGCCGATGCGATCCTGGCCGCTGAAACGGTTGTCGCGGAACAGCTGGCCGTAGCTGAAGTTGAACTGCGCGGTGTCGAAGGTCGGCAGCAGGGACTGGTCTTCCTGCTCGCTGTAGAGGTAGTAGAGGCGTGGCTCCAGAGTTTGTGTCAGGCCGTTGCCCATGGGGCGCTCAAAGAACAGGCCGGTGTCCAGGCTGAACACGCCGACACCACGGTCGGGGTTGTCCAGCGTGCCGTTCGCCTGCTGATCAAGCTGCCAGGTCGTGTACTTGTATTTGGCAGTCGGGACGAAGAAGCCCGCATTGCCACGCACCGGCCAGCTGATCTGCGGCTCGATGTGAGCGCGGGTGCCGGTGACCAGCGCACCGTTGTTCAGTTGCGTCGTGGTGAGCAGGTCTTTGTCCAGCGTGCGATCGAAGCGCACATGGCTGGCATCGAAGCCGACACGCAGAGGACCGAGCGCGTATTCGCTGCCCAGCAGCAATTCCGGTAGGCGGTCATAGGGACGGTTCAGGTCGCTCGCGGAAATGAAGGGGTCGATGATGTCGATGCTCTGCACGCGGGTGCCGGCGTACCAGTTTGCCGAGCGGTAATTGAGCTGGCCGCTGCGCTGCATGTGCGTGCGGCTGGAGACATTGAGGCCGCTGCTACCGAGGTCGTGGAAGTAATCGACATCGCTCACGTCCTCGTAGTTGATCTGCGTCGTCCAGCTATTGCCGATTGCACCCTGATGTTCGAAGCCGACGAACCAGCGGTCTTCTTTGGGTGGTGAGTTGGACCCGGGGATATTTGCGGTAGCGACGTCATAGCGTTTGTCGCTGGGCAGGGCGGCCATGCTCAGCGTGTTCATCGACCAACTCGCGAGATAGCGGGCTTCGGCGCTGAGCATCGTGCCGCGATCACCGATGAAACGCGGGGTGACTGTCGCGTCTGCCTGCGGGGCGATGTTGAAGTAATAGGGCAGGGCGACATCGAGTCCGCCGTCGCTCGTGGAGCCGACGCTCGGAGCAAGGAAGCCGGAGACGCGCTGATCACCGAGCGGGAAGGGCACGGTGAAGGGATAGTGGAATACGGGCACGTCCTTGATACGCAGAGTTACCGCAGTGGCGGTACCGACGCCGGCCAGTGTGTTCAGCGTCATGCTGCGGGCCTGCAGTTTCCAGAACTCATTGCCCGGTTCGCAGCGGCTAAATTCGCCATTTTCGATGGCGAGCACTTCACCGGCGCTGTCATAGACAATCACGCTGGCGGCGCCGTGCACACCGTACTGGTGCAGCACGTAGTCGGCATTCTCGATGCGATTGATGCTGTTGGCTTGATCCATGAAGGCGCCGTCGCCGGTCAACAGTATTCCCGGCTCGCGGAATACCACATCGCCGGTCAGGGACACGGTGTTGGCGTCCTGATCGATCACGGTTGAGGTGGTGTTGGTGACGGTGCGATTGCCCTGCTGGATGGCGACAGTGCCGTCGATGCGGGCCACGTTGCCATTGGTCTGGTCGATGCCGCCGGGGGCGCTGAACAGGGTAGGGGCGGTAGCAGAGTCGGCATCCGGATCAACCGGCTGGCCGTCGAGGCCCTGGCGCACGGGTTCGATGTAGGCACCGCAGCAGTTGGCGGGCGTCGCTGCGCGCTGCTCAGGCGTCATTTGTTCGGTGGTGATCCAGTCCAACGTGCTTTGTGTCTGTGTTGCGGCCGGGGTGCCGCTGCGATCGGCATTCTGGGAGGTGTTTCTGCCTGAAGCTGAGCGGGTGACGACGATGCCTGAATTGAGGGTTGCTCTGGCGGCCACAGGATTCTCGACGCATTGCCAACTGCCATCGGCCGCTGCGTTGCAGGTCCACTGCCCTTGATCGGTGGTGGGCGTCTGGGCCTGAGCCGATGCTGATGGTTGACTCATCAGAACACCAGCAGCAAGGATCAGGGAAATGTTGGAGCACAAAAGGCTTTTTCGAAACTGCATTGTCGCAGGCAATCCAATAGAATAGGGTGGCTTCGGGAGGTCGCTGCAACGGGAAACGCGGTGCTGCGGGTGCCGATCAGTGAGCGGCATAATAATTCATTGGGAATCATATAGAAACACTGCAAATCGGGAACGTGATGGATCAGAGAAAGAGCGCATTGTCCGCTTGGGCGCGACGATGTCTGACGGAGTTGGCCGGTCTGCGGCCGGAGAGTGACACGGCGCGTGCATTGGCGGCCGCACCCGTAGAAACCGTGTCCGGGGATGCCAGTTTTCGACGCTATTTTCGCATTCGTTTGGCAGCACCACTAAGCGGTGCTGGCGGCATTTTTCAGCAAACGCAGTCGCTGGGAGAATTGCTGAATAATGTAAATTTTGTGCTGGTCGATGCGCCCCCGGCGCATGAGGATTGCCACAAGTTCGTGCGCATTGCGGGTCTGTTACGCGATGCAGGTTTGCTGACTCCTCGTGTCATTCAGGTGGATTATGAGCAAGGCTTCATGTTGCTGGAGGATTTTGGCGACACGCTGTATCTGCCGAGGCTGCTGGAGAGTAAAGAGTCTGGCGATACTGCTGCCGACACACTGTATCAAGCGGCGATGGCGGCGTTGATCGAACTGCAGGCGCGCGGCAAAGGCGGCGAGCTGGCGCCTTATGATCGCGCGCTGTTGCGCCGTGAGATGGCGCTCTTTGATGAGTGGTTCTGTGAACGCTTTCTGGGCCTGACTTTGAGTGAGCAGGAGCGCGCGCTGCTCGACGAGACCTGGACCTTCCTGGAGGATGCCGCACTGGCGCAAACTCAGGTGTGCGTGCATCGCGATTATCACTCGCGCAATCTGATGATTCTGCACGATGACATCGCGCATGCGCCGGGGGTGATTGATTTTCAGGACGCGGTGCTGGGTGCCTGCACCTACGATCTGGTGTCGCTGCTGCGCGACTGTTACATCGTCTGGCCGCAAGAACGGGTGCGCGCCTGGGCGCTGCAATTCCACGAGCAGGCGGTGCTGCGCGGCATCCTCCCTGCTGGAAAGGAGGCTAGTTTTCTGCGAGATTTTGATCTGATGGGGCTGCAGCGCCACATCAAAGTGATTGGCATTTTCTGTCGACTGAATCTGCGCGATGGCAAGGTGCGTTATATGGCCGACGTGCCGCTGGTGATCGATTATGTGCTGCGTGTTGCGGCCATGCATCCAGAGATGAAACCCTTCCTGGATTGGTTCCAGAATAACGTGTTGCCGATTGCACAGCCGAAGTTGCAGGCGTTTTCCGAGGAAGGTTTTGTATGAAGGCGATGATTCTGGCGGCGGGGCTCGGGACGCGCATGCAGCCCTTGACTAACGATACCCCCAAACCCTTGTTGAAGGTGGGTGGCCGTTCGTTGATCGAGTATCACATTCTTAATCTGGCGGCGGCTGGTGTCACGGACATCGTAATCAATCACTTCTACCTTGGCGCAAAGATCGAGCAGGCGCTGGGGGATGGGCGAGCCTACGGTGTGCGGATTGTGTATTCACCGGAGGTTGAACGAATGGAGACGGCCGGGGGCATCATTCGCGCGTTGCCGTTGCTGGGTGATAATCCCTTCATCGTGGTCAGCGGGGATATCTGGACGGAGTTTCCTTTCGCGAGCCTCATGCCGGTAGACGGCGACAAGGTGCTGGCGAGGCTGGTGATGGTGAACAACCCGGAGCACCACTCCGGCGGTGACTTCCATCTCGACCAGACGGGTTTTCTCAGCAAGCCCGCCGAGGGCTCGCATCTTCCTTGTGTCACCTACAGCGGCGTCAGCGTCATGCACCCGAAGCTGTTCGCGGGCTACCCCGAGGCACCGCTGCCGTTGCGTCCAGTGTTGCTCGCCACCATGCTCCGCCACCAACTCGAAGGCCAGCTCTACACCGGCCCCTGGCTCGACATCGGCACCCCCGCCCGCCTCCACTCCCTCGACCTCACCCTCGCGGGTCAGACCCACGCAACATATTGATTCTGCTTGGTTTTATGGCTTTAAGATGACGCTTTTTCGCCTTAAACCATTGTTTTTCACCCCTAAAAGTGAGCGTAAATCTTCATCGGTTTCTCTTACTAAAAAACGCCATTTAAGCCATCTCAGGAAAGCCTACTGATCGATTTATTCTTAAAAATCAGTGAGTAGCGTGGGTCTGACCCGCGCAGCAACAAAAGCCATGCAGATTGAGATAATCCCTGTAAAATGGCGCCACGACGCCAATTCAAGGGTTTTAGCCATGACGAAGTACCTGATTGCCCCCTCCATTCTTTCCGCTGATTTCGCCAGATTGGGTGAGGAAGTAGATGCCGTGCTGGCCGCCGGGGCCGATGTGATTCACTTCGATGTTATGGATAACCATTACGTCCCCAATCTGACAATCGGGCCGATGGTGTGTCAGGCACTGCGCAAATACGGCGTCAAGGCTCCGATCGATGTGCACCTGATGGTGTCGCCCGTGGACCAGTTGATCGTCGACTTTGCCAAGGCCGGCGCCAGCATCATCACCTTCCACCCCGAGGCCAGCAATCATGTGGATCGCTCACTGCAATTGATTCGCGATAGCGGCTGTCAGGCAGGCCTGGTGTTCAATCCGGCCAGCAGTCTCGATTGCCTGCAGTACCTGATGGACAAGATCGACGTCATCCTGCTGATGTCCGTCAACCCCGGTTTTGGTGGCCAGAAGTTCATTCCCGCGACGCTGAAGAAACTCAAGCAGGTTCGCAAACTAATTGACGAGAGCGGCTATCCGATCCGCCTGGAAGTAGACGGCGGCGTCACCGTCAAGAACATCGGTGAGATCGCCGCCGCGGGCGCGGACATGTTTGTGGCCGGTTCCGCGATCTTCAACAGCGACAGCTACACCGCCACCATAGCCACCATGCGCGCCGAACTTGGGCACACTCCCATCAACCACTGAAGCAGTCTCCATCGCCATGAATTCAGAACAATTCTCCGCACTGGCCGCACAGGGCTATAACCGCATTCCTCTGGTCAGGCAGGTGCTCGCCGATCTGGAAACCCCATTGAGTACCTACCTGAAACTGGGGCGCGGCCTGCACACCTACTTCTTCGAGTCCGTGCAGGGTGGCGAGAAATGGGGACGCTATTCGATTATCGGCCTGCCCTGCCAGACCATCGTGCGCGTGGTAGGCAAGCAGGTCGCTGTCGAAAAAAATGGCGACGTGATCGAGAGCCTGCATTGCGATGACCCTTTCGTGTATATCGAAGATTTCAAGTCGCGTTATCACGTCGCCCCGCTGCAAGGTACACAACGCTTCTGTGGTGGACTGGTCGGCTATTTTGCTTACGACACTGTGCGTTATGTCGAGCCGGGACTCGGTGTGGCGCCGGGCGAGGATGACATCGGCACTCCCGATATCCTGCTGATGGTGTCCGAGGAAGTCGTCGTCTTCGACAACTTGCGCGGCACACTGTCGCTGATTGTCAACGTCGATCCGCAGGCACACGACGCCCTCGCGGCCGGGCAAAGGCGCCTCGACGCCCTCGAAGCCGCACTCGCCAAACCAGTGCCGCTGCCCGTCAAGCCGCAACGCCGTCAGGTCAACGAAACCGATTTCGTCTCCCGCTTCAAGCAACAGGATTTCGAGAAAGCGGTCGACCGCATCAAGGATTACATCCTCGCCGGTGACGTCATGCAGGTCGTCATCGCGCAACGCATGTCCGTGCCCTTCGCGGGCGATCCGATGAACGTCTATCGCGCTCTACGCTTCCTGAACCCGTCGCCCTACATGGTGTTTTTCAACATGGGTGATCACCACATCGTCAGCGCTTCGCCGGAGATCCTCGCACGCGTGGAAGACCGCAAGATTACCGTGCGTCCGCTGGCAGGCACCCGCAAGCGCGGCAGGACCGAAGAGGAAGATCTGGCGCTGGAGCAGGAACTGCTGGCCGACAGCAAGGAGATCGCCGAGCACCTGATGCTCATCGACCTGAGCCGCAACGATTCCGGCCGCGTCTCCGAGACCGGCAGCGTCACCGTGCCGCGCAAGATGTTTGTGGAACGCTACTCCCACGTCATGCATATCGCCTCTATCGTTGAAAGCGAGATGCGTGCGGACAAGAATGCTCTCGATGTGCTCAAAGCTACGCTGCCGGTCGGCACACTCAGTGGCGCGCCGAAAGTGCGCGCGATGGAGATCATCGACGAGCTGGAGCCAGTCAAGCGCGGCATCTATGGCGGCGCCATGGGCTACCTCGGCTGGAATGGCAACATGGACATGGCGATTGCGATTCGCACCGCCGTCATCAAAGATGAGCGGCTCTTCGTGCAGGCCGGTGCTGGCGTGGTCGCCGACTCTGTGCCGCGAATGGAATGGGAAGAGACCATCAACAAGGCGCGCGCGATTTTCCGCGCGGTGGAGTTGGCGGAGAAGGGGTTGCAGGATATTTGAACTGCGAGCCCCTGTGGGAGCGGGCCTGCCCGCGATTGGCTTTCTACTAAACCCATCGCGGGCAGGCCCGCTCCCACAGGGTTCGTGCTAAAGAGTCTTGAACGCAGCCAGCGCCCGCTCGCGCGACTCTTTCAGATCAACGATCGCGCGCGGATAGTCGCGCCCCAGCACCACCCCGGCCGCACTCAGCACAGCAGTCGGCGCCGACGATGGATCATGCAGATACTTGTCCGGCAATCTCACCAGTTCCGGAACGTAGCGTCGGATATATTCCCCCTGGGGATCGAACTTCTCACTCTGAGTCACCGGATTGAACACTCGGAAGTAAGGCGCCGCGTCAGCACCGCAACCCGCGATCCACTGCCAGCTGGCGCTGTTGCTCGCCAGGTCCGCATCCACCAGGCAATCCCAGAACCAGTCCTCGCCGCGATGCCAGTGGATCAGCAGATTTTTCACGAGGAAAGACCCCACCACCATACGCACGCGGTTATGCATGTAACCAGTCTGCCAAAGCTCTCGCATCCCGGCGTCAACCAGCGGATAGCCCGTCAGTCCACGTTGCCAGGCCCGCAACAGCGCGCGATCCTCGCCCCACGGAAAGCGATCGAAGCGTCTCTGCAGATTCTCACGCGTCAACGACGGCCGGTGATACAACAGATAAGTCGAGAATTCCCGCCAGCCAATCTCCGAGAGAAAGCAATCCAGATCGTCCTCGGCATGCTGCTCCAGCCCCGCTTGTTGAGCCTGTGCCCATACCTGCTGCGGTGATATCTCGCCGAAGTGCAGGTGGGGCGAGAGACGTGAAACATTGGGGCGCTGAGGAATGTTGCGCCCCTCGCGATAGCCCACCAAACCAACTTCCAAAAAGTCTTCCAGACGCCGCTGCGCCGCCTGCTCCCCGATCTGCCACGTCGCAGCCATGGTGCGATCCCAGGGAATCTTCGGCAGCAACTGCAGAGCATTGATGCCTGCCACACCGGCACCAGCAACCTCGCGCAACGCGAGCGTCGGCGGCACCGGCAATGGACGTCGCGGCGCCGCCGCATTCAAACACCCGCGCCGGTAATAAGGCGTAAACATCTGATAAGGGGTCTGGTCGCTCTTCAGCACCTGCCATGGCTCCCACAGCAATGCCCCGTTGTGGCTTTGAACGCCGACAGAGGCATCCTGCAGACGCTCCTTCAACAGCGAGTCGCGGCGAATCCTCCACGGCTCATAGCAGCGATTCCAGTGCACCGCACTCGCTCCAACCTGCGCTGCCAGCGCTGGGAGCAACTGCAGTGGGTCCCCGCGCAACACCAACAGGCGTCCCTGCAGGCTCTCATTCAAGCGCTGAAGTGAATGATGCAGCCACCAGCGGCTCGCACCCCCCATTGCCCATTCGCCACTGTGGATGTCGTCCAGAATATAGACCGGCAGCACGCTGCCCTCCGCAGCGGCTGCGCTCAGTGCGGGATTGTCGGACAGTCGCAGATCCTGACGGAACCAGACGATGCTTGCAGGGGAGGAGGTAGAAATGAAAACGGAAATGGCTGACTCCTGCCGAAATGAATCGGGCGCGTATACACGGTTTCAGTATACGCGCCCGACGCTCGTGAGGATCACACCAGAATTACACCAGTACTACACAACCAGCAGATACCCAAGCCCGTTCTGCGCCAGTCCCACCAGATCGATGTTCTGCGAATTCAGATCCAGATTCGCCGCTGTCACGCCCAGCTGCCCGGCGGTCATCTCGCCCCGGTCGAGCATCCCGGCGAATTGATTCAGCGTCGCGTCATCCGGCGCGCTGCCGACCAGATTCTTGTAGATCTGCCCGACGACGGCGCGCGATGAGGTGTTGCCACCGAGCACCACGTTCAGCGCCAGCGTCGCGATCTGATCGGCAGTCATGCCCTTGTCCAGCAGGTCGATGGCGATGCCGACATATTCCTTGTTGACCACCGAAGTCTTGCCGACGATAGCGCCGAGCAGTCTGGCCGCCATGCCCGCATTGCCGTCGAGGTCGTAGGCCACCGACTGATCTTCAAATTGCAGACGCTCGACACTCTGCAGCGTGTCGTTGCCCTGCGTGCCCTTACCATCGGCGACGGTCAGCTGACTGCTGGTGCGCGTGATCTGGAAATTGGCCCGAGTGCCGACGTATGTGGCGATGTCGACACCCTCGCCGCCACTGATGACGTCATTGCCCGCGCCACCGGTGAACAGATCGCCATCAAGGTTGCCGGAGAGCAGATCATTGCCAGACGTGCCGGTGATTCTGTCCTGCACAGGCTTGATGGTGAGCACCACCTGACCCGGAGCAGAAGTCGCCAGACCGTCCGAAGCGGTATAGGTGAATTTGTCGGCGCCAGAGAAATCGGTGTGCGGCGTGTACACGAATTTACCGTCTGCGGTCAGCGTGATGGTGCCATGTGTCGGACCTTCGGCAACCGCATAGGTCACGCTCTGGCCTTCCTTGTCGGTCGCTGCAGGGACTGTCCCGGATACGGAAGTGTCTTCGGTGACGGCAACCTGAGCATTGCCGACCACGGGTGCCGCGTTGCCGATGCTGCTGAAATTGTAGGACACCGCTGCCAGTGCATTGCCCGCCGTGTCCGCCACGGCGCCAGCGCTCAGTGCGATGGTGTAGGTGGTGCCGTAGGCCAGGTTGGCAGTCGGATTGATGGTCAGCTGCTTGGTGCCGATGGTGACTTTGTCACTGGTGGCCATGTTGAAGGTCTCGATGAGCGTGCCATCGGCCTTGCTGAGCGTCACAGTAGTCGTGCCGCGCGCGATGTTCTCGCTCAGGCCGAACACCAGATTGGTGTCCACTGGCGCCCCGCTGGCGAATGAGTGCATGTTGAAAGTGCTGATGGTCGGCGCCTTCACGTCCTTGAACATCGCCGTCAGGTCGACCACATCGCGCCCACCGTTGAACAAGGCGAACTCGACGTCCTTCAAGCGCAGGTGATAGGTGCTGCTGGCGCCACTGACCGAGTCGATGTGGATGTAGCCGGTGTCTGTGTTTTGCGTGATCAGAAAGCGGCTTTGGGGCAGACGCTCGAAGCTGAGCCGGTCGATCCCGGCCAGACCATCGATCAACGCGTTGCTGGGGTCACCATACCTGGGCACTTCCCAGGTGTTGTTGCCGGTGGTTGCTACGTAAGCCATGGGAATTCTCCTTCAAAGCGTAAGTGGGCTGATGGCAGCGAGGAAGCGATCGGCAGGGGTAAAGCCGATGATTCTGGAATGAGGGGCTTCCTCGGAACTGCTACTGTCAAAAAGAATGATCCCCGGAGGGCCGTAGAGGTTGAACGCCTTCATGAGCGCTCGGTCGTCCGCGTTGTTGGCCGTCACATCTGCCTGCAGCAGCGTGAACTTCCCCATGGTGGCGGCCACCTGGGGATTGCTGAAAGTGAAGCGCTCCATCTCCTTGCATGCCACACACCAGTCGGCGTAGAAGTCGAGCATGACCGGGGTGCCGGTGGTGGCGGCGACATCGAGTTGCTGCTGCAGATCGGCAAGGCTGGCGATGCGCGTGAATTGCGGGGCGTCGTCTGCCTCGCGAGGCGCCGCGCCGGAGCTTGCCAGCGCGAGCGGGCGCAGCGGGTCGCCGGAGCCGCTGACGGCGCCGATCACCTCGGAGAGGCCGACGATCAGCAGCAGCACCGAGAAGGTGGCGCGGATTCGCGCCGTAAAATCACTGCGTGTGCTGGGGCCGTCGAAGACGCCCAGATACATTGCGCTCAGAATCGCCAGAGCGCCCCACAACAGCATGATGGCCTGTACCGGCAGCACCGGCGTGACCATCCAGATGGCGACCCCCAGCAGCAGAATCCCGAACACCACCTTGATCTGCACCATCCACGTGCCGGCACGCGGCAGCAGGCTGCCTGCGGAGAGTCCGGTCAGCAGCAGGGGAACACTCATGCCCATCGCCATGGAGAACAGAGCGGTGCCGCCCAGCACCACGTCACCGGTCTGGCTGATATAGATGAGTGCGCCAGCCAGCGGGGCGGCCACGCAGGGGCCAACGATCAACGAGGAGACCGCGCCCAGCAGGAACACGCTGGCGTAGCGGCCACCCTGAAAGCCTCCGCTCACGCCGTCGAGCTTGCCCTGCAGCGCCTGTGGCAACTGCAACTGGTAGACGTCGAACATGGAGAGCGAGAACACCACCAGCAACGTGGCAAAGGTCAGCAGCAGCCAGGGCGCCTGCAGATACGCAGCCAGCCCCTCACCGAGCAGGCCTGCGGCCACGCCCATACCGGTATAGACCAGCGCCATGCCCAGACAGTAGGCGACCGACAGGCTGAAGCCGTGCCAGCGGCTGCGCTGCGCACCGTTGTCCATGCCGACGATGATCGAGGACAGAATCGGTACCATCGGCAGCACGCAGGGTGTAAAGGAGAGCAGCAGGCCGAACAGCAGGAAACCGCCGCCGATGGTCCACAGATTGGCGGACTGCAGCATGCGGGTGGCGACACTGGTGTCATCCACGACAGCACTGGCAGGTGCTGGTGTTGCAGCCGTGGTCACGGGCGCAGCTGCCGTAACCGCCGCCGGTGCCAGCAACGCTGTCGAGGTCGGCGCTCCAAACAGCGAGCTGGTCGCGGCAGCGGCCACAAGTCCTTCATAGCCGGGTTGCAGCGTGAACTGCTTGGTAATCGGGGGATAGCAGAGCCCCGCATCGGCACAGCCCTGATAGCCGATGGTGAGCGTCGTCTGCGCGTCGATCGCACTGATCGGCAGCGTCAACTGCATGGGTGCCTTGTAGGCTTCCATGGTCTCGCCAAAGTTTTCATCGAAGAAGGAGATCGCTGGCGGCATGACAATGACCGACGTGTCGGTGCCCGGCAGCTGGACGTTGATCTTGTCCTTGTAGAGCTTGTAGCCATGCTCGACATACCAATGCAGCGTGAGCTGCTGTGCTTCCTGCGTCACGCTCAGCACGAAGGCGACCTCGGGGTCGAGGAATTCTTCCTGGACCTGTTGTGGTTCCTGAGCCACCGCACCCGTGCTTAACAGCAGCAGGCCAAGCAATGAGATCGTGAGCGTTTTCGCCGCCTGATTTAAAGACTGCTGTAAAAATCTAAGCATCTTGAGACTCCTGATGAATCCTGCCTTCCTGATCTACGGCCAGAAAGCTCAGTCCTGATGTGTGTAAGAACTCCAGCGCCCTCTCTTCCATCAACATGGCGATGGTGGAGAAACTGCCAGCGATCAGCGTGTTGGGGGCAAGCACGGAGACTGACTGCCAATAGCTGGCGGGGTAGCCCGTGCGCGGGTTGAGAATGTGGCAATAGCGTTTGCCGGCCTTCTCGAAATAACGTTCATAGTCGCCACTGGTGGCCAGTGCGCCGCTGCTCACCGGAATGCTGGCCAGCAGGCGGTCGGCATGGCGTGGGTGACGGATGCCGATGGACCAGGGTTCGCCATTGGGTTTGGGGCCGAGGATGTGCATGTCACCGGCCAGATTGACGTAGCCGCTGCGCACGCCGCCTTCCAGCAACACGGCGGCCGCACGATCTGCCGCGTACTCTTTGCCGAAGCCGCCGAAGTCCAGTTCCATGCCGGGCAAGGGCAGGGCGACCGTATCACCCTGGCGCACGACGGCGCGCCAGTTGATCAGAGGCAGCAAGGGCTGCAGAGTCTCTGGTTCCGGTACTTGCTTGAGTTGAAAATTCCACGCACGGCGCAGAACGCCGCTGGTGATGTCGAACAGTCCGCCGCTGTGCTGGTAGAGCAGTTCGGCTTTGTCGAGAAGGTCGAGGGTTTCTGCGTCGCAGGGGATGGCGGTGGGAGACGAATCTGTCGGAGTACCACTAATCGCGGGCGAGGCCCGCTCCCACTCACACGAGCGGTTGATGACCGAGAGCAGGCTGGCAGGGCGATAGCGGGAGTATTTGTGCTCGATGCGCAGCACCTCGGCTTCGGCCATTGCCGATAGTCGCTGTGCCTCTTCGGCAGAGACCCCGGCCAGCACCACTTCGCAGTGGCTGGCCATAGCCTTGAACTCATGTCTGTAAATCGGTGCTGACATGGACTGCTTCATCTCCGCTGCTCGCGGCCTCTCTGCCACTAAAAGGAATGACTGATCCCGAATTGGATGCTGCGGGCACCGAAGTCCTTGAGACCATCGCTGCCATTGCCAAGTGCCCAGCTACCCTTCTGTTCGTACCGCTCGAACTTGACGTCTGCGCTCCAGTTCTCACCGAAGTGCTTGGTCAGCTTCGCGCCGTAAGTAATCGCGCCGAACGAGGAGAGCCGCTGGTCCATGGAGGCGAAGCGACCCTCTGCATACAAGGGGTAAACCACGGAGATTGGTGCGCCGAAAGTGTCGGCGTCCGCCCACGGATCGTTCGCCACCGGGTCGTAGTAGAAGCTGGCGGCGGACTGCGAGTAATAACGCAGCAGTGGTGTGATGCTCCACTGATTCGGCAGGTTGAACACGTAATCGAACTCCAGCGTGTGCGCGTCAATATCGTTGCTGTCGGTGTAGTAACGATAGGACGAGTGCAGCGTGTTGGCGCTCTCGACGAAGTGATGATTCCAGCGCACCAGCACCGAGTCGCTGTCGCGACTGTCCGGGCGGGCGTCATAGAGTTTGTATTGATCTGAGTAGTAACCGCGACCACGGGTGTGGTGATAAGTCACCTGCGCAATGTCGGTCTGACTGAGCACCTGCGTGACACCAAGTGCCACGTCAACCACACGCTTGTCTTCCTTCTGTGTCAGGAAAATGCTGTTCGGGATAATCTTATCCGCGGTGTAGCCAAGTCCGAAGATGAACGTGGTGTTCTGACTCGGTGTGGACCAGGAATTCTGTATCGAGTAGTTGCGGGAGATGTAATCCTTTTCCTTCGAATAAGCGGTGCCCACGGTCACGCTGCCCTGCTGGAAGTAGCGGGTCACCGCGCCGGTGTAAGCCTTGCGGGTGTCCTTGATCTGCGCGAGAGAAGACGAGTGGTAGCGTGGTGACGCGCCGGATATTGCATCGTGCACGGCCGTGCCGGTGACGCTCCACTGGCCCGCGATGGGCACCTGGAAGAGAAAGGACTCGGCGTCGATATCGATCCTGTCATCGGAGGGTTGATAGTCGCGATAGGTCAGTGTCTTGAAATTGATGGTGGATTTTTCCGGAGCTGCTTCGGCGAACACCGGTTGCGACACCAGCGCGGCAGCGGCAGATGTAGCGGCAGCTGCTACCACACCGCTGCGACGCACTGCGTTCAAGAACAGCGCGCCCTTGGAAAGTGCTTGCAGTAACTGGCTGCCATCGGGAGTGTTTTTCATCATTGATTCCTTTGCATTTGATTGTTTGCTGCTGGTCAGTTGCAGCCGCAACCGCCGCCGCCCACGCCCGCGCCACCGAAAGCGGCTTCTTTGCTGCTGTAGGTGTGCTCGACATAGGCCGAGTCGAGTTTGTCTTCGTCGAAAATCATTTCCGGCTTGGCGAGAGTTCCTTTCTCCCAGGGCTGTACTGGCTGGATCAGCGAACAGGCACTGGTGCTGGCGGCGAGCACTGCCAGCACGATGGCTTTCTGCAGCAGGGGCAAGCCGGGCTTGCTGAGGTGGATTGGTTGCATGGGGTGTGCTCCTGATTTGATCTGGTTTATTTGGTCTCAAGCGCCTTTTGAATGGCGGCCTCAAGATCGGCTGTGTGTGAGTCGTTGAAGCCGGTGTGCTGAAGGATGATTTCGCCTTCGCCGTCGATCAGATAACTGGTCGGCATGCCCTTGACGCCGTACTGCGGCGGCATGGTGGCCAGCGGATCGAGTGCCACAGTAAAGCTGGCGGGGTTGGCTTCGAGGAAGTGGTCTGCATCGGCACGCGCGGCATCGAGATTGACAGCAATGATTTCAAAGCCCTGTGTCTGATATTTGCCCAGCATCTCGTTCATCCAGGGGAAGGACTGACGGCAGGGACCGCACCAGGAGGCCCAGAAGTCGACATAGACAATCTTGCCCTTGTGCTCGCCGAGGCTGATGCTGGCACCAGCAGTGGTAGGCAGAGTGAATGCGGGTGCCGGAGCGGCGATGCTGCCCATGGCAAAGGCCAGCGCGGCGCCACCAAGGGCGAGTGACGTGAAGCGACGAAGCGTGTGTCCGGGGTGAGCGACGGCGGTGTACATGGGAGATCCTCATTCAGGGTTTTTCAGGAATGAGGGGATACTGGCGCGCCAAACTTAAGGAAATATTAATCGTAGGGGCGAAGTTCTCAAGGAGTTGTCACAGCATGTCGATACAAAGGGTTCCAATGTAACTATTTGTATCCCATGCGGAACCCGTGAAATAAATAATGTATATTCCCGCACCTATTGCAACCAGCCAGTCTGTTTCTGCCAAATATCCAACAAAAAAGAGCGTTTGCTGATGTTTAAGAAGAACCGCAAGTCCCTGCTGGCGCGCGCCAGTGCCGCCGCCACGCTGGCTGCTGCTTTTACCTCCGTCCCCTTCATTGCTCATGCCCAGGACATCGTTCCACAGTTGACCAAGATTGATGAAACCGAAGCCAATATCCGTCTGGATGGTCGTCTCGACGAAGGCATCTGGCAGCGCATTCCTGTTGTCGATGGCATGAAAGTGGTGATTCCCGACACGCTGGCCGACGCCTCTCTGGAGACCCACACGCGGATTTTCTACACCGAGCGCGGCATTTATGTCGGCATCATGAACTTCCAGGACGAAGCGACACTGGTGGCGCGCATGACCTCGCGCGACACCCGTCTGGAACGCGACGGCGTCGTCATCATGATGGACCCCTCCGGCGAAGGCCTCTACGGCTACATGATGCGCGTGAACCTCGGCGGCTCCATGACCGATGCCACCATTCTGCCGGAGCGTCAGCTCAACCTGCAGTGGGACGGTTCCTGGGATGCCGAGACCAGCGTGGTCGACGGTGGCTGGGTTGCCGAATATTTCATTCCCTGGTCCATGGTGTCCTTGCCCCAGGTGGCCGGTGAGTCACGCCGCATAGGCTTCTATACCGAGCGCCAGATTGGCTCCACGGGCGAGACCTGGTCTTCGCCGGCACTGCCGGAGACGGTCAACGAGTTCCTCTCGGCTTTCCAGAAATACGAGCTGCAGGACATCGAGCCGCGCACCCAGATTACCTATTACCCCTACGTCTCCACGACGCACGACAGCATCAAGAACGATTCCGAGATCCGCACCGGTGCTGAGGTGTTCTGGCGTCCGTCCTCCAATACGCAGATTTCCGCGACATTGAACCCGGACTTCGGCAACGTCGAATCCGACGATGTGGTCGTCAACCTGACCGCGTTCGAGACCTTCTTCCCGGAGAAGCGTTCTTTCTTCCTGGAAGGCCAGGATGTGTTCAACACGTCACCACGCTCGCAAGGCGCCCGTGGCCCCGGCGGCCCGACCACACTGCTGAACACACGTCGTATCGGCGGTGCAGGTCTGTTCACAGTCCCCACTGGCGTCAAGGTGGCGGCGACGGATCTGAGCCAGCCCTCCGACCTGCTCGGCGCGGTGAAGTTGACTGGTCAGAACGGCAACTGGCGCTATGGCACCTTGATGGCCGCAGAAGACGATTCCGAAATTCGGGGTTACCTGCCCAATGGAACCCGCGTCAAACTGGAAGCAGAAGGCCGTGACTTCGCGGTAGGCCGTCTCTTGTATGAAGACACTTCAGGCGGTGGTCGTCGTGCCATCGGTTGGATGGGAACGAGCAGTGCCCATCGGAGCAATGATGCCATCGTCAATGGCGTCGATATGCACTACTTCTCTGCGGACAACCGCTGGGTCGTCGACGGCCAGCTCCTGCACAGTGATACCCGTGGCGTGACTGGCTCTGGCGGTTTCGCGGACATCGTGTATCAACCGATGCGTGGACGTCAGCACCGTGTGGCACTGTCCTATCTGGACGAGACACTCGATATCAACGACCTCGGCTTCCTCAGCCGTAACGACCAGGTGCAGGCGGAATATACCTACAGCCGCAACGAGTCCAACGTGGAAGGTCTGCGTTCACGCAGCAGCAGCTTCCAATTGATCAACCAGTGGAACATCTCCGGTCAGCCAACGCGTCTGGGCCTGTTCTTTACCCGTAACTACACCTTCCTCGACAACACCACGCTGCGTACCGGATTCCGTTACTTCAACCCGCGCATCGACGACCGTCTGGGCCGTGGTTCGGGCGAGTTCCGTATTCCCGAGCGCTGGTCAGCGAACGTGGGCTGGAGCAGTGATCCTGGCCGTCCGCTGAGCTTCGGGTTCAACCTCGACGGCAACCAGGAAGATCTGGGCAAGAAAATTGTGACGACCTCTGTGGATGTCAGCTACCGCCCGGTGGACAGCTTCTCGCTTGGCATGGACGTCAGCTACATCGACCGTGAAGCGCTGCTGGTTTACAAAGGCGCAGGCCGTTACACCAGCTTCGAAGGTTCGCAGTGGGCGCCGCGTCTGACCATGGATTACTTCATCAGCGCGAAACAGCAACTGCGTTTCAGCATGCAGTGGACAGGGCTGCAGGGGCAGGAAGATCGCTTCTGGCAGGTCGATGCTAACGAGCTTCGTAACCTGCGTCCGGTGGCCAAACCGAATCTCGTCACCGACGATTTCATCATCAGCCGCATGACGTTCCAAGCACGCTATCGCTGGGAGATTGCCCCGTTGTCAGACCTGTTCGTGGTCTACACCCGTGGCTCCAACCTGCCCGGCACGATGTACGACGACTACGGCAGCCTGCTGGCGGAAGCCTGGTCCGAGCCAATCGTGGACACGATTGTCGTGAAGCTGCGCTACCGATTGGGTTCTTGATCTGAGCCACGGCAATATCCGGTCGCCTGCAGGGCAGGCTCATACTACTGACTGT
>JAZKJF010000003.1:194192-287770 GCA_040384465.1 Pseudomonadota bacterium | reverse complement strand
GGAGCCTGCCCTGCAGGCGACCAGGTCCCACAAAGCCCAGCTGCGGATATCCACAAGCCTGCCGATAAAGAAAGAACAGTCAGTGTTCTTTCCCAACGGAGGCCATCATGATCCTGGAAAAAATCATGAGCAAGCACGTAGTGACCGTCGGTCTCGACGATTCACTGCGTGAAATCAAAGAGATTTTCGACCACGGCAAAATCCACCATCTGCTGGTGGAAGAGAAGGGCCAGCTTTACGGGGTCATTTCCGACCGCGACCTATGGCGTGCACTCAGCCCTTATCTGGGCACCTCATTCGAGTCGGTGCGTGACACGGCGACGCTGAACAAGCGGGCTCATCACATCATGACCCGCAAGCCGATCAGCCTGTACAAGGAAGCGGATATTTTCGCGGCCATCAGCATTTTCAACACGCATCGCATCTCCTGCATTCCCATCGTGACCAGTGAGGACCATATCGTCGGGATTATCACCTGGCGCGATATCTTTCGGCTGCTGGAGCAGAATCATAACGCGTTGAACTCCACGCCAGCATTGGATGCTACGCAGGTTTGATGTCGAAGACTTGACGTAGATCGTGGCGAGTGCAGCGCTTCGTCGTATACTCGGGGTTCGTACCGACAGGAGAACCCCATGATCTTTCGACAACTCTACGATGCCTCTTCATCCACTTATACCTATCTACTGGCGGATGAGAAGAGTCACGAAGCTATTCTCATTGACCCTGTGTTCGAACAATCCCAGCGCGATCTCGCACTGCTGCGTGAGCTGGAGCTGACGCTGAAAATCGTCGCCGACACGCATGCCCACGCCGACCACATCACTGCCGCGTGGCTGCTGCAGCAAAAGACCGGCTGCAAGATCGCGCTGTCCGCGAATGCGGGGGCTGTGAATGTCGATATCGCGCTGCAGCATGGAGATACATTCGGTGTGCCTGGCATTACGCTGGAGGCGCGCGCGACTCCTGGTCACACCAATGGCTGCACGAGCTTTGTGCTGGCTGATCTCAGCATGGTCTTCACCGGCGATGCGCTGCTGATTCGTGGCTGTGGCCGCAGTGATTTTCAGCAAGGCAACCCCGCACGGCTCTACCACTCCATCACCGAGCAGCTGTTTACCTTGCCGGACGATTGCGCCGTGTACCCCGCGCATGACTACAACGGCCGCACCCGCTCCTCCGTTCTGGAAGAGAAGATTCATAACCCGCGCGTCGGTGGCGGCGCCAACGAGAAAGACTTTGTGCACTACATGAATGCCATGCAGCTGCCGCACCCCAAAAAAATCGACGAGGCACTGCCCAATAATCTGCGCTCCGGTAAACCGGAAAACGGCCAGTTGCCGGAAGAACCCACCTGGGCTGATTTGCGGGTGACTTTTGCCGGAGTCCCGGAGGTGGAGCCGGAGTGGGTGTTGATGCATAAGGCGGAGGTGACGATTCTGGATGTGCGGGAAGTCGATGAGTTGGGCGATTCGGTACTGGGGCTGAGCAATCCGCTCACGATTCCACTGAGCCAGTTGCGCGAGCGGGTCGGCGAAGTGCCCAGAGACAAACCGGTGGTGACGCTGTGCCGTTCGGGTAAACGTTCGGCCATGGCGACCACGATCCTCAAGAATGCCGGGCATGAGAAGGTGGCGAATATCCACGGCGGGCTTCTGCACTGGCAGGAACTATGAGGGATGGGCTCGCCCTGCAGGCGACCGTGCTGTCTGTAGGAGCCTGCCCTGCAGGCGACCGTGCCCGGGCCAAAGCAAGTCGCCTGCAGGGCAGGCTCATACGGTGACGAGGTTGTGCGTTTTGGGTGTTTCCTCCGGTCTTGGTTTGCCAGTATCCTGCCCAGCATCCGATCCGTAGTAAGCCTTATATGAACCATACATTGATCAAGTATCTCGCCATCTCCTGTCTGTTACTTCTGCTGACAGCCTGCTCCAATGACTCGCAAGAGAGCGTTGATCCGCGTGCCATCACTGGGCAACTGACTCTGACAGGCTCCAGCACCATCGCACCTCTGATTGGCGAGATGGCCAAACGCTTCGAACAGACCCATCCTGACACCCGCGTCGATGTGCAGACGGGCGGCTCTTCGCGTGGCGTCGCCGATGCGCGCCGGGGTACGGCAGATATCGGCATGGTGTCGCGCGCGCTCAATGAGGAAGAGGGTGACCTCACCGCGTACCCCATCGCACTGGATGGCGTGGCGATGATTCTGCATCGCGATAATCCGTTGACCGTGTTGAGTGCAGAACAGATCATCGCCATCTACACTGGCAAGGTCACACACTGGAACGAGATCGGCGGTGCCGATGCGCCGATCACCGTCGTCAACAAAGCCGAGGGCCGCTCCACACTGGAATTGTTCCTGAGCTATTTCCAATTGCGTAACGAAGACATCAAACCGTCCATCATCATTGGGGACAATCAACAAGGTATTCGCACGGTCGCGGCCGACCCGAATGCCATCGGTTATGTGTCGATTGGCACGGCGGCCTACGAAGCGTCGCGCGGCACGGCGATCAAGGCGCTGCCGATGGAGGGCGTTGAAGCCACACTGGAGAATGTGCGGAATGGCGCTTTCCCGTTGTCTCGTCCACTGCATCTGGTGACGCTGGGCACTGCTGAACAGATTCCTGCTCTTGCCCGCACCTTTATCGAGTATGCCGCCTCTGCCGAGGTCAGCGATCTGACGGAGGCACAGTACTTTGTCCCGCTCACGCACTGATGTGCCGCTGCTGTGGACGCTGCGCGCGGTGGCGGCGCTGGCAGGGGCGATTACGCTGCTGATCGTGGCGTTCCTGATTCTCGAAGCGTGGCCAGCGCTGCAATCGCCGGGCATTGCCCATTTCCTCACTGACTCCTCATGGTTCCCTGCCAGCACCGCGCCGCAATTCAATCTCTTGCCCATGGTGGTGGGTACACTGGTGGCGACGCTGGGCGCGATGCTGCTCGCCACCCCGCTTGGTGTCGCGGCGGCGCTGTTCTCGCGCTTCTATGCGCCGCCTGTGGTGGCCACCTGGTTTCGTCGTCTGCTCGAATTGCTCGCGGGTATTCCCTCGGTGGTCTACGGCTTCTGGGGATTGGTGGTGCTGACGCCACTGATTCGACAGTGGGCGCCACCGGGGCAGAGTCTGCTCGCCGCCATCCTCATTCTCAGCCTGATGATTCTGCCCACCATTGCGTTGCTCAGTGAGACGGCGCTGCGCAGTATTCCGCGTGCGTATCTGCAAGGTGCCGCGTCGCTCGGTCTGTCGCGTTGGGCCACCGTCATTGGCGTGGCCTTGCCCGCTGCACGTACAGGCATCGCATCGTCGATATTGCTGGCCGCCGGGCGCGCCATCGGCGAGACCATGGCGGTGCTGATGGTGGCGGGCAACATCGTGCAGGTGCCCGACAGCCTTTTTGCACCGGTGCGCACACTCACGGCGAATATCGCGCTGGAACTCGGCTATGCCTTGGAAGGGCACCGCGCTGCCTTGTTCGTCAGCGGGCTGATTCTTTTGGTGCTGATCTTGCTGCTGGTGAGCCTGAGCCGCTGGATCATGCGCGAGGAACTGAATGTCACTGCTGGCATTGAGCCATACAACGAAGAGGCGAGGGCGCCGCATGGCTGACCGCATTGCCACTGTCGTCATGTGGGGCGTGGCGCTGTTGATCACGTCCACGTTTGCGTGGATCGTCGGCGACCTGCTGGTGCAGGGCTTGCCACATATCTCCTGGGATTTTCTCAGCAGTTCGCCAGCCGACGCAGGGCGTGCCGGTGGCATTCTGCCTATTCTCGTTTCGACGCTGTTGATTCTGGCAGTGTGCATGGCGGTCGCCATTCCGCTTGGTGTAGGCACGGCGGTGCTGCTCTCCGAATTCGGCCGCCGCAATCAGATTTTTGGCCGACTGGTCCGCTATTCCCTCGATGTGCTGGCTGGGGTGCCGTCCATCGTCTTCGGTCTGTTTGGCAACGCCTTCTTCAGTCTGTATCTCGGCATGGGGTTCTCGATTCTTTCCGGCGGGCTGACACTCGCCTGCATGGTCTTGCCGTTGCTGATTCGCTCGACAGAAACCGGGTTGCGCGCAGTGCCGGATGACTATCGCCGTGCCGCTGCTGCGTTAGGTCTGTCCGTGTTCACCACGCTGTGGCGCATTCTACTGCCTGCTGCCACACCCGGGCTGATCGCGGGATTAGTGCTGGGGATTGGCCGCGCACTGGCCGAGACGGCGGCACTGCTCTTCACCAGTGGTTATGTCGACCGCATGCCCGGTTCGCTGCTCGATTCCGGCCGTTCGCTCTCCATTCATATTTACGACCTAGCGATGAACGTGCCTGGCGGTGAAAGCAACGCCTATGCTTCGGCGGTCGTTCTCATCGTGTTACTGTTGATCATCAACGCGCTGACTTTCCGAGCCGCCGACCGCTGGCTCCAGCAACGCATCACCCCTGTTTGAGACTATGCAATGAGTGACGCCTGTTCCCCTGCCACCGACACTATCGTTAAGGACGCCACTGCCAACGACGCAGCCGTTTCTGATCCGCAGAACCTGCGCCCCTGGGCACAGCGTCAGGCCTGCTGCGCGACTTACGAACCGTGCTTACAGGTGCGCGATCTGGCTGTGTACTACGCCGGCAAATCGGCGCTGCGCAACGTCACCCTCGACATTCCGCGCGGCTGCATCACTGCCATCGTAGGGCCGTCCGGGTGCGGCAAGAGCAGTTTCCTCAGCAGCCTGAATCGCCTGAGCGACCTCACCGATGGCTGTCACGTCAGCGGCAGTGTCCGCATCGAAGGGCAGGAGATTGTCGGGGCAGACATTGACCTGATCGCGCTGCGTCGTCAGGTGGGAATGATCTTTCAGAAGCCGAATCCGTTTCCGCTGTCGATCCGCGAGAATCTCGCGTTCCCGCTCAAGCATCACGGCATGCGTGACCGGCAGACGCGAGACGCCGCCGTGGAAAATGTGCTGCGCCGCGTGGGGTTGTGGGAAGAGGTGAAGGACAGACTTGATGCGCCTGCCCTCGGACTTTCCGGCGGTCAGCAGCAGCGCCTGTGTCTGGCGCGCGCGCTGGTGCTCTCGCCCAAAGTGCTGTTACTGGATGAGCCCTGCAGTGCGCTCGACCCGCTCGCCAGTGCAGTGGTGGAAGACTTGATCAGCTCACTGCGCGGCGACTACACCGTGGTCATCGTGACCCACAACATCGCGCAGGCGCGCCGCATTGCCGACAACGTCGCGATGTTCTGGCTCGTCGAGGGTGCCGGGACTGTTGTCGAGCATGGCCCCGCCGCCAATGTCTTCGAGTCTCCCGCTAACCCCATCACAGCCGCCTACATCGCTGGTGCGCGCGGCTGACCTTGTATGAGCCTGCCCTGCAGGCGACAAGTGTCGCGCAAGTCGGTCGCCTGCAGGGCAGGCTCCTACAGTCAGTGTATGAGCCAGCCCTGCTGGCGACCCCACAAATCTATCAAGTCCTAAACCTCATACTTTTCTTCCCACCGCGCCAACTCCCGCAACACCTCCTTACTAAAAGCCGCCGCCCCCTTCGCCATCCTCGCGCGCATCTCTTCGGGAATAAAAATCGCATCGCTGCGATGCGTCGCAGACCAGCGCCCCAGCGCCAGCAACACGTGAATCAAATCCTTGCCCGCCGCTGTCAGGAAATACAGCTTGCGCTTGTTGCTCTCCGGATGAGGGATCACATCGAGCAGCCCGCTGTCCTGCAGTTTGCGCAGACGGTCCGACAGAATATTGCTGGAGATACCCTCGTCGGACTCCAGCAATTCCTTGTACTCGTGCTTGCCCATCAACAGCAGATCGCGGATGACCAGTAGCGACCAGTGATCCCCGATGATGTCCAGCGCACAGGCCACGGGACAGGACGAGCGAATCGCGTGTTCATTCTTGGAAACCATAACAATCCATCACTTGCATTATGCAATTTGTTAATCTAACCTGCGTTCGCTTGCATAATACAAGTGTTTATCGACTATTAACAACTCTGATGTAAACAAGGAGACAGGCAGTGTTCACAATTTATGGGTATGGCACCTTCAACCCGATGAAGGTAGTGGCGACCGCTGAAGAGCTGGGGCTGGACTACAAGTTCGTGACGGTCGATCTCGGCACCGGTGAAAATTTCAAGCCCGAGCATCTGGCCCGGCATCCGCTCGGCAAAGTACCGGTGCTTGATCACGAAGGTCATTCTGTTTTCGAAAGCGCCGCCATCTGCCGCTACCTCGCCAACGTCAACGGCAAGCGACTCTACAGCGACGATCCCAAACAGGCGTCGCGCATCGATCAGGTGATGGACACCATGAGCGTTCACGTCGGCCGCTGGATGGCCGTGTATTTCTGGGAGGAAGTAGTGTGCCCGATGTTCTTCAGCCGCCCGGCCGACGCCAAAGCTCTCGCCGAGGCGCACATGTGGTTGGCCAAACAACTGCCCTACGTTGACAAGGTGCTGAGTGAAAATGCATTCATGTGTGGCGATGAGATAAGTATCGCCGATACATTCGCCTTCGCCAGTTTTCAGATCAAGGACAGCACCAGCGTGGATCTCACGCCGTACCCGAATATCCTGCGCTGGTATGACGCCATGAAGGCGCGCCCCGCCATCAAAAAAGCCGACAAGATCGTCTTCTTCAACCAAAAATAATCCTGCTCCCTCTTTCTGTACGAGCCTGCCCTGCAGGCGACCGACCCTCGCAGACCAGTCGCCTGCAGGGCAGGCTCCTACAGTTTATAAACCAAATAAACCCCATCCCCCACCGGCGCCAGATACGAATTCACCCGCACATCCCGCGCGATCTTGTCATTGAGCACCCGAATCGCCACCGTGTCCTCATCCTGCATACTCGCATCAACCACCGAGCCATCCCACAGACAATTGTCCAGCATGATCACGCCACCAGGGCGCAACAACTGCAGCGCCAGCTCGTAATATGCGTCGTACCCCGTCTTGTCCGCATCGATGAACACACAATCAAAATGTCCGGCTTCGCCCTGCGCCAGCAAGGCACGCATCGTCTCCTGCGCCGGTGCCAGCCGCAGATCAATCTTGTCAGCCACTCCTGCCTGCTGCCAATAACGCTGCGCGACCGCTGTCCACTCTGCACTGACGTCGCACGCGATCACGATGCCATCGGCAGGCAGCGCCGCCGCCGTAATCAGCGTGCTGTAGCCCGTATAAACCCCGACCTCCAATGTGCGCTTTGCCACCATGGCCTTGAGCAGCAGTGTCATGAAGCGCGCCTGCTCATGCGATATCTGCATCTGCGCGCCCTCCATCGTCGAAGTCTCGCGTTGCAGCGCCTGCAGCACTGGCGCCTCAGGCTCCAGGTGCGCGGTGATGTAGTGATTGATCGGTGCGTCGACTTTGATCCAGCGGGGCATGAGTGTCTCCGGGGTGATGGGTTAGCTGATGGATAGTGTCACAGTTGAGTGTATGTGCAAGGTGGTGCGGATGAGATCACTCAATAGTGCTGGAACGCGGCTGATGGGATGCATAGCGCCGAACAAATTCTCTAGTTCACGATATTGACGGATGTTGGTATATTCCATTCATTAGGTGCGACAGGCGGGTGATGTCGCCTGGCGATTGCAAGTCAACAATGGTGGTCGTGTAGTACGCGTGCACGCTGTACAAATTTTAGCCGTCAAGCGATGAGACAAGCCTGCTATGAGTGAGAACGTCATCGAATTTGTGCGCAAGCGAAACTATGTTCTCGTCAGAGAGCTTGGTCAGGGCGCGTGCGGGAAAACCGTTCTCCTCCGAGATGATGTAATTGATGAGCTATTTGTTTGTAAAAAATACTCCCCGTATTACGAAGAACACAAACAAGAATTTTTCGACAATTTCTTGAGGGAAATCAAGTTGCTGCACGACGTATATCACCAGAACGTCGTTCGGGTATTCAATTACCACTTATACCCTGAGAAACTGACCGGATACATACTCATGGAGTACATCGACGGCCATGACATAGACGAATACATTAGAGACAACCCTAGTAGTCTCGCTGACATTTTCAATCAAACAATCAAAGGATTCTGCCATCTCGAGTTGAGGAACATACTTCATCGAGACATCAGGCCCATGAATCTGATGGTCACAAATGACGGAACTGTGAAAATCATTGACCTCGGATTCGGAAAAAGGGTTGAGGTCGCCGATG
Organism: Pseudomonadota bacterium; assembly: GCA_040384465.1. Lineage (GTDB taxonomy): Bacteria > Pseudomonadota > Gammaproteobacteria > Pseudomonadales > Pseudohongiellaceae > UBA5078. Next base: position 279,614 of record JAZKJF010000003.1, on the reverse strand, counting down.
ATTTTGACAAGAGCATTAGCCTAAACTGGTGGTGCGAACCGCCAAACGAATTTGCTGAAGGAAACTACAATTTCGCCACCGAAGTGTACTTCGTCGGGAAAATGTTCGAAAAGGCAGTCCAGGATTTGGCAATCGAAGACTTTCAGTATCGATCTGTCCTTCGAAAAATGTGTCAGATTGATCCAAGAGATCGCTTTGTAAGCTTCCTTGACGTTGAGAGGGAAGTGCTTTCCAATAAGTTGTCCGAGATAAATTTTTTCGGGCAAGAACTTAACAGCTATAGGGCCTTCGCCGGCGCCATAACAGAGCATGTAGCCAAAATAGAGAACGGAACGAAATACGTCGAAGACCATGAAAAGCTTGTTAACAAGCTCGAAGCAACATATCGAAACTTCATGCTCGAAGACGAGGCACCCGATTGTGCGCCTATTTTACGGTGTTTTTTGGATGGAGGCTTTAGGTATCACAAGAACGGTTTCGAAGTCGCTTGCGTAAAAAACTTTATTTCCTTGATGAAATCATCCAGCGATGAAAAAAGAAGAATCATTTTGGCAAATATTCAGTCACGTTTGGATGCTATCGATCGGTACGAGCCTCATAAATTCGGAGGGTTTGATGATATTCCGTTTTGAGAGGCGTCTAACTAATCATTCAATCGGGCCTGCGCGAAAAGCCGCGCACTTCGGTTAATTCAGACGTTGGCTTCTAGGCTCTCTAACCATGCATGCACCTTTAAGTCGGCGCCGGAACCGCGCGGCGTTGTTCACGGCGTGAAATTTCTAGGTAATTATATGTACAAGTTCTGGATCACAGCAGTAATGGTATATAGCTCACTTTGTTTGGCTTCGACTCAAGCATCGGCCGCTAATGTATTTTCTTACGCTCAGATAAATGTACCCTTTGAAGTCAGAGTAAATGGCACTTGGGCAAAAGTTATTGAGAATCGCGAAGCTTGGGAGGCATTCTATAAAGAAAATGCCGGAAAATATCTCGCACCGGAATCCGAGCTAAACAACCCGCCGCTATTTGATTTTGGGGCTTATACAGTTATTGCTGGTGGTCTTGGTGAAGGAGGCGCAGGTCGGTCTCTAATGATTGAAAATGTAAGGGGTGGTTCAACTACATATGTCGGCGCCTTGGTTCTACTCGCCGATAGCAGCTGTAACGTCACGGCAAACGTAACATATCCAACTATGGTCATTCTGATTCCGAAGCCGCAGGGTAAGTTGCAACTCAATTCCAGAGAGGCAGTCTTCTCTTGTAAATGAGAAGGAACAATGGCTCCGAAATTCACTGCGTAAATAAGATTCACAAAAAGGGATGAATAATATGGACATCAAATCGTCACAACTGCTTGTATCTTCCGCCTTAACCGTTCTACTCCTCGCGAACACTGCCACAGCAGACCAGAATTCCGATTCAGGAATCTACGTCAGCGGAAGCGTCGGCCAAAACTGGATTCAATCCGGCCTACCGGAAGAGAACACGGCCGTACTAAAAGCCGCAGTCGGATGGCAACTCAACCCTTATCTCGGCATTGAGCTGAGTTACGACGACCTCGGTGAATTTCCTGGTCCCACCCCAGCCTATACCGCGTTCGATCTTGCGGGTGTTACCGCTGCGGTGACCGGGCACCTCCCACTATCTGAAAATATCGCTCTTTTTGCCAAAGCGGGTCAGATTTGGTGGTCCGCTGATTCGTCATTTTTCTTTTTCAATAGAAGTACTGGAAGGAATGAAACTGGAACGTTGAGCTTCAGTGAGTCAGATGCTTTGGTGGGTCTTGGTGCCAGTTATGAATTATCCGAACAACTGGAATTGGAGCTGGAGTACAACTACTACCAATTTGATTTTCCGGGCGCTTCACTTTTCAACAGCGAGAACTCAGCGCTGGTGTTGTCACTGAAGTGGGAGTTGTAAGCATCCATATAGACCCTCCATCGGCCGCAGCCAAGCAAAGAAGCAAACACTTGTCTAAACCGACTTCGGTCTTGCGGGGGTTGCCGCTGCGACTGAAATGATTGTCGTATTGGGGCCGAAACTTCTACATCCACCGCCCCGCATTGAACCCCAACATCCGCCCACGCAACATCGCCCCCACCGCCAGACCATAGTCCATCTTCTCTCCCTCCCAGCGCGTCACCGCCGTGCGGGAATCAATCTCCAGACCAATTCCGTCATGCTCTTTCTCGATGGATAGGGTTTCATTCGCCATGTCCTCAGCCGCTGCAAATTGCGGGACAAGGACTGCGGGCATCGCGCCGCCAGCCGGAGTCAAAAACTCGAACTGCTGGTTACTATGTTTCACAATCTCGTACCCCTCATGATGCAGCAGACGATGGTGATGCCTACACAGCAGCACGAGATTATCGAGCCGCGTTTCGCCGCCATCGCACCAGTGCTGCACATGATGTGCGTCCACGTAGCGAGACTCGCAGCAGCCTGGAAAACGGCAACCGCGATCGCGAATCTGCAGAGCGCGTCGAATTGAGGGCGGAATAGTGCGGGTCTTGCGGCCGACATTCAGCACATTGCCGCCGGAATCTTCCAACACTGAGACCAATGACGCGTCGCAGCACAGGCGCTTGGCGGAAGCTGGCGACAGCGGCAAGTGGTGAGCGCCGCTCTCGATTGAGCAGTGCTGTTCATTGCGATGTTCGATGTGAATCACCACCTGATATTTTTCGGCGGACGACAGCGGCTGCAATCCTGCTTCCATCGTGCTCATCGCCTGCTCAGCCAATGCGAGCAACGCATCGACACGTTTCTGCGGGAACGTTTTTTCGGAGAGACTTGCAGAAGCGTCATCTTGGGTGATAGGTGGATTCTGCGCAGCAACCATCGCTTCCACGGCTTTCATGAAGACGGCACCGTCTTCCGGTGTCATTCGGCCACGCAGCACCAGCATGCCATCATCATCGAAGTAGCAGGAGAGTTCACGCGCTTCGTACTGGCTCTCGGCGCAACGATTATCCGTCAGGCTTTCGGCTCGCCGATATTTCCGCACCAGTTGCTCGACGTGCTGCGCGGTGCCATGAAGCGCCACCTGCAACAACATCTGTTCATTTTCAGGTGTCGCGGAACGGGTCATGGCGCGCACTTTGGAGTAACTGATCGTGCCGCAGCGAAAAGCTTCGTCGATGCCCGGAAGTAGTTGCAGGCTCTTCGCGACGCGCACCTTTTCGCGCGCGGCACCCAGATCAATGCCGCAGTGGTAGTTCAACCAATGCGCTGGCGATTTGATGCCGTTGCCCTCCCACGCATCGCGTTCGATGAGCGCAGCGAGCAGTGTAAGGAAGCGATGTTGAGCGGCGTTGATGTGCCCGGCGAGGCGGGTAATTTCGTCGCTGAGCGCGGCGTTGTCTTGCGGGATAAGGGCAAGAGAAGGGAGCTGTGACATGAGACGATTCCTCCTTGGAAAGGCCGCAAAAGGCTGGCAAAAAAAGCACTGTTTATATGTACATATTATAGATCTATCTAAATGATTTAGCTGACAAATATCCACATATATTTTCACGAATAAACATTGATCCAGCACTTGGCAATCAAGAAATTGCGGCCTTAAATCGGCTGCTGCACGTACTGAAAAAACTCTCTTGTTCACGACATTGACGGATGTTGGTATATTCCGCTCAATAGGTGTGAGAAGCAGGTGACGCAGCCTGACGATTACAAATCCATTGCGGCGTTTCCTCATCAAGGTTCTCATCAATGATCTTCAAGGCGGCAATATTTGACATGGATGGTTTGCTGCTCGATACAGAGCGAATGTGTATGAACTGCTTCTTGGAGGCCGGTCGACTAATTGGTTATGCCGTCGACCCCAATGTCTATTTGGCTTGTATTGGCACTAACCACGCACGGGGCAAATCCATCTTAATTGAAGGTCACGGTAAGGATTTCCCTTACGAAGAAATTAGCGCTCTCTGGAGTGAACAGTACTTGGAAAGGATCTTGGAAAATCCAATCCCTATAAAGGTCGGAGCAGTAGAACTGTTAAGGGATATCGTCGAATCTAGCACCCCCATTGCTCTTGCTACGTCCACGGCATATGAACATGCTCAGGTCAAGTTAAAGAATTCCAAGTTATATGATTACTTTGATTTCATTATCGGAGATGACCAAGTTTCAAACGGAAAGCCCGATCCTGAGATATATTTAAAAGCTGCTGCCCAGCTGAATGTTGCGCCCTCGAATTGCGTTGCATTCGAAGACTCCGAGAATGGCGTTCGCGCAGCACTTGCCGCCGGAATCTATGTGGTGCAGGTTCCAGATCTCGTTGAGCCATCAAAAGAATTGAAATCCATGGGACATACAATTCTCTCCTCTTTAAGTGAATTTAAATGGGAGAATCAGCACGCTGATAAATCAAAAAACTACCCGCATTCGGCTCCGGATGCGCTAATGCGTTCTGGTTTTTGAGGCATGAGGCATTCGTATCGATGAATATCCGTAAATTTTCAAAAGTTGATAGTTCAGCGGTAATCCAGCTTTGGGACGCGTGCGGTTTAACTCGTCCCTGGAATGACCCGGTGAAAGATATTGATCGCAAGCTCTTGGTACAACCTGATTTATTTCTCGTAGGAGAACTGGATAATCGAATCATCGCTTCAGCGATGGCTGGCTATGATGGCCATAGAGGGTCTGTATATTACCTGGCTGTTTCACCAGGGCAGCAAGGCAATGGATACGGGAAAATGCTTATGGAAAAAATTGAAGTTCTTCTGATTGGGAAAGGCTGCCCAAAATTGAACATTGTCGTCCGTACTTCAAATGATGGGGTCCTGAGCTTTTACGATAAGCTGGGGTACAAGACAGATGAAGTGGTCAGTATTGGAAAAAGACTGATTCCAGATTAACTTTATATTTAACAAATATATACGCCAGCCATCTGGAAGATAACCTTGCATCTGGTCGCGTCATCACGAAGAACGGGTTTCAGCACAAGGGGAGTATTTCCGTAGAAGACAACGGGCATTCGCGCAGAGTGGAATACTATGAGAGGCAGGTGTAGTGGTCTGCCGAAAAAAACTGAACTGGATTTTAGGCCGCAATGAATATGCAGGGAGAATAAATTGAACATTTCAAGATCGATAGCAGTGCTAGCGTTTCTCCTGACGGCCAAAACTGTAATGGCTCAACAGGTCCCTGACGATGCGTTTAATCTGGATATTCAGTCTCCTGCTTACAGCTCTGGAGAGGGACCGGTTGTATGCATCGATGAGGCTCACAATAATTTTCATACTATTGATGGGGGGTACAAAGTCTTTGCAAACCTGCTTCGAGCGGATGGGTATACAGCAATTGGCTTTGCCGAAAATCCCACGGGCAGCACCCTTTCCGGGTGTGGACTGCTGATAATTTCCAACGCAATTGCCGAGGAAAATGCTTCGGACTGGTCGTATCCACATTACCCGGCTTTCACGAGAAGTGAAATATTAGCGCTGACTACCTGGATCGAGCAGGGCGGGAAGCTGCTACTGATTGCGGATCACGCGCCAATGGCTGGAGCGGTAATTGGTCTTGGCGCGACCGTAGGCATACTGATGGCAGACGCGTACGCGGATGCAGACGGAACCAATGGTAACGACATATTTAGCAAGTCTGCCAATACTCTGCATCAACACAGTATCACCGAGGGGAGAAATGCTGGCGAGATGATCGATAGCATTCTCACTTTCACGGGGCAGCCTGTACAAGTGACACCAGACTGGAATCCACTCATGACGTATGGCCCCTCGGCAATTGGATATTTCAACTCACAACAAACGCTGCCCGATTTCTACAAAGGAAGAATCAGTCCATTTTCGGTGGCTGGTTGGACGCATGGAGCAGCAAGAGAGTTCGGACAAGGGCGCATCGTATTTTTGGGCGAAGCTGCCATGTGCACGGCTCAGCTGGCGGGGCCAGATCAGTGGAAAATGGGAATGAATCACCCTGATGCAACTCAGAACGCGCAGTTCTGTCTGAATGTGGTTCATTGGCTTACTGGCGTCATCAATTGACACAAATATAACCGCTGCAGAGAGACAACAATGTGGAAAATTCTCAATATTTTTTTGATAAGCAGTTTCTGTGTTAAGTGCTCGTCAATTGAAAGCATCAACTTAATAAATCCGGCATATTTTGAAAAAGGTGACAATGCACTACAAAGCACGATCGGGTTTCCACGACCTCATGAGGATATTGAGGTCCGACTACTCTGTGGAGCTTATGTGTCATATGAAGGACGTTTCGGAAAGACATACTGTCGAGATATCAATGAAGAGAATATGGGTTTCGTATTGGCTCTCGAAAAATCGTTAAATGAGGGAATTATTCAACCTGCCATTCGCCAAGACGGAAAGAGCTTTTCGGTTTGGTTCAATTTCTCAGTAATATTTAATAGTCTTGGTAACACGGGGTCTATATATCTCTTTCCTAATCATGGGATTAACAGCGATAGGTTTGGGGAAAATTATATCTCGGCTCAAAGAATTTTGAAAAGAACTGGAAGCCAGCCGGGCGTAGACGTTCTCAGCAAGCGTTGGCGATGGAATCTACTTTCTACGGAATGTTATGAAGGTTACGATGTGTGGCTCATATTCCACATCTCTTCGTTAGGCGAGATTCAGAAATATGAACAAGGCATCTCAAATAGGAGTGATGATTGTTCTTCCTACATTGTTAAGCGAGTCATGAAAGAACTTCAATACATCCCGGCTCATTACGATGGGAAGCCTGTTGATTCTATTCTTGTTGAGCGGTTTTGGGATGATAGTAAATGAGAGATTGTTGGCTCTCTCGTAAGTTCAAAGCGAGATTGGGTGGTGTATCAATAACACACATACAATGTACATCAGTTCGCGCGAGAACAAGAATGTCAGCCGCAAGGAGTGCTCCGGTGTGAAGAAGAATGTAATTCTTATAGATTTTGAAAGCGTTCGGCCCGCCTCAATAGAGATTTTATCTGCAGAGCACTTCTACGTGTATGTGTTCGTTGGCGCAAACCAGAATAAGGTTCCGTTCGAGATTGTAGAATCCATTCACAGAATGGGGGCACGTGCGGATTACATCAAGATCACAGGTAACGGCCCAAATGCTCTCGATTTTCACATCGCCTATTACATTGGGCGATTCTCAGCCGACGAGTCGCCGCCATTCTTTCACATCATTTCAAAGGACAAGGGTTTCGATCCGCTAATTCAGCACCTGAAGTCGAAAAAGATCTATGTTGCCAGGTCTGAATCGATTGAAGAGATTTCTATCGTTAGGAACGCATTGATAAGGTCCGCAACTGAGCGTGCCGCACTTTACATAGCAAAGCTGAACGAACCAAAAGTCACTAGACCAAGAACAGAGATTACTCTGTCTCGATCAATAAAAGCTCATTTCCGTGATTCAATCGAGGAGTCCGAGATTCCAATAATCATTGCGGCGATCCAAAAATCTGGATTCATGAGCATTTCTGATAAAAAAGTGGTTTATAACCAAGTAAGCAATTAACTCTTTCTAAGCAACCAGTGAAATTGTCACTGTGACTGCAGATGCAACCGTTGCGGCAGTCACCTTAGTGCCAGAGGAAGGATATTTGATCCCCCCCCGCATCACCGTCATCACCCTCGGCGTCTCCGATATGGAAAAATCCCTGCGCTTTTATCGCGATGGCCTTGGTTTTCGGACTGAAGGCATCGTTGGCCAGGAGTTTGAATACGGCGCCGTCGTGTTCATTCAATTGCAGCCCGGCTTGCGTCTGGCGCTGTGGCCGCGCAAGAGTATCGCGCACGACACGGGGCTGACGTTGACGTCGCCGTGTGCCACCGAAATGACGCTGGGGCACAATGTGGCGTCCAGGGCTGAGGTCGACGTGATCATGGCGAGTGCGAAGGCGGCCGGTGCCACTCTTGTCAAAGCAGCGCATGACACTTTCTGGGGTGGCTACTCCGGTTACTTCCAGGACCCGGACGGTCATCTGTGGGAGGTGGTCTGGAATCCGCAGTGGACGGACTAACCAACTGACTGCCCGTGATGTGACGATCCGCACGGATCGACTCGTCAGATTGACGTAGGCTGTGTACAAGATCTCGCAGATCGACATCCAAAAGATAAATGATCTCTGCCAGGAGGGCTGTAAATGAAAGCGCTAGGACTCGCCATCATCGCGTTCATCGCACTGCAGATATATCTGGGGAAATCAGCAGAGTTGCCCCCGGCACGAACCGAGACGTTCGCACCAGTGGAACAGAGAGCGGCCCCCGTGTTCGTCGTGCCGAGCGTTGCTCCCACCATCGAACAACCCGAACCAGCCATTCGCTCCGCGCAGCTATTTCGCTGCGACGGGCGCGAGACTTGTAGCCAGATGACGTCCAGAGATGAGGCGCAATTTTTTGTGCGGAATTGTCCCAACACCAGAATGGATGGCGATAACGACGGCGATGCTTGTGAAAATGACAATCGGTTTTAACGCCCGTTGAAAAACTCGTCAAGCTCCGACAACCGAACTACTGCCGAATAAACGCCAGCAAATCTTTAGTCAATTTCTCCTTGTGCGTCGCGAACAATCCATGCGGTGCGCCCTTGTATTCAATCAAAGTCGATTGACTGATGCCTTTAGTGGCGAGTCTTGCTGATGCCTCAATCGGCACTGTTTTGTCTTCGGTCCCGTGAAGGATCAGCGTCGGCACTTTGAAGTGCGCCAGGTCGCCGCGAAAGTCGGTGGTCGAAAATGACTTCAGACATTCCAGCGTGGCTTTGAGGCTGCCCTGCATCGCGATGTTGTGCATGCTGCTGAGCAGTTCATCGCTGACAGAGTTACCGGGTGCGTCGGCACCAAAAAATTTGCGGAAGAATTCCGTAAAGAATTTCGCGCGGTCTTCCTTGAGTGCTTTTGCTGTCTTGTCGAATGCTTCCTGCTCGGTGCCAAGGGGATTGTCTTTGGTCTTCAGACGGAAAGGCACAACGGACGCAATGAGCGCGGCTTTCGCCACGGATTTACCGCCATGGCGTGACATGTAGCGCGCCACTTCGCCTCCGCCCATGGAGAAGCCGACGATGATGGCGTTGCTGGCGCCGGTGTGCTCGATCACTGCCGCCAGGTCATCGCTCAAGGTGTCGTAGTCGTAACCGCTCCATGGCTGCGAGGAGCGGCCAAAGCCACGGCGATCATAGGCAACGGCGCGATAGCCTGCTTCGGCAATCGCCATCGCCTGATCATCCCAGCTGTCGGCGGAGAGTGGCCAGCCGTGCAAGAGAATGACCGGTTGGCCAGTGCCCCAGTCTTTGACGTAGAGTTTCGTTTTGTCTTTGGTGGTGACGTAGGTCATGTGCTCACTCCTGCAGTTGCGGGCGAAGGGTTATGACCGAGTATGCGGAATGATCGCGCTGGCGGCTGTCTGGTAGCGTACGGATAGGGCGCCCCTTGTTTACGGCCCTAGCGCTCCATACGGAACCTGCACCACTCCATCCTTGCGCACAAAACCAGGCCCTGTGCCCGTGATGACAACCAGTGCGGCGGGTGTCCCCATCCGCGTGGTGTCGACACGCGCAGCGAACTTCAGCAGTGATTCTGCCGCTGCATCTACCACCGCAGGCGAGGCGCCCAGTTTGATTTCAATCGCGCACCATGCGCCGTCGGCGCCTGTCACGATGGCATCCACCTCCAAGCCTGTCTCGTCTCGATAGTGCTGCACTTCCGAAATCTGGTGATGCGTGAACACGCGCAGATCCCGCAGGACCATCGACTCAAATAAAAGACCAAAGAAATTGAGATCCCGCAGCAGCGAATCCGGTGTCGCCCCCAGCGCCGCTGCAGCCAGCGCGGGGTCAACAAGGTGTACAACCGGTGTTGAACGCAGCCGGGTGGGGGAGCGCAGATGAGGGGCGAAGGCGGGCTGGTATTCCAGAATCCACAGTCGTTCGAGCACCGCCAAATACTCTGCCACTGTCTCCGTTCGCGCAATGCTCACGCCGGAAAAGCGCGCGGCGACGTCAGCGAGAAGAGTGGTTGGACGCACTGCGGTGCCCACGTGTCTGGCCAGTGCCGTCAGCACTGCCGCCACGCGCAGTGGATCACGCGCCACGCCGTCCACTTCACGAATGTCAGTACGGGAAATTTCACCGACGTAGTCACGCAGCGCGCTCATGGCCTGCGCTGTAGAGAGCGTGGCATGTCCGGGGAAACCGCCGCGGCAGACCAGTTCAGCCAGGTCAGGGACGGTCAGGCCGGGATCGCGCACCGCAGATGCCTCTCCTCGCAACAGAGCAGCAAGTGACACTTGATGCTGACCAATGGAGCGCTCGAAGCCGGTGAGTGTCCGAATTCGCATTCTCGAAAACCGGCCGGCACCCGAATGACGAGTGAAGTCGTCGGCAGGTCGCGCCGAGCCGGTGAGGATGAAATGCCCAGGAGAACTTCCTTCGTCAACCGCTTTCCGCACATGGTTCCATAGCTCGGGAGCCAGTTGCCATTCGTCCAGTAGCACAGGAGGTGTCTCCTTCAGCAGGATATCGGGTGCCACTGCGGCCAGTGTTCTGGCGTTTGGGTCAGTGTCGAAGCGGTGAACGGTTTTTGCGCATTGCAGTGCCGTGGCGGTTTTGCCGGTGGCCTTGGCCCCTTCAATGACGACAGCTCCGGCGTAGGCAAGCCTTCGCTGCAATTCTTGGTCTGCTAACCGTTTGATATAGAGCATAAAAATCTTCCAACCGGGAGTTTGCGGACATATTAACAGGTGTTATGCGGAGTTTTCAACCGGTGTTATGCGGACATTTCAACCGGTGTTATGCGGATTGCACATCCGACGATTCCTTTCCGAACCAAAAGCTGGAACACTAGCCTTCGAATCTTCCCTGAATGCGGTCCGAGCCCATGACTAAAAATACGACAAAAAGCATGACCAGACTGATCTTCATTACTTGTGCTGCATTGACCCTGGCCGCGTGTGCCAGCAGCAGTGGCAAAATCAATTTCAACGCCATGAGTGAAGAAGAGCTGGCAGCTTACAACGCCGGGCTCGCGGCGATGGATCAGGTGGTTTGTGTCACGGAAAGGCGCAGCGGCAGCCACATCAAGGCGACTCAGTGCATGACGCGCAGCGAATTTGAGAAGCGTGACATCAACGTGCTGACGGGCATCCGTGGCGCCAGCGTTGACGGGCGTGCAGGCATTCGCGCCTGGTGATCTGTGGAGCTGGACGCCGTAGATAAGGAGCCGGATGCTCTAGATAAGGAGCTAGTGGCCGCCGAACAACGGCAGCTCATGCAGGTACATGGAGTGCGGGAAAACCCCGATGTGCAGTATCAGCCAGAGCACGGAAAAAGCACGTGTCGGCCATTTCAGAATTTCCCATCGTGAATACAGCAGGAAGCCTAGTCCGACCATCAGTTGATCCGTGATGATGCGGTTGCCCCAGAATTCCACGCCTTGAAACCAGTACGTGACAACGTCATAGGAGACGCCGGCTTCAAGGTAGTGTTCGATCATTTCCCACAGAAAGCTGACACAGAGGACGATGAACAGGTCGAATTTCTTGCGCAGTTCTCTGCTGAGAATTTCTCCAGGAGCGATGGCGTTCGATGCCAGGCTGGCGAGAGAGCCGAGGCCGATGCCCATCGCCAGATGTTCAATCGACCAGACGTCAAACCAGGCTTCTGTTTTCCAGCCCCACAGTTCTGCCCCGAATAGCACCTGAATTCTCTCCTGTTTTTCGCTCAGGAGCCCCCGAGGTCGCGCCGGATGGTATCAACTGGCACTCATCGATTCAAGCCGAAAGCCTTGGCGTGGAGAGTGGTTCAGCCACTGACTTTCGCAAGAAATTCCGTCAGTTGCTCCAAGGTTCCACCGTACCCTTGTTCCAGAGACGGGCGCAAATCCTCGAAGAATTGCAGCTCCTGCGGCAGGGCTCCGAAGGGTTCTGCACGCAGTGTGATAGTGGTGACGCCATGCTGTTCGTTGAACGTGACGCTGTTCAATATCTCCAGCGGGCAATCGTCGCTGAAAGGGGCGCGGGTGATTCCGCACTGTTCATTTGCGAATGAGTTCAGCCAGACCAACTTTTGGGAGGCTTCGATTTGTCGATAATTAAAGCGGCCCCACATGGCCGGGGCATCGGGAAAACGCATGGCATAGTGGCAGAAGCCACCGGGCCTGAATTCAAAACGGCCGATTTCCACTGTGCAGCCTTGAGGGCCCCACCAGTGTTGCAATTGTTCGGCATCGCTCCAGGCTTTCCAGACTTTGACGAGAGGTTGTTTGAGGACGCGGACGATTTCGAACACCGGGGCGGCGCTAGTTGTCATGAGAGATTCCTGGTTCAGAAGAGATTGGTGTGGATTGTGGCGCCTGCAGGAAGGCATCGAGCCGCTCGAAACTTGTTTCCCACAGTGAGGTGTACAGGCCGACCCACTGCGCGATCTGCTGCAAAGGCGCAGGCTCCAGGCGGCAGGGGCGGGTCTGGGCGGAGCGTCCTCGCGAAATGAGTCCGGCCTGCTCCAGCACTTTCAGGTGCTTGGAGATGGAGGGCTGGGTCATGTCGAAGGGCTCAGCCAACTGATTGACTGTGGCTTCGCCGGAGGCAAGGCGCGCAAGTATCGCGCGTCGCGTTGGATCGGCCAGTGCGGCGAAGGCGCGGTTGAGTTCATCGGGGTTCATGTTGATAACCTTTTCTTTATATAGCCGAAAAGGAATATAAAGAAAAAGCCCTGGGACTGTCAACGGTGACATCAAGGCATGGGCAAGAAAGCGTGCTTGGTGACTCTTGCGCCATGAACTATGATCGGTGGCATACCAACAGATTGGAGGCTGCGTGCCATGATCATCAAGGAAAACAATAATCACCGCTGGCGCTTCTTCCGTTCCGGGGGCTTCGATCAGGTCACCCTCGACACTGCGGATGATCTGCGCAACCTCAACCGCCTCGACCCCAAGCTGTGGACAGTGCTCAATTGCCCGACCACGGGGCTGGAGTTCGATGCCCGCACCGCCGCGCTGCTCGACAAAGATGCTGACGGACAGATCAGGGTCCCCGAGATTCTGGATGCGGTGCAGTGGAGCTGTGAGCGTCTGGTCGACCCGGACATCCTCTTCCGCGCGGAAGGGCTGCCGGTAGCGGCGATTGCGGATCATGACGCCGAGGGCGCGGGCATCAAGGAAGCCGCGCTGCGAGTGCTGCAATACATGGGCAAGCCCGCCGACGCCGCGCTGATGGTGGCCGATCTCTCCGACCTGACCCGTCTCTTCTCTCCCGATCACTTCAATGGCGATGGCGTCGTGGCACCGGAGTTGAGCAGCGACGAGGCTGTGCGCCAACTGATCACCGAGATCGTCGACACGCAAGGTGGCGTGGCTGATCGCAGCGGCACACCGGGAGTGAGTGCCGACACGCTGGCTGCATTCTTCGCGCAAGCGCAGAGCGTGCTTGCCTGGCACGCCGAAGGTGCCGCCGACAACAAACTACTCTCCCCACTCGGCAGCAACACCGCTGCGGCAGCGCTCGCTTTCGAAAATGTTCGCGCCAAGGTGGACGACTATTTCATGCGCTGCCAGCTGGCGGCGTTCGACATTCGTGCCAGTGAATCGCTAAATCCCGCACCGCTGGTCTATGGCGCACTTGGCAATCGCACGATTGCGACTGGTGACGCCGATGTCGCGGCCCTGCCTCTGGCCGCCATCGTGGCGAGCAAGCCGCTGCCGCTGACAGAGGGCGTCAATCCCGCGTGGGCGGGTGCCATTCAAGCACTGCACGCGGCGGTGATCGAGCCACTGCTGGGGGCGCGTGACACACTTTCTGTCGACGACTGGATGAGCGTGTCCCTGCAACTGGCCGGTTGGCGTGCCTGGCAGGCAGCCAAGCCGGACACGGCGGTTCACAAGCTGAGCATCGAGCGCCTGCAGGCCGTCGTTGCCAGTGATGGAGTCGCACAAGTGACGGCGCTGATCACCGAGGATTTGGCCGCCAAAGTATTTGCGTCGACCATCGACGCTGTTGAAAAGCTGGTGCGCTACCAGCGCGATCTGGTCACGCTGCTGCACAACTTCGTTTCTCTCAGTGATTTCTACCGAGGCAAGATCAAGGCGATCTTCCAGGCTGGCACGCTGTATCTGGATCAGCGCAGCTGCGAGCTGGTCATGCGCGTCAATGACATGGGGCGTCATGGCACCATGGCGCCGTTCAGCGGCTGCTATCTCGTGTATTGCAACTGCGAGCGCAAGGGCGAGGCGCCGATGATGATCGTCGCGGCACTCACCGGCGGGCATGTCGACGAGCTGATGGTGCCAGGCCGCAACGGCATCTTCTACGACCGCAAGGGCAGAGACTGGCGTGCCACTATCACCAAAGTGGTGGAGCAGCCCGTCAGCCTGCGGCAGGCCTTCTGGGCGCCCTACAATCGCGTGGCCGCGTTCATCGAGAGCCAGTTGCACAAGTTCGCCGCGTCCCGCGACAAGGATATTGAAGCCAAAACCACGACGGGTGTTGGTGCCGTGGCCGCTGCACCAGCGGCAACACCAGCAGCGCCTCCTGCCTTCGATATCGCTAAGTTTGCCGGTATCTTCGCCGCCATGGGGCTCGCCGTGGGTGCTATTGGCACGATGCTGGCGGCCGTGGTGTCAGGGCTTTTCGCGTTGAGCTTGTGGCAGATTCCGCTGGTGCTGATTGGCGTGCTGGTGTTGATCTCCGGGCCGTCGGTCATGATGGCCTTCCTGACCCTGCGTCGCCGCAACCTAGGCCCGTTGCTCGACGCCAACGGCTGGGCAGTGAACACCCGCGCACGCATTAACGTACCGTTCGGCGCTTCGCTTACCGGGCTGGCCACGTTGCCACCGGGTTCTACACGCTCACTGATCGACCCGTTCGCGGAGAAGAAAAGCCCATGGCGTGCGTGGATGATGCTCGGTGCCGTGATCGTGATGGGCGCAGTGCTGTGGTATCAAGGGATGTTTGCGGGGTTGTTGGGGTAATAGGTCGATTTGACGTTCGATTCACATTCATGAGTTTCGGAGGGTATATGACGAACAATCTGGAAGCGTTGAAAGCTTATCTGGCTGTCGGTGCAGAACAGGCAAGAAACGGAGAATTTGTGGAAGATTTCTCCATGGATATGTTGATCAAGGAGCTGGATATCGACGCTGAATAGACAGATAGTCTCGGAGAAATCTGATGGACCACCAGATGATGAACCTATTTGCGGTACCTCTGTACCGCTCATCGCTCAAGCGCAGTTTCACTGAGGAGGAAATTCGTTTCTTTCAGAGTGAGTTGCGTGATCCGGTGCTGTCTATTTCAAACTCGTCGTCCAAGAACAAGAATATTCTCAGTGCGGAAGTGATGCGGGACATTCGCGCGGTGCTGCAGTCGAATCTCGACAATTTTTTCAAGATTGTGTTCAACACGTCCAACGATGTGCAGCTGAAGATCACGCAGTCATGGCTGACCTGTTCGGTCAAAGGGCAGTCCCATCATGCGCACACGCATCCCAACAGCATCGTCAGCGGTGTGCTGTACATCAACCTGGCGCCGCAAGATGGCATCAACTTTTATCGCAATGAAGACAATCAGTGGTATGAGCTGTTGCGTAAGGAAGATTCCTACTACAACGCCTATCGCTACTTCGTGCAGACTTCGGTCGGTGACATCGTGCTGTTCCCTTCCAACGTGAAGCACGGGGTGCAGCAGGTGACGGAAAATATCGAGCGGGTGAGCTTGTCGTTCAACAGTTTCTTTGCGGGGGAGTTGGGGCGCGAGGAATTCTCGAATAAACTGCGGATTACGCTGGAGTGATGATACGAAGCATAGCGACATGGCACACCCGGATCACGGAAGTGCCACACATTGGTCGCTCGACTATTTGCTGACTTTTTTCATCGGCTTGCCACAACAGATTTCCGAATGCGCCATCTTGTCCGGGCAAGGACAGCCCTTCACATACACCAGCTCGGCTTTGCATTCTTCACAGACATAGTGATCGTTTTTTTCTCGTGACATGATTCTGATCTCCTCGCGAATGTTGATGTAACCAGCTTCACGAGTGTGGATGAAAATCCGGCCTGGCACAGTGCGGTGGCGTACTTTGCGGACGCACTCAGCCCTTGAAGCCTTTACCCACCACGTAAACTTCCCGTGAGCGTGCGCGCGAAGCATCGGGTTTGCGCACCACGACTTTGTCGAAGCTGGTGCGCAGATCCTTGAGAAAATCATCGTAGCCTTCACCGTGGAAGACCTTGGTCAGGAAATTTCCATTCGGTTTAAGAACCTGCCGAGACATGTCCAGCGCGAGTTCGACCAGGTACATTGAGGCGGCTTGATCGGCCGCATCAACGCCACTGATGTTGGGTGCCATGTCAGACACCACGAGATCGGCTTGGGCATCGCCCAGCGCTGCCATGATCTGATCGAACACTTCGGATTCGGTGAAATCGCCGAGAATGAATTCCACATCCGCTATCGCATCCATGGGCAGAATGTCGGAGGCGATCACCTTGCCCTTGCTGCCGACCATCGGGGCGAGAATCTGCGACCAGCCACCGGGCGTGGAACCGAGGTCGAGTACCAGCATACCGGGGCGGATGAGTTTGTCCTTGTCCAGCAGTTCGATCAGCTTGTAGCTGGCGCGCGAGCGATAGCCATCGACCTGCGCCCTTTTCACATAGGGGTCGTTGATGTGTTCTTCCAGCCAGCGGTTACTGCTCTTGGATCGTGCCATGGATCGTGGTGCCCGGATTCCTGCGAAGGGGAGCGAAGCATAGCAGGCCGCAGTCAAGATGAGTACAATGCCGCCATTCCTTCTGCCTCTGCCGGAGCCACCGGCCAGGACTTGAACATGATTCGCATCACCGAGCTTGCACTGCCCCTCGACCATCCTGCCGCTGCATTACGCAAAGCCATTGTGGCCCGCCTGAAAATTCGCGACGAAGACCTGCTGGACTTCACGGTATTCAAACGCAGCTACGACGCGCGCAAGAAAAACACCGAGATCACGTTTGTTTACATCGTCGATCTCAGCGCGCGTGACGAGGCGCAGATCCTTGTCCGTTTCGTTGGAGATCAACACGTGCGCTCCGCCCCCGATACCAGTTACCACGTGGTAGCACAGGCACCGGACACCCTGACTGAGCGTCCTATCATCATCGGCTTCGGCCCCTGCGGCCTGTTCGCCGCACTTTCGTTGGCGCAGATGGGCTTCAAGCCGATTGTGCTGGAACGGGGCAGGGACGTGCGCACCCGCACCAAGGACACCTGGGCACTGTGGCGCAAGAAGGAGCTGACGCCGGAGTCGAATGTGCAGTTCGGCGAGGGCGGTGCCGGGCTGTTTTCCGATGGCAAGCTCTACAGCCAGATCAAGGACCCGAAGTTCTATGGCCGCAAAGTGATGCACGAATTCGTGCGCGCCGGAGCGCCCGAGGAAATCATGTTCGTGAACAAGCCGCACATCGGCACCTTCCGCCTGACTGGCGTGGTGTCGGCAATGCGCGAAGAGATTCGTGCGCTGGGGGGCGAGGTGCGCTTCGAGAGTCGCGTGGTCGATTTGCTGATGAGCGAAGGGCGTATTGACGGCGTGGTGCTCGCCAGCGGCGAAGAGCTGCGCAGTCGTTATGTGGTGCTGGCGCTCGGGCACAGCTCCCGCGACACGGTCAGGATGCTGCATCGACGTGGCGTGTTCGTGGAAGCGAAACCCTTCGCGATTGGTTTTCGCATCGAGCACCCGCAGTCCCTGATCGACAAGGCGCGACTCGGCAAGTATGCGGGACACCCGGAACTGGGCGCGGCCGATTACAAACTGGTGCATCACGCGAAGAATGGACGTGCCGTGTACAGCTTCTGCATGTGCCCCGGAGGCACCGTGGTCGCGGCGACCTCCGAACCGGGGCGAGTCGTCACCAACGGCATGAGCCAGTATTCGCGCAATGAGCGCAACGCCAACTCGGGAATCGTCGTGGGCATCAGCCCTGAGCAGGATTTTCCCGGCGGTCCGCTGGCGGGAATCGAGCTGCAGGAAGCATTGGAGTCCCTGGCCTATACGCTCGGTGGCAGTGACTACTGCGCGCCGGGGCAATTGGTCGGCGATTTCGTGCGTGGCAAACCGTCGCTGGAGTTTGGTGAAGTGCAGCCGTCTTACAAACCGGGTGTGCGGCTGGGCGATTTGGCTCCTTCACTGCCAGCCTATGCAATCGAAGCGATTCGTGAAGCGTTGCCCGAGTTCGGAAAACAGATTCGCGGCTTCGATCGAGACGATGCGGTGCTGACCGGTGTGGAGACTCGCACGTCGTCACCTGTGCGTATCACCCGCGATCATGAGTCGCTGCAGAGTGTGAATCTGCGCGGTCTCTATCCGGCCGGAGAAGGCGCTGGCTACGCCGGTGGTATCCTCTCGGCGGGAATCGATGGCATCAAAGTCGCCGAGGCGCTCGCGAAAGCGATGTTGGCCGATCTGCAGGAGGAACATTGAGATGACTCTTAGCCCTTCTCTAAACCTTGATGAAATTAAAAAGCTCCAGCAGAAGAAATATCGCCAGGAGTTCGGATTCTTTCTAGCAGAGGGCGAGCACCTGGTGCTGGAACTGGAGAAGGCGGCTCTGCACAAACCGACACTGCGTACGAGTGAGCTGTATGTCACCGAAGATTTTCAGCATTGGTCGACAACTCTGCGCAAGCATGTGATCAGCGACAAGCAGATGGCGCAGATCTGCGACACCCAGGCACCTCAGGGCATCGTCGCACTTGTCCCCATCGCCGCGCTGCAGCTTGGGCACGCCACGCCGCACTCAGCCACCAGTGAGAAGGAGCGGGTGATTTATCTGCACGAAATTCAGGACCCGGGCAATCTCGGCACCATCTTGCGGACGCTAGCCTGGTTCGGCAATTTCCGCTGCCTGCTCAGCCCCGGTTCGGTCGACCCTTTCAATCCGAAGGTGGTGCGAGCCAGCATGGGAGCGATCTTTCACGTGCCGCTGGAATTCGAGGTGCCGCTGGAAACCCTGTCGGCCAATTTCAAGCGCATTGCATGCCTGGACATGCAGGGCAGCAGCCTCAGCGCGCAAGTTTTCAAAGAGTGCGACTGCTACCTGTTCGGCAATGAGGCACGCGGCGTACCCCGCGAGCAGCTGCAGAGGCTTGGCGCGCAGCCATTCGCGATACCCGGCAGCGGTGCCATCGAATCGCTCAACCTGGCGACAGTCGTCAACATGTGTGCTTACGAATTGAATCGTCGTCCGTAAAAATTTTCTAAATTATCAGGAGCCCGCCTCATGGCAGCCAGCAAGAAATATGAATCCCGTGTGATCGAAAGCGTTGTTGAAGCAGGTGCTGCGAAAGCATGGAGTGCGGAAATAATTCGTCGTGCCACCGCGACGAAGACTGTCGTCTCGAAAGCACAGGGAGGTTTTACATCAGAGGCCGAAGCGCAGGGCTGGGCAGAGAAGGAGCTGGCGGTTTTTCTGGAACTGAATGAGCGCAACAAGATCAAGAGCAGGAACAAGAAGCGCGACTAAGCGTGGTTCGCTGATCAGGCTGCTAGACCTTTCACGCTGAGATTGCGAATGTCGGTGCGCTCGCTGGCGTGCTCCATGGTGTTTGCCACTACCTTGCCATGGTTATCGAGATCCAACAAGGTTTTGTCTGCTGTCTACGAGAGTGGTGGTCGCCTGCAGGGCAGGCTCATACCACTGACTGTAGGAGCCTGCCCTGCAGGCGACAGATTCTCACGTATCAAGAGTAGCGGTCCTGATGTGTGGTTGACTTTCCAGCTCCAAAAGTTCATGTTCTGGCGCTCTCGAAACTACTACAGTGGGCACACGAAGAGCTGATCCCGTGCACGCCCACCAAGACCAACCCGTTGATATCCCTGAGGTGTTTCATGCATAACAACAAGACCCTGAACCACACTGGACAGCGCCTGCTGCGCACTGCCGTCGCCTGCGCCCTGCTCGTTGCAGTGCCTGCAATCGCCCTGGCACAGGGCGGCGCACGCGGACCTGCCGAGCACGCCAATGTGCCGCCCGTGAACAATCTGCCCAACCCCTATGAGACGGTTCGCAACTGGAGCACTCCGCCGGAAGGGCGTACCTGGGGTTCCATCAGCGCAATCAACATCGACGTCGACGGCACCAGCCTGTGGGTTGGCGACCGTTGCGGCGCGAACTCCTGCGCGGGGTCGGACGTTGACCCTATCGTGAAGCTCGACTCTGAGGGGCGTCCGGTAATGAGCTTCGGTGCAGGTCTAATCCTGTGGCCGCATGGCATGGACGTGGATCGCGAAGGTAACGTCTGGGTGGTGGACGCCCGCTCCGCGAATGCCACCGAGCTGGCAGCCAATCCGAACGCAGCGGGTAAGGGGCACACCGTGCTCAAGTTCAGCCCGCAGGGTGAACTGCTGCTGACACTGGGTACGCCGGGTGAAGCAGGTGATCCGCCCACACATTTCACCGAGCCCAACGATGTGCTGGTGGCACCCGATGGCAGCATCTTCGTCGCCGAGACCCACGGTGCTCAGTTCCAGGACGAGCCCGGTCCCAACTCCAAGAGCCGTATTTCCAAGTTCGCGCCGGATGGCACGTTCATCAAGAGCTTCGGCGAGTGGGGCTTCGAGGATGGGCAACTGCGCTCGCCGCACTCACTGGCGATGGATTCCCAGGGCCGCCTGTTCGTTGCCGACCGTGGCAACCGCCGCATCCAGATCTTCGATCAGGAGGGTGGTCACCTTGACACCTGGTACCAGTTCAGCCGCATCAGCGGGCTGTATATCGATGCCAACGACATGCTCTACGCCATCGACTCCGAGTCCGATGAGAACTACAACCCGGGCTGGCGCAAAGGGCTTCGAGTCGGCAATGCCAAAACCGGCGAGGTGCTTTACTACGTGCCCGAACACAACTCCGCACGTCCGACTGGCATGGGCGGTATCGGTGCCATGGGTGAAGGGGTCGCCGTGGATCGCGACGGCAACGTCTACGGCGGCGAAGTCGGTCCGGTACAGGGGCTGACCAAGTTCATTCCGCGTCTGATTGACTGATCCACTGGTTGGCAGATCGATAGAAACAACAAAAGCCGGAGTCGGCCGCGTATTGAGCGCGATACCTGCTCCGGCTTTTTTCCGACTCTGTAAACCCTTGACCTATATCATGGCGGCAAACACGGGCTGAATTAAACTGCCCGCATGAAACCGCAACTCTCATCTCCATCGTGTCACTCTGGCAGCATACCGCCCGCCACCGGGCTGTCGCACGCCCGCATCATCGAACTGCTGCACAAGTACGACAGATCGGGGCCGCGTTATACGTCTTACCCGCCTGCCAGCGAATTCAAGACCATGAGTGCGGATGTGTATCTCGCGGCACTGGAGCAACAGGCAACCCTGCATGGCGACTCTGAACCAGTGTCGTTGTATATCCACATTCCCTTTTGCAGTTCGCCGTGCTTCTACTGTGGCTGCAACAAGATCATCACCCACAACCGCAACCATGTGCGTCAGTATCTGGAGCATCTGCGCAAGGAGATGGCGCTCTTGCGCCTGCAGACCAGCGTATACAAACGGCCTGTCATGCAATTGCATTGGGGCGGTGGCACCCCGACCTTTCTCGATGACGCGGAGCTGACCGAGCTGGTGCATCTGACATCGCACTATTTCAATCTGCAAACAAACGAACAGCGTGATTACTCCATCGAGGTTGATCCGCGCACCGTCAATCGCGAGCGGATTGAGCTGTTGCGCGGACTGGGTTTCAATCGCATCAGTCTGGGCATTCAGGACTTCGATGAGCGGGTGCAGAAAGCGGTCAATAGGGTGCAGCGCTTTGATGAAGTGGCAGCACTGGTGGAGATCATTCGTGCGCGGGCCTTCAGCTCACTGAATTTCGATCTGATCTACGGGCTGCCTTTGCAGACGGTGGAGACAATTCGGGAGACACTGCAGCTGGTGATTGCGCTGTCGCCAGACCGTATCAGCTATTACAACTACGCGCATTTGCCCGAGCGCTTTTCCGCGCAACGCGCGATTTATTCGCAAGATCTGCCAACACCTGCACAGCGCCTGGAGATACTCACCACCATCATCGATGTGCTGACAGGTGCCGGTTATCTGTATATTGGCATTGACCATTTCGTCAAAAAGAGTGACACCCTCGCGCTGGCCTTGCAGCAAGGGAAATTGCAGCGCAATTTTCAAGGTTATTCGATCGAGAAGGCCACTGATCTGATCGGACTGGGTGTCTCGTCAATCAGTCAGGTTGGGAATGTATTCGCGCAGAACGAAGTACGGTTACAACCCTACTATCAGGCACTGGATGCGAATCAACTCCCTGTTGTCAAAGGGTTGGTCTCAGGGAGCGAAGATGCGTTACGTCGAGAAATCATTCGGCAATTAAGCTGTTTTCGTGCGCTCGACATCGCCAGTATCGAGCGGGATTACGACATTGAATTCTCCGAGCATTTTCGTCAGGTATTACCGGAATTGGAACAATTTGAACGCGACGGTCTGGTTTCATGGCAGGATGAGAAGGTGCTGACAGTGACGCCGGATGGCGCTTTGTTGTTGCGTAACCTCTGCATGGTTTTCGATGAGTATCTGAACAAAGAGGCACCAATCAAAACACTTTTTTCGAGAGCGATATAAAGATTGCCGCCGCACGCCAATCCACTACAATGGCTATCAACGATGACTCCGGACAAGGCTAAAACGTGAAATCAAGTTACCCGTTAGACGTGGTCGATGATTATCCACACGCGGTGCGGCGCAGTTGCCATACCAACCCCAGTGTTTCCTGTGGCGATTGCAGGCTCGGTGAGCTGTGCCTGCCGATTGCACTGGATGCTCAGGAGATCAGCCGCCTCGACGAGATCGTCAAGCGCGGCCGCAACCTCAAGAAGGGCGAGTACCTCTATCGCGAAGGTGATGAGTTCACCGCCATCTATGCGATTCGTGCCGGCAGTTTCAAAACTTTCAAGAGCAGCTGGGAAGGTGCCGAGCAAGTGACGGGCCTCTACCTACCGGGTGAAATTCTCGGGATGGATGGCATCAGCAGCAATCGTCATGGCGGTTCGGCGGTGGCGTTGGAGACGGGTTCGTTCTGCGAGATTCCCTTTCAACAGCTCGAAGAATTGAGCGCGCGCATTCCTTCCTTGCAAGGGCGGTTCTTTCGGCTGATGGGGCAGGAGATCGTCAAGGATCAGCAGATGATGACGCTGCTGAGCAGCAATGCGGCAGAAGAGCGCGTGGCGGCTCTGCTGTTGAGTATTTCCAGCCGCAATCATCGCCGTAAACTCTCTCCGCTGAATTTTCGCTTGCCCATGACCCGTGCCGAGATTGGCAGCTATCTGGGCATTACACTGGAAACCGTCAGTCGGGTGTTCAGTCGTCTCAGCAAACAGAACATCGTGGCAGTGGACAACAAGGAGATTCAGCTGCTGGATATGACGGCCCTGAAGGCCATCGCCAAGATCAAACCGGGCGGTTGCGCCTGACACAGTTGTTGCCGATCCCTCTTTTGCATGCCGCCGCTTGAGAAGTGCGGGGGCATTGGCTAGAGTCTTTGCCTCACACAAGCTGCTGGCAGGGAGATTGGCATGTCCTCACTGACGTTTTATACCAACCCGCGTTCGCGTGGTCAGATTATCCGTTGGATGCTGGAAGAGGTCGGTGTCGCCTATGACACCGTGCTGCTCGAATACGGCACCACAATGAAAGCCCCCGAATATCTCGCTATCAATCCCATGGGCAAAGTGCCCGCGATTCGACACAACGGCACCGTGGTCACTGAAGCCGCTGCGATTTGTGCGTATCTCGCTGATCAGTTCCCCTCCAGTCAGTTGGCCCCGCCACCCTCCGATCCTCTGCGCGGCACTTATTACCGCTGGCTATTCTTTGGCGCCGGGCCGCAGGAAATGGCCGCCACATCCAAAGCATTGAACTGGCAGGTCGCGGAAGGGCAACAAGGCATGGTGGGCTTCGGCAGTCTGGACGCGACGTTCGACACGCTGGCCGGGGCAGTAGCCCAGGGACCGTGGCTGTGTGGTGAGCAGTTTACGGCAGCGGATGTTTACGTCGGTTCTGCTGTCCTCTGGGGCATGCAGTTCGGCACCATTCCCCGGCGTCCCGAGTTCGAGCGTTACGCCGCGCGCCTGCAGGCCCGCCCGGCAGCGCAGCGTGCCCAGCAGTTGGATGCAGCGTTGTTGAAGTAAACGCTCAAATTCGAGTACAGCCACATGAGTGCAGTAACTCCGGTTCAAAAGCGCGAACAGACCCGTGGCGAGGAACTCGCCAACAGCATAAGCCACGGCATCGGCGTATTGCTGGCACTGATCGCGTGCCCATTCCTGCTGATCAGGGCTGGGCAGTCGGAAAACCCCGCTTTTCTGGTTGGCGCGGTGATCTTCTCCCTGAGCACGCTGATCCTCTATTTTTCCTCCGCGCTTTACCATGCCTTGCCGAAAGGCCGTGCGAAGCAGGTGCTGCGGATGATCGAACATTCCGCGATCTTTGTACTAATCGCAGGCACCTACACACCCTTTACGCTGGGCGTCTTGAAAGGCTCCTGGGGTTGGACGCTGTGCGCGCTGGTGTGGACGCTGGCGCTGGTCGGGGTGGTGCTCAAATCGTCGAACCGACTTTTCCATCCGCGCCTCTCCAACGTCATGTTCCTGCTGATGGGCTGGCTCATTCTGGTGGCCATCAAACCGATGCTGGATCGAGTCCCGATGGAAGGATTGCTGTTGCTGCTGGGTGGTGGGATCGCTTACACAGTCGGCGTGGTGTTCTATGCGGCCAGCTCGCGCGTGCGCTATGCCCACTTCGTCTGGCATCTGTTCGTGATGACTGGCACGGTGCTGCACTACTTCTCTGTGTACTGGTACGCGGCCTGAGATTGCCACATTTTCCATGCTAGAATCCCCCGCCAACACCAACCCGCTCGACAGGCTACTGTGAAATAGCCTCATCAGGAGGACAGCTCGCTCATGCTGCTGATGATCGACAACTACGACTCGTTCACCTACAACATCGTCCAGTATCTGGGGGAGTTGGGGGCGGATGTCCGGGTCTATCGCAATGACGCGATTACCATTGCCGAGATCGAGGCGCTGGCGCCTGATCAGATTGTGATTTCTCCCGGTCCCTGCACGCCCAACGAAGCAGGCATTTCGGTGCCGGTGATCAAGCACTTTGCTGGCAAGATTCCGCTGCTTGGCATCTGTCTGGGACATCAAGGCATCGGCCAGGCTTTTGGCGGCGACGTCATTCGTGCCAAGAAAGTCATGCACGGCAAGCTCTCGTCCATGTACCACAGCAACAAAGGTGTTTTCACCGGCCTCGCCAATCCCTTCACTGCCACGCGTTACCATTCTCTGGTGATCGACAGCAAGACATTGCCAGACTGCCTGGAGGTGACGGCCTGGACGCAGGACGAGAGTGGCCAGAGGGATGAGATCATGGGCGTGCGCCACAAGACGCTGGATGTCGAGGGTGTGCAGTTCCACCCCGAATCGATCCTGAGTGAGCACGGACATCAATTGTTGAAGAACTTTCTGGATGGCTGCCGCTGATATGGACATCAAAACCGCGATTCGCCTGTTAACTCAGCAACAGGACATTGGTGCTCAGGACATGATCACGCTGATGCGCGAGATCATGACGGGTCAGTGTACCGAAGCGCAGATAGGTGCTTTTCTGGTGGCACTGCAGATCAAGGGCGTGCGCGCGGCCGAGCTGCTCGGCGCCGTGACCGTGATGCGGGAGCTGGTCACCCGCGTAGACATCGCCAACAAGCAACATCTGGTCGACACCTGTGGCACGGGTGGCACCAGCACCGACACTTTCAATATTTCCACCTCTTCCGCCATGGTGGCTGCCTGTGCCGGTGCGCGTGTGGCCAAGCACGGCAACCGTGCGGCCACCAGCAAGAGCGGCAGTGCCGATCTGCTCGAAGCGGCAGGCGTCAAGCTCGCTCTGGGCCCGGACGCAGTGGCGCGCTGCATTGCAACAGTCGGCGTTGGTTTCATGTTTGCCCCCGGCCACCACAGTGCGATGAAACACGTCGGGCCTGCGCGCCGTGAGATTGGGGTGCGTACTATTTTCAATGTGCTGGGGCCGCTGACAAACCCCGCCTCGGCGCCCAATCAGGTGCTTGGTGTCTACGATGCGAAACTGATCGACGTGATGCTGGATGTCCTCAAGTCACTGGGGAGCGAGCACGTCCTGATGTTTGCCGCAAACGACGGTCTGGACGAGATCAGTATTTCGGCCGACACCCAGGTAGGCGAGCTGCGCGATGGCACGATTCGGCACTACGTCATTCGCCCCGAAGATTTTGGGATCAAGCGTCGTGATGGCTTTGCAATGCTGAAGGTAGAGAGCGCTCAGGAGAGCCTCGCCATGGTGCGCCGCGCACTCTGTTACGAGGACGAAGCAGCAGGCGACATCGTGGCGCTCAACGCCGGAGCTGCGATCTATGCCGCGAATGTGGTAGATACACTGGCGGCGGGCGTGGCCAAGGCCCAGCAGATACTGCGCAGCGGTGCTGCATTGAAGAAACTCGAAGAGCTGGCCGAGTTCAGCAACACGTTGTAGAGCCCCGTTTTTGAAGAAGAACTAGTCAAGGATACCGATCAGTAGCATGAGCAAGGCCACCATTCTCGAAGACATCATCGCCCAGAAGCACCGTGAGATAGCAGAAGGGCGTGCGCTCGTCAGCCAGTCAGAGCTGGAGCGCCTGGCCGCCCAGGTTACGGACAAGCGTGAGTTCATCGGTTCGCTGCGGCAGCGCATGCTGGCCCGGCAACCGGCCATCATTGCCGAGATCAAGAAGGCGTCGCCCAGCAAAGGTTTGATCCGTGCGGATTTTGACCCGGTGCAGATTGCCCGCCAGTACGAGGCAGCTGGTGCCACCTGCCTGTCCGTGCTGACGGATAGGCAGTTCTTTCAGGGCTGCAATGACTATCTGCAGCAAGCGCGTGCGGCGTGTGGACTCCCGGTGATTCGCAAGGACTTCATGGTCGATCCCTATCAGATCGCCGAAGCCAAGGCGCTCGGAGCCGATTGCGTGCTGCTCATCGTAGCGGCGCTCAGTGCGACACAACTGAGCGAACTCGCCGCCTATGCCCGGTCGGTGAACATCGACGTGCTGGTGGAAGTGCATGATGAGGCGGAGCTGGAGACGGCACTCGCCACCGGTTTCGACCTGATCGGCATCAACAATCGCAACCTGCACACCTTCGAGACCAGTCTGGACACCACCTATCGGCTGGCCCGTCTGACACCGCCCGGCAAGCTGCTGGTGACGGAGAGCGGCATCAACACTGCGGAAGACGTGCGACAGATGATCGAACACGGCATCTACGGATTCCTGATTGGCGAGACCTTCATGCGTGCCGCGCACCCCGGTGACAAGCTCAGGGAGTTGTTTGCCGCTCATGTCTGATGACACCTTGCCAACATCCGGAGTGATCCCTCCCAAGCGTAAAGGCATCCCGCGTTTGATTGCCGCTGCCCGCTATTCACTGGCCGGGCTGCGTGCAGCGTTTGCCTCTGAAGAGGCCTTCAGGCTGGAAGTGCTGGTGTTGGTGGTGTTCACGCCCGTCGCGCTCTGGCTGGGCGAAACGCCGGTGGAGAAGGTGCTGCTGATCGGTTCCTTGTTGCTGCTGATGATTGTCGAGTTGCTCAATACCGGCATCGAAGTCGTCGTCAACCGTATCGGGCCTGAGTACCACGAACTTTCCGGCAAGGCCAAAGACATCGGGTCGGCGGCAGTGCTGGTGACCATGGCGCTGGTGGCACTGGTCTGGGGTCTGCTGCTGTTTTGAGTTGACCCATTTCCTCTAGCTCGTCTCCTCCAGCAATCGTTTTACAGAATATCCTGCCTTCCCCGTAAACCTCAGGCAGTCAGCGCCGATAACAGACCAAGAGATGCATCTTTTGCGTCTGTATCGTCTATTTCCGGTGCCCCATGGCTCTTTCTCAACTTCTGATGCTGCTCTGCCTTCTGGTGGTGATGGTGGCTGCGCTGCTGGTCGCCCGGCTGGCTCAAGAGCAGCAGGAGCGGAATCTGGTGCGCCTCTACCGTTTGGCAGCCTTGGATCAGCGCCGGGCGTCAACCCGCAATGTCATCCGTGCGCTGCTCGATCTGGATGAGAACCCGGAAATACTCAGAATTTTGTATCAGAGCCTGAAAGGTGATTTGCTGAAAATTCAACAGCTCGACCCGACGCGTGTTGATCTGGAAAGTGACATCCGCCAGGTGCAGTCCGGTCTCAATGCCTTGGCTGATGTCGAGAAGGCCAGTCCAGACCAACTTGAACAGCGTCGACAACGGATGGAACAACGCACCAGCCTGGCCAGTGAGCGCGAGATAGAGATGACGCGTGCGTACATCAGTGAGGCGATGGGCACCATCAGACGCTTGTATCAGGCTCGCCAGGTGCGTGGAGAGCAGCTTGAGTCAGTGGCACGCTATCTGGGGGTGCTCAGTGCCACCGTCGCCATCAACTCCCATCTCAACATGGGAACCCTGGCGTTGCAGGACGGGGACAAGATCAATGCCTTGAGCAACTACCGGCGTGCGGAAAATCTGGTGATGCGCGGCCCCTACAATGGCAGGGAAAGAGCCGAGCGAATGAGTGTCATCGAGGCTCGCAAGGAGCAGCTGATGGCGCAGAGCAGAAGTGAGCAGGGCTTGTTGTTGCTGGCCACAGCGGATTGATCAACGGACGCTCAGCGTGTGCCATAAACGACGATGGTCTTGCCTTTCACATGGATCAATTCCTGTTCTTCCAGCGTCTTCAAAACCCGGCCTGCCATCTCGCGTGAACAGTTGACCAATCGGCCCAATTCCTGACGGGTAATCTTGATCTGCATGCCATCAGGATGAGTCATTGAATCGGGTTCTTTGCTCAGTTCTATCAAGGTACGAGCGATGCGCCCTGTGACGTCATAGAAGGCGAGATCGCCCACTTTGCGTGTCGTATTGCGTAGCCGGTGGGCCATCTGCTTGCCGATGGTAAACACGATTTCCGGATGCAGGCGAATGTAGTTATTGAAGCTGGCATAACTGATTTCAGCAATTTCACAGCTGGTGCGTGCACGGCACCAGGCGCTGCGCGCTTCCTTTTGTTCGAACAACCCCATTTCCCCGAAGAAATCGCCGGGATTCAGATAGGCAATCACTACTTCTTTGCCATCGTCATCTTCCAGAATAACGGAGACTGAACCCTCAACGATGTAGTAAAGGGTATTGCAGGCATCGCCTTCATAAATGATGGTGCTGCGGTTGGGGTAGCGCCGCCGATGACAATGCGTCAGGAAGTTGTCCACATCCTTGATGTGCGGTGTGATGGCCATGAGCGCCATGTTGATTTACTCCTCGACAGCAAAGCAAAAACTGTGTGGCACAAAGTCTCGGGAAAGCCCCGGGAAATGGCCGATTCAAGATGTCGCAGATGTATATCACATTTCTTGCATCTCTGTGAATGTCTGACGCGTCGTGCTGACAATCAGTCTGTGGTAATCTGCCGCGACGATTGAGCAGTGCCGGATTTCTTTGGAGTGAGAATGCGGTACTCCCTTTGCAAACATTGAAGAGAGACGATGATGAAAGCGAAAGTGCGTTGGATAGACGAAGTGAAATTTCTGGGACAATCCGGCACCGGTCACGCCGTGTTGATGGAAGGGCCGGAATCCAGTGGTGGTGAAAATATAGGCATGCGCCCCATGGAATTGCTGTTGATCGGCGCAGGGGGATGTTCTTCTTACGACGTGGTCACCATTCTGAAGAAAGCACGCCAGAATGTGAGCAGTTGCGAGTGCGATCTCACCGCTGAACGCGCCGATGCGATCCCGGCCGTCTTCGAAAAAATTCATATGCACTTCCGTGTCAGCGGCAAAGATCTCAGTGCCAAACAAGTGGAAAAAGCAGTCGCATTGTCTGCCGAAAAATACTGCTCGGCGACGATCATGTTTGTGAAAGCGGGTGTGCAGATGACGCACGATTTTGAGATCGTGCCGGAGTGATTGGTTTTTAAAATCTGGTCTTAAAACCGGGAGACGGTTTTCTTCATGACCACTGACATCAGGGTCATGCCGAGTTTGATGGGCATTGGTAGCTCAGTGCCCCCTGCTTGTCGCGCAGTTTCTCCGTGATTTTTCTCATCAATCAGCATCTGATTGAGAACTGCATGGCTCTTCTCATCTTCTTTAGGCAGCTTTTCCAGATGTTCGCGCAGGTGTTCGCACACCTGCTGCTCGGTCTCGGCCACAAAGCCCAGACTCCACTTGTCACCCGCCAGTCCCGCCGCCGCACCCAACCCGAATGACAAGCCGTACCACAGAGGATTGAGATAGCTTGTGCGGCTGTCCAGCTCCCGCAGGCGCTGCTCACACCAGGCCAGATGGTCGACTTCTTCCTGAGCGGCGTGCTCCATGGCGGCGCGGATATCGGGCAGTTTGGCGGTGAGCGCCTGCCCTTGATACAGCGCCTGTGCGCAGACTTCTCCTGTGTGGTTGATGCGCATGAGGGCGGCTGCGTGCTGACGCTGTTCGCCGGTCAGTTCATGTTCCGGTTTGCTACGTGCGGGTGTCGTGCGGCGTGCGGTGCTGGCGCCGGGCACCAGGGTGCGCAGCGCCTGATCGAACTGCACGATCAACTGGTCGAGACCGTTCAGAGGCATGTTGCTGGAGGATGCTTGTTCGCGCATGTTAGCTCACCTTCTTTTTGTGTTCAGTTCCCGGGCAATGGCACGATAGGCGATATCGCGACGGTAGTAGACCTTGTTCCAGTGTACTCCGTCTGCCAGCGCATAGGCAGCCTGCTGTGCCTCGGTGACACTTGTGCCCAGCGCCGTCGCGCAGAGCACGCGGCCGCCGTTACTGACGACATCATTGTCACGCATCGCCGTTCCGGCATGGAACACCTTGCGATCACTGGAAGTGTTGCTTTCCAACCCGCTGATCACATCGCCCTTGGCGTAGGCGTCTGGGTAGCCACCGCTGGCCATCACTACGCCCACGGCCGGGCGCGGATCCCACTGTGCCTTGACAGTGTCCAGCTGACCATCGAGTGCGGCATTGCAAAGAGTGATCAGGTCGGACTGCAGACGCATCATCACAGGTTGGGCTTCCGGGTCACCGAAGCGGCAGTTGTATTCGATGACGTTGATCTCGCCATTGTCAGAGATCATCAGACCTGCATACAGGAAACCCACGTAAGGATTGCCATCCGCGCGCATGCCGTTGACGGTGGGCATGATGACTTGCTGCATCACTTTGGCGTGCACAGCGTCTGTCACTACTGGAGCGGGAGAGTAGGCGCCCATGCCACCGGTATTCGGGCCACGGTCGCCATCGTCACGCGCTTTGTGATCCTGTGAGGTAGCAAACGGCAACACATGAATGCCGTCGACCATGACGATGAAACTGGCTTCTTCGCCGGTCAGGAATTGTTCGATGACGACGCGGTGTCCGGCGTTGCCGAACTTGTTGCCGGAGAGCATGTCTTCGATGGTGGCAATCGCCTCTTCCACAGTCTGGGCAATGATCACGCCCTTGCCAGCCGCGAGTCCATCCGCCTTGATGACGATGGGCGCTCCCTGTCCACGGACATAGGCCACGGCCGGTGCGATTTCGGTGAAGTTGCGGTAAGCGGCAGTCGGCACACCATGGCGGGCTAGGAAGTCCTTCGTGAAGGCCTTGGAGCCTTCCAGCTGAGCGGCGTTCTTTGACGGCCCGAAACAACGCAGGCCATGACTCGCGAAGTAATCCACGACGCCTGCCACCAGGGGAGCCTCCGGCCCGACGATGGTCAGCCCGACGTCGTTCTGTTGCGCGAACTGCACCAGTGCGGGGAAATCCAGAGTGTCGATAGCGACGTTCTCGACGCCCGCTTCCAGGTGTGTGCCCGCGTTGCCCGGCGCGACGAAGATCTTGCCTGCCTGCGGGGACTGTCGCAGACGCCAGGCCAGAGCATGTTCGCGGCCGCCATTTCCAATAATCAGTACGTTCATGACGTGTTCCTGATGATGACCGTTAAGGACGATTTTTTAATGACGGAAGTGGCGCACGCCGGTGAAGACCATGGCCATGCCCGCTTCGTCGGCCGCTGCGATGACTTCCTCGTCACGCATGGAACCGCCGGGCTGAATGACGGCACTGATGCCCGCTTTCGCTGCGGCGTCGATGCCGTCGCGGAACGGGAAGAAGGCGTCGGATGCCATCACTGAATCTTTCACTTCCAGGTTCTCATCTGCCGCCTTGATCCCGGCAATACGGGCACTGTAGACGCGGCTCATCTGGCCGGCGCCGATCCCGATGGTCTGATTGTTCTTGCAATAAACGATGGCATTGGATTTCACGAACATCGCGACTTTCCAGGCGAACAGCAGATCGGCGATTTCCTGTGTGCTCGGTTGACGTTTGGTGACCACTTTCAGATCTGCTGCGCTGATCTGGTGGATGTCGCGATCCTGCACCAGCAGGCCGCCGTTGACGCGCTTGTAATCAAGCCCGGCCAGACGCTCTGGTTGCCACTGGCCACAGCTGAGTACGCGTACGTTCTGCTTGGCGGTCAGGACTTTCAGCGCATCCGCAGACACGCTAGGCGCGATAATCACTTCGGAGAACTGACGATTGATGATTTCCTGCGCGGTCTCCGCATCCAGTTCACGGTTGAAGGCAATGATGCCACCAAAGGCCGAGGTCGGATCCGTCTGGAAGGCTAATTCGTAAGCGCGCTTGATAGTGGAGCCGATGGCCACACCGCAGGGATTGGCGTGCTTGACGATGACACAGGCCGGCTCGCTGAAGGACTTCACGCACTCCAGTGCCGCGTCGGTATCCGCGATGTTGTTGTAAGACAGCTCTTTACCCTGATGCTGTACAGCGGTACTGATGCTGGCTTCCTGTGGGTGTTTTTCCACGTAGAAGGCCGCGCGCTGATGCGGGTTTTCACCATAGCGCATGTCCTGGCTCTTGATGAACTGCGCGCTGTAAGTGCGCGGGAAGATGCTGTTGGCGTTTTCATTGCCCTGTGCGTCGGGTACCAGACGTCCCAGATAATTGGCGATAGCTGCATCATAGGCGGCAGTGTGTTCGTAAGTGCGCACGGCGAGATCGAAACGGGTGCTTGCTTGCAGTGCTCCGCCATTCTCCTTCAGCTCGGCAATCACTTTGTCGTAGTCGGATGGATTGACCACAACCCCAACCCAGACATGATTTTTTGCTGCTGCACGCAACATGGTCGGGCCACCGATGTCGATGTTCTCGATAGCCGTCGGCAAATCGCAGCCGGGTTTAGCGACAGTGGCTTCGAAGGGGTAGAGATTCACGACGACGAGATCAATTGCTGGAATGTTGTGTTCCTGCATTACGGCTTGATCGATATCACGGCGGGCAAGAATGCCACCATGCACCTTTGGATGCAGCGTCTTCACGCGGCCGTCCATCATCTCGGGAAAACCCGTGTATTCGGCGATCTCGATGGCGGGAATGTTCTCGGCGCGCAGAAGCTTGTAGGTGCCTCCGGTGGAGAGGATTTCGACGCCGACGCTGTGCAGTGATTTGGCAAATGACACAACGCCGGTCTTGTCTGACACGCTGATAAGGGCGCGCCGGACGACGGCAGTTTTGGCTGTGGGCATAATAGGGAAGGTCTGTCAGTCATTTAACAGGATTGGGGGTCCCTTGCGTGCAATCCTGTTAGAGATTATTCGAGTACCGCTTACAACAATCCGTGTTGTTTCAATTTCTTGCGTAGGGTACCACGGTTCAAACCCAGCATGATAGAGGCCTTGCTCTGGTTGCTGCCCGTGTGGCGCAAGACTGCTTCGAGCAACGGTAATTCGATTTCATTCAGCACCAGCTGATACAGATCGCTGACCGACTCGTCGCCGAGTTGCGAGAAATACATCTGCAGGGATTTTTCCACATCACGACGCAAACCAGAGGGCTGTTGATGTGGAGTGCCAGCGCCATTGACAGGGGTGGAGGGCGTGCTGCGTGACATCAGGTCGTCCATTGTGCTCATACTGCTGTTTCCTTCTTATTCATCAGTGACTCGAAATAATTTTGTACGCTCTGCAACTGCTGCTCCGCAGAGGTCAATTGATTGAACGTCCTCTTGAACAGCTCCGCTTCCCCCAAAGTGGTGGTGTACCAGCCGACGTGTTTGCGTGCGAACAGCACTCCCTTGAATTCGCCATACAATTCGTAAAGCTGACCGATATGCCTGAGCAGCATGCGTCGGACTTCCTGCAGAGAGCTGGCAGGCAAATGCTCACCCGTACTGAGATAGTGATTGATCTGCGAGAAAATCCACGGGTTGCCTTGTGCTGCGCGACCGATCATCACGCCATCGGCACCGGTGTAGTCCAATACTGCTTTGGCTTTCTCCGGGCTGGTGATGTCGCCATTGGCGATCACCGGAATATTCACGGCTTTCTTGATGGCGGCAATCGTGTCGTACTCGACATCCCCCATGAAGCGACACTCGCGGGTTCTGCCATGCACTGTCAGCAATTGCACCCCGGCAGCCTCGGCAATTCTCGCCACTTCAACGCCATTGCGAGAGTCCGGGCACCAACCTGTGCGAATCCTCAACGTCACCGGCACGTTCACGGCACCAACGACTGCGTCGAGGATACTGCGCACCAGCTGAGTGTCCTTGAGCAGGGCCGACCCTGCCGCCTTCTTGAGCACTTTCTTGGCCGGGCAACCCATGTTGATGTCGATAATGTCCGCACCGAGATCGACGTGCAGTCTGGCCGCATCGGCCATCATCTGCGGGTCCGAGCCTGCGATCTGCACGGCATCCGGGCCTCCGGCTGCGGGCCGGGTCAAACGCGCTCTGTTCTTGTCGCTGAGCCACAATTCAGTATTGCAAGTCAGCATCTCTGCCACTGCCAAACCGGCTCCGAGATCGACGCACAGATCTCGGAATGGCTGATCTGTGATGCCTGCCATTGGTGCCAGAATCACGCGATTACTGAGCTTGTGCGGGCCGATAGTGATCACAGCAGAGCCTGAATTGATGGAAAAGTGTTTGTATTATGTGGATTTTTGGGCAGTGTCAATGATAGCGGCGAGGGTTGTGGCAGCAAGGGAAAAATAGGGTACAAATGTGGGGCTGATTTTCGTATTGATGGTCCTTGTCCGAAGACAGGACGACAGTCAGGGTTGATCCGTGGCAAGTGCCGGGCTGAAGCTGATTTCGTAGTTGATAGCGCTTACGCCGGGGTCGAGAATTTCCAACGTGATTTGCACAGGAGCACCGGCCGGCATCATCTCCATGCTCTTCAGGTCTGCAGTCAGATACTCGTGTGGTTGAAAGAGGCGCTGCGCGATCACGTTGTTGTCGGCATCGGTGAAGCGTAATTCCAGTGCTGGAAAAGGTTGGGCAAATACCGCGTGGTTGCGGAACACCAGATTCACAGTCAAGGCATTGGCAATTTCCGTGTGGCTGCGCACCAACAGTTCTTCACTGCGGATGGCACGCATGTCGGTCAGAGCGGGCAGCGTACAATCAAATGCAGCACAGGCCCGCAGCAGCCAGGGTCGCAATAGCGGGTTCTGGCTGAGGGCATCGCGGTTGTACCAGGCATACTGTGCAGGCAGTGCCGTGATCAGCAGCAGTGCCAGGAGGCTCATCATGAACGTGGAAAAACCATTCCTGCGTGGTGGCTGCCAGTCGATTTCCAGTGGTGTGGCCACATCGTGTACGGCCGCGAGATTTTCTGCGCTGAAATGTTCGCGGTGATGATGACGCGCCACGTCGTGTAAGACCTCGCCGAGAAAATCATCGTCGATGTTGGTGGCGCGCAGGGTGGGCAGAGGCGTTTTCGGCTGCTCGGCGGGTTCAGTGTCGGGCTCCGCTGTTTGTGCGTTGGCGGCAACTGTCTCTTCCAGCAATTCCCAGAAAGGAGTGTTTTCGGAAATTGACGGCGTTATCCGATTGGGAAGTGAATCCTCCAGGTCCAGTGTCAAGATCGCTTCAGTTGTGGGTTCACTCTGGGGTTCAAGCGGGAGGTCACTTTGATGTTCGCTCTGGTGCTCACTCTGGCTCTCACCTCGGAAGGCCCGCAGAGGTTCGCTGACCGCCACGCTCGTGTCGGAAGGCTCCAGGGGGAGTTGCCCCGAGTCTTCAGCGGGCACCGGCATCGCGATGGTTTGCAATTCAGCGGATGGGAGCAGGTTATCGTCGGCAGTAAAAATTCTCAGGCAGGCACCACAGCGCACCATGCCATCAGCAGACTGCAGCTGCGTGATGCTGGTTCGGAAGGATGTCTGGCAGTATGGACACTGCGTGATGAATAGGGCCATGCAATCCGGTTGAATCCGCCTCTGGATTGTCGCAGGGAAGTCAGGAAAAAAACTGGCTCAGCGCCGAATGCCTTCCACGCGAACCCACTCTTCTCGTGTTACTGGAACAAGCATTGTAAAAAATTCCTGATAACTGTCCAGCAGGGACTGTGTCTGCAGTGAGAGCACGCCTGACAGAATAATTCTGCCGCCGGGTTTGACCAGCGCGGCCAGCACCGGCGTGAGTTCCTCCAGCGGGCCGGACAGAATGTTGGCCACTAGAACATCGGCCTGTGGGTGACCGGGAACGCCCGGGAGGTGTACGCTCATCTGCTCGGGGCTGATCTGATTCAGCTCGCGGTTGCTTTCGGAGGCAATAATCGCCTGAGGATCGTTATCGATGGCAATGACCTGGCGAGCGCCCAGCAGCGCGGCAGCAATCGCCAGAATGCCCGAACCGCAGCCGTAATCGATGACGATACGGTCTTTGATTTGTTGA
This sequence comes from Pseudomonadota bacterium, assembly GCA_040384465.1. Classification (GTDB taxonomy): domain Bacteria; phylum Pseudomonadota; class Gammaproteobacteria; order Pseudomonadales; family Pseudohongiellaceae; genus UBA5078. The sequence goes on along the minus strand of JAZKJF010000003.1, from coordinate 242,878 downwards.
GCGTCGAGCCATTCCAGGCAGAGAGCTGTCGTCGGATGAGTGCCGGTGCCGAACGCCAGACCGGGGTCGAGCATGATGTTGACTGCGCGTGGATCGGGTGGGGTCTCCCAGCTTGGGCAAATCCACACGCGCTCACCGAAGCGCATCGGTTTGAAGTCCTGCATGCAGACTCTTTCCCAGTCGGTATCCAGCACTTCTTCAACGAGGATGGGCTCGTCATCCGCCAGCTGTCCATGTTCCTGCAGCGCGGCAACGATGTCATCCATGGGCGCGTCGTGTTCGAAGAGACCCACGACTTCGGTATTGTTCCAGATAGGCGTGGTTCCCGGGTCAATCTGGAAGACCGGCTGATCCTCCCCATCCTGTAAGGTCACAGACACAGCACCAAGTTCCGACAGCAGAGCTTCCACAAGCGCTGCGCCGGATTCGGGAACACGGACCTTCAATTGTTGCCAGGGCATATCAGACTCTTGCCGCAGCATGGATGACAGAGAGAGCCGGAAGCGTCATGAGCATCACTTTGTCGGCAACTTGTGGTGAGCCGTCAGCTTGCTTTCCAGATAGTGGATGTTGACACCCCCTTTCTGGAATTCGGTATCGCGGATGATCTCTTTGTGCAGCGGCGTATTGGTGCGGATGCCGTCAATCAGCAGCTCATCCAGCGCATTGCTCATGCGGGCGAGTGCACCGGCGCGATCCGTGCCGTAAGTGATCAGCTTGGCGATCAGTGAATCGTAGTAAGGGGGCACGGTGTAGCCGCTGTAAATGTGCGAGTCGACCCGTACACCATTGCCACCCGGCGCGTGGAACAGATTGATCTTGCCGGGGCAGGGCAGGAAGGTCACCGGATCCTCGGCATTGATGCGACACTCGAAGGCGTGGCCCTTGATCTGCACGTCGGACTGCTTGATCGACAATTTCTCGCCGCTGGCAATCTTGAGTTGCTCCTTGACGATGTCGATGCCAGTGACCATTTCGGTGACCGGATGCTCGACCTGCACGCGCGTGTTCATTTCGATGAAATAGAACTGCTCGTCCTGATACAGGAACTCCAGTGTGCCGGCGCCGCGATAGTTCATCTTCTCGCAAGCTTTTACGCAGGTCTCGGCGACCTGTGCGCGGATGTGATCCGGGATGCCGGGAGCAGGCGCTTCTTCGAGTACTTTCTGGTGTCGCCGCTGCATGGAACAATCACGGTCGCCGAGGTGAATTGCATTACCTTGTCCGTCTGCCAGCACTTGTATCTCGACGTGACGCGGGTTTTCCAGGAATTTTTCCAGATACACGACACCGCTGCCGAAGAAGGCTTTGGCTTCGGATTGCGTGACATAGATGGCCTTGAGCAACGCCGCTTCGCTGTGCACGACGCGCATGCCGCGTCCGCCGCCACCTGCCGCCGCTTTGATAATCACGGGGTAGCCGATGTCTTTGGCAATGGAGAGTGTGCGCTTGTTGTCGTCGTCAATCGGGCCGTCCGAGCCGGGCACCGTTGGCACACCTGCTTCGCGCATCACCTTGATCGCAGACACTTTGTCGCCCATCAGACGAATGGTTTCGGGGCGTGGTCCGATGAATATGAAGCCACTTTTCTCGACCTGCTCCGCAAAATCGGCATTCTCGGAAAGAAAACCGTAGCCAGGGTGAATAGCCACTGCGTCGGTGACTTCAGTCGCACTGATGATAGCCGGGACATTCAAATAGCTGTCAGTGGCGCTGGCCGGGCCGATGCAGACGGACTGATCGGCCAGGCGGACGTGCATCAGATCGCGATCGGCGCTGGAATGTACGGCCACCGTCTTGATGCCCAGCTCTTTACAGGCCCGCAGTACACGAAGGGCGATTTCGCCACGGTTGGCAATCAGAACTTTATCAAGCATGAAGTAGAACCTTTGTTAGTGATCGTGAAGACTGTCCGGAGCCAGCGTCGTTAAACGATGGTGATCAAGGGCTGATCAAACTCTACGGGTTCACCGTCCTCGACGAGAATCGCTTCCACCACACCGGCGTGATCCGCTTCGATCTGGTTCATCATCTTCATGGCTTCCACAATACAGATCACGTCACCCACTTTCACATGCTGACCCACTTCCACGAATACGGGAGAAGACGGTGAAGGAGAGCGGTAGAACGTGCCGACCATGGGTGACTTGATGACATTGCCGCGCAGTCTCTTGCTCTCTGCTTCGGGGGCGGCGGCTGGCGCGGCATGGGCTTGTGCAGCTGGAGCCGGGGCGTAAGCAGGAGCTTGTTGCATAGCAGGCATATAGTGCATTTGTGCGGGAGCGGCTTTGGAGATGCGGCTGATACGGACAGCTTCTTCGCCTTCTTTAATCTCGATTTCGGCGATGTCTGAAGATTCCAGCAATTCGATGAGTTTTTTTACTTTTCTGATATCCATAGAGTTTTCTCTTGTCAGTGTGTGTTGTTTTGCAGATGTCTAACGGCTCTTGGCGATCTGCCGCAAAGCAGCCTGAAGCGCCAGGTCGTAGCCGTAGGACCCTAATCCGGTAATGGTGCCCACCGCGATATCCGAGAAATAGGAATGATGGCGGAAGGACTCACGTTTGTAGACGTTGGAGATATGTACTTCGATGAACGGGATCTCGGAGGCCAGGATGGCGTCACGCAAGGCCACGCTGGTATGCGTGAACGCAGCGGGATTGATGAGGATGAAATTGACGCCTTCGTTGCGCGCGTCGTGCAGTCGTTCAATCAGTTCGTACTCGGCATTGCTTTGCAGATGCTGCAGATGGTGTCCGGCTTCGATACAGCTGAAAGTGAGTCTGGCGTTGATATCGGCGAGGGTTTCGGAGCCATACACAGCGGGTTCACGGGTCCCCAGCATGTTCAGATTCGGTCCGTGCAATACAAGTATCGTTGCCATGATCAGATGCAATCTCGTTATTTTGGGAGATGAACAGCGCGCGGCGGTTCTATCGCTTTAGGCTATTTTGCCAGCATTTTCTCAGAAACTTTCCAGACTTTCACCAAGAATTCCTTGTCGGATGCTGATTAGAGTGTCAGTTCGATTTCCCGTTCCTGCGGCGGGTAGCACAGCCCTTGTTCAGAGCATCCCTGATATTCGATGACCAGAATCACCGGTTTGTCCGCAGTTTCTGGTGAGACGCGTGCCTCCACCTGGTCGTAATACACTTCCACATCGCCAAAAAATTCATCGTGGTGCGCGATGCCGACGGGCAGTTCGGCATCCAGCTTTTCAGGAGTGTCTGTCGTGCTGCGTACGGTGAACCCAAATTTCTCCCGGTACAGGTAGTATCCCTCTGCGATATCCCAATGCACGACGACAACACCAGGTTCCGGCTGGCTGGTATAAAAACTGAAGGCGGCATCAACAGGCAGGAATTTGGGTTCGGCAAACAGTGAACTACCACTGCCCGGTAGACCCTGCGCCGCGACCAGGCCAGACAACAGCAGACCAGTCAGCAGCAGAGTGACTCTGCTGCGTCGTCGTTCTGGTGTTCTGGCGTTGTTGCTCAAGGTTTGTCCCCGGTGTTGTGTCCTACTGCTCGTAGCGATCAAATACCAGGCACGCATTGGTGCCGCCGAAGCCGAAGCTGTTCGACATTATGCGATTCAGACGGATATTGTCGACACGCTGGAGTGGAATATTCAGGCCGACAGCCTCCGGATCCAGTGTCTCGATATTGGCGGCGGCACAGACGAAATTGTTTTCCATCATCAGTAGGCTGTAGATAGCTTCCTGTGCACCGGCGGCTCCCAGCGAGTGACCGCTGAGAGACTTCGTGGAATTCAGCAGCGGGCTGTTGTCGCCAAACACGGCCTTGATGGCGCGCAATTCAGAGACATCCCCTGCCGGGGTGCTGGTGCCGTGAGTGTTGATGTAGTCGATGGGGCCAGCGGTTGTGCTCATGGCCATCTGCATGCAGCGTATGCCGCCTTCGCCGGACGGGGCCACCATGTCGTAGCCGTCGGAGGTCGCGCCGTAACCGGTGATCTCGGCGTAAATTTTGGCACCACGCTTGATAGCGTGGTCCAGCGCTTCGATGACCAGGACTGCGCCGCCGCCAGCGATGACGAAACCGTCGCGGTTCTGGTCATACGCGCGGGAGGCTTTCTCCGGAGTCTCGTTGTATTGGGTCGACAGTGCGCCCATCGCGTCAAACATGTTGGTCAGTGACCAGTGCTCGGCCTCGCCACCGCCTGCAAACACGATGTCCTGCTTGTTCAGCTGGATAAGCTCGACGGCATTGCCGATGCAATGGGCGCTGGTCGCGCAGGCCGAGGAGATGGAATAGTTCACACCTTTGATCTTGAAGGGCGTTGCCAGACAGGCCGACACAGTGCTGCCCATGGTGCGGGTGACGCGATACGGGCCGATCTTGCGGACGCCTTGTGCGCGCAGGATGTCTGCGGCTTCTACCTGATCGGCTGATGAGGAGCCACCGGCACCCATGATGATGCCGGTGCGGAAATTGGAGACTTCGTCATCCTTGAGGTTGGCATCCTTGATGGCCTGTTCCATGGACAGATAACCAAACGCAGCGGCGTCGCCCATGAAGCGCAGCGCTTTGCGATCGATCAAGGCGGCCAGATCCAGATCGATTGACCCGGCGACATGGCTGCGCAGCCCCATTTCCTTGTATTCCGGCTTGAAGCGAATGCCGCTGCGTCCTTCCCGCAGAGACTCCAGCACGGCCTGCTTATCTGCGCCAAGGCAGGAAACGATGCCTATACCGGTAACAACAACGCGTCTCATAAAAACCTCATTAATAGAACAGTGTTGACTCTTCAGAATCGGCTTTCAGGGGTGAAAAGTCCCACCTTCAAGCCAGACATGGAGTAGATCTCTTTACCGTCCACAGACACTGTACCATCGGCAATACCCATTACCAATTTCCGCTCGATGACGCGTGACAGGGACAAGTGATAGACCACTTTAGTTGCTGTTGGCAGAATTTCGCCACTGAATTTTACTTCTCCGGAGCCCAGTGCGCGCCCCTTGCCGAGATTGCCACGCCAGCCGAGAAAGAAACCCACCAGCTGCCACATGGCGTCGAGCCCGAGACATCCAGGCATCACCGGGTCTTCCGGGAAATGGCAGTCGAAAAACCATAGATCCGGGTGGATATCGAGTTCGGCGATAATCTCGCCCTTGCCATGCGTGCCACCGGTATCGTTGATCTCGGTGATGCGATCCATCATCAGCATGTTGCCGACGGGCAACCGTGCATTGCCCGGTCCGAACATGCGGCCGTAGCCACAATCCAGTAATTCGTCACGGGTGTAGGAACTCTTGCGGATGTGGCCATTCATAGTTGGAAATCGTCTGGAGATTGAGTTGCCACTTCAGCAAAAATGCGGGAAATCTTCTGCAAAAGTGGGTGGAAACCGGCTACCCGGCTCGCAAAGGCAGCGATATTATCGCGGCGCTGTAAAATAATCGATATTATTTTGCGCCGCTAATCACGGCGTTGCACGCAGTTAGAGCACATTTGTGGCAAACTGTGGCGCCGTGATAGTGGACGGATTCCAATCAACTTCAGACTCGATCTGTGGCGTTGCAGAGCCATCGGGAACAAGGCGAAACATGATAATTCCAGTGGTTCTGGCGGGAGGGGTAGGGACACGGTTGTGGCCTGTCTCGCGTCAACTGTATCCGAAACAATTTACGGCACTCTCTTCCTCTCTTCGACAATCTGGAGCTTCCGAACGATCCTCTCACGATGTCACTGACGATACCCTGTTTCAGGCCACGCTGACCCGTCTCGTGGGCTTGTCGAATCTCGGTGCTCCGATAGTGGTGTGTAACGAAGATCACCGCTTCCTGACCGCGCAGCAGTTGCAGGAGCGAGGGATCAGCGGCGCTCACATCGTCCTCGAACCCGTGGGGCGCAACACGGCACCTGCCGTGGCAGTTGCCGCTTTGCAGGCGCTGCAGGACAACCCCAAAGCCATCTTGCTGGTGCTGCCTGCTGATCACGCGATCCGCAATACAGCTGTGCTGCGACAGGCTATCGAGCACGGAGCAGAGCTGGCGGCAGCCGGGCGTCTGGTCACCTTCGGGATTGTGCCCGCTGCGCCGGAAACAGGGTATGGCTATATTCTGCGTGGCGAAGCCCGTTCGGCAACAGCATTCGCGGTGCAGCGCTTTGTCGAGAAACCCGATCTGGCCACGGCACAGACCTATCTGGACAGTGGGCAGTATTACTGGAACAGCGGCATGTTCATGTTTACCGCCGCCCGCTTCCTGGAGGAGTTGCGTCAGCACGCACCGGATATTCTGACGGCCTGCGAGTCTGCCTTCGCCGCCATTCAGCCTGACGTTGATTTCATGCGCCTGCCCAAGGCTCCGTTCAGTGCGTGTCGTAGTGACTCCATCGACTATGCCGTAATGGAGAAAACCAAAGATGCGGTGGTGGTGCCACTGGATGCCGAGTGGAATGACCTCGGCGCCTGGAATGCCCTGTGGGAGACTTCGCCCAAAGACGCCGCGCAGAATGTGCTGGCCGGGGACGTATTCTGTGAAGATGTGAAGGGCAGTTATATCCGCGCCCACTCCCGGCTGGTGGCGGCGGTGGGAATCGAGAATGCGGTCATCATCGAGACTGCCGATGCCGTGCTGGTCTCGGCATTGGACCGGGTGCAGGACGTCAAACGCATTGTTCAGCAGCTCGACAAGGCCGGGCGTACGGAGAGTGTGAATCATGTGCTGGTCTATCGTCCCTGGGGCAGCTATGAATCGCTCGCCATCGGGCCCGGTTTTCAGGTCAAACACATTATTGTGAAGCCTGGTGGGAGTCTTTCTCTGCAAATGCACCATCATAGGGCGGAGCACTGGATTGTTGTCAAAGGCAGTGCAACGGTGACCTGTGATGAACGTGTGTTCACGCTGGGAGCGAACGAGTCGACCTTCATTCCTCTGGGCAGCAGACACCGTCTGCAGAACACCACGAGTGAGCCGGTGGAGCTGATCGAAGTACAGACCGGTGCTTACCTTGGCGAAGACGATATCGTGCGCTTCGAAGATATTTACGGCCGGGTGGCAACGCCGGGCTAGAACGGCCGATCCGGTCATCCACAGAAGATTATTGAGTTTATTGCAATCCCATCAATCAAGAGGTCTTGTCAGACAAATGCATAAAATAAGGAAGTGTCTCTTTCCGGCGGCCGGTTATGGCACGCGCTTTCTGCCCGTCACGAAATCCATGCCCAAGGAAATGTTGCCCTTGGTGAACAAACCACTGATTCAGTACGGCGTGGAAGAGGCGATTGAGGCCGGCATGAACGGCATGGCCATCGTTACCGGACGTGGCAAGCGTGCGTTGGAAGATCACTTCGACATCAGCTATGAACTGGAGCACCAGATTGCGGGCACCGACAAGGAATGGTTGCTGACCGATATTCGCCGCATCATCGAGCAGTGCACGTTCTCCTATACGCGACAGGTAGAGATGAAGGGCTTGGGGCATGCGATTCTGAGTGGTGAAACGCTCATCGGCGAAGAGCCATTTGCAGTCGTGCTGGCCGACGACTACTGTGCGACCGAGCACGGTGAGGACGGTGTGCTGACGCAGATGGTCAAGCTCTACGAACAGTACCGCTGCAGCATTGTGGCCATCGAAGAAATTCCGCGTGAAGACACCCGCAAGTACGGAGTCATTGCGGGTGATCTGGAGGCAGACAATCTCTACCGCGTGCGCGAGATGGTGGAAAAACCCGACCCGTCCGTGGCGCCGAGCAACCTGGCCATCATCGGTCGTTACATCCTCACGCCGGATATTTTCGACATCCTGCGCGAGACTCCCCCGGGGCGCGGCGGCGAGATTCAGATCACCGATGCGCTGATGACACAGGCGAAAATGGGTAATGTTCTTGCATACAAGTTCAAAGGCCGTCGCTTCGACTGCGGCAGTATTGAAGGCTTCATGGAGGCCTCGAACTACAACTATGAACACATTTACAAGAAGAAGCGCTGAGCCCGCCAGTCAGCGTTGATTCCGACCCGCAACAGCACCGTTACACTGAACAGGATTGAGACGTCAGATGAAAATCGAGATCAGCTGCTTTAAACCTTACGACATCCGTGGTCGCATCCCAGACCAGCTCAACGAAGACATTGCCTATCGGATCGGCCGCGCCTATGCCGCCTGGCTCAAGCCGAAGAATGTGGTCGTGGGGTACGACATTCGTCTGACCAGCGAATCACTCTGCGACTCTCTGAGCAAGGGCCTGCTGGATGCCGGTGTGGATGTCATCAACATCGGTCAGTGCGGCACGGAAGAGATCTACTTTGCCACCTCGCATCTCAAGACCAGTGGCGGCATCGTCGTCACCGCCAGCCACAACCCGAAGGACTACAACGGCATGAAGCTGGTGCGGGAAGACTCCAAGCCGATCAGCGGTGACACGGGTCTCAACGAAATCAAGGCCATCGCGGAAGCCGGAGAGTTCGCCCCGATCGGCCAGCGCGGCACGCTGACTCAGCAGGACACTAAGCCGGCCTACATCCAGCACCTGCTCAGCTATGTCGATGTCAACGTGCTCAAGCCGCTGAAGCTGGTGGTCAATGCCGGTAACGGTGGGGCTGGCGCCATCGTCGATCTGCTGGAGCCACACCTGCCTTTCGAGTTCATCAAGGTTCATCACAACCCCGACGGTCACTTCCCGAATGGCGTGCCCAATCCGCTGTTGATCGAGAACCGACAGCCCAGTATCGACGCTATTCTGGCCAACAAGGCGGACATCGGTATTGCCTGGGATGGCGACTTCGACCGCTGCTTCTTCTTCGATGAACACGCGGGTTTTGTCGAGGGCTACTACATCGTCGGCCTGCTGGCCGAGAGCTTCCTGAGCGCCAATCCCGGTGGCAAGATCATTCACGACCCGCGCCTGACCTGGAATACGATTGCGATAGCCAAGGCCTTTGGCGGCGAGGCGATTCAATGCAAGACCGGTCACGCCTTCATCAAGGAACGTATGCGTCTGGAAGATGCGGTGTATGGCGGCGAGATGAGCGCCCACCATTATTTCCGCGACTTCGCCTACTGCGACAGCGGCATGATTCCCTGGCTGCTGGTGGCGCAGATGATCTGCAAGACCGGCAAGACACTCTCGCAACTGGTGGAAGAGCGGATGGCGGCGTTCCCGGCCAGTGGTGAGATCAACAGCACCATTCAGAATCCGGCCGCGCTGCTCAAGAAGGTGCAGGCCCATTACGAGGGTGCTGCACTGGCATTGGATTTCACGGATGGTTTGAGCATGACCTTCGAACAGTGGCGCTTCAATCTGCGCATGTCCAACACCGAGCCGGTGGTGCGTTTGAATGTGGAGTCGCGGGCAGATACAGCCCTGATGCAGGCGAAGACGGCGGAGCTGTTGGCGTTGATGGCATAACCAACACCCACTGCCTGTAGGAGCCTGCCCTGCAGGCGAATGGAGTGGCACAGACTGTCGCCAGCAGGGCTGGCTCATACAGACGGATTGGACCACTCCATCTTGAAACTCCAGGCGTCCTCGCCAGTCACTTGAAAGCCCAGTCGTTTATAGAACTGCTGGGCCGGATTGACCTTCAGCACACTCAGGCGCAAGGGTTTACCTTTGGCCCCGGCGCCTTCCTGAGCACGACGCAGCAGAATGCTGCCCATCCCCTGATTCTGCAGCTCTGGCAACACCAGCACCATTTCGAGCCACAGATGGTCGTTTTTCTCCAGAACGCTGTAGGCCCCGACATCGAAGCCATTGCGTGAGGCGATGCTGAAGGTGGCAGCGGGGAGGTGATCGTGGAAACTGTGTTGCTGCAGCAGTTCGTCCCAGCCCCAGGTCTGCTGGATATAGTGCTGCATTGTCAGCTTGAAGGTCTGGTAGAGCCAGTCCATGTCAGACCTCGCAGCTTTGCGAAAGCGCAGGGTGTTCATGGCGCGGCTCTCGATGTGGCGGTTGTCGCGCTAGCGTCGGCTGACGCAGCCACTTTGCGCTTCCAGCCCAGCTGTCTTTCGATGGCGTTGATCATCGCGCCAGCGACATCTTTGCCAGTGACTTCTTCAATGTTGGCAATGCCCGGCGATGACGTGACTTCCAGCAGCAACGGTCCCTTGTGCGAGCGAATGATGTCGACACCGGCCACTTTGAGCCCCAGCACTCTGGCCGCCTTGATGGCTAATTTCTTCTCTTCGGAGGTGATCTTCACCTTGGTCGCGGTGACGTCCCGGTGCAGGTTGGCGCGGAAATCCCCGACGCTGGACTGGCGCTGCATGGCCGAGACGACCTTGCCATCGACCACGAACAGCCGCAGGTCCTTGCCATCTGCTTCCTTGATGAACTCCTGCACCAGCAGGTTGGCCTGCAGCGATTTGAAGGCGTTGATCAGGCTCTCGCCCGCCTTGCGGGTTTCCGCGAGCACGACGCCGCGCCCCTGCGGACCTTCGAGCAGTTTCACGACCAGAGGAGCACCATTGACCATGTCGATCAGCTCACCAGTTTCGATGGGGCTGTCGGCGAACCCGGAGGTTGGAATGTTCAGGCCGCTGCGCAACAACATTTGCAGCGAGAAGAGTTTGTCGCGGGAGTTGCCAATGGCTTCTGCCGAGTTCAGCGAATAGAGGCCGATGCTCTCGAACTGGCGCACCAGAGCGCAGCCGTAAAAGGTCAGGTCGGGCCGGATACGCGGGATCACGGCATCGAGTTTGTTGAGAATTTTGCCGCCTCGGTAGTGCACCTCCGGGGTCTCCGCGTCCAGCTTCATGTAGCACTGCCGGATGTCGTAGAAGCGCATCCGATGACCGCGCTCCTCGCCAGCCTCCATCAGGCGAACATTGCTTGGCAGCTCGGGATTGCTGGCCAGCAGGCCGATGTTCAACCCGGAACTCTCGCGGGTGTGGGCGACGTAGTGTTGTTCCAGATTCTCCTCATCCACCTCGCCCCCCATGAAACCTGTCGCCGGGTCGACCAGAATGCGGCCGACCATGGCCTCACGGCCCAGCAACATGCGAAAGCCCATGGAGTCGCGATTAGTCAGTGTCAGTTCGATGTCCCAGGTCTGTTCACCGAGCAACAGGGCCGTGCGGATGACATAACGCTTCTCGGTCACACCACTGGAGCTTTTCACGACACGTTTGTCGACCACCTCGGCTTCGCAGCGCACGATAGTGCTGCGGTTGCCTTGCAGTGGATGCACTTCGAAACTGACCCAGTCGGTGTCGGAGCGTTTGAAACCCTTGATGTTGAAGGCGTGGAGTGCAGAGGTCTTGGCGCCGGAATCCACCCGCACCTTGATGGCCGGAATGCTCAGCTGTGGCAGCGAGCACCATTCCTCGCTGCCGACGATGATCTTTTGCGCTGTGGTGCTATTCATCGCCTGTCTGCTGCTGACGGCAATGATTGATTAGGCCATTGGTCGAGGCATCGAAACGCTCACAGTCGGCATTCGCGGTCAGGGCGCCATAGAGTTTTTCACCGAGTTGCTTGCCAAGTTCCACGCCCCACTGGTCAAAGGCGTTGATGTTCCAGATGACGCTCTCGACATAGACCTTGTGCTCATAGATGGCGATCAGGCTGCCCAGATTCTGCGCCGACAACTCCTGCAGCAACAGGGTGTTGCTGGGTTTGTTCCCGGCAATCACTTTGTGCTTTGCCAGTGCTCGTGCTGACGCTTCGTCGCGGCCTTGCGACAGAAGTTCGTTGCGAGCCTCGTCTTCGCTTTTGCCCTGCATCAGCGCCTGACTCTGGCTGAAGCAGTTGGCGAGCAGATGCGTGTGCTGATCGTGGTCTGCGCCATACAGCGAGTTGACGAGACCGATGAAGTCAGCCGGTATCAGATGCGTGCCTTGATGCAATAACTGGTGGAAAGAGTGCTGACCATTGGTGCCCGCGCTGCCCCACACAATCGGGCCGGTGGCGGAACGCACAGCGCTGCCGTCGATCTCCACAGACTTGCCCAGGCTCTCCATCTCCAGCTGCTGCAGAAAGGCGGGAAACAGATTCAGTGATTGGCTGTAGGGCAGAATGGCCTGACTGGCAGCGCCGCAGAAGGCGCTGTGCCACACCGCCAGCAGCCCCATGATGACCGGAATATTGCGCTCGAACGGGGCATCCCGGAAGTGTTCGTCCATCAGGCGCGCACCGTGCAGCAGCTCACGGAATTTCGGCATGCCGACGGCCAATGCGATGGGTAAGCCAATCGCCGACCACAGCGAATAGCGGCCGCCCACCCAGTCCCACATCGGGAAGATGTTGGCGGCGTCGATGCCGAAGGCCTGCGCTTTTGGCACATTGGCGGTGACGGCGACGAAGTGACGAGCGATTAGCGTGACATCGCCACCGTTGTCCAGATACCAGCGTCGCGCCAGCGCCGCGTTCTGATGGGTCTCCAGAGTATTGAAGGATTTGGACGCAATGATGAAGAGCGTGGTCTGTGGGTCTGCGGCCGCCAGTGTTTCGCGCATGTGGACCGGGTCCACATTGGACACGAAATGGCAGCGCAGTTGCGGGACATGCCAATGAGCTAGCGCGGCGGTGACCATAGCTGGCCCCAGATCCGAGCCCCCGATGCCGATGTTGATCACGGTGTTGATGGCTTTGCCGGTATAGCCTTTCCAGCGTCCCTGCTGCACTTCTTCGACGAAACCCTGCATCTTGTTGAGCGTGGCTTGCACCTCCGCGCCGACCTTAAGGCTGGCATTCGGCAGCGGCGTGCGCAGTGCGACGTGCAGCGCCGGGCGTTGTTCGGTGGTGTTGATGACATCGGCGCGGAACATGGCGTCGATGGCGCTGCGCAGACCGGCTTCCTCAGCCAGTGCCAGCAACAGGGCGGCGGTATCACTGGTGATCAGGTTTTTCGAATAATCCAGCAAGACTTCACCGCTGCTGATGCTGAAGCGGGCGAAGCGGGTACGGTCGCTGGTGAACAGGTCGGCAATGGTGGTGCCATCGGTGCGGAGTTGCTGGAGGTGCGCGGTGAGTTTCTGCCAGGAATGAGTACGGCTGGGATTGGTCATTACTGTGCTGCCCGGGTAATGGAGAAGAGGAGCCGACAGAGGATGGCGTCAGCCAATGTCGATATGAGGCTAAGCTAGCGCATTATGGGCAAGCGTTCAATGAAGGAGGGCGGGCAAAAAGTCGTTGCTCATTCGCAGAAGGGTTGGTAGTATGCGCGCCCTGAACGATATCGACGTTCCTTGTGCCGCCATAGCTCAGCCGTGGTAGAGCAACTGACTTGTAATCAGTAGGTCCCGGGTTCGACTCCTGGTGGCGGCACCACTATTTCAAAGGCTTGCAGAGATGCAGGCCTTTTTTTATTGCCGCGAATTCCCCTCCTGGGAGACAATTGCCAGCACTTCACAGGAGTTAATTCATGAACCGGTTACTGGTGTTTTGCTTACTGATCGCAGGGCTGACTACGGCGGCTCTGGCTGACAGTGCCGTGAACAGCATACGCGTCTCATCCCGTCTTGATCTTAATTCGACTATCATCAGTGGCGTGGACGTGGTGTTTTTCTATGACACCAGTATTGTCCAGAGTCAGCTGCTCACTCACTTTGAATGGTATTCGAACAAGCGCAACTATCGTGCGACGCATGCGGAGGTCATCGATATCGTCAACTTGCCAGTCCTGCAAGGTTTCGGCGGCGCGACGCTGACCCTGCCGGAACGCCATCAAAGTGCGCTGAAGGTGCTGGTCTTCTCGGAGCACCAGAGTTCCACATCACCCGCTTTCGATATCACCTCAATGCAGAATGTTCTGATCGAGATCGATCAGTTCGGATTGATTGTCTCCGCTCAGTAGACGCTCCGTCGCAATTCCCCGTGCGGCCATTGAATAATGAAAAAGGCTGGATTACTCTCCAGCCTCCTCCGTGAAATATAAGGACGATTTCAACGGACATTCATCATGCAAAGCCACTTGTAGACTCCATCAATTGCCTCGTAAGGAGAATGACGTGAATAGTCGATGTCTCTTATCAATCGCGATATCCATGAGCGTTGCCGCGTCGTTGAGCGCGACAAGCCATGCTGCTGACAGCACCTATATTGCTCCGCGCAATGAGTGGGGCCAACCGGATCTGCGCGGGGTTTGGAATTTCAGTTCGAACACTCCACTGGAGCGTCCGGCGAAATACGCCGAGCAGGAATATCTGACAGACGACGATATCGCGCGCATTCGCGAAGAAGCGCTGGCGGACATCGCTTCCTCGGATGGCAATTCCTCTCAGGGTGGTGTGGGCGGTTATAACCAATTCTGGGTCGAAGGGCTGCCCATTGAAGAGAACCGCCGTACCTCGCTGATCATTGATCCGCCCAACGGCAGAATGCCTGCCCGCGTGCCGGGTGCTCCGGTAGCATTCGGCGGGCTCGGGCCAGACATTGAAGGCGAGCGTCCCGTACGCTTCACGGTAGGTGGCATTGGCAAGGATGGTCCGGAAGACCGCGGACTGTCCGAGCGTTGTCTGCTGGGTTTCAACTCTGTGCCTCCTTTCATGCCCAGCATGTACAACAACAATGTGCAACTGTTCCAGAACAAGGACCATTTTGTGATTTTCAATGAAATGATCCATGAGTCACGCATCGTGCCGATTGATGGACGTCCGCACCTGCCAGAGGATGTCGAGCAGTGGACTGGCAGCTCACGAGGCTACTGGGATGGCGATACGCTAGTCGTGGAGACCACCAACTTCACCGACAAGACCCAAAGCTTCCGTGGTACCGGCGTTGCCAAAAACATGCACCTGATCGAGCGTTTCACGCGCGTGTCCGATGACAAGGTGGAGTACGAGTTCACGGTGAATGATCCGCAAGCTTTCGTTGCTCCGGTGACCGTGCTGGTGCCGATGTTGAAGATGGAGGAAGAGGTCTACGAATATGCCTGCCACGAAGGCAACTACGGAATGGTCAACATTCTGCGTGGCCAGCGTGTGGAAGAAGGCACCTATGTCGATTCCAGCGGCAACTGAGTCACCATCAGAAAAGGATAGTTCATGAAAGCCACAATGATGAAAACAACAATAAAGAGTCTGTTTCTGACGGCGACAGTGTCAGCGGTGCTGGCGAGTGGCGCAGTCTTCGCTCAAAGCGCTGCCATTCCCCGCACCCCCGACGGCAAGCCGGATCTTAATGGCATCTGGCAAACCTTGGGTACCGCTCACTGGGATCTGGAGACGCATGCGTCACGCCCGGGTCCTGTGGTGGAGATGGGGGCGTTGGGGGCAATTCCTGGCGGTATGGGAGTCGTCGTCGGTGGCAAGATTCCGTACAAACCGGAAGCCTTGGTCGTCAAACAGCAGAATCAGGCCGACTGGCTGGCGAAGGACCCGGTCGTGAAGTGTTATCTGCCGGGTGTGCCCCGTGCCACGTATCTCCCCTATCCTTTCCAGATCATTCAGGCACCTGACACCACGCTGATCACTTATGAATTTGCTGGCGCCGATCGCATGGTCTACATGGATCAGCCCGATTATGAGTCTCAGGTGGACAGCTGGATGGGACACAATATCGGTCATTGGGAAGGCGACACGCTGGTCATTACCGTGACTGGACAGATGCCGGACACCTGGCTGGACAGCGCCGGCAACTGGCACAGCTACCAGATGCGAGTGGAAGAGCGCTACACGCTGGAGAGTGAGAACGTGATTCGCTACGAAGCCACCATCACTGACCCCGAAGTCTACACAGAGCCCTGGACTATCAGCCTGCCTCTCTATCGCCGTCTTGATGCGAACATGCAGCTGATCGAATTCAAATGCGTTGAGTACGTCGAAGAGCTGCTCTACGGCCAATACCGCAAACCCGGCGTGGAATAAAGATTTGGGGTCAGAGTAAAAATACAGCTGTATTTTTACTCTGACCCCAAATCTTGCCCCAATGCCTTTTCCCTTCTTGAAGTGGCACAACATCTGCAGTGATTTCACTCAGTCAGGTAAAGTAAAAATCTGCCTGTCGCGCCGAACCAGCCATTGATC
Source organism: Pseudomonadota bacterium (assembly GCA_040384465.1). Lineage (GTDB taxonomy): Bacteria > Pseudomonadota > Gammaproteobacteria > Pseudomonadales > Pseudohongiellaceae > UBA5078. The sequence continues at coordinate 226,946 of JAZKJF010000003.1, read as the reverse complement.
GACAGGCACTCCTCTGGCAAGACGCTGATTGCAGGTTTCGGTTAGCCTGCGTAACAGATTATTTCAATTCATTGATTGTTGGACAGCATGGCAACTCCCGTACTGATATGCGATGACTCCAGTCTCGCACGCAAACAGATGGCCCGCGCATTGCCCGCTGATTGGGACATTGAATTGAGCTTCGCCGCCAATGGCGAAGAGGCCGTCACCGCCATCAAGGCCGGCAAGGCCGATGTCCTGTTTCTCGATTTGAACATGCCGGTGATGAATGGCTACGAAGTGCTTGATGCCATTCGTGCGCAGGACCTGCCGACCATGGTGCTGGTAGTGTCTGGTGATATTCAGGCCGATGCCTACAGGCGCGTCATCAGCAAAGGGGCGCTGGACTTTGTGCAGAAGCCTGTCAGTACCGAACGTATCCGCGACATCCTGGCCCGCTTTGGTATCGTCAGCGCGTCGGCCCCCTCCGAAAAAACTCGGGAAGCTGCAGATACTGCTCCCGTAACACAGCGGGAGCTGACAGACACGGACTGCAACTTCGTGGAAACACTGCAGGAAGTTGTCAACGTCGCCATGGGCCAGGCCGGCAGCAAGCTTGCTGACCTGCTCGGCACCTTCATCCAGCTGCCCGTGCCTCAGGTGCATCTTTGTGAGTACAGCGAGCTTAAACATCGCCTTGGCTGTCGTCATTCCCAGACGCTGACCGCTGTTTCACATGGTTTCAACGGCAGTGGTATATCGGGAGAGGCGGTGCTGGTGCTGGGGGCCGACAGTTTTCCTCCTTTGATCTCCTTGATGCATGAGGAGTCTGGCAATTATCGTCAGCAGGAGCTTGGGGTGCTGGTTGATCTCTCTGGCTTGCTGATCGGCGCCTGCCTGCAGGGTGTCAGCGAACAGTTGGATCTCGATATCAATCACAGTTTTCCAGTAGTGCTGGGGCGCGAGAAATCAGTCGCCGACCTGCTCGGCCATCGTCAGGACAGCAGTCAGGTGGCCGCTGTGGAGATCAATTATCAGTTTCTGGAAGGACGTATTCAGTGTCACCTGCTGTTATTGATCGGGCATGACTCGATAGCCCGGTTGACCGAAAGAATGGAGTTGCTGCAATGAGTCCTGCACCGAATAAAGCCGTGGCGCTGGAGCCAGATTCCGAGCTGACGAGTCTGCATCTGATGATGCAGTTGCTGCAGAACGTCGATGTGGGGCTGATTCTGATCGACGAGCAGCATGCCGTACAGATGTGGAACAATTTCATGGAAAATCACAGCGCCATTCGCACCAGTGATGCACGTGGCAGCAATCTTTTCGACCTGTTTCCGGAATTGCCTGCAAGCTGGCTCAAGAAGAAAATTGATTCAGTCTTCAAATTGAACAGTCGTGCCTACTCCACCTGGGAGCAGCAGCCACGCCTTTTCAACTTCAAGAGCAATCGGCCTCTGACCGGCAAAGCGGAGTACATGTACCAGAATGTGACGCTGATTCCTTTGACCAGTATCAACAAGAAAGTTTCACAGGTCTGTATTCTCGTCTATGACGTCACCGACATCGCGACTCACAAACTGGAGCTGGAAGCCGCGAATGCCGCGCTGGAAAAACTCAGCCGCACCGACAGACTGACGGGGCTTTACAATCGCGGCCACTGGGAAGAACGGCTGGTGGATGAATTCCGTCGTTGCAAGCGCACAGGTCGGGTGTCATCGCTGCTGATGTTTGATATCGATCATTTCAAGAAGATCAACGACAGCAGTGGGCATCAGGCCGGCGATGCGGTGATTCGAGCGCTGGCAGAATTGCTGCTGCAGACGCAGCGTGAAACGGATGTCTCGGGCCGTTATGGTGGCGAAGAGTTTGTCACGATTCTTCCGGATACGACGATCAGTCAGGCATTGGTTTTTGCGGAACGTTTGCGTCTGCGTCTGGCCGCAGCGGTGGTCGATTGCCAGGGACAGCCACTGCAGTTCACGGTCAGCATCGGGATCAGTCAGTATGATGAAATGCTGGAAAATCATGCGCAATGGTTGCTGCAGGTTGACAAGGCCATGTATCAGTCCAAGCGTAATGGCAGGAATCAGACGACCTGTCACGCGACGGAGTGATGGAGTCTTGGCCGCGCAGGCCGATGTATCTGTAGCAGGGGAATTTCCCGCAACTCTGCTGACGGTGCTGCCACAGAAAAATAATAAGAAAGGAGGTGAATCGAGCCGCTATGATTCGCAATAAAGTGTTGGGCCAGCTGCTGGTGATCATGCTCGTTTGCCTTGGTCTATTTGCCGGTTATTACCTGCTGATGCTACGCAGCTACGAGCGGCTGGAGCAGGCGGACCTGGAGCTGAACCGGCACCGAGTGCTCAATGCTCTCGACCAGGAGATTGAGCGGTTGGACGAGGTAACCCGGGGCTGGGCCGCCAGTGGTTTGGTCAATCAATTGGCAGTCTCTCGCACTCTGGGCCCGTATCGCGACCCGTTCATTAATGCTATCTCCGGCAGTTTCGATATTCGGGAACTGGTTGTCGTAGGGGCCGATAATCAATTGATTGTGGCGCGAGAAAGCGATCCTGTTGACGAGTATGTGGATATTCCACTGGATGAGAACGCCCCTTTCGTTCGCACCGTGCTGGACTCAGGCTTGGGCAGACACGAATATGCCGGAAGTGTTCACAAAGGGCTCGCGTACATTGATGGTTCTATTCATCTGATCAGTTCGCATCCCAATCTGGATTTTGAGGGCGGGCAGGGCGCCTCTTCCCTGATCGCGGCCATTCACTACAATGAAGCGGCGGTGGCACGACTGGAACGGATCGTGGAGCAGGAAATCACGATCATGCCTCTGGACGAATTTCTGGCCGACGATCAGAACCTGGCCATTCTGGAGCTGATTCGCGACGACCCCAGCAGCTCGGGCTTTGTCCCGGTCAGCCAATCGCACCTATCCAGTTACACCCTTCTCAATGACTACAAGGGAACCCCTGCCTTTATTCTGCAGATTGAAGCCCAGCGCAACTTCTTCGAACAAGCCTCGCGAACGCTGCTGATCGTCGGTCTGGGCGGCGGCTTGATGTTCATCGTGTTGATCGCCTGGTTCCTGCTCTTCCTCGACAAGTCGGTGCTGCGACGCTTGCAGCACCTCAGCGCGGCGGTCGAGGGGCTCGACGATGCGCATCTGAAACAGCGACTGCCTGTGCGTGGCAGTGACGAGATCAGTGCTGTCAGCATGGCGTTCAACGGCCTGCTGGATTCTCTGCAGCACAGTCAGAAAGCGTTGGTGCGGCAGGCGACTCATGACGCGCTGACCGGGCTTATCAACCGGCACCAGTTCGAGTACGAACTGGAAGCAGCGCTGCATGCTGTGCGCGGGGGGCTGCGTACACACCACCTGATGTTCCTTGATCTGGATCGTTTCAAGATCGTCAACGACAGTTGCGGCCACATGGCGGGTGATATTGTTCTGAAGGATCTGGCCGCCCTGATGCGAGCGCAACTGCGCAGTACCGACGTGCTGGGCAGGATTGGAGGTGATGAGTTCGGAGTGATCTTGTTGGATTGCGACCCCGTGATGGCACGCGAACTGGCGGGCAATCTTCGCGAGGCCGTGTCGAGTTTTCGTTTCGAAGCCGACAACCACCAGTTTACTTTCGGAGCCAGTATCGGGCTGGTGCATCTGAATGCGCTGGGCATGACCACGCGCGCCGCTGCGTTGACAATTGCCGATTCCGCGTGCCGGATTGCAAAGAATGCCGGACGTAACCGTGTTCATGAACATCGCGGGCAAGATGAGCGGCTGAGCCAGCAACTGCAGCAGACTCTGTGGGTGAATCGCATCACCGAAGCACTCGAAAGAGATCTTTTCAGCCTGTATTTCCAGAAGATTGTGAGTCTGGAGCCGAGTGCCCCACATTGCAACGCCGAAGTGCTGTTGCGTCTGCGGGGAGAAGATGGCGAGGTGATAGCGCCAGGAGTGTTTCTACCGGCTGCCGAGCGCTATCACATGATGGTGCAGATCGATCGCTGGGTGATTACACATTTTTTCACGTGGTTTGCCACGCATGTGGGGCAGCTCGATGAGATTGACTGTTTCTCCGTGAACCTGTCGGGACAGTCTTTAGGTGACCCGGAATTTCTGGAGTTTTTGTCAACCGAGCTGAGTCGTCATCAGATGCCGGTCAATCGTATTTGTTTTGAAATCACGGAGACATCGCTGATCGAGAACCTTGTCTACACTGGCAGGTTCATTCGTTCGCTGAAAGAACTGGGATGTCGTTTTGCGTTGGATGACTTTGGTGCTGGCATGTCCTCGTTCACTTATCTGCGTAATCTGCCTGTCGATGTGCTGAAGATCGAGGGTATGTTCTGCAAAAATATCCGCAGTTCCGCCATCGACAGGGCGATGGTGAGTTCAATCAATGAAATTGGTCATCTCATGAATCTGCAGACGGTGGCCGAGTACGTGGAGACAGCGGAGACGCTGGCCATTTGTCAGGAGTTGGGCATTGACTACGCGCAGGGTTTTCATCTGCACCGGCCCGAGCCTCTGGAGAATTGTCTGACGAAACGCAGTGAAGTGATTTAACGTTCGAGCCCTGCCGGTGGTTGGCGAACCTGAGTCAGCTGTTCGTAGGCAAAGGCCATACCCAGTAACTGTGGCTCCGAAAATTCCCCGCCGATGAAGCTGATGCCAATCGGAAAGCCGTCGATGTAACCGGCCGGGACGGTGATGCTGGGATATCCGGCAACGGCCGCCAGGCTGGAGTTGGAAATGTAGCCTTCGGTGTTGTCGCCCTTGGGATCCACCAGCCAGCCGACACTGTTGGTCGGTGCCACCAGCGCATCCAGTTCCATCTGTTGCAGGGCTGAATTGATATTGGTCTGGCTCAGGGCTTTGCTCATACCCAGTGCCGACAGATATTCTCCGTCGCCCAAATCACCTTTCTCCTGCGCGAGCAGAAACAATTCCTGTCCGAAGTCTGCCAGCTCGATGGTGGCATTTGCCTCGTTGAAGTCGATCAGAGCGGCGAGGTCCTGCAGAGGCCCACCGCGCTCATACAGGTAATTGTTCAGATCGTTCTTGAATTCGAACAACAGCACCTCGGTTTCCGCAGTCCCAAAGGCGTTGCGGGCCCGAATGCCCATGTCCACCAGCTCCGCTCCCGCTGTGCGCAGAATGGTCAGCTGTTGCTCCATGAGTGCATCCAGCGCCGGGTCTTGCCCGAAATCCTGACGCATCACCCCGATGCGCTTGCCGCGCAGGCTATCGGCTTGCAGATAACGGGTGTAGTCCACCGGGTCGCGGGTGTGTGGATTGGTGGTGATGTCGTCTTCCGGGTCTGCGGCGACCAGCGCATTGAGCAGCAGTGCCGCGTCGCTGACGCTGCGGGTCATCGGACCAGCAGTGTCCTGGCTGTGCGCGATCGGGATGATGCCGACTCGGGAGATCAGCCCCAGGCTGGGTTTAAGGCCGACGATGCTGTTGTGTGCCGCCGGGCAGACGATGGAGCCGTCTGTTTCTGTACCAATGGCGAGCACGGCCAGATTGGCGGCAACTGCCACAGCAGAGCCCGAGCTTGACCCACAGGGGCTGCGCTCGAAGTCATAAGGATTGCGTGTCTGCCCTCCACGCGCAGACCAGCCGCTGGAAGCACTCGTCGAGCGGAAGTTAGCCCACTCGCTCATATTGGTCTTGCCGAGAATCACCGCGCCCGCGTCGCGCAGACGCTGCACCAGAAAGGCGTCCCGTGCCGGAGTCGGCGCATCCAGCAGGGCCAGACTGCCGGCCGTGGTGTGCATGTTGTCAGCGGTGTCGATGTTGTCCTTGAGCAGCACGGGAATGCCATGCAGAGGGGAGCGTACCTGCCCGGCCGCACGTTCGGCATCGAGCACGCGTGCGATATCGAGAGCATCGGGATTGAGTTCGAGGATCGCGTGCAACTGGGGGTCGAGAGCTGCAATCCGTTGCTGGTAGTGCGTGACCAGCGCGACGGCTGTCAGCTCTCCGGCGTTCATCGCGGCCTGCAGGCTGGCCACGTCCGCTTCTTCCAGCGGATCTGTCGTATTGGTGTCACTGCCACTCTGACAGGCGCCAAGCGTCAGCATAAGGAGTGTCAGCAAAAGGAGTTTCTGCAGAAGGCGTACCGGCAGCGGCGCCAATCTGATCGACTGAAGCGTGGTGGGCGAGAGCAGTCGCATGACGGTTATCCTTTGGGGGGCTGGAAGAAAAGAGCGATGAAAACTCTGCTTGTCGGGATGATATCATCGCCCGCCAAGAATCCGCAGTCAGTGAATGAAGGAGCCGGTTCGGGATGAGTATTTTTACCGTAGCAATGACAGTGCGTGACTACGAATGCGACATGCAGGGTGTAGTCAATAACGCCGTGTATCAGAACTATCTGGAGCACGCTCGTCACGAGTTTCTCAAAGCGCGAGGATTGAATTTTGCGCGGCTGACCGAGCAACAGATCAATGTCGTGGTCGTGCGTGCGGAGCTGGATTATCGTCGTTCGCTGCGTAGTGGCGACGCCTTTCTGGTGACAGTGCAGACCGAGCGGGAATCGCGCCTGCGGCTGACCTTTGTGCAGCGTATCGTGCATGCCGACAGCGGGCAGACCATGCTGGAGGCACGCATCATCACCACAGCGGTGAATCCACGGGGTCGACCTTATCTCCCCGCAGCGCTGGAGGTTTTGCTCGACTGATGCGGAGTCATGCTGAGATTCACGGCGCCTGCACCGAGCAGAGCAATTGCTCCACATAGTCCGGGACAAGGACTGAGGCCCGACCATAGAGATGCTCATCGAAACTGGAGCGGGTCTGTTCGAGGTTCAGTTCCACGGTGTGTGCGTGATGGAGCTTCGCCGTTTGATAGAAGCCGGAAGCAGGGTAGACATTGCCCGAGGTGCCGATGGAAAGGAACAGGTCGCAGCTCTCCAGTGTGCGGGTGATCTGCGGCATGTGCAGCGGAATTTCTCCGAACCAGACTATGTGGGGGCGCAGATTGCCAGGGGTTTGACAGCAACGGCACAACGTGTCGAAACCAAGGTCTTCCTGCACATCGAAAACCAGATTGGTTGCGACGCAGCGCATCTTCAACAATTCGCCATGCATGTGCAGCAGTTTACGGCTACCGGCACGCTCGTGCAGGTTGTCCACGTTCTGGGTGACGACGAGTACCTCGCCTGGAAATTCACGTTCCAGTTTTGCCAGCGCAAAATGCGCAGCGTTGGGGCGCATCTCTTCCTGTAACAACTGGCGGCGGCGTTGATTGTAGAAGTGGTGGACCAGCTGGGGGTTGCGCTCGAAACCTTCGGGAGTCGCGACATCCTCGATGCGGTGATTTTCCCAGAGGCCGTCGCTGGCTCGAAATGTACTGATGCCCGATTCCGCAGATATACCCGCGCCGGTGAGTACCACGATGGATTTGACTGTACGTCTCATGGGGCCGGATTCTAGCACAGAGTCTGGTGCTGCCAAGCAGGCATGAAGAGCGCATAAAGATGCACTCGGAAAGCCATGACGGTGCGCAGGAGGGATGGCTATAATGGCCGCATTCTAGTCAAACCTTCAGCTCGACCTAAGGAGCATCTGCATGAGTTTTCCGAAAATCGGCAACCTGGCCCCCGATTTCACCTTGAGTGATCAACAGGGCAATTCCGTGCAGCTGAAAGCGTGGCGTGGCACGAAGAACGTGTTGCTGTATTTCTATCCTAAGGCCATGACGCCAGGCTGCACCGTGCAGGCCTGTGGTCTGCGTGACGTGCAGGCCGAGCTGGCAGCCCTCGATACGGTCGTCCTTGCCGTCAGCCCCGATCCTGTCAAGAGTCTGAAGAAGTTTGCTGAACGCGATAGCCTGAATTTCACACTGCTCTCTGATCCGGAGCATGCCGTGGCAGAGAAATACGGCGTCTGGGGATTGAAGAAATTCATGGGCCGCGAATTCATGGGCATTCTGCGCACCAGCTTTCTCATCAACAAGGAAGGGCGACTCGTGCATGTCATGGACAAAGTGCAAACCAAGACGCATCACGATGAGGTGCTGGCCCTCTTGAATAACCTGGCGAAAGAGCAGGCGAGCGCAGAGTAGCACTGCAGTTTGAGTGATCAATGAAACTGAATTTCAAACAATATTCCACACAAGGTGAACCGCTGCTGATTCTGCACGGCTTGTTCGGCAGTCTCGGGAACTGGACCTGGCACAGCCGCGAGCTGGCCAGAGACTTCGCTGTCACGGGGTTGGATTTGCGCAATCACGGCGGCTCGCCGCACAGCGATGAAATGGATTACGCCTGCATGGCGCAGGACGTGCTGGAATTCATGGATGATCATGATATTGCACGCTGTCATCTGCTGGGTCATTCCATGGGCGGCAAGGTCGCCATGCAGTTGGCGCTCAGTGCGCCCGAGCGCGTCGACAGGCTGGTGGTGGCCGACATCGCTCCCGTGACTTACTCCGCTCAGCACGACAGTATCTTCGAAGGTCTGCTGGCGATTGATCTGGACACGATTGGCAGCCGCAACGCTGCCGATGTGGTACTTGCACAGTACGAAGAAGATGAAGTGGTGCGACAGTTCCTGTTGACCAATCTGCTCAAGAAGCCGGAAGGTGGCTTCTACTGGCGCATCAATCTGCCGTCGCTGCAGGCCAATTATGTGCGGCTGCGTGAGCGCCCACCGGCAATCGGGGTGTTCGATGGGCCGGTGCTGTTCATCAAGGGTGCCTTGTCGAACTACATTATCGAAACGCATCGTGACGAAATTCTGCAGCGCTTTCCGCAGGCGAAGATCAAAGTGATCATGCACACTGGCCACTGGTTGCACGCGGAAAAACCGCAAACTTTTTATCGCCTCGTCCACAGTTTTCTCAAACCCTCGGCGGTCGATTCTTCTGACGAATCGGTCTGATCGTGAGCATTGGAACCGACATGACTATCTTGAGTGTAAACGTCAACAAGATCGCGCTGCTGCGTAATTCGCGCGGTCGCAATTTTCCCGATGTGCTGTATTTTGTGCGTCGCCTGATCGGGCTGGGCGTGAAAGGCATCACGGTGCATCCGCGTCAGGACGAGCGTCATGTGACGCGCCAGGACGTGGTCGATATTACGGCGCTGTTGCGCGAGTACCCTGGTGTCGAGTTCAACATCGAAGGGTACCCCTCTCCGGAATTCATGGCCCTGATCGCGCAAGTGAAACCCGCACAGTGCACACTGGTGCCGGATGCTCCTGATCAGTTGACCTCTGACCATGGCTGGGATGTGCGCGCGAATGCTGTGCTGCTGCGCGAAGTGCTTGGCGAGTTGCGGTCGCTCGGCGTACGCAGCAGTCTGTTTCTGGACCCCTCGGTTGCAGCTGTCGAACAGGTGCCGGAAGTGGGCGCTGACCGCATAGAGTTGTACACCGAAGCCTATGCGCGTGCGTTCGGTACTGCCAGTGAGGCAGTAGTGTTCGAGTCCTACCGCGCTGCAGCTCAGCGTGCGCGTGAACTGGGGATTGGCTTGAATGCGGGACACGATCTGGACCTGCACAACCTCGCCCGCTTTCTGCAGATTCCCGGCATTCAGGAAGTCTCTATCGGCCATGCGCTGGTGGTGGAATCGCTGGAGCAGGGAATCGACAACGTGGTACGTCAATACCTCGTGGTGACAGGGGCTGCGGAAAGGTAAACGCGTTCAGGTCAAGTTCAGTTGGGTTGCCTAGAATGATCCTCAAGAAGGCAATGGTGCCTTCGGGTCTGCGTGAGCGCTTGCCACGCGTCCAAGGAGTGCAACGATGAAAACCAACTCAACAAGAACAACTCTCCCTGTCATGACGGTGTTCGCTCTGCTGCTCGGTCTGCTGGCGATTGCCGCTCCAGCCTCTGCCAATGACGCCGGTCTGCTCAGGCAGGCGAGCCATCTGGAAGATGTCAGCTACGAGATCGCTCGCGAGTTGCGCTATGCTGGCGTCTATGGGCCCTTGCGTGACGATGCCGAAAAGCTGGCCAGGGAGGCGCGTCGTTTTCGGGATGCAGTGGCCGGACGCAGTGACCGCTATTACGTCCAGGCGCGTTACGATGAGATGGCCAAGTACTACGACCGCTTCGATCGCCACTATCGTCGCAGCTACTTCGGTTCCGAGTATCGTCACGTGCACCGCACCTATATCAGCATTACCTCGGTGTTTCACGGCATCAGTGGTGGTTATGTGAGTTATGTGCGCGGTTGGGATGCTCCGCGTCACGAGCCGGACCGCATCATCATTCACCGCGCTCCGCCGATCATCTACGCGCCCTTTGGTCTGCAGCATGATGACCGTCGCTATGACAATGATCGCAACGACCATCGCAACAACGGCCGCAACAATGATCGCGACCACGATAACCGCAGACATGACCGCGACGACCGTGACCATGATCGTCGTGATTCAAGAGATGATCGTGGCGGCCGTAACCACTACCAATAAGCCGGTGCCTGTAAACCGGTTCCCACAAACCGGTTTACAGCGTTAACGGGCAGGTGCTTTGCTCAAGAATAAGCCAGTCTTTTACGGCTACTGGATCATTCTGGCCGCCTTCGTGTCGCAGTTCGTTGCCATCGGCATGCAGAACTATGTGGCCGGGGCGTTTCTGACTCCCATGAGCGATGAGTTCGGCTGGACCCGCACTGAATTCACCTCCGCTCGCTCGCTTGGCCAGATGGTCGTTGCCATCACCGGCTTCCTGATCGGCAGTGCCCTGGACCGTTACGGAGGGCGCCCGTTCATGCTGCTGGGAACCGCCATTCTGTCGCTGTCCGTCTTTGCCCTTGGCAGTGTCCAGAGTCTGTCGCAGTGGATCGTGCTTAACGGGCTGATCCTGACGATTGGCGGCGCGATGATCGGCAATCTTGTCGTCAACGTGACGCTCGGCAAATGGTTCGTACGGCAGCGTGGTCGAGCCGTGGCGGTAGCGGCCATGGGCGTATCACTGGCGGGGATCGTGTTGGCGCCGCTGGCCACTTATCTGGTGGATTTGCTGGGCTGGAGAGAGGCCTGGCGCGTGCTTGGCGTGGGGGTCTCTGTGCTGGTATTTCCGGCCGCGCTGGCGATACGGCGCAGCCCCGAAGATTATGGTCTCCACCCCGATGGCGCCACGCCGGAGCAAATGAGCGACGAGGCCAATGCAGAGGCCTCGCTCGATTATCATCAATCCCTGACCCGGGGCGAGGCGATGCGCACCAGCCATTTTTACAAACTGGTGCTGGCATTCGGGTTGTTTCAGATTTCGATTACGGTGATGTTGCTGCAGACCATTCCGTTCATGACCGATGCGGGCTACCCCCGACTGGTGGCAGCGTCGATGATCTCGCTGAGTTCCATTCCCGCTTTCCTGAGCAAGCCCCTGTGGGGAATCTGGATCGATTACTCGCGGCCTCGGTTGCTGGCTGCTCTCGGTGCCGCGATTACGGGGGTTGCAGTCATTCTGGTTGTTCTGAGTGTGCGCGCCCAGTCTGACGTGTTGGTGTACGGCGCCTTCCTGTTCATGGGTTTGGGGTGGGGCGGGTTGATTCCGCTGCAGGAAGTCATCTGGGCGAGTTATTTCGGCCGCCGCTATCTGGGCGCCGTACGCAGCACTGCCATGCCGTTCACGTTTGCGATGTCGGCAATTGGGCCGGTGGTCGCCACGGCCTACTACGACCGGGTGGGCAATTACGACAATGTGTTTCTCGGCATGGCCGTCTGTAATCTGGCGTCGGCGCTGATGTTGCTGGGGATGTCGGACCGGGTCACTTCGCTTCGACGCTGATCTCGCTCAATACTGGTGCCAGCACTGGCCAGACATTTTCCAGTACCAGCGGCTGTGCCTCTGCGCGTGGATGAACACCGTCTTCCTGCATCAGCTCGGGTTGCTGGGGAATGCCATCGATCAGAAAGGGGATCAATGGCAGTGCCATCTCTTCAGCAATCTCTTGATACTGGCTCATGAAAGGGCCTGCATAGCGGGGCCCATAGTTGGGGGGAATCTGAATACCAGCGAGAATCACTTTGGCTCCGGCCGCCTGACTCAGCGTGACCATCTGCATCAGGTTCTGCTTGATGCTCGCCACGGGTAAGCCGCGCAGTCCATCATTGCCACCGAGTTCGAGAATCACAATGGCCGGTTTGTGAGTAGCCAGCGCCGCAGGCAGCCGTGACAATCCACCATCGGTCGTTTCACCGCTGACACTGGCGTTGACGACACGGAAATTGACGCCTTCTTCTGTCAGTCTCGCGGCCAACAGTGCCACCCAGCCCTCTTCTTCGTTCATGCGGTAACCTGCACTGAGGCTGTCACCGAATACCAGCAATACTGGCGCTTCGTCTTGCGCGCTAGCGGGAAATGCCAACAGCAGCAGGCTGCACATTATCAACAGGGCATTGAACAGTGGGCTTGGCAGGATATGTTTTGCAGAAATACCGGTCATGTGTCGACTTGTCAGTAATGCGTGAATGCGTCAGCGGCCAATTTAATCGTTCCCACGGGCTTATTCAATGCCGCCGCTCGCGGGGCTGATGAACCGATTTGCGCTTCGCGCGCGTATTCAGGACAATCAGAAGCATGACACAGCAACAAGGCGACCAGGTAAGTATCCATGATAAGAATTGAAGACCTCGTAAAACGCGTGACCACCAGTGAAGGCGAGCTGGTGATCCTCAAGGGTATCTCTCTCGCTGTAAAAACAGCAGAGACTGTCGCGATAGTAGGAGCTTCCGGCTCCGGCAAATCCACTCTGCTCGGCCTGATGGCCGGCCTGGATACGGCCACCTCTGGAGATGTCATCCTCAATGGCAATCGTCTTGCCGCGCTTGACGAGGAGCAGCGCGCGGTGCTGCGGGGTCAGCTGGTTGGCTTTGTGTTTCAGTCCTTTCAGCTGCTGCCCAGTTTGACGGCGCTGGAGAATGTCATGTTGCCCATCGAACTCAAGAATGATCGCAATGCCCGTGAGAAAGCCACTCAGTTGCTCACGCGTGTCGGCCTGGGTGAGCGCTGCCATCACTACCCAAATCAGCTCTCCGGCGGTGAACAGCAGCGCGTGGCGATTGCCCGTGCCTTTGCGTCGGAAGCGCGAATTCTTTTCGCTGATGAACCTACTGGTAATCTGGATAGCGCGACCGGCGCGAAAGTGATCGATCTGCTGTTTTCTCTCAACAAGGAATACGCGACCACCTTGGTGCTGGTGACCCACGATGAACGTCTGGCGCGGCAGTGTCACCGCACTATTCGACTGGTGGCGGGCGAGGTAGTGAGCGACGAGATCAATGCCGCTGCTCTCGTGGCCGAAGGCAGCGTCCATGCCTAGTATTCAAGAGGGTATTCAGGAGAGTGCACAGGAGGTCGTGCCCGGCATGAACAATGTTGCGCACAGTGAAGTCCGTGTCGAGCCGCTGAAGCTGGAGACCTTGTTGCGATTGTCGTTACGCTTGCTGTGGCGGGATTGGCAGGGCGGCGAATTGCGTCTGTTGTTGCTGGCGCTGGTGATGGCCGTTACCTCGGTCACCGGCATTGCGCTGTTTACGGACCGACTGGAGCAGGCGCTGCTGGTGGAATCTGCCAACATGCTGGCGGCGGACCGGGTGCTGAGCGGACGCGCTGCGGCGCCCGCCGAATGGCTTGACGAAGCCCGTGGTCGTGGCCTGCAAACGGCCGAGACGGTAGCCTTTGGCTCCATGGTGTTCTCGGATAACGGCAATGTGCTGGTGTCTGCAAAGGCGGTCAGCGATGCCTATCCGTTGCGTGGTCAACTGGTGGTAGCCGAGCAGCCCTTTACGCGTGGAGCCCCTATTGCGGGTGGCCCCCCTGTCGGAGAAGTTTGGGTGGAGTCACGGGTCATGCCCGCGCTCGGCGCACAGATTGGCGACACGGTGTATGTCGGTGAGGCTGAACTGCGGGTGACTCGCATCATTGTGCAAGAGCCGGATCGCCAGCAGGGCGGCATGATGGACAACGCCGGTCCGCGTCTGATGCTCAATCTCGCTGATGTTCCCGCGACGCAAGTGATCCAGGTGGGTAGCCGGGTGAGCTATCGCTATCTGTTTGCCGGAGATGAGGCTGAACTGGAAGATTATGGTGTCTGGCTCGACGAGCGCACCGCAGGGGAGTTCCGCCTGCGTGATGTGCGTGACGAGAGCGCCGAGGTCGCTGATGCGCTCAACAAGGCCGAGAGTTTCCTGCTGCTGGGCAGCTTGTTCGCGGTGCTGCTGGCGGGCGTGGCGATTGCGCTCACCGCGCGGCGCTACAGTGAACGACATTTCGACTACGTAGCCATTCTGAAGACGCTTGGTTGTACTTCCTCTCAGATCATGTCGATCTATATCAGTATCCAGATTGTGCTGGGTGTCATTGCCATCGTGGTGGGTTCGGTGCTGGGCTGGGCGATTCATGCGGCGATTCTTCAAGCGCTTGCCTCGGTGATTCCGATTACCTTGCCACCGGCCGGTGTCACGCCTTATATCATCGGCTCGATGACAGCGATCATCTGCCTGCTGTCCTTCGCACTCCCGCCCTTGCTGGCGCTGCACAAGACGTCGCCACTGCGCGTCCTGCGCAAGGACCTGGACGATAACAGCCTGAGCGCACGCCTGCCTTACGGCATCGGTCTGGCGGGCTCACTGGTGTTGATGCTCTGGTACAGTCAGGACGTGCTGCTCACCAGCATCATCGTGCTGGCAGTGGCAGGTGTGGTGTTGGTGTTGTCGGGGATTTCCTGGCTGCTGCTGCACTCCAGCAACAGCGTCGGCATGAAGGCGGGCAGTGCCTGGAAACTCGCCATGTCGGCCACCAAGCGGCGCCGCAAACAGAACATCCTGCAGGTGCTGGTGTTCTCTCTGACCATCATGTCGTTGCTTATTCTGACGCTGTTGCGCACGGATCTGATCGCCGACTGGCAGGCACAGTTGCCGGAGAATACGCCCAATCACTTTCTGATGAATGTGACTGAACCACAGGTGGCCGGTATCGAGTCCTTCTTCCGCGAGAATGGCGTCGAACCCAATCAGTTCTTCCCAATGATGAGCGCTGGGATTACCCGTATCAATGGGGAAGTGCCAAGGCCACGTTGGGACGACGATGACGAGCAGAGCAATGTCACTGAGCGCAGCGCCGATTCCGACGCTGGGGATCAGGATTTTGAAGATGCTGATGTCGATCCAGAAGCCGATGGGGTTGAGGCGACGGATGGAGCCGGTGGCGCCGATGGTGAACGTCAGGGCGGGCCACGTCGTGTGAGCAACCGCCAGGTCACTTGGACAAATGAGCTGCCGAAGGACAATCAGGTAGTGGAAGGAGAGTGGTGGACTGAGAACCCACAGCCCGGTTTTGTTTCGATGGAGCAGGATTATGCAGAGGGTCTTGGCGCTGCACTCGGCGACCTGGTGGAGTTCGATGTCGGTCAGGGGCGCTTGATCGAAGCTCGCGTGCAGAGCCTGCGCACCGTGCGCTGGGACAACATGCAACCGAACTTCTTCGTAATCTTCTCGCCCGGCACGCTGAACGGACTCGGGGGAACCTATCTGTCCACTGCGCTGGTGGCGCAGGAAGACAAAGCGTTGATCAACGGTCTGCTGGCGTTGTTCCCGACGATTGTCGTCATTGAGATCGATGCCTTGATCGAACAGATTCAGACGATCATCGCGCAGGTGACCTCCGCCATCGAACTGATTGCCTTCCTAGTGCTGGCCTGTGGTGCGCTGGTGATGCTGGCCTGCGTGACAGCCACGCTGGACGAACGCTTCCGTGAGAACGCCATCCTGCGTACACTTGGCGCCGGTCGCAAATTGATCCTGAGCAGTCTGTTCATCGAGTTTGCGACGATCGGTCTGGTTGCTGGCGTTATTGCCACAGTGGGCGCGGAAGCGAGCCTTTACTATTTGCAGACGCGCGTGTTCCAGCAGGAGTTTGGCTTGCACTATTGGGTATGGCTGGCCGGACCTGTGCTGGGGATGCTGGTGATTGCCGTGCTGGGTGTCGTGGCAACGCGCAAGGTCGTCAACACCAGTCCGTTGACGGTGCTGCGTCATATTGGTTGATGGGTTTTAGAAGAATGGTTTTGATCGGAGTTTGAGGAGATCAACATGAAGAGAATTATTGCAGCACTGTGCATCATGCTGATGGGCAGTGCGGTGCACGCACAGCTCGCGGAGAAAGAATTGGAAGTGCGAGAACTGAGCCGACAATGCATCTATGGGGATTGCGTGAATGGCTATGGCACCCTGGAGATTAAAACGACACTGGGTACGAATACCTATCGCGGTAATTTCAAAGACGGTTTGTATCACGGCAACGGCAAGTTGACTGAGTTGATCTCTGTCACCGAGCGCGCTTACTACGACGGTAACTGGGTGGCGGGCATAAAAAATGGACGTGGCACTTTCTTCAATGGCAAGTCTGAGCTGTACATCGGTGAATGGAAGGACAATGTGCGCCATGGCAAAGGTTCCTATTTTTTCGGCCTGAATGACTGGACTGAGAATAAATATACGGAACACTGGCTTGCAGAGAATGTCGAGAATTACACCGGAGATTTCCGTGATGACTACTTCAGTGGTCAAGGAACTTACCGATGGCCGGACGGTCAGAAATACGTCGGCGGATTCTTCGCCAATGAGAAACATGGTCCAGGCACTTTCCACTATCCTCGCGGCACGATTCGCCAGCAGATGTGGGAGTATGGCGAGTTTCTGCACTAAATGTTTTTTTCGGCAAGGATCGAGTCAGTATGGATTTCCAAGCAATACGTCGCGAGTATCTCAAGGGTGGGCTGCACCACGATGATCTCACTGAAAACCCTCTTGAGTTGTTTGCACGCTGGATGCAGGACGCGATCGATATGGGGCTGCCTGATGCCAACGCCATGACGGTTGCTACCGTCGCGCGTGATGGGCAGCCGAGCCAGCGCATCGTGCTGCTCAAAGCCGTCGATGACAAAGGCTTCACGTTCTTCACCAACTATGAAAGCCGCAAGGCGCGCGAGATCAGCTGTAATACCAAAGTCAGTCTGCATTTCCCATGGCACGTCATTGAGCGACAGGTGGAGATCTGTGGCGTGGTCGAGAAGGTGAGTACGGCCGAATCCCTGCAGTATTTCCTCTCCCGCCCCCGCGAGAGTCAGCTGGCCGCCTGGGCATCCGCGCAGAGCCGTCCGCTGACGTCCAAAGAAGTGCTGCTGCAGCAGTTCGACGCCATCAGCCGCAAGTTTGAACAGGGCGAAATCCCGCTGCCGGAGTTCTGGGGCGGCTATCGCGTGCGCCCCCATCAGATCGAGTTCTGGCAGGGGGGGCAGCATCGTCTGCATGATCGTTTCGAGTACACGCTGCAGGCTGGCGAGCACTGGAAAGTCGAGCGCCTGGCTCCTTGAGCATCATATCTTTATAACAAAACAATCTAGCAGGAAGATTAAAACTCTTAGTTTGGTGCTAAGGCTGCTGATATAGTGCCCGCTCTTTTGGGAGAGTCACTATGTCTTTAGAGCCAGGCTATATCATTGCCGGATTCGTTGTTGGATGGCTGGTAGGGTTGACGGGAGTGGGGGGTGGTTCCCTCATGACGCCGATACTACTGCTGTTTTTCAATGTCAAAGCAGCTGTCGCCGTCGGCACCGATCTCCTCTATGCCAGCATCACTAAGACCGCTGGCATCTTCGCACACGGCAAACTCGGCAATATCGACTGGCGCATCGTCGGCACCTTGGCAGCGGGCAGTGTGCCTGTCTCGTTTGTCACCACCCTGTACCTCGGCGAGATGGATCTGGGCTCGGGAGAACTAGTCAATCAGATCAAGTTCTGGCTTGGTATCGCGTTGCTGATTACCTCGTTGTCGGTGTTGTTTCGTCACGAGCTGGTGAAATCCATGCATCACGAGCGTCGTGTCGACCCGAAGTTGATCGCCGCGCTGACCTTGATTTTGGGCATGGTGCTGGGCTTCCTGGTGACCTTGACCTCCGTGGGAGCAGGAGCTCTCGGCGTGACTGCGTTGTTATTGCTTTATCCCAAGATACACATCAACAGGATTGTCGGCACCGATGTCGCGCATGCTGTGCCGCTGACACTGGTGGCCGGGCTTGGTCATGCCAGTCTGGGCACAGTGGATTATGGTTTGCTCGGGACTCTGTTGATT
Source organism: Pseudomonadota bacterium (assembly GCA_040384465.1). GTDB lineage: Bacteria > Pseudomonadota > Gammaproteobacteria > Pseudomonadales > Pseudohongiellaceae > UBA5078. The sequence goes on along the minus strand of JAZKJF010000003.1, from coordinate 208,855 downwards.
GGCTCCATCCCCGGTATCTGGATCGGCAGCCATATGACCGGTGTTGTGGGTGAGCATTGGGTGCGTAACGTGTTGGCGCTGATACTGGTGTATGTGGGCCAGAAGCTGGCGTTTCCGGAGTTGAATCAGATTCTGGGAGTGGGCTTGCTGCTTGTGGTCGTGATCGCGAAGCTGGTGATTGATGCTCGCAAACCTAAGCTTGCTGTGGCTGACGAATAGAGCCATCGGTATTTGTTCGAAATCCATTCGAGATCCCGGGGTGTTGCCCATGCCCACCGGCGACGGTCCTGCGCCGCTCCGCGGTGCCCTCCCTTCGCAAAAAGCCTAAGGTCTTTTTGCTGCGCTCGGCGCTGGCCCTGATTGTCGCCGGTGGGCATGGACAACACCCCTTGCGCTCTGCGAGGGCAATGCACGGAATGTAAAACCAACGGGCGGGGCACATCTCCTCAATGGTGCTGTGTGTAGAATCTGCGAGTCTGTTCGCATGGCACTTACTAAGGTGGTGGGAGCAGGCAGGGGGATTCAGCGACATAAAAGACCAGCGCCGAGCGAGCAAAAAGACCTTGGGCTTTTTGCGTAGAGAGGGCACCCCGGAGGGGCGCGGTCCGTCGCTGAAGCCCCCTGCCTGCTCCCACCACCGTATCGAAGCCACACGCAAAGTCCAGCCTCAATCCCTCAATCTCACCCCTTCCAAGGCTTCAGTTTCTTTTCCACCAGCACTTTTTTCAGGCGTGCGTATTCGGGTAGACCATCCTTGTAGGGCGGGTAATCCTCACCTTGGATCAATGGGGTGAAGTAAGCACGCGCTGCCGCTGTGATGCTGAAACCGTCTTCGCTGATAAAGTTGCGCGGCATGGTTTTCTCGACGTTGGCCACATCGGACAGTTTTGCCTCGCCTACACTCCAACTGTATTTTTTACCCGGCTTGCGCACGATGGTGGGCATCACTGCATTCTTGCCAGCCAATGCAAACTCAACAGCGGCCTGACCCATGGCATAAGCCTGCTCAACGTCAGTGGCCGAGGCGATGTGGCGTGCCGCACGCTGCAGATAATCAGAAACGGCCCAGTGATATTTGTAGCCCAATTCTCTCTTGACCATCTCCGCTACGAATGGTGCCACGCCGCCCAGTTGCACATGACCAAACGCATCTTTGCCGCCGGCATCCGCCAGGAAACTACCATCCTTGTTCTGTGCACCCTCTGAGACGACGATGGCACAGTAGCCGTACTTCTTCACGCAGCTCTGCACTTTCTGCAGGAATTTCTTCTGATTGAAGGCGATCTCGGGGAACAGGATAATATGCGGCGCATCGCCTTCCTGCTCAGCCGCCAGACCCGCCGCTCCGGCGATCCAACCCGCGTGACGCCCCATCACTTCCATCACAAAGACCTTGGTGGAACTCTCGCACATGGACGCCACATCGAGACCTGCTTCGCGAATGGAGACCGCGACATATTTGGCGACCGAACCGAAACCGGGGCAGTTGTCCGTAATCGGCAGATCGTTGTCGACAGTCTTGGGCACGCCGATGCACTGGATTGGGAATCCCTGCTGAATACTGAACTGCGCGACCTTGTTGGCCGTATCCTGCGAGTCGCCACCGCCGTTATAGAGGAAATAACGAATGTTATGCGCCTTGAAGACTTCCATCAGGCGCTCGTACTCGCTGCGGTTCTCTTCGATGCTCTTGAGCTTGTAGCGGCAGGATCCGAAGGCGCCAGCCGGCGTGTGCCGCAGCGCCGCGATGGTGCCCGCCAGCTCCTTGCCAGTGTCGATCAACTCTTCCTGCAGAGCGCCGATGATGCCGTTGCGGCCGGCATAGACTCGGCCAATTTTGTCCTTGTGCAGACGGGCAGTTTCGATCACTCCGCAGGCGCTGGCATTGATGACGGAGGTGACGCCGCCGGACTGGGCATAGAATAGGTTTGGTTTGGCCATGGTGAGAGAACCTGCTAGTCTGACCGTTGAAAGGGAAGCAGGATGTTACCTTGCCGTCCGTTTGCAAGGCAACGGCGCGCTGGGTGTGTGAAGATCGATAAGAGAGAGGTTGTGACGAACGGACATGCGGATAACGATTGGAATGTCGGGAGCGAGCGGGTTGATCTATGGCATTCGCCTGCTGGAGGTTTTGAAAACGCTGCCGGAGGTGGAGACGCATCTGATTCTCACGCCGTCGGCTCGGATGAATATCGCCATCGAAACGCAATGGGAGTTGGCTGATGTGCTGGCGCTGGCCGATCACGTCCACTCGATCAACGACATGGCGGCTTCGATTGCCAGTGGCTCTTTCCGCACCGATGGCATGATCGTGGCGCCCTGTTCGATGAAATCCTTGTCGGCCATCGTACACTCCTATGCGGACAACCTGTTGATTCGCGCGGCCGACGTGGTGCTCAAGGAGCGTCGTCGGCTGGTGCTGATGCCCCGAGAATCGCCTCTGCATGCGGGGCATTGCGAGTTGCTGCTCAAGGCCTGTCAGCTGGGTGCGATCATCGCGCCGCCGATGCCTGCTCTCTACAACAATCCGCAGACTATTGATGACCTGATCAACCACAGCGTCGGGCGTGTGCTGGACCTGTTTGATATCGACGCCGGTATCGTCAAGCGCTGGGAAGGGATTCGCAAATCCTGATTGCTGCGGGCGCGTCAGCGGCGTTCCACTTGTCATGTGTCAAGTTTCTGCGCGCTCAGCTCCTGGCTGATGGCTTGATGCAGGAGTAGATCGTCAGGGTCCTGGTCCAGAGCACTGAGAACGAGCGTGGCCAGAAAATCGCGCAGTTGCAACGGTCGCGGAAAGTGCTGCGAGTTGATGGTGCTCAGCAGGATGTAGTGCAGGTTGTAGGCTGCCGAGGCGATCTGCATTTCTTCACTCAATGACAGGAGCGGTGCTTTGGTCAGTGCCTCAAGCGAGTTCTCCTGAAACTGCTCGCACTGCAGTTCCAGCCCTTTGATCTGTTCCCTCAAGCGATAAAAATCCGCTGTCAGCACACTCTCATCCAGCACTGCGTCGCTTTCCGTTTGTTTCTTCATCCAGCGGCGGGCGCCGCGCAGAGGTTTGACGACGTGATCGGCCCATTGTGCAGAGAGCACCAGGGCATCTTCCAGCAGAGCACGTTCGAATAGTCCCCGTGTCCGGGCGTGCCAGCACGCGAACAGCAGCAGATTGACATCAAGTCCATAGAGATCCTGTAATGACAGGCAGCACTGGCTGACGCCGGATTTGCTGTAGACCCGGTGAGCGTAGTGCCAGAAGCTTTCCGGTGGCATGTTCATGGTGTGTCTCCTGTCCTAGCGAGCGGGATGTTACTGCATGAACTATTTTGCGACAATGCGAACAAAATTCCGGCGCGATCAAGAGACTGACTTATGCATATACATATTCTGGGCATCTGCGGCACCTTCATGGGCAGTCTGGCAGTGCTGGCCAAGCAACAGGGACACATCGTCAGTGGTTCCGATGCCAATGTCTACCCTCCAATGAGCACACAGCTTGAAGAGCAGGGCATAGTGCTCCAGCAGGGCTTCAGTGCCGCTCATCTGCAACCCCATCCAGATCTGGTGGTCATCGGTAATGCGCTGTCACGTGGCAATCCCGCTGTTGAATATGTACTGGAACACGGGCTCGAATACTGTTCCGGTCCCGAGTGGCTGTCCCGCTTTGTGCTGCGCGGGCGCTGGGTCCTGGCTGTCGCGGGCACTCATGGCAAGACCACAACCAGCTCCATGCTGGCGTGGATTTTGACCTGTGCCGGTCTCAAGCCCGGTTACCTGATCGGCGGCGTGGCCAAAAATTTCCCGGCATCGGCCGACCTCGGCGATACGCCCTTCTTCGTGGTCGAGGCCGATGAGTATGACAGTGCTTTCTTCGATAAGCGCTCGAAATTCGTGCACTACTCGCCACGCACCGCGATCTTCAACAATCTGGAGTTCGACCACGGGGACATCTTTGCTGATGTCGCGGCTATTCAGCGCCAGTTTCACCACCTGGTGCGAATAATTCCCGGCAATGGTCTCATCATTTCGCCACGGGGTGACGATAACCTTGATGAGGTACTGCAACAGGGGTGCTGGAGTCGACATCAGTATATGGAGCTGATCGAGGCCTCTACGAGCGCAGATGTCGTTGCTGGAGCCGCCACCGAAGAAACCATCTCTTGGTATGCCCGTCTGTGCAGTGAAGACGGCAGTGAATTCGAGCTGGGCAAGCGTAACCGTGGTGTGGATGCGGGCAGCCACCGGGTCCGTTGGGAGCTGGGTGGTCGGCACAATGTCGGCAACGCCATGGCGGCCGTGGCAGCAGCGCACCATGCCGGTGTGGCGATCGAGGTGGCATGCGAGGCACTGGCGAGTTTTGGAGGTGTCAAACGCCGCCAGGAGTTGTTGGGAGAGCCCGATGGGGTACGGGTATTCGACGACTTTGCGCATCATCCGACCGCGATCGACATCACCTTGCGGGGGTTGCGCGCGAAGTTCATCAGTGCCGGGCGCAGCGGTCGCCTGATTGCCGTGATCGAACCACGCTCCAACACCATGAAAATGGGTGTGCACCAGGCGGCGCTGGGCGAGGCTTGCCGCAGTGCAGACCTGACTGTGTGGTTTGATGGAGGCTCTGCGGCGCTGGATCTGCACAGCATCGCGGCAGCCAGCCCGCGTCCGGCACGTGTGCTCGACAGTGTCGATGGCATAGTGGCAATGCTGGCAGCAGAATGCCGGTCGGGCGACGATGTCGTCATCATGAGTAATGGTGGTTTCGGCGGTATCCACGCAAAACTGCTGCAAGCGCTGGCCACCCGGGGGAGTTGATCCCTGGTGTATGGATGCCAGCAAGACTGGGGTCAGACGAGGACCGTCACACACGATGAATGCAACAGAATTCAGCACCAGGCGCGGTTCCGAACTCATCGCGCTGTTTCCCCTGAAGTCAGTCTTGTTTCCGGGCGGGCGCCTGCCCCTGCAAATCTTCGAGCAGCGCTATATCAACCTGATACGGCACGCCATGAAGACCGACACTGGTTTTGGCATCTGTCTGCTCAAGGATGGTGAGGAAGTGGCTCGCCAGGGTGTCCGTCAGGAAGTGCACAGGGTTGGCACCTACGCACGCGTTGTGGATTGGGATCAGTTACCCAACGGCCTGCTGGGCGTGACCGTGGAGGGCAGGCACAAGTTTGTCGTGCAGGAGTGCTGGACTGAGCAGGACCAGTTGCTGATGGGCAGTGTGGACTATTGCGGTGTCGATTATGTCGGCGAAGAGCCATTGCCGGTGGCGGAGGAGCACGAGGTGCTGGTGGGGCTGCTGGAGCAGCTGGTCAGTCATCCTGTGATCAGTCAGCTGAGCATGAGCATCGACTACAACGATCTGCGTCAGCTGAGCTGGCGGCTCAGTGAATTGATCCCCTTGTCACTAGAGCGCAAACAAGCCTTGCTGGAACTGCAGGATACCTACGAGCGTATTCGCGAGATTGAAAAGATTATCGATGGCATGATCGGCAAGTGAGGGCGGTTACAGTGAAGCCCGCTACAGTGATGACAGTTTGCTGAAATCCACCAGCACCAGCAGATTGTCATTGTGATGGTAAACCCCTCGCATGAAACGCGCAGCGTAGTCATTGCCGGTGTTGGGCGATGGTTCGATACCGCTTTCATGCAGATCCACCACCTCTGCCACGCGATCCACCAACACTCCCACGACGCAATCCTCCAATTCCACCACGACGATGCGTGAGTGGCTGCTGACTTTTAGCGCGGGCAAGCCGAACACTTCCCGGGTATCGATCACGGTCAGCACGTCACCGCGCAGATTGATGATGCCCAGAATGTAGCCAGGAGAACCAGGCACAGGTGTGATGTCTGTGTAGCGCAGAACTTCATTGACGGAAGAGGCATGCACTGCGTAATTTTCGTGACCCAGTAGAAAAGTCACGAACTTGACAGCGATGTCCTGATGCTCGTTCTGAGTGTGGTGCAAGGCGGCTTCTGACATGGTGGCGGTGACCGTTGTTGAGTGCTCTAGTCTCTATAGCGGTCGATTCTGCAAAACATTGAGAGGTTAGGGTATATTGAGGCCTTACGGAGGGTCAGCATGCTTGAGAATTGGTTGAGTACGGGAAACTGGTCGCAGGAACAATGGCTGGTTGCGAGCGTCATGGGCTTCATCGTGGTTGCCAGTCTGGTCATGGCCATCCGGCTCTACAGCATCTTCAAGATGGCGACCCGCAAGCGTGAACGTCCCAATCTGCGCGGCAGAAGACGCCTGCGTGATTAGTTGGAGCGCAGGCTTCGGTTATTCAAGCAGGACGGTATCCAGAATGGCGGCGGCGGCGGCCAGGAAAACGACGACGCCAAACAGCCAGCCCAGCAGGGCGTAGAGACGGAAGGGTTTGCTGCCCTCTGGATAGAGGCCCGATTTCTCGTACTCACGCTCGTCCTGTAATGTTGACTGCTCTGCGGACTGCTCTGCGGACTGCTCCGCAGACGCAAGAGCGTGATCGGAAGACGTAGCGGCTGTTTTGGGTTCGGTGCTCATGCAAAATGTCTCAAATAATCGGGTAGGTGGCTGCGGCTGCCGACTTTGAATCAGGAATCAAACAGTGCCAGGAAAAGTGCCCCAAAGAGCGTTCGTATTGACCTTGTTGTTGATGGTGACCATCGGCACCTTGCACCAAACTCAGGCCATCGTGATAAGGCATGATACTGGATACTCCCAATATGTGGCCAGCGAAACGCAGTTCCCGGCCGTGTTCTGGCTGGAGCAGCGCGCACTGCGTAAAATTTGTGTGGCTACTCTCATTCACCCGCAATGGGCCATCACGGCCGCCCACTGTGTTGAGGAAACTGCGCTACAACAGCGGCTCGACAACAACGGCGAGTACGAGGTTCATATCGCGGGTGCCGAGGTCGCTATCGATCAGGTGGTGATGCATCCTCAGTATCAGTATCGTTACGATGCTACCAAGGCGGCGCAGGAAGTGGACCTCGCTCTGTTGCGTCTGACACGCCCATTGGAAAATCCGCGACCTCTAACGCTGTACCGTGCCGAAGACGAGCAGAATCGGGTGGCTACCTTTCTAGGGTGGGGCTATTTCGGCATCGGTACGACCGGCATTCAACATGACGACGGGCGCTTCCGCCTCGCTAGAAACATCGTCACCGTCGCGGGTCAGCGTCTGCGCTTCGATTTCGATGATCCGCGTCTGCCTGGCAGTGCGGCGGTAGAGTTGGAGGGGCTACCTGGTCTGGGTGACAGCGGTGGCCCGGCGTTGCTGGAAACCGCCGAGGGTTGGCGGATTGCCGGTGTTGCCGTGGGGGAGGTTAGTGCTGCTCAGAAGGACAATCGTAGTGCCGCACAAGGTTTGTACGGTGCCGTCGGGATCTATGAACGCCTCTCGGCTCATCAGCCTTGGATTGATTCCGTCATCGGGCATTGATCCCAATTTTCATTCTTCCGTCTTATCAGGCAGCGCAGTGTGTCGACTCGGCCGGTACCAACCGATCTGTTTTGCCACTGAAGTAATAAGCCAGCAAGCCCACCCACTCCCTGCTGGCGTTACGCAGTTCCCGCAGATGTTCCGCAAATTGCAGCTCCACCCGCCACAAACGTTCACGATCTGTGCGATGGTCCACCGGCCAGGGCAGCACGGGCCACTGCTGCTGACAGAAGATGCCAGTCGAGCGCGGCATGTGGAACGCCGAAGTGATCAGCACCCAGTGTTCCTGTGCTTGTGGTTGCACCAGCGCCTTGCTGAGGACTGCGTTCTCCCAGGTGTTGCGGGACTGGTTCTCCACCAGCAGAGCGCGCTCGCCGAGCCCGGATTCCTGCAGCAATGCAGGCAAATAATCAGCCTCTTTGAAATTCTGTGTCGACAGACCACCACTGCCACCGGAGAACACCAGCCGGGCTTCGGGATAGCGACGGGCCAGCGTCACAAACGCATTGATCCGCTCGGCAGCGTCATCCGTTTCAGTCTGTCCCCAGGCGCTGCTGCGCGCCGCGTTCAGAGCGCCCCCCAGGACGATGATGCCATCGATGCGCGCGGGCAGCTCGGGATTGGCGGTGAAGCGGCGTTCCAGCGGGTATATCAGCCACTCGCCGACGGGCAGGAACGTCACCACCACGGTCAGCACGCAGGTCAGCGTCAGGATTCTGCGGCCCAGGGTGTGTAGCAAGGAGTGTTGTTTCAGGTGCAACAGCACAGCGCTGCTCACCAGCAGAATCACCAGCAGGCTGTCCGGGGAGATGAGCGCCCACACCAGTTTTGAAGCCCAGAAGAAGAGTGTATCCATGGTGGTTTCGTTTCCGTTAATCGAGGCGCCATCTTATCCCAACCCCGCTGACTTGAGGGTCTTCCATGCCTGTGTTTCTTCCAAGGAATTTTGCTACCATCGGCGCTAATGCCACAACAGCGCATTCCGCTTGGAAAAACTCATCACAGGAGCACAGCTATGACTATTGCAATCGGCGACAAGATTCCCGCCACCACATTCAAAATCATGGGCGAAAAAGGCCCTCAGGACATCAGCTCCGACGCGATCTTTGCCGGTAAAAAAGTCGTGTTGTTTGCCGTGCCAGGCGCTTTCACACCCGGTTGTACTGTGACGCACCTGCCCGGTTACGTGGTGCTGGCCGACAAGATCAAGGCTAAGGGCGTGGACTCGATTGTCTGCCTGTCTGTCAACGATGCTTTCGTGATGAGTGCCTGGGGCAAGTCTCAGAATGCCGAAGAGCTGATCATGCTTGCCGACGGTAACGGCACCTTCACCAAGGCGGTAGGTCTGGAGCTGGATGCCACTGGTTTCGGCATGGGCATCCGCAGCAAGCGCTACGCGATGATTGTCGACAAAGGCGTGTTGACCCATCTGGCGATAGAGCCTGCAGGCGGTATCGTCGAGAGTGCTGCCGACGCGATTCTGGCGAAGCTCTGAATATGAAAACTGGGTTCATCGATTACCGCGACGGGGATGCCGACCTCGAAGGCTATTTCGCCTACGACGAGAAAGCTGCCGAACCGCAGCCACTGGTACTGATCGCCCATGACTGGAGTGGACGCCGTACCTTCGCCTGTGGCATGGCCGAGCGTATGGTGGAACTTGGTTATGCCGGTTTTGCGCTGGATGTCTATGGCAAGGGAGTCTTCGGCAAGGACGGCGATACAGCTGGCAACCTCGCGCTGATGACCCCTTATGCCAGCGACCGTGCCCTGCTGCGTCGCCGCGTGAATGCTGCTCTGGCCTGTGCCCGCGAGCTGCCTGGTGTGGATCGCCAGCGTGTGGCGGCCGTGGGTTTCTGCTTCGGTGGTATGACCGTGCTGGAGCTGGCGCGCAGTGGTGCCGAGGTCGACGGCGTGATCAGTGTGCATGGACTGCTTGGTACAGGCTCCGTTCCGAATGCGGCGATTAGCGCCAGAGTACTGGCCCTGCACGGTCATGATGACCCGATGGGCCTGCCGTCTCAGGTGCTGGCGTTTGAAAATGAGATGAGCGCAGCCGGTGTGGACTGGCAGCTGCATGTCTTCGGTGGGACCAAGCATGCGTTCACGAATCCTGTGGCCAACAACCACGATATCGGCACTGTCTACAATCAGCTGGCCAACGACAGAGCGCAGCGCGCCATTGCCGATTTTCTGGCGGAACTCTTTGCCAGGCCAAGCGGTGCCATGGAAGAGGTGTGGCAGGCGGATTGATCTCTGTGTGGTCCTCCGCAGTTCCTGTGGTTGCAACCGTCGTCAAACCCAGCGTTGACCAACTTCTTTGCTTCAGTCTTGCGTGCGCGTGTCGATACTAGATTCATTGGGTCAGTGGTTGGGACGATTCTTGGGTTTGTTGCTAGTCTTATTGCAGGTTCGAGGGGCGGGATTTGTCGCAGTTCGAGAAGAAGCCAACGAGTGAAAAGCCTGCAGACGACCAGCAACAGCTGGTATGTCCTCTGGGGGAGCCTGCTTGCACCTTTCTGGGAGAGCTGGATCAATTGCGCTCGGAGGTTAAAGCTCTCTCCGCGCTGGTGCGCACCGATGAACTGACAGGCCTCTACAACTATCGCCACTTCATGCAGGCGATGGAACTGGAAATGGAGCGCACCCGTCGCTCATGCAAACCGATGTCGCTGATCATGCTGGATCTGGATAACTTCAAGATCTTCAACGACCGCTGGGGGCACGATTTCGGCAATACCTCGCTGGTGCATGTCGCCCGATTAGTTGCGGGCACTATCCGCAAGCTGGACATCGCCTGCCGTTACGGTGGTGAAGAGTTTGCGATCATTCTGCCCGATACGCCTCTGAATGCCGGCATTCTGCTGGCGAACCGTCTGCGCTCCAAGGTCGAAGCCTCTCGGTTGCACTGTGACGAACATGCGGTGGCGGTGACGGCCAGCTTTGGTGTGGATGTATACCTGCCGACGGACCGCGAAGAACCCGGACAGTTCCTGCACCGTGCCGATTCGTGGTTGTTTGAAGCCAAAGCCAATGGCCGCAATCGCGTCTGCCATGCGCCGCTGGAAACCTTGTCAGGGGTCAGCCAGAACGAGCGGGAACTGTTACTGGGACACTAGCAACCCGCATTTAGAAGGCGGCGAGTTCGCGGGCCAGATGATGCAGGATAGTCGCCGTCGCTCCCCAGATTCGATAGCCATCGTGATGAAACTCCAACACCTCCCTTTCCATATCCCGATACAGCATCGATGAGCGCTGATAGCTGGTGGGGTTGAGGGCTATTGCCGTGGGCACTCCAAAGATTTCGGCCACTTCACGCGGCGAAGGCGTCAGCGGTGTTGCGGCCGCGAACAGACCGACCACGGGCGTGACACAGTAGCCCGAGGGCATCAGCAGATTGCCGAGTCGTCCAATGATCCGCACTGACTCCGCGCGCAGCCCAATCTCCTCCTCACATTCCCGCAGAGCTGTATGCTCGATGCTGTCATCGTCGCTGTCCCGGGTCCCTCCTGGAAAACTGACCTGCCCGGCGTGACTGCTCAGATGCTCGGTGCGCAGAGTGAAAATGACGTTGCTGCCGTTCTCGCCGCAGGCAATCGGGATCAGCACGGCGGCATGGCGAAAGCTGCTCTCAGGAAGTTCTGGCGAATTGATCAGACGATTGATGCTTTGGTCGGGGTGCGGGATGGGCGGGTGTGACTGTTGCTGCAAAGACTGCTGCGCAAAGTAGCGCAGCAATCTTTGCAATAACGGGTCGTCCTGGCTGTTTTCTGGAATCGTCATGGGGGGCGATTATAGCCAGAAATGTATGACGTTTGTGGGAGCGGGCCTGCCCGCGATTGGTTGTTTATCATTATTGCCCAATCGCGGGCAGGCCCGCTCCCACAGTTGCAAGATGTTGCGGGGCTTACAGGTACTTCCAGTTCACCGAGAAGAACGCACGAATCGGTTCGCCCGGGAAGTAACGGTCGTTGCCGAAGGAGAAGTCAGCACGTTCCGCGTATTTCTCGTCCGTCAGGTTCAACACGTTGAGCGACAGCGTCACGTCGGAATTGAGGTTCCAGCGTGTGCGCAGGTTCATGATGTTGTGGCCGTCGTAGCGGTTCTTGTTCTCCGGGTTGGAGTAGTACGCACCGGAGTTCACCCATTCGAGTTCCGCAAACAGACTCTCACTCACATTCCACTGCAGCTGCGCGGTGCCGAAGCGGCGCGGGGCAGTGTCGACATCGTTGCCATTGATATTCACGCCACCGGAGAATTCATCCTTCTCGTAGGTGTGACGGGCAAAGTTGTAGGCGGTGACCAGCGTCCAGTCTTCTGCCAGATCCAAGCTGCCGGAGATCTCCAGACCACGGTGTTTGGTGTGGCTGTTGTTGAGGTTCAGGCGCGCGCTGTCGGTGATGATCTCGTTGTCTTTGTCCATGTGGTAGGCAGTGACCGCGTAGCTCCAACTGTCCTGGCCGCCTTCCACACCGAGTTCGATGCTGTCGATTTCCACCGCATCCAGATCGGCAACCGACTGTGCATTCTGCAGACGGTACAGCTCGGTCGCCTGTGGTGCACGGTAACCCTTGTTCAGACGCAGCTGGACATTGTGGTTGTCGTTGAGGTTGTAACGCAGGCCCAGCTTTGGCGCCCAGTTCCCGAAGGTGTCGGAGCGGTCAGCGGGGCGGTTATAACGGCAGCCACCGAAACCACAGACTGTTCCGTTCTCTTTGGTACGACCGGTCAGCATCTGGTTGTCGTAGTCGTATTCCATACGCTCGTAACGAAGGCCCAGAGAGATGTCGAGGCCGTTGTCCATGCTGTGTTCCATATGCGCAAACGGAGCGAGCTGCATGGCTTCTACTTCATAGTCGTAGTGCTTGCCGACAGGAGTCTGGGCGACCAGTGCCGCCGCGCCGACAGTCGGGAAGCGCTGCTGTTGCAGCAGGCTGCCTTCCGTCACTTCGACGTCAAAGCCGAAGGAGATCATGGTGTCATCGCTCAGATCGCGGTAACCCGCAGTCTGCAGACCGATACTGCTGTGCTGATTGTCTTCTGTCGGCAAGCCGGGCAGGAAGTGCTGGATGAAGTTCAGGTCCGTCTTGCGGTAGTACGGGGTGGCGACCAGTTCCCAGCCGTTGGCCAGTTCCTTGGTGACACGAGTCCAGACGCGCATGCTCTGGTTGTCGCGGTAGGCTTCCGGGTTCGGGTTGGTGTCACGCAGGTTGTCGTTCTTGTAGCTGTCCTTGAGTTCGACGTAGCCCGCAGTTTCCTGATTCAGGTTGGTGACGGTGAAGCCACCGTCCAGTGCATAGCCACCTGCGGTGGTGTACTGGTAACGCCAGGACAGTTTCTGCTGATCGAAGCCGCTGTTGTCACGGTAACCTTTTTCGTGAGCGCCGTTGGCCAGGAACATGTGCTTGAAGTTGCCGTAGTCCATGCCGAGCGTGCCGTTGATGCGGGTAGAGCCGCGCGGGCCTGCCTCAACGGTCAATTCGCCACCCGCTTCGGGGTCTGGCAGTACGACGTTGATCATGCCGTGCACGGCGTTGGAACCGTAATAGGCAGTGGCTGGGCCACGGATGACTTCAACGCGGGAAGCGTTTTCGCTGTTGGCGTCGAACAGTTCGTTGACGTTACAGAAGCCGGCTGCACGCAGCGGAATACCCTGTTCAGTCAGCAGGAAAGCCCCGCAGGCACCTGAACCGGTCAGCACGGGCGAGCGGATTGCTGTGAGACTCTCCTGGCCATTGTTGCGATTGATGTTGACGCCCGCCAGACGGTTGGCCACTTCCTGAATGTGCTGGTGGTTGACCAGACGCAGTTCTTCGTTGGAAAGGACACCGACGCTGGCGTTGATTGTTGCAAGAGCTTCAGGGCGTCTTGTGGAGGACGTGACCATGATCTCTTCAACTTCTGGCTGACCGGATGCAGGCTGAGCCATGACGGCCGGAGCCGTGAATACAGACATTGCTGCGGCACATGACAAGGCCAGCAGACGGGGCGCAACACCGTGGAATGCTGCGCTGTGTACACTCTTCTTATTCAATTTTTATGTCTCCCTTTCTAGTGAGTTTTCAAGCTGGCCGAATATAGCACAATTGCGTCGTCGCCACTCCACGCCGGTCTGTCTATAATCTGTTTCTGAGTGTGACAAAACCGGGAGAAACATGAAGACGCGTGTGACAGAAATGCTCGGCATCGAGCATCCGATTGTGCAGGGTGGGATGCAGTGGGTAGGGCGTGCGGAACTAGCCGCCGCCGTTTCCAACGCGGGTGCGCTGGGGATACTCACAGCGTTGACCCAACCTGACCCCGACGCTCTGCGTAGGGAGATTGCCCGCTGTCGTGAGATGACTGACAAACCTTTTGCGGTGAACCTCACCATCCTGCCCACTATAAAGCCGGTTCCCTATGACGAATACGTAGACGCCATCGTCTCTTCAGGCGTGCGTATCGTCGAGACCGCCGGGCGCAATCCCGAGCCCTGGATGCCGCTGTTTAAGCGTGCGGGCATCATAGTCATACACAAGTGCACATCTATCCGCCATGCTCTGAAGGCGCAGGCACTCGGCTGCGACATGGTCAGCGTGGACGGCTTCGAGTGCGCCGGACATCCGGGCGAAGATGATGTTACCAATCTGATTCTGTTGCCGCTGGCTGCGCGGCGTCTGAGCATTCCATTTCTCGCCTCCGGTGGTTTTGCCGATGGTCGTGGGCTGGCCGCCGCCCTGGCGATGGGCGCGGACGGAATCAATATGGGAACGCGCTTTCTGGTGACTCAAGAAGCGCCCGTGCACGACGCCGTAAAGCAGCGCATGGTAGAAGCGACCGAGCGTGACACGGCGCTGATTTTTCGTACGCTGCGCAACACCTCGCGAGTGTTCCGCAACGGCGTCGCCGAGCAGGTGCTGGCCATCGAGGCGCAACCGGGAGAGACACAGTTCGAGGACATCGCACCGCTCGTCAAAGGTGTGCGCGGGCGAGAGCTTTTCGAGACGGGAGATCTGGAACACGGAGTCTGGTCAGCCGGCATGGTGATCGGCCTGATCGACGATATACCCACTTGCAAGGAACTGGTAGAACGCATTATCTCTGAAGCGGAGTCCATCATCCGCGAGCGGCTCAATTCGCTGCTGTGAATCATCTCTGTGGGATTTAGTCAGTGCTTCGCATTCCGGTCTGGGTGACGGGTAGGGTTGGGCTGGACACGCCGTAAATACGTCCGTGTAGGCTCGCTTTCGCTCCGAC
>JAZKJF010000003.1:66379-194182 GCA_040384465.1 Pseudomonadota bacterium | reverse complement strand
CGACCGCCATCCATGGCGGTCGGAGCGAAAGCGAGCCCCCATGGATGGGTTCACGGCGTGTCCTCATCCGCCCTGCCTGCCACCCCGAACGGGCTAATTGAGAGCAACATAAGAGGTATTCATGCAAATCAGAGATAAAGTAGTCGTAGTCACCGGCGGCGCAAGTGGCATTGGGAGAGCGCTTTGTGAACGGTTTGCGGCTGAGGGCGCCAGAGCGGTTGTGGTATCGGACATCAATGGACCGGGCGTCGAGGCAGTGTGTCAGCAGATATCAGAACATACACTGACACTGGGCGTTGTCACGGATGTCAGTTGTGAGGCTGACATGCAGGTGCTGGTGGCTCGAACGCTGGAAGAGTTCGGGCACATCGACCTGTTCTGCTCCAACGCCGGCATCTTCACGCCCGGTGGCGTCGAGGTCAGTAATGACGACTGGCAGCGCATCTGGGGCATCAACGTGATGGCGCACATCTTTGCCTCCCGCGCGGTGCTGCCCGCCATGCTGGAGCGCGGCGAGGGCTACTTGCTCAACACCGCCTCCGCCGCTGGGTTGCTCAGCCAGATTGGCTCCGCGCCTTATGCTGTCACCAAACATGCCGCTGTTGGTTTCGCCGAGTGGTTGTCGATTACCTATGGTGGCCGTGGCATCAAAGTCTCCGTGCTGTGTCCGCAGGCTGTGCGCACGCAGATGACTGCCCGTGGCACTGGAGTGGCGGGTGTTGATGGCATGCTGGAGCCCGCCGCTCTGGCGCAGACGGTGATTGAAGCGCTGGAACAGGAGCGCTTTTTGGTGCTGCCGCATCCCGAGGTGCTCACCTACCTGCAACGCAAAGCGGCGGATTATGACCGCTGGCTCAGCGGTATGCGCCGTCTGCAGGAGCGCTTCGGGGATAACTTTAAATCGTGATTGACTCTTTCGCCGCGACTTCAATTCCTTATAATGACGCCCCGGTTGAAAATATCAGATAACTCGAAGCCAGGACTTACTCATGACAATCACGATAGGCAAGAACTCGGTAGTGGAAATCCACTACACACTCAAGAATGATGGCGGAGAAGTCCTGGACTCCTCGGATGGCAGCGAACCTCTGATGTATCTGCACGGGACGCATGGTCTCATCCAGGGTCTCGAGAACGAACTGCAAGGCAAGAAGGTTGGCGACAAATTCAAGGCGGTGATTCCCCCGGAGCTGGCTTACGGCGAGATTGATCCGGATTTGATTCACAGCATCGATAAGTCCATGTTCCGTGGCGTCGACAAGATCGAGCCTGGCATGACCTTTACGGCCGAAGGCGAGCATGGTCACCAGCACATCACTGTCAAAGCGGTTGAGGGCGAAAAGGTGATCATCGACGGCAATCACGAAATGGCAGGGCAGACGCTGCACTTCGATGTGGAAGTCGTCAGTGTGCGTGAAGCGACCGAAGAAGAGATCGACCATGGTCACGTGCATGCGCATGGGGATCATCACCACCACTAAGCATTAGTATGAAGGTCGCCTGCAGGGCAGGCTCGTACAGGGCGGTGGTGTATGAGCCTGCCCTGCAGGCGACAAAAGATGACAGATTCAAACCCCATACCCCATGATGGCCTTGGTCTCCAGAAATTCCTCGAAACCCTCGATTCCCCATTCCCGACCGTTCCCAGATTGCTTGTAGCCACCAAATGGCGCGGCAAAATCCGTGCTCGCGCCATTGATGTGGACCATTCCCGTGCGCAGGCGCCGGGCAACACGGCGGGCGTGTTCGGGCTCGCCGGAGACATAGCCGGACAGACCATAGTCCGTGTCGTTGGCCTGGCGAATGGCGTCTTCTTCGTCCTCATAGGCCAGGATCGTCAAGACCGGACCAAAGATCTCTTCACGGGCAATCGTCATCTGATTCGTCGCATTGACAAAGATGGTGGGACGCACGAAGAACCCGGTTTCCAGACCTTCGGGTTTGCCCGGGCCGCCGACGATGGCCTGCGCTCCTTCCTCCAGCCCCTTGCGAATCAATTGCTGAATGCGCTCGTACTGGGCGCGGCTTACCACTGGTCCGATGCGTGTCGTCTCCTGGCTGGGGTCGCCCGGAATAGCCTTGGCTCCAGCAGCCTTGGCGATCTCGATGGCTTCGGCCAGCCGCAGGCGCGGTACCAGCATACGAGTGGGGGCATTGCAGGATTGACCGCAGTTGCCAAAGCAGGCGTTCACTCCACCACTGACGGCGCGCGTGAAATCGGCATCATCCAGAATGATATTGGCGGATTTACCGCCTAATTCCTGCGTGACTTTCTTGACGCTGTGGGCCGCCGCTTTGGCGACTTCGCGCCCGGCGCGTGTGGAGCCAGTGAACGAGACCAGATCGATGTCAGGGTGTGCAGAGATCGCCGCACCGACGGTTGCGCCGTCGCCATTGATCAGATTGAAGACGCCAGCAGGCAACCCTGCCTCTGCGATGATCTCGGCGAGAATGCAGGCGCTGACCGGTGACATTTCACTCGGCTTCAGCACCATCGTGCAGCCTGCAGCAATGGCAGGTGCGACCTTGCAGCTGATCTGGTTCAGTGGCCAATTCCACGGCGTGATGAAGCCGCACACCCCAATCGGTTCTTTGACGATACGCGTATTGCCGCGCGGTTTTTCGAATTCATAATGCCGCAGAATTTCGCGTGCCGTCATGAAATGTCCGATACCGGTGCCGACCTGTGCTGCCCGCGCAAAGGTAATGGGGGCGCCCATTTCGCTGGAGATGGCAATGGCCAGTTCCTCAGAGCGCGCTTTGATTCCGGCGATGATTTTGTCGAGGATAGCAATGCGCTGCTCAATACTGCTCTGCGACCAGAGAGGAAACGCCGCACGGGCAGCGGCGACGGCGGCATCCACATCGCTGGCATTGCCCAGGCTGATATTGGCGTAGACCTTTTCAGTGGCAGGGTTGATGACGTGATGGACGGGTCTGGGGCCGGGAGTCAGCCATTTGCCATTGATATGAAATTTCAAACAGTCAACTGCCATGCGGTGTACTCCTGGTCGGGACTGAGTTGGCCGGGACTGAGCTGGCAGGGAGTATAACTGAATTTTTTTGGTGGTTGAGGTAAGTTATAGCGCTTGCAGACAGAGACTTTCAACAATGCTGAAGATTAGTCGCACACTTGGGCGCCGTCTGGCCGCTTATTTGAGCAAACCCTTTCCAGACTATGAGCGTCATGACTCCGTGCCACTGGAGCGCATACTGCAGGTCATTCAGCCGGGAGATATTCTGCTCGTGGATGGCAACAGTCGCATCAGCTCGGCAATCAAATACCTCACTCAATCCACGTGGTCACATGCCTGCATGTTCATGGGCCTGATCGATCAGTCGACGGATATTCCGTGCCTGATTGAAGCGGACTTGAACGAAGGGGTGACATTGGTGCCACTGAACAAATATCAGCATTACAATTTGCGCATCTGTCGGCCGGTCGGGCTGACCGAGATCGAGAAGCGCAAGCTGCTGAGTTTTGTGGAAGAGCGGCTGGGGTATCGCTACGACATGAAGAACATCATCGATCTGATGCGCTATCTGATTCAGAACCCGATGGTGCCGGCGCGTTATCGGCGCCAGCTCATCAGTCTAGGCAGTGGTGAACCGACCAAGGCGATCTGCTCGACGCTGATCGCCCAGGCGTTTCAATCAATCAACTATCCGATCATGCCGCGTCCGCAACCCGGTGCCGATTCCGCCGAGCAGGAATATCGACAGCGCCATTTCACTCACTTTGTGCCGCGTGACTTTGATCTCTCACCGTACTTCCAGGTGGTGAAGCCCACCATTGAACAGGGCTTCGATTTCCATCGCGTGAATTGGCGCCCGGAGGGCGAGCATCACTCGCCGCTCAGCGCGCCACCCAAGGCTGTCCGATAATCAGAGCCGGGTCAGCATCTGGTTTTGGAACCAGTTTTTGGGTGCGTCCGTATTGGTTGTCGCCGCCGTAGAGATTGAGATCGGAATCCACGGTGAAGGCGTGCACTTCCAGATAGCCGGTGGGGCCTTCTCGCTCGACGATCCAGGAGTAGAGTCGATTGCCGTTGAAGTCCAGCTTCACGAAACGCAGCGGGTTCAGGTCGGTGAGCCATACGGCATCTTCATTCACAATCATGTCCAGAGGCAGGCTGAAACCATCCCAGGTGCTGACGTGTTCGACGCGCGCTGGGTCATCCGTAGTGCGATAAACATTGACGCGACCACCGGAGCGATCCAGCGCGAAGATCAATCCGTCCGGGCCCACTGCGACAGAGTGTACGCCGTTGAATTGACCTGGCTCCGTGCCGAAACCACCGAACTCGGAAATGTATTTACCATCGCTGTCTGCAATGATGACGCGGTGATTGTCGAGACCATCGGCGATCAATACGCGACCGTCAGGCAGGAAAGCCACGTCCTGAGGACGCGCGAAGTGTGTGGCATCGGCGCCGGGTACGCCTTTTTCACCGAGTGTCAGCAACAGTTCTTTACCATCGTTGCTGAAGACATAGATAGTGTGGAAGGTTTCATTGATCACCCACACCCGGCTTTCAGGATCATAGGGGCTGATTCGCAGACGGTGCGGGCCGGGGCCATCGGAGCCAGCGCACAGCACGTCCCACTGTTTCCAGTTCTCGATGACGTTACCATCGCCATCCAGCACATAGAGGCAATTCTGCCAGGTGCGCAATTCGGTGGCGCTGAGTACGTTGATGCCGAGCGAGCCCGCATAACCGGCGTATTCCGGTGGTACTGGGTCGGGCAGACGCGCCTCGCCACGCTGGGCAATGATGATACGATCAGGAGATTCGGCGAACAGCCCGGAGTTACCACCAAAAGCGTAGCCTGGGTCTGAAAATGGTTTGTGCCAGTAAGGAATGATGTCGTAGGGGCTTGGGCCGACAGGGCCTAGAATCACTTCGTTCTGAGCCGACAATCCTGAGATGTGTCCGGCGATCAACAGTGCAGCGGCGGTTTTTAGCAAACGTGTCATCATGATCGTGCTCTTGTGCCTCTTGATTTAACTATTATTGTTTGGCTGTTTTTTGTGCGGGAGACTGAGCGTTATCGGCCCGCGTTATTCTTGTCGACCGACAGAAGAACAGATTGGCATCGCACTGTAAAGTAACAGAGTGATACAGAGCACCGTTCCGATCCGACGAACAGAGCTCTCATCGAGAAATGACGAATGCGCCCTGCTGGATTTTTGCCGTAACATCCGGGCAGTTTTCCTGATAGCAAGTAGAAAATACCTTTCAAAAACCGCTGTGGAGAGTGATATGTACCATAACAAGAATAATCGACATTTCTTATTGTTAGTCCTGCTGGCTTTGTGCAGCGCTTGCACATCCTCCACCAGTTCCTTGACTGCGAATGCAGGTTCAAACGCAGCAGGCACTATTGTTCAAGGCATGTCAGGGATACCCAACCCCTTCGCACGTGGTGAGCAGGCCTGGGGCACGTTGCCTGAAGGCAGGAGCTGGGGTGCCGCGAGCGCGATTCACTATGCGGGCAATGGCACGGTGTGGGTAGCTGATCGCTGCGGTGGTAATCGCGGGCCGGGCAGCTGCGAGGATCGTCCCACGGTTGATCCGGTCATGCTGATGGACACTGACGGCAACATCCTGCGCAGTTTCGGGGCTGGTCTGTTTGTGTGGCCGCATGGCATGTTTGTCGATCAGGAAGGCAACGTCTGGGTCACCGACGCGGCGACGGCCAGCACCGGGCGCAAAGGCAATCAGGTCCACAAATTCAGTCCGGAAGGTGAGTTACTGATGAGTCTGGGCATTGCTGGTGTCACAGGCACAGGACGCTACTACTTCAATGCCCCCAATGATGTGCTGGTCGCCCCGAACGGCGATATCTTCGTTGCTGACGGGCACAGCCCCAACACCGACAATCGCATCATCAAGTACAACAGCGAAGGCAAGTATCTGATGCAGTGGGGCACGGTCGGGCTGGAAGCAGGGGAGTTCCGAGTACCGCACGCGCTGGCCATGGATTCCCAAGGTCGTCTGTTCGTCGCTGATCGTGCCAACAGCCGCATTCAGGTGTTCGATCAAGAAGGGAATCACCTGACGACCTGGACTCAGTTCGGGCGTCCGAGTGACGTCTATATCGATGCCAACGACATGCTGTATTCAGCCGATTCTGAATCCAACACCGGTGATGATCGCAACCCCGGTTGGGAGCGTGGCATTCGCGTGGGCAGTGTTCGCGACGGCTTTGTGACTGCGTTTACGCCGGACCCGGTGACTGACCCGGAAGGGACGACCAGCCATGCGGAAGGCGTGACTGTCGACGAGGAGGGCAATCTCTACGCGGCCGAAGTAGCCGAAACGGCGATTCGCAAGTTTACGCGCGTCGCTCCCTGAAGGAGCAAGCCTTAACAATGCGTAAGCGGCAGCGCTGGCCTGTCAGGGCTGCGCCGTCCAGCGCTTGAACGGAGTCTGCAGCAGCGCGAAGTTGGAGTAGCGGGGGTCGCTGCTGACCTCTTCGCCCACCCATTCTGGAAGAGAGAAGGGCTGGTCCTCGTGGGTCAGCTCGATTTCTGCGACCACGAGACCGGCGTTCTCACCTGAGAAAATGTCCAGCTCCCACACCAGGCCTTCGTGCTCAATCTCGTAACGTACTTTGTCGACGGTCCCGCCTGTACACAACAGCGCGATCATCTGCTCAGCGTCCTGTGCAGGTATCTCGTACTCGAACTCCGGGCGGCTTATACCCACACTGGGGCCTTTAAGAGTCAGGAACGCCCGGATGCCACTCAGGCGAACCCGCACGGTGGTGTTGTTGACAGTCGGGATATAGCCCTGGCAGAGGCGTGTGCCTGCGGGCAAGGCGGGCAGGCGATCCATATGCACCAGGAATTTACGTTCGATTTCTACCGCCATGCAGGCAAAGTCTCCGATTCAATCATGCAGGAAGCGTTGGAGACGGCGCCGCAGCGTGATGTTCTCGTCACGCAGACGGTCCCGTTCTTCTATCAACTCCAGCACCAGGGCGACCGCTGACCACTCCAATTGCAAATCGCGCTGCAGCCGCAGGGCGCGTTTTGCAGTGCTGATCATCTGCAGGTCAAAGAGCCAATCCTCAGGCGTCTCTCCCGTTGGGGCCACGATGCCGTGTGCGACGATTTCCAGTACCTGCGGTGAGGTCAGTTCCAGTGCGTGGCACGCGTCCACCAGTCTCAGACTGACGATGTATTCAGTGTGCATGATCACACCTCCCAATCTTTGCGGGGATTGAAGCCGGCCTTGCTGGCGAGCGTCTGCCAGAGTTCCCGGGTCTCGTTGTCGGTGCTCGGTGGCATGACCACCTTGAGCAGTGCAAACAGGTCACCGTGTCCCGTTTTCGTCTTCAAACCCCGTTCTTTGATGCGTAACCTCTGCCCGCTCTGGCTGTTGGCAGCGAGTTTCAAGCTGATTTTTCCGGTGAGCGTGGGGACAGTGATGCTGGTTCCCAGCGCGGCCTCCCAGGGAGTCACCGGCACGGTGATGGTGAGGTCGTGGCCACTGACGTCGAACAAGGGATGAGGGACCAGCCGCACGCGCAAGTAGAGGTCCCCAGCGGGACCGTTGCCAAACCCGGGAGCGCCCTGGCCTTTGATGCGGATGCGTTCACCGTCGGCGACGCCAGCGGGAATCTTGACCTTGAGTGACTTGCGGATATCCGGCTGGCGGCCGGTTTCACTGTAGTGCGGCAGGTGGTATTCGATGCTGCGGGATTCATCCGAGAGCGTTTCTTCCAGCAACAATGGCCACTCGACCTCTATGTCGCGACCGCGACTGGAGCCGAAGTCCTCGCTGCCATCAAAGGCCTGACCTCCCGTGCCAGCGTTCTGATGGAAGCGGCCGCCGCCGAAGATATTTTCGAAGAAATCCGAGAAGTCAGCGTTGCCACTGGACTGGTTTTCCTGTCGACCGCTGCGCTGCCAGCCAGGTGGCGGTTCGAAGCTCTGGCCCGAGCGGCCATACTGGCGCAACTCGTCATATTCAGCACGTTTCTTGTCATCAGAGAGCACTTCATAGGCTTCCGAGACTTCCTTGAATTGCTTCTCGGCGTCGTGCTCGGTACTGACATCGGGGTGGTATTTGCGCGCCAGGCGGCGATAGGCTGTTTTGATGGTCTTGAGATCGGCGTCGGTAGCGACGTCCAGAGTCTTGTAGTAGTCCTTGAAATCCATGGTCGACCTGCTTAGCGGGTGGTTGCAAGCGCAACCGGGACTGCCGGGGCACGATCTCCTCGGCAGCCCAGGCGTTCATCAGTCGGTGGCGAAACAGTAGAAGTAACCATTGCCGCCGGTGGCGATCAGGTCTTCCTGACTGCAACTGCGTGAAGAGTGCGCGCTGTTCCAGGAGGTTGGGTTGGCACCGCCGCCCTGACGGTCGAAGTGACCGACTGCCGCAGTGCCTTCACTGCTGCTTGTCCAGTTGTTGCAGGTGTGATCAGCCCCATCCGTGAAGGTTGTGCCGTCGGCCTGCGAGCCGGTCAGGATGTCGTGCTGGTTGGGTTCGTCGCCCCGGCCGTTGACTGTATTGCCTGCTTCGGTCAGCGAATTTTCCTTGCCGGTCAGTGCGGCCTCACTGTGCAGTTCGGCGACATTGGCAGCGATCTGGACGCCTTTGGCATTGAACCAGGGGCCAGTACCAATGCGGTCACGCGCATTCACGGCGCCTGCGCCTTGTGTGCTCAGATAGGCACGCCAAGTCTTGCCACTAGAGCCAGCGGCTGTTGCCAGCGCGGCACAGTGAGCGTCTGCACCGTCCAGACCGCCGAGGTTGGCACCATTGCCAGAACCAACGCTGGTGATGAAGAAGCTCATGCTGTTGTTTTGCGCGCTGATGATACTGGTGCAACAGACCAGGGCTAGCGCCGAGGCTGTCAGGGTGATCTTGTTCATACTGGGTCTCCTTGCGTAAGTCCCCCGGTTAATGTTTTGATTGTTCAGGTCTGGTACAGGGGGTGGCCGGTAGTGTGACCTGCGCGCATGAAGTGAGTCAATCTGATTGGTGTGACGTGGAATTTGCCCTCTCATGACGCGAGAACCTAGATGAAAGTACAGGCGAGAAAGTGATGTATCTGCACGTGCAAGAATTGCGAGTCCTTTATAAGTCAGGGGCGAGGCGCTGTCGCCTCGCCATGCTGATGTCCACAGCACTGGCCGTGACGACTATGGCCTTGGCTCTGGGTGCCATCCCACTGTGGGCTGCAGATGGCGTCGCGACGCCCGACCAGACGGGCGGTGCTGCAGTCGGCGCTGCCGTCGTCATTGATGGTGCCACTATCTTCGACGATGTCATTTATGATGGTTCGCAACCAAGCCCTGCTGTTGATCCGGCCGCTGCTCCTGTCGTTGATGAGCAGACCGCACTCGAAATCAGTCGGCAACTCACCCTTTTTGAGGAAAATCTGGCTGCGCTGGAGAGCAACGCAGGCCCCTACGACGTCAGTCTGATAGAAGCACTGCTGGACATGGGGCGCTACTACACGCAGATCGGTCAGCACCAGTCGGCCGCCGCAGTCTTCGAACGCGCCTTGAACATTACCCGTATCAGTGATGGTTTGCTCAGTCCGCAGCAGTTGCCGGTACTGCAGGAATTGACTGCCGCTCACAAGGCCGCGGGTGCCTGGCAAGAAGTGGATGACCGGGAGCAGCTGGCTTATTACCTGAATACCCGCCTGCATGCGCCAGGCACGCAAGCCTATGCAGAGGCAGTGGTAGCGCTGGGCGACTGGAAGCTGCAGGCTCTGCGCGGCAACCTGCTGGGGGATTCCTCCCTGAGCAATATCCGACAGATTGAAGAGTTGTATGAGATCTACGGATCGGCGCTCTCCCGCATCAGCGGAGCGGAGTTTGGTGCTCCATTGGCGCAGGTTTCGCGAGCGGGCTCGCTCCCACAGGATGGGGGCGCTGCCAGTACAGCGGAGCAGGCCATGTCCCGGCAGGCGCACTTCTCCTTGCTCTATGGCAGAGCGCTGACCGAGTACTATCTGGCCGACTATTCTCTGCGTACATTGCCATTCCAGATTGAGCGCCCCGTCGAACGCTACATTTCTGAATATGTCTGCGCGGATGTGGTCAATGGCGACGGCCAGGTCGTGCGCTCCTGCGCGACCGTGCGCAGAGAAAATCCACAGTATCGCGAGATAGAGATGCAGCGCGATCTTTACCGCAGTCGCATTCGCTCCGCGCTGCAAGCCCTAGACAGCAGTGTCGACGAGCTGCATGCGCTGCTGGCCACTGAACCTTCATTGCAGGCCGCTGATGGCGTGCCAGCACAGCAGCGCGTCGATGAGCTGACGACACTGTCTAGCGACATCAACCGTGCGTACCGGCGCAGCGATCTCCTGCGTTGATCAGCATAGACCTGCAAGCATAGACCTGTGGCTGCACGGTTGCCTATAATCGCTGCCCCTCTGATTCTGGAGGGAACATATTTTCTGAGATGGTCTGGGGGATTGGGTTGTGGAGAGTGGTGTGGACGCGTTTCTGATTTCCACTGGAGTGGTGGCGCTGGCCGAGATTGGCGACAAGACCCAGTTGCTGGCGTTTATCCTCGCCGCGAAGTTCCGTCGGCCCGTGCCGATTATCCTCGGCATTCTGGTGGCGACAATGCTCAATCACGGTTTTGCCGGAGCAATCGGCGCCTGGCTGACTGCGTTGATTGCTCCGGACACGATGCGCTGGATTTTGGGGCTGTCGTTTCTCGCGATGGCGGGCTGGACTCTGATCCCCGATAAGTTTGAAGAAGACGACGCCAAGCTGGCGCGCATGGGCGTGTTCGGCGCCACACTGGTGGCGTTCTTCCTCGCGGAAATGGGAGACAAGACTCAGGTTGCCACGGTGGCGCTGTCAGCGCACTATCAAGCCTTGGTGGCCGTCGTCATGGGGACAACGCTGGGCATGATGATTGCCAACGTGCCCGCTGTCATTTTGGGGGATCGGATTGCCGACAAGGTCCCGGTGCGCACGGTACACATGATTGCGGCGGCGATCTTTGCGATCCTCGGCCTGGCCATATTGCTGGGTGTCGGCGCCGGGCTGACGACATGAATATGTTGCAATCATGGCAATAGCAGGCAACATGCTGATTTAACAGGCCTCGGCTTGTCGCCCTCCGGGGCCTGTGCAAGAATGGCGCCCGCTCGTCGTCCCACCCTGCAGCGCCTGATTGAGAGGCCTGGTGCGACTTCCACAATCTGATTCATACGGGGTTTTTCATGGCAAACTTCATGGCAAACAAGAGTGTGGCCATCATCGCCGCAATCGCCGTCATCGGCCTGATTTTTCTGGTCTATCTGGCGGCCACCTTTGAAACTCCTGAGGGCACCCGCACGGTTGAGATCGAAGCACCAGTGCCTATTGCGCCTGCACCGGTAGAACGTACTGTCGAACCGACAGCGCTGTTGCCGACTGTCAACGAGCCAGCGCCTGCCGTTGTGCAAACCATCATCGAAGAGCCTGTGGCTCCAGCGGTCATCGAAGAAGTTGTCGAGCTGCCCACTCTCAACCTCAGCGATGCGTTTGTCCTCACACGGTTGAGCGCGCTGGAGACAGGAGCCACCTTGCTGGAGCTGCTGGCCTCGGAAGAACTGATCCGTCGCTTTGTGGTGTTTACTGAAAACGTCAGCCAAGGATCATTGCCACAACTGGAGTACCCGGTGCGACGTCTGCCGCAACCCATGGCGGTGCGTGAAGTCGATGAAAATCTGTTTGAGATGCAGACCGTTTCCTATCAGCGCTATACCCCGCTGATCGATGCGCTGGCAGCCGTCAATCCGGATCAGGCAATCGCCATTTATCGTGTGCTCAAGCCTTTGTTTCAGGAAGCCTTCGCCGAGATCGGCTACCCGAACCGCAATTTTGATGATGTCGTGGTCCGAGCCATCGACAATGTGATAGGGGCTCAAACTGCAGAAGGTCCCTTTCAGCTGGTCAAACCGAAAGTGATGTATGTCTATGCCAATGCAGATGTTGAAAGCATGACGCCGGTGGAGAAGCAGCTCTTGCGCATGGGGCCGCAGAACGCCGAGAAACTCAAAGCGGCACTGGCGCAGTATCGGGAGCGGTTAGCTGTGCGGTAAGCGCCTGTCTGGTGGCTGCCGGGCAGGCTGTGTTGCTCTGTTTGTCTACTTCAGTTGACGCTTGCGTTGCTCGATTTTTTCACCGAGTGACGGAAGATCGAGCGTCGACTTCTGCACTTTTGGAAACATCTCGTCTTCCTCTTCCTTCACGTGATGCCCGATAAGCTCCGCCAGCACCATCACTTTGGTATGGAATAGTTCTTCATTGCCTTTCATGCTGTGGATCTGTTTGATCAAGTCTCTCACGACTGCATGTTCAACGATGGCTTCATTCACCATGCCCTCAGCACCTTTTACTTTCTCTTTGATTGCGGGATAAAAAATTTCCTCCTCGACAGTCATGTGCTTCAATAATTCATTGCCAATCTGATCCGCCAGTTTCTTCTTGAGTACGAATTCGCTTTTCGTTTTTCTTTCGAATTCTTTAAACGCTTTTTCTACATCGCGATGGTCCTGCTGCAATAAAGCGATAGCATCCGTATTCGTTTTCATAGTAATCACCGTGTGAATTGCAGGAAATAAAGAAACGATAGGCAAAACAGTTTTTGCAATATTGCACGCAGGGTTTTCAAGCACTGTGCGTCATCACTCTTAGCGCATGAAGAGAAAAATTGAGAAAAATAAAGAACCTGATGGCCGCAACAATCAGGTAAAAAATCATGCTAAGTGTGCAGTCGAACAGAGGTTTCATGTGCTAATCGACACTCTCACTCTTCAATTCAGACAGTAGTGAGGAGTAAATCATGATTAGTGAAACGCGCAGTCCCAGCAGTATTTTCAATACACGTCTCAATGGTGGCAGCCCACGATTGATGAGTGTTGATTCACTTGTCGGCAACAACATCTACAACGTCGAGGGGGATGATCTCGGTGGCATCAAGGATATGATGCTGGATACCCACAGTGGTCAGGTGGCCTACGTGGTGCTGTCTTTCGGTGGTTTCTTCGGCATGGGAGAAAAACTTTTCGCGGTGCCCTGGAATGCTCTGACCTTGAACGTGGCGGAGAAGCGTTTCACGCTCAATGCAGACAAAGAAAAGCTCAAGAACGCTCCCGGTTTTGACAAGAGCAATTGGCCGGATATGGCAGATCAAACCTGGGCACAGACTATCCATTCGTACTATGGCACCAAGCACTATTCGGAGACCCTTCGCTAGACGCAGACTTCACGCGCAGTTGAGTCTGCTGGCGAAGTAGCTCGGGGGCCAGGTGAACTGGTCTCCGAGTGTTTTATCGACATTTGTTGTTCCACCGAAATATTATTTCTGCGCTAGACTGGTTGCAGTTGCATGATATTCACAGCGTGAGCGCTGAAACCTGTCATAATCGCCGCCGATGAAATCCACCCCCGAACAGATCCTCAAAGACATTTTCGGCTATGAGCATTTCCGTGGTCCGCAGAGTGAGATCATCGAAGAAGTCATGGCTGGACGTCACTGCCTGGTGCTGATGCCCACCGGTGGTGGCAAGTCGCTTTGTTACCAGATTCCTTCGCTGTTGCGCCCCGGTGTGGGGATCATCGTCTCGCCGCTGATCGCACTGATGCAGGATCAGGTCGATGCGCTGCAACAACTGGGAGTGCGTGCCAGTTTTCTCAATTCCTCTCTGACGCCCGAGGCGCAGCGTGCGGTATTGCGTGACTTGCGTGAGGGTAATCTCGACCTGCTGTATGTCGCTCCTGAGCGTCTCAATCAGGAAGCCACCATCGAACTGCTGCACAGTATTCCGATTGCGTTGTTCGCTATCGACGAAGCGCACTGTGTCTCGCAGTGGGGGCACGATTTCCGGGTTGACTACCTGCAACTGTCTTTGCTGGAGCAACACTTTCCCGAGGTGCCGCGCATTGCTTTGACGGCCACCGCTGATGCGAATACCCGTGCCGAAATAGCCGAGCGTTTGGGGTTGGTCGACGCAAGACATTTCGTCAGTGGCTTCGATCGCCCCAACATTCAATATCGCATCACGCAGAAGCAGAATCCGCGTCAGCAGTTGCTGCGCTTTCTGCGCCGCGAACATGAGAATGATGCTGGGATCGTCTATTGCCTGTCGCGAAAAAAAGTCGATGACACCGCTGCCTGGCTGGAAGAGCAGGGCTTCACCGCCGTTCCTTACCATGCGGGCTTGAGCGCCGAGCAGCGCCAACGCAACCAGCAACGCTTTCTGCGGGAGGACGGTGTCATCGTCGTCGCCACCATTGCCTTTGGCATGGGCATTGATAAACCTGACGTGCGGTTTATCGTGCATCTGGATCTGCCCAAGAGTCTGGAGGCCTACTATCAGGAAACCGGGCGTGCAGGGCGCGACGGAGAGCCTGCAACGGCCTGGATGGTCTATGGACTGCAAGACGTGATCATGTTGCGGCAGATGATGGATGGTTCGCAGGGGAACGAGAAATTCAAACGCATCGAGCGCGCCAAACTCGATGCGATGCTGGGCTTGTGTGAAATCACCACCTGTCGGCGCCAGGCCTTGCTGCATTACTTTGGAGATAAACAGTGCGGCGAAACGAGGCCGGATTTCTGCGGCAATTGCGATGCCTGTCTGAATCCGGTACCGACCTGGGATGGCACACTGGCAGCCCGCAAAGCACTCTCCTGCGTGTACCGCACCGGTCAGCGCTTCGGAGTCAATTACCTGATCGATGTGCTGCTGGGCGCCGATTCCGACAAGATCTTCCAGAACAATCATCATCAGATTTCCACCTATGGCATTGGTAAGGAGCTGGAGGGCAATGCCTGGCGTTCGGTGTTCCGGCAGTTGGTGGCACGCGGCTATCTGAGTGTGGACCATTCCACCTACGGGGGCTTGCATCTGAGCGAGAAAGCACGCTCCTTGCTCAAAGGGGAGGAGTCGATTGCGCTGCGCATTGATGTGCAGGAAGTAACAGCGAAGCCGGAGAAGAAGTCCCGCAGCGGCACGCAGATGGTTGCCGACGCGGACAAGGCTCTGTGGGAGGCGTTGCGGCGCTGCCGCAAGACTCTGGCTGACGAAAATGATGTGCCGCCTTATGTGATCTTCCACGATGCCAGCCTGATGGACATGGTGCATTACCGCCCTCTGACAGAGCAGCAATTTCTCGGCATCAGTGGCGTAGGCCAAAGCAAACTGGACAAGTACGGTGCGGCCTTTCTCGACGTTATTCGAGAACACGAAGCTTGACCCATTTTCAACTGCACCTTCAATCAGGTTAAAATCGCGTCCGCTGTGGACGATTCCGTTTCCCAGTTCCCAAACCATTAACGTTGCGCTGGATTTACGTTCCAGGCGGCAATTGCGAGGTTGTTATGTCGACGATAGTAGTGGCGGCGCTCTATAAATTCGCCCGCCTGCCAGACTTTGAATCCTTGCGTGCGCCGCTGCAGGATTTGATGAGTGAGAACGATGTGCGCGGTACCATTCTTCTGGCGGCGGAAGGGGTGAATGGCACCATTGCCGGCCCTCGCGAGGGCATTGATCGCGTGCTGAACTGGCTGCGTGCCGATCCCCGTCTCCAATCTGTGGAGGCCAAAGAATCGCTTGCCACCGAGAACCCCTTCTATCGCAGCAAGGTCAAGCTCAAGAAAGAGATCGTGACTATGGGGGTGGAGGATATAGACCCCAATCACATCGTGGGCACCTATGTGAAGCCCCGTGATTGGAACCAATTGATTTCCGATCCCGAGGTCGTGCTGGTCGACACCCGCAACGACTACGAGGTCAGGATCGGCACTTTCCGCAATGCGCTCAACCCGAATACCGAAACCTTCCGTGAGTTTCCGGCTTTCGCGAGAGAGCATCTCGATTCGCAGAAGCACAAGAAGGTCGCCATGTTCTGCACTGGCGGCATCCGCTGTGAGAAATCCACAGCGTTCATGAAAGCGCAGGGCTTCGACGAGGTGTATCACCTTGAGGGCGGCATTCTGAAATATCTGGAGGAGGTTCCGGAGCAAGACTCGCTCTGGGAAGGGGAGTGCTTTGTATTCGATAATCGCGTCACGGTGAATCACCAACTGCAGAAAGGCCGCTATGATCAATGCCACGCCTGCCGTATGCCGATCACCGCAGAGGAGCAGCAGTCAGCGCAGTATGTGCGGGGAGTCAGTTGCCCGCACTGCTACGATCAGCACAACGAAGAGCAGATGCAGCGCTATGCTGAGCGTGAGCGTCAGGTGCAATTGGCGAAGGAGCGTGGCGAGTCGCATATCGGCGAGTCCATGGCGGACACCATCGAGCGGCGTCGCCGGGAGAAGCTGGAAGCCAAAGAGGCGCAGCGGCGCGTGGAGCAGGGCGGCTGACCGCCTCTGCATCCATGCTGGAGGAGTTCATTCCTCGACAAATGCGAAGCGTTTGACCTGCCGACCATCGATCTCGATGGTCTCGTCAAACATGGCGAGCGGGCGTATCCACAGCCCGCGATCGCCATAGAGTGGCCGATAGACGACGTGCTCTTCTTCTGTCTCACTGTGGCGTGCGACGCCAATGACCTGATAGAGATTGTTCTTGTAGTGTCTGTAGATGCCTGCCTTGATAGTCATGTCCTTGTCAAAATCTCCTGTTGGTAGCCTGTTGAGGGCTGGTGGTGGTTTGCGGTGCTATGCACCCGCAGCACATTGGCTTAGTATCTGTTCCAAATCAATCCTGATTCTATTACCAAGAGGTGCGTAAAGAATGAACCATGCAAGGAAGGTTGCCACTGCGTTGTTGCTGCTGGTGTTGAGTGCCTGTGCAGGAACGTCAGGCCCCTCGAAACAGGAGTTGATTCTGGGAAGCTGGCAGGCTGATTTTCAGGGCCAGAGCATCGTGCTGGTCTATTCCGCAACGGAAGTGTCTGTCGAGTCATTCGGTGTGGCTTTCCCCTATGAATGGCTGGATGAGAATCAGATCAGGATGGATGCCATGGGGCAGATAGTGACCAGCACTGTGGAGTTCACCAACCCGAATGAGATGGTCCAGAGTAGTGATCAGGGCGTGCAGACTCTCAGGCGCGTTCAGTAAGCAGGCTCATGTAACGGGGCTTCAGCGGTCTGTGGTGACGCTGTCGTCCCGGGTCTCGGCATTGTCATTGTCGACGTCGTCGCGATCTTCGCGGTTATTGTCGAAAGGGTTGTTGCGATCACTCAGGAAGCGCAGTGCCATAGTGCGTTGCTCAGGGTTCAGCAACTCGAATACCGCGATAGTCTGGGCGTGGGTTGTTTCCTGGAACACCAGGCTGGCTTGACGCAACTCATCAAACGCCACGGCGATAGCGTCTTTATCCATTGGTTCCTGGGTCATCAAATCACTCAGCTTGCGCTGGGCGCGGAACATTTCTCCGCGCAGGGGCAGGGAAATTTCTCCGAACTCTCGCAGCATCGGCCTCAGTGTCGCCCTCGTAGTTTCATCCAGATCGTCATAAATCCAGGACAGGCTGGGAGGGATCGGGCGGAAGTGGGAGCTGTTCATGATGCGAGCAGTGATGCCTCCGACTACCAGAAGATTGAACCCCAGCGAGATGACGAGTACCCAGTTCATGACTCGTCGGCGGTTGATTGTCATTCAAAAGTCTCCGTGTAATCGTTCAGCGACAGGAGGTAGAGTTCCTCCTCGCGCGAATTCTGTACTCCATCGATGCCGAAGCTGAAGTAATCGGCCAGCAGGATGCCGCATACCAGTGGCAGGCAAGCGACCAGCGCAGGTCTCCAGAGCCAGCCCATCAATCTTTCGGAGTGTGGCACTAGCCAATCCAGCAAGAGATCGAAGGCATTGCCTGCACTGGTGCGTGCAACCTGATTCAAGACATTGCGCTGCAGCGAGGACATATCGGCGACAGAGAACTGATCGAGCATGTCATCCAGCATCTGGAACTCTTCCAGCATAGCCTGCGCCTCAGGGTGGGCCGCACAATAGGCCAGTGCCTGCGTCCGCTCTTCTGTCGGCCAGCGTGCAGGTTGTGCACCGTAAGCTTCCACTATCGCTGTGAATCGTTCAGATGAAATTGTCATAGTGTTTCCTGAGTGCTATTGGTGTCCGGATTTATTTTTTATTGTTCTCTCTGTGGTTTTTGACTGTGGTTTTTGAGTCCACAGAGGTCGAACCCATGGTTGCCAGTAACTCTGCTTTCAGTCCTCGTCTGGCTCGCGCCAGTATTGATTCCAGTGCATCCACCGAAATTTCCATGATCTCTGCAATTTCACGGTTGGAAAAGCCGTGATAATGGTTCAGTACGATGGCACTGCGCTGCCGTTCCGGCAGTTGCGCGAGTGCTTCTTTCAAAGACGCCAAACGTTCCTCTTTGTCCGGCCGCTCGGCCGGTCGTTCATCGGCTTCGTGCTCATCAAGGTACTCACTGGTGATTGCCGACTTGTCCTTGCGCAGATAATCGATACACAGGTTATGTGTGATACGGTGCAGCCAGGTGGAAACACCGGCCTTCTCGCTCTGCCAGGAATCGGCGTGAGTCCACAACCGTAGAAAAGTCTCCTGCGTGATGTCCTCGGTGTCCTTGGTGTTCCCCAGCATGCGAAATGCATAGTGACTGATCGATTTCAGATGTTTTTTGACGACCGATTCATAGGCGCGGGCATTCCCGGCCTGTATTGCTGTCATCAACTCTTGATCATCTGTCATTTTGAGAACGGTGCTCCGAAGGCCTTGTGCCTGAACGTTATCGCCGGTTCGTGTAAGTATTGCCGAACCCTGTGGAGATAGCGCCGGTACCGTTCATTTTGCTGCATTCCGTGGTCAAAGTAACCCTTTGATAAGCTATACGGACGGAGGCTTGGAATCCGTCGGCGAAACGGTATTGGAGGGAGTGCGAGAGCAGAGATTGTGACGGTAGTTATCAACAGGCCAGAAAGCAACAGGCCCCGCCGGAGTGCCGACGGGGCCTGTTGTCGAGCATGCGCTGCTTATCTATTAATCGGCGCTTTCAGTGCAGACAACCGCGTGCACTACGGTGTCCATGTTCTCCGGAGTGAAGGACACGGGCACGCTGCTGAAGAGGTAGCCCGTGCCGTTACCGGAGAGCCCCAGCGTGTAGTCCAGTGGGGACTGGGTCTGGTAGCTGCCCGCGGTATTGAAATAGATATTGCCGCTGTTGAGCGTCAATGACGGGGTGTGGTTGACATCCAGTGCAAGCTCGACGGCGAACTCACCGCTGTCGACACCGGCGAAGAATGCACCGACTCGGGTGCCGTTGCCAGTAAACAGGCTGCCTTCAAAATACCCAGGGTTTGAACCATAGCTGTTGATCCAGGCGCTGGTGGTGTCTGTCACGCCAACTGGTGTAAAACCGGTCACGCTGACAGGCATGACGTCAGAAGAGGTGCCCATACCGAAAACGTTGAAGCAGCCTTGTGGCAATACGACTACAGGATATTCAGGATCCGGGTCTTCGCAGAAATCATTTGTGAAGGAGTAGTAACGCGCCCAGCTACCGCCAGAGACGATCTGATTGGATCCGGCCCATGCTGATTCGGTGCCCCCAGACTTGCCTTTGCCGCCACTGCTGGTGCGTGAGACTACCGCGTGAGCTGCAACAAATACTTCAGCTCCGCAGAACGTGTCGGCGTCCACGGGCAGTTCACTCACAGGGATAACAAAACTGTAGCTGCTCAAGGCGCCGAGCCCGCTGTCGCTGTAGGGGAATCTTCCAACCTGTGGGTTGCCTTTGCGATTCTGTGGCATCAATGCGCGGTCTTCACCAACCCAGGCATGCACTTCCGAAAGCTTCCAGCCACTGTTAAGCAGGTAGTCGATCTGAACAGTATCTTCATCAATGGTGACGCACACCTGTCCGGCGTCGTTCGTCTGGCCCGCATAGAGGGTATCGCAGTGGGCGACAGGGGCCGTTTGAGCCATTGCACTGTGACCTGCGAACAGGCTGAGGAAGAGGGCAAAAGCCGTCAGCGGATTGTTGAATTTCATGTTCCCACCTCGTGACAAATCAATCGAAAGTTGCAGATTATTTATGATCCATTCATGTGTCCGTTGAGACAACCCGGAAAGGTCCGGTAGCTCTGGACCGCTCGTGATCAGCATTGGCGCTAGTTTAGCGCTACTAGCCACAATGAGTGATGCTTTCTAGGGGCAAAAACGGGGCAAATTGACGTATCGATTGGAGCATTTCGGGGAGAGATGACGATGCCCTGGTTATAAAATCGCCTGGACGACGCGTTGTCGGCGCCTTCCAGGCAATTTGTCTTCTTACAGCTTGTCGGCGTTCTGGGCCAGATAGGCCGCTACACCAGCAGGGGTAGCATCCATCCCTTTATCACCTTTGTTCCAGCCAGCCGGGCAGACTTCGCCGTGCTCTTCATGGAACTGCAGTGCGTCTACGAGACGGATAAGCTCGTCGATGTTGCGACCCAGCGGCAGGTCGTTCACGATCTGCGAGCGCACCATGCCAGCGGTGTCGATCAGGAAGGCACCGCGGAATGCCATGCCACCAGCCGATTCAACGTCGTAGGCGCGGCAGATTTCGTGATTCATGTCGGCTGCCAGTGTGTAACCCAGCTGCCCAATCCCACCGGCATTCACCGGGGTGTTACGCCAGGCATTGTGGGTGAAATGGGAGTCAATCGAGACGCCGATGACTTCCACGTTGCGCGCTTTGAAATCAGCGATGCGGTGATCCAGTGCAATCAGCTCTGACGGACACACGAAAGTGAAGTCCAGCGGATAGAAGAAGACCAGACCGTATTTGCCCTTGATGGCGGCAGAGAGACTGTAGCTGTCGACAATTTCGCCACTGGCGAGTACGGCGGGAACTGTGAAATCGGGTGCTTGCTTGCCTACCAGAACGCTCATAAATCCATCCTTTTCATTGTTGGTGATAAAAACTGCTGGGCATCAGCAAAAAACAAAAAGGGGCTAGCGTTGCCGGTAGCCCCTTTGTCTGTATGGTAGCTATGCGTGGATTTGAACCACGGACATCAGCATTATGAATGCTGCGCTCTAACCAACTGAGCTACATAGCCATGAAACTGGTGATGCTGACGGGGTGTGATTTTCTGACCGCCCCGTTTGAAGGCTGCGAATTTTGGCCACTTCGCGAAATTTTGTCAAGTTAGACATTGAAGCGAAAGTGCATAACGTCGCCATCTTTCACGATGTATTCCTTGCCTTCCAAGCGCCACTTGCCAGCATCCTTGGCACCTTGTTCACCCTTCAGGTTTACATAGTCCTCATAGGCGATGACTTCAGCGCGAATGAAACCCTTCTCAAAGTCGGTGTGAATCACGCCGGCAGCCTGTGGTGCGGTAGCGCCGATCTTGACGGTCCAGGCGCGCACTTCCTTGACGCCAGCCGTGAAGTACGTCTGCAGGCCCAGCAAGGCATAGCCTGCGCGGATGACGCGGTCCAACCCTGGCTCTTCCATCCCCAGGTCTTGCAGGAATTCCATCTTCTCTGCGTCTTCCAACTCGGCTATCTCGGATTCCAGTTTGTTGCAGATGGGCACCACAGAGGCCCCTTCTGACTTGGCGATCTCGATGACTTTGTCCAGGTGCGGGTTGTTTTCGAAACCACTCTCATCGACATTGGCGATGTACATGGTGGGTTTCACAGTCAGCAGATGCATGCCGTAAAGGTCGGCCAACTCTTCGTCGCCAAGGTTGAGGGTACGAACAGGCTTCGCCTCGTTCAGGTGCGCCTTGACGCGTTCGAAGAGGGCCTGCTGTCTGGCAGCATCCTTGTCACCGCTGCGGGCTATTTTGGTGATGCGGTGCAGTGATTTCTCGACAGTCTCCAGATCGGCCAGTGCCAGCTCGGTGTTGATGACCTCGATGTCGGCTGCCGGGTTGATGCGATCAGCGACATGAATGATGTTGGTGTCTTCGAAGCAGCGCACCACGTGGGCGATGGCGTCGGTTTCACGGATATTGGCTAGAAACTGGTTGCCGAGCCCTTCGCCTTTGGATGCTCCTGCCACCAGGCCGGCGATGTCCACGAACTCCATCGTCGTCGCGAGGATGCGCTGAGGTTTGACAATATCGGCGAGTTTATCGAGGCGTGGATCGGGCATGGGCACCAGACCAGAGTTTGGCTCAATGGTGCAGAAAGGGAAATTTTCTGCGGCAATGCCCGCCTTGGTCAACGCATTGAACAGGGTGGATTTGCCCACGTTGGGGAGACCTACTATGCCGCATTTGAAACCCATGCTGTGTATTCCTGTTGCTGCCGGTATCGTGACCGGGCGTGAGTCTGGTGTGTAAAAATCGTTGTCTTGTCGGTCAGGCGGGCTTGGTATGCAATTCGTGCATGGCAGTCTGCCAATCGCCCTTGACTGCGTGTGGCAGTGTGCGGATAGCCAGCTCGATGTCGCCCAGAATAGTGTCAGCTTCTCTCTTGGGCGGATCGCTGAGGACGTAGTTGGCAACCTGCGCCTTGTTACCCGGATGTCCCACGCCGATGCGCAGCCGGTAGAAATCACGGCGGTCACCCAGCGCGCTGATAATGTCGCGCATGCCGTTGTGGCCTCCATGGCCACCATCGTACTTGTATTTGGTAACGCCTACTTCGAAGTCGATTTCATCATAGGCCACCAGCATGTTTTCGGGAGCGATATCGAAATAGCTGCAGAACGCGGCCACAGATTGTCCGCTGCGATTCATGAAGGTGGTGGGGAATAGCAGGCGCACGTCCTGTCCGGCTATCGTGATGCGTCCGGCGTCGCCAAAGAATTTGCTTTCGCTGCGTAGTTCAGTACGCCCGTCGCTCGCAAGACGTGCCACGAGCCACGCGCCAGCGTTGTGCCGGTTATAACGATATTGTGGACCTGGATTTCCCAGGCCCACAATCAGCTTTAACGCATTGCCTTGCATAGTCTATGGTCCGCAGCGTTGCAGCACTATCACGCCAGATCAGGCCTTGGCTTCTGCTTCGCCTGGAGCGCCGCGAGGAGCCAGTACGCTGACGACTGCGTTGTCGGCATCGTGACCGTGGGCCAGGTCGACGCTGGTCACGCCTGCTGGCAGTTTGATCTCGGAGATATGGATGGCTTCGCCAACGCCCAGCTCAGTCATGTCGACTTCGATGAACTCTGGCAGGTCTTTCGGCAGACAGCTGATCTGCAGTTCGTTCAAGGCCTTGATGATGCTGCCGCCGCCAATCTTGACGCCCTTGCACTTGTCTTCATTGATGAAGTGCAGTGGTACCGCAACGGAGATCGCGTGGTCCGCACTGACGCGCTGGAAGTCGGCGTGCAGGATGCGCGGTTTGGCCGGGTGACGCTGCAATGCCTTGATCACGCCTTGCTCTTTCTTGCCTTCCACATTCAGGGTGATGATGTGAGAGAAGAAAGCCTCGTTGGACAGTGCCTTCAGAATATCCTTGTGCGGGATATTGATGTTGACGGGCGCCTTGCCTTCGCCATAAATGATGGCTGGGACGAGGTCGGCCAGACGGCGCAGGCGGCGGCTCGCACCTTTCCCCAGATCCGTTCTGACAGTGACATTAAGTTCAAATTCGTTGGACATGTTGTTTCTCCGGTTCAGTGATGTTTCTCAACATCGTCATACCACGCCCGGTTTGCGACCAACCGGACGGGGTGTTAAAAAAAGACCCGTAAGCAAGCCACGACACTCTACTTGCGAAGAGTGCCATAGCTCGCTGCGGATCTTTCGTCTTGCTGTCGGTCGGGTCGAGCACCGGCAGCAGCCTCAGCGCGAGGCGACACCTGTTCAGGTGTTGTCAAACATCGCGCTGATGGATTCTTCATTGCTGACTCGACGGATGGATTCCGCCAGCAGCTTGGCCATACTGAGCTGACGCACCTTGGTGCATTTGGCAAATTCATCGCTCAGCGGAATCGTGTCGGTCACCACCAGGGTATCGAGTTCGGATTCCGAAATATTCTTCAAGGCACTGCCCGACAAGACCGGGTGTGTACAGTAGGCAACCACTCGGGCGGCGCCATGCTCTTTCAATGCAGCGGCGGCTTTGCACAAGGTGCCGGCGGTATCGACCATGTCGTCCACGATCAGGCAGGTGCGGCCTTCCACTTCTCCGATGATGTGCATGACCTGCGCGTCATTGGCCTGCGGGCGACGCTTGTCGATGATGGCGAGGTCGACATTCAGCTGTTTGGCTACTGCGCGGGCGCGAACTACGCCACCGACATCGGGGGAAACCACGATCAGGTTCTCGTAATGCATTCTTTCGATGTCGTCGGTCAGCAGCGGTGAACCGTAGACGTTGTCCACCGGGATGCTGAAAAAGCCCTGGATCTGTTCGGCGTGCAGGTCAACGGTCAGTACGCGGTTGACGCCCACGGCGACGATCATGTCGGCCACGACTTTGGCGCTGATGGCAACGCGTGCAGAGCGGACGCGGCGGTCCTGGCGGGCATAACCGAAATAAGGGATAACAGCAGTAATACGGTTGGCAGAGGCGCGGTGCAAGGCATCGGCCATCAGCATCAATTCCATCAGACTGTCATTGGTCGGTGCGCAGGTAGGCTGGATGATGAACACATCCTTGCCACGGACATTTTCCTTGATTTCGACGGTGATTTCGCCATCGCTGAACTTGCCGATGGTCGCCTCACCGAGCGGAATTCCGATGTGCTTGGCGATTTTGTCTGCCAGCACAGGATTCGCATTACCGGTGAACACCATCAAATTATTTGCCATGAGTTCCGACCCTTTAGATGGCTGTTTCGAATAAGTGCTGAGGTTTTTTCTAGTCAGGCTTAAGATAGGCGATCCGGTTGTCAGTATGGCTTCAGTGAGGGATCAGACTGATGTAACCCGTCCCGAGGGACGTACTCAAAATGGCTGGGGTGGCTGGACTCGAACCAACGGATGCGAGGATCAAAACCTCGTGCCTTACCAACTTGGCGACACCCCAAAAACTCGTGCATTTCTAACAACAGCGTTTGCAGCAGCTTGATTTTACTGCGGGTCAGATTGTGCTTCTGTATTGCAGGCCGCGAGCGACAAATCCTCGCCAACCTTCCGGAAGTCGCTGCAACAATGACTGCGCCGCCGCTTCCGAATCGAACTCTGCGAACACACTGGCACCGGTTCCGGTCATCCTGGCATCAACGAATTGATTGAGCCATTTCAGTGCGTTATCCACCGGCGGATAGAGCCTGCGGACGAGGTTTTCACAGTCATTTCTGGTCTGCCCAGCCAGAAAGGCGGCCATTTTGATGGCAGTCGTGTTCCGTGTCAATTGTTGATTGGAAAAAATGTCACGCGTGGAAACATGGCAATCCGGCGTCACGACCAGATAAAATTTCTGGGGCAAAACCATCGGAATCAGTATTTCTCCAATCCCTTCCGCCCAGGCGGATTGACCTTTTACGAACAGCGGCACGTCGGCCCCCAGGCGTACGCCGATGGCACAGAGTTCCTCGTTGCTGAGCTTCGTGTCCCAGAGCTTGTTCAGTGCCAGCAAGGTCGTTGCCGCATTGGAACTGCCGCCCCCAAGACCCGCTCCCATCGGAATATGCTTCTCCAGCGTGATATCAGCCCCCAGAGTGCAACCACTCTTGTCGCGCAAAGCGCGGGCGGCGCGCAGGATCAGGTTGTCATCGCCACTCAGCTCGGGGTTGTTGCAGTGCAGGGTGAGAATGCCACTGTCTTCGCGTCGGAAGCGGAGACGGTCGCAGTAGTCGATGATCTGAAAAATCGTTTGCAGTTCATGATAGCCATCGGGTCTGCGCCCCGTGATGTGCAGGAACAGATTCAGCTTGGCGGGGGAGTCGGCTATCAGGATGTCGTTCATGGGGATTTGGCGCTTATTGCAACAGTGTCCAGTCCAGTCTCACAAAATCCAGGCGCAATGGTGACTTCTGGATGCGGATGCGGGTAGGCAGAGATTCGGTGGTGTAACTGGTATAGCCCAGATATTCAACCTGCCAGCCGGATTGCTGCAGGCTGATCAGGCGGTTGTCGATATCGAAAGCAGGTTCGCTGCTGGCTCCCGGTGCGGGAATTCCCTTGATCCAATAACTCAGTTGCGCGACTGGCAGCTCATAGCCGAGCTGTTCGTAGACGAGCTGTTCAGGGGTATCTGCCGTCAGCGGGTCTTTGCCTTGCTGTTGTAGCACGACTCTTCCCGGCGCCCCGGTAATCTCCGTGGCACCAGCATTCAACGCTCCCCACAGATTGATAATGTAGTCATCGCCACGTTGCTGCCAGCGGATGCGCGAGGAGTGCGATTCACGATCATCGCGCACGCCGATGCGGCCGGTGAACTCCCACAGCGTCATGGCCTCAAGCACTTCCTGGCGTTGCGCCCAGTCATCATTGACGGGGGCATCCATGCGCGAAGGCGTAGCACAGGCTGTCAGCAGCAGGGGCAGCAAAATGAAGGAAAGCGTTCTGATGGTGGGCACGTTAACTGTCCGTGCCTGTCGTCGGGCCAGAAGTGACTGAAGCGCCTGTTGATGAGCTGGTGGCGGAGAACCGTTCCATGACACGCTTGAGAAGTTCACTGTCAGGGCTTTCTTCCAGCGCTTCTTCCCAGATATCCGTGGCTTCTCTGTGACGCCCCATTGCCCACAGTACTTCGCCCAGATGCGCGGCAACTTCCTGATCACGGAACTGGAGATAGGCACGTTGCAGATTCGCGAGCGCTTCTTCATAGCGTCCGAGCTTGTACTGTACCCAACCCAGGCTATCGATGATGGCAGGGTCTTCCGGGTCGATGGCGATGGCGCGCTCAAGCAGACTCAGTGCTTCCTCGTAGCGATCCGTGCGGTCGGCCAGAGCATAGCCGAGATGATTCAGTGCGCGGGCATCGTTAGGGTCGAGCGCAATGATGCTGCGCAAGTCTTCCTCGACACGCACGGGGTTGTCCAGACGTTCACTGACCAGCACGCGGGCAAACAACAGGTCGGTATTTTCGGGAAGCGCTGTGATTGCTTCCGTAAGCAGGCTGTCGGCAGCGTCAGTCAAACCTGCCGCCAGCAAGGCGTCGGCCTCGACCGTGGTGAGCAGTGTCTGCAGCTGCGGGTTGCCTTCGGAGACACTGACAGCCCATTCGTGAGCGGCGTCGAAACTGCCCTCCTGCACCAGTAACCGGATGGTCTGTCGCTGGGCATTCAGGAAATTGTTCGATTCGATATGAACCTGCTGATAATGCGCGACGGCTTCACGGACATTGCCTTCAGCCTCGCTGATATAACCCAGATAGAAATGGCTGTCGTTGGGGCGGTAATTGACATTCAGCAGGCGGGTAAACAGCTCTTTTGCGCGGGGGATAGACTCCAGTTCAAGTTCAAGAAGAGCCAGAGAGTAGAGTGTTTCATTGTCTTCGGGGGCCATTTCAGCCAGCGTCGCAAACTGGGTTCTGGCGTTCTGCAGATCTTGCACTTGCACCAGCAAGCGGGCGTAGTTAAAACGCATGAGACGATTGTCCGGGTAGGTTTCGATACCGGCCTTGAGAATTGTCAGTGCTGCATCGACTCTGCTCTGCTGCAGTTCCAGCTGCGCTTCGATCAGTACCAGTCTCGCCGAGTCGCCGTAAGTCTCGCGGTAAGCCGCCAGTTCGGTCGCGGCGGCTTCCGAGAGCTGGCTCTGTTCCAGCAGCTGAATCAGGCTGTAATGCAAAGAGCGGTGCTCGGGGTAGTTCAGTCGCAGTGCCTGCAAAGCGTTGATGATACGGGCGCGCTCCGGCACGGAAATATCGGCAGTGCGCGTCGCGATGGTGGTGAAATCAATTTCGCCGTCCAGCTCCAGCACGCGCCGCATGTGCACAAGCGCCTCGTCAATGTTGCCGTTCTCCAGCAGCTGGTAGCTCAACA
This sequence comes from Pseudomonadota bacterium, assembly GCA_040384465.1. Lineage (GTDB taxonomy): Bacteria > Pseudomonadota > Gammaproteobacteria > Pseudomonadales > Pseudohongiellaceae > UBA5078. The sequence continues at coordinate 166,398 of JAZKJF010000003.1, read as the reverse complement.
CCACATGGGGTTCAACCGAGTCGGGCTCTTTTTCTATCCACAGACGGCCCAGTTCGGTCATGGCGTCAGTGTCACCCAGTGCCGACGCAAACTGGCTGGCGCGTCGAATCACGCCAAGGTCCTCTGTTTCCATGGCCATGGCATAGTAGTCCTGCGCAGCTTCCGGCAGGTGGCCACGTTGCCCGCCCAGCTCATTGAGAATGGCGCGATTCAACTGCTCAGTGGTGAAGTTGCCGTAAACGATGGGTTCTGGTTCCGGAGCAGGCGCGACGGGAGCGGTCTCTGCGGCTTCCGCTGCGACGGGCTCTGCGGAAGGTAACGGCAGAGACTGGCATGCCCCTAGCGCGAGACTTGTCACCAGCACGAATACGGTAGAGAGGAATCTGTTCATGCGCTGTCGGTCACCAGAAATCGACCCTTGCAGGTCGGATAAATTGCCGGGTTATGCCGGGTGGTATATAGAGAGCGCCCGAACACAAGCGCAAGCCAGTGTACCTTCATTATCGCCGCTTTCACAACTTCGCCGGGCTGGTTCCCGCATCGCCAGCGGCGCTAGAATGTCGATGGGCACCGCCGCTCTTATTTAGTACTATAGCCAGCTTTTTTCGCTTCTCGACCTGCCCTGTAGCCGGGGTGTTTGGCAAGGTTTTCTATGGCGCTGGTCTTACTTGGCATCAATCACAATACCGCGAATGTCGATTTTCGCGAGCAGGTGGCTTTTCCTCCCGAGAAGGTGGGGGAGGCGATCCGGCGTGCCAGCGCCCTGGACGGCGTCGAAGAACTGGTGATTGTCTCGACCTGCAACCGCACCGAACTCTATGTCCAGATTGATCTTGGCGAAGCCTCTGCCGTCGATCCTGACATCCCCATCGATGAAGCCTTGCTGCGCGACCAAGAGCAGCGGCTGATCGCCTGGCTGAGCGAGTTTCATGGGCTCAAGGAAGAAGAGGTGCGTCGTTCCAGCTACTTCCGTTGGCGGGATGATGTTATTCGTCACCTGATGCGGGTGTCGTGCGGGCTAGATTCGATGGTTCTCGGTGAGCCCCAAATCCTCGGCCAGATCAAATCCGCTTATGCCGTTTCCAAGGACATGGGGGTTATCGGCGGCAATCTCGGGCGCGCGTTTCAGGAAGCCTTCTCCATTGCCAAACAGGTGCGTACCGACACTGCCATCGGTGAGAACCCCGTGTCTGTTGCCTATGCCGCCGTGACGCTGGCGGAGCAGATATTCTCCGACCTGCCCAGCCTCAACGCGCTGTTGATAGGGGCGGGACGCACCATTGAACTGGTCGCGCGCCATCTTACCGACAAAGGTGTGCGCAACATCGTGGTGGCCAACCGTACGCTGCAGAACGCTGTCGAACTGGGCGCAAAATTCGGTGCCGAAGGAGTGCTGCTCTCCGACATTCCCGAGCAACTGGTGAAGGCTGACATCGTTGTCTCCTCCACCAACAGCCAGCTGCCGTTGTTGGGCAAAGGAGCCGTAGAGAGTGCTATCAAGCGGCGTCGGCATAAACCGATGCTGCTGGTGGATTTGGCGGTGCCGCGCGACATTGAGCCGCAGGTTGGCGAGATTGCCGATGCCTACCTTTATAGTATCGATGACATTCGCGATGTGATCGAAGACAGCGTCAAGAGTCGCACCGAGGCCGCAGAACAGGCCAACTCGATCATCGAGCGCGGTGTGCAGGAATATATTCGGCAGTTGCGTTCGCTCAATGCGGTCAACACTCTGCGCGCCTTCCGCGACAAGGCGGAGTTGATTCGTGACCGCGAGGTCGAGAAGGCACTGCGCGCGCTGGAGAAGGGCGACTCGGCCGCGCAGGTGTTGGAAGCGCTGGCCAGGGGGCTCACCAACAAACTGATCCATTCGCCCAGTGTGCAGATGAAAAAAGCGAGTGCCGATGGCCGCGATGAGCTGGTGCAATTGACCCGCGAGCTTTATGAGCTGGATGAGCCAGCGCCAACAATCACTCCCAGTCCAGAACTTGATGACGCAAGACGGAACCCATGAAAGACTCGATATTCAATAAACTGGAAAATCTCAAAGATCGTTACCAGGAGCTGGAGGCGCTGCTCAGTGACGGAGAGGTGCTGTCCAATCAGGAGCGCTTCCGCACTCTGTCCAAAGAATTCGCCGAGATCGAACCGGTGGTGAAGGCCTTCATGCAGTTCCAGGCAGTGCAGGACCAACTGCACCAGGCTCGTGAGATGCAGAAGGATGCGGACAGCGATATCCGCGCCATGGCCGATGACGAGGTCAAGAGTATCGAGGCCGGGCTGGATGAGCAGGAGCTGGAGCTGCAGAAGCTTCTATTGCCCCGCGATGAGAAAGACAGCTGCAACATCTTTCTGGAGGTGCGTGCCGGTACGGGTGGCGACGAAGCGGCCATTTTCTCGGGAGACCTGTTCCGCATGTATTCCCGTTATGCGGAAGTACAGGGCTGGCGTCTGGAAATTCTCAGCGAGCGGCCCGGTGAACACGGTGGGTACAAGGAAATCATCACCCGTATCGAAGGCCGCAATGTCTTTGGGCACCTGAAGTTCGAGTCTGGCGCTCACCGCGTGCAACGCGTACCGGCAACGGAGACGCAAGGGCGTATCCATACCTCCGCCTGCACCGTTGCCGTCATGCCGGCCATGGACGAGCTGGCCGAGATCGAGATCAACAAGGCCGATCTGCGTGTTGACACCTACCGCTCCAGCGGCGCAGGGGGGCAGCATGTGAACAAGACCGATTCCGCCATCCGGCTCACGCACATTCCGACTGGGATCGTGGTCGAGTGTCAGGATGAGCGTTCGCAGCACAAGAACCGCGCCCGAGCCATGTCGCTGCTGCATGCCAAGATCAACGATCAGGCCCAGCAGGCGGCGGCCAAGGAAGTCTCCGATACCCGGCGGCAACTGGTTGGTACCGGTGATCGTTCTGAGCGCATTCGCACTTATAACTATCCGCAGGGGCGGGTGACCGATCATCGCATCAACCTCACCGTCTACAAGCTGGGGGAAGTGATGGAAGGCGCTCTGGATTCCGTGATCCAGCCGCTCATCAATGAACATCAGGCTGATCTGCTCGCCGAGCTGGCGGATTCCTGATTGCTGGCAAGCTCTTGATTACAGGTAAGCCATGACCGACATCACCATCAAACAAGCCCTGCGCCTGGCTAGCCACGCGATCGCGGGCAGCGACACCGTGCAGCTGGACGCCGAGCTGCTGCTGGCGGCGGTGCTGGGCAAATCACGCACTTATCTCTACACCTGGCCTGAACAGGTTCTGTTGCCTTCGGAGCGTTCGTATTTCGAATCCGTGCTGGAGCGGCGGGTGATGGGGGAGCCGGTGGCTTACATCCTCGGCACCCGCGATTTCTGGACCTTGACGCTGCGCGTCAATCGTCACGTCCTGATTCCCCGTCCAGAGACTGAGCTGCTGGTGGAAACGGTGCTGGCATTGGTGACGACACCGGATGCCTGCATTGCCGATCTCGGCACGGGCAGTGGTGCCATTGCTCTCGCTATCGCCTCCGAGCGACCCGCCTGGAAAGTCGTCGCCACCGACATGAGCAGCGACGCGCTGATAGTGGCGAGCGACAACGCCAGTCTGCTGAATATCCCCAATGTCGAATTTCGGCAGGGCAGTTGGTGTGAGGCTCTGCCATCCATTCAATTTGATCTGATCGTCAGCAATCCGCCCTACATCGACTCGACTGATCCACACCTCACCCAGGGAGATCTGCGCTTCGAGCCGCGCTCCGCACTGGTCGCTGCTGATGATGGTCTGGCAGACATCCGTGCCATTTGCTCTCAGGCTCCGCACTGCCTGAAACCCGGCGGCTGGCTGCTCCTCGAACATGGTTGGACGCAGGGGCCGACCGTTGCTGTGATACTGCAGTCCGAGGGGCTCGAATCCGTGCAAACCCTCAAGGATCTGAATGGCAATGACCGCGTGACGCTGGGCTGCAAAGCCATGGATTTCTAACAGCCTTGCTCTCCGGCCTTGCGGACCAGCAAGCGCAATTGTTCTACCCGTGCATCGACAGCATTGCGAGCTGCCGCTTGCCCGGCGTTCCAGGAGCGCCAGTCCTGCTCGCTGCCACCATCCCACCAATAGATAAGGTGTTGGGCTAGCCGACACTGCGTGCTGGCAGGCAACGCATCGAAGTGAGCCATCAGAATCGGCACGGCATCTGCGTCCAGGGCTGTGAGGTAGTCCGTGTCGATCGTGTGTCCGTCAGTGAGAGCCCGGTCGATGTTCACGCGAGCGACCATGGCCGCAGGGTTGATGAGCCCCAGCAACAGCAGGGTGACAACGCCAGACAACACCATGCCGGACGCAAACCCTCTGATCTGTCCCCGCAACACCGTGAAAGCAAACGAGATCAGGTTGAAGGCCAGCCAGCCCATGAACGCGAGAGCAGTGAGGCGAGCCAGCGTCAGCCCGAAGGCGTCGGTGTAAAGGTCGAGACGTTGTGCGGCTGAGGCGAGAATGATCAGCACGCACAACACCAGCACGGCTGCCAGTGGCCTGAATAGTCGTTGATTGCAGCGAATGCCCGTCATGCTCAGCAATATGGCCAGTGTCAGTCCTGAAACCACCACCAGCTCAAAGAAACCTCGGCGCGCGTAGCCTGCCAGTGTCAGCCCGGTGGTCATTTCGATAGCCTCGCGACCACCGAAAAGATAACTCGCCTGCAACAATACGAAGATCAGAAACAAGACTGCCAGGGATCCCATGATGATCACGACTTCCTCGGCACCCAGCGTCAAGCGTGCTGGCGGAGCAGGAGGCAGCGGCACAGAGAGTTGCTGCATGGCACTGCTCAGCAGACCGGCGGCGAGCCAGCTGAAGAAAGCGATTACCACCAGATGGCGAGGCGTGGCAAATGAGAACAGCTCGCTCAGTTGCGGAGCGTAGCGTTCAAAAGTCGCGTCCGCAGACGAAAACAGAGCAATGAACACCAGTATCAACGGCAGTGCAATCAACAGACCTCTGATGATTCCCCGTAGCCGGGGGTTGAGCATATGGTTCTGGAATTCAACCTTGCCGAGCAATGAACCAGCGCCAAGCGCCAGGCGAGGAATCACTCGGAAAGGAATACGCAGACAGTCTGCTATCCGGACATCCAGCAGATTGGGGCGGACTGCCTGCAAGGTCAGCATGGCCAGAGAGATCAGCAGCACGAGCAGCATCAGCAGTATTAGTACAGGCGAGGCTCTGAAGCTGATGATCAGCGTCGCGGCCAGTGCCACACTCGACCAGCCTGCCACGGTCACACGCCAGCGCAAGTCGGCATGGCGGTTCAGCAGCAACGAGACGGCCGCGAGCAGGGCGATCCAGACAGCAAGACCGGGGCCGGGAATGCGCTCGTTGACCTTCATCGCGTTCCAGAGGAGGTAGTCTGCAGCCACGCCCAGCGCGAGTCCGCCCAACAGTATGCGAGCAGCAAGCCAGGATATGGGAAGAGGAGAGAGTGCCTTGGTGTCAGTACTTGTTGTCATATTCATCTCATTACCTTTATGAAAAGAACTTTGTATTGCAAAGTTGAAGGGCAAAAAAACACCCGCTCAGATATTCTTCATGGCCAGAATCAAGGCTTCCATATGCGCGATGTACCTCTGCAGCGCACTGCGGCCGGATTCGGTCAGCCGGTATTCGGTGCGCGGCACGCGTCCCTCAAAGCCTTTGCTGCACGCTATGTAGCCAGCGTCTTCCAGTTTGCGCGCATGTGCACTGAGATTGCCGTCCGACATCTGCAACAACGACTTCAGGTCATTGAAGCTCAGCATGGGATTGGCGGCCAGCGCGCTGACCAAGGCCAGTCGGGTGCGCTCATGGATCAAGCGATCAAGATTGTTGCCAACCTCTGTCGCGCTTTGCGTTGCTGCAGCTTGCAGCGCAGGAGGTGTTTCCACATCTGCTTCTATTACTTGCGATTTAGCCACCATGATGCCTCCAGACGAGAATACCGAACACGATATGCAACCCTCCAAAACCCAGGCCCAGCATGAGGTCGGGCGACACAGGCGTCAGCAGGACCAACGCGCCTGCTGACAGAAACAGCGCCCCCATCAAGGGCAATATGCGGACCGACCAGACTCCGGCTGTCATCACGGCAGCGCCATAAAGACACAGCCAGATTCCGGGCAACAGCGTTGTGTCGTTACCCAGGAACAGGGCCAGTGTCAGCACCCCACCGGCAGTCATTGCGGGGATGAAGGCCAGCAAGAGTTTTCGTCCACTGCTTGACCACAGTGGCTTGCCCTGGCGACTGGCCTTGACGGCCGTCATGCCGAGAGCCACGCCGCCTGCCGCCAGCAAATCCAGCATCCACACCAGCAGCCAGGCTGCTTGAGAGGGCTGCTGCGCCGCCAGCCACGCAGCCAGCAGCGCCGACAACCCGGCCAGAAAATAGCCGCGACCAGACACTCCGGTAAACGACGTGGCATTTTCCATGGTGGCACGGATGTAACGCAGGTTGTCCTCAGCGTGTTCGTGGAGGGCAACCGGCTCCGGAGACGATGATCTTGGTTTCTGGGCAGGGCTCATAGGCGCAGAGAATAGCGAGGGTTTTATTTTATGTAAAGAACTTTGTATAACAAAGTATATATCGGGTGGCGCGACGGATCGCTCAGAACCGCGAGCCTGGTTCTTTCAGAAATTCGATCTCCTCACTCGTGGAGGCGCGGCCGAGAATGGCATTGCGGTGCGGGTAACGACCGAAGCGGTCGATGATGACTTTATGCTTGAGTTCAAACTCGTAATTGCCCTGCGGCGCATGCTCGCGATACAGACCTTCGGCGATGACATGGATGGCCCTCGATTCGCTGTGCATGTAAGGCAGCAGCAGAAATGAGCGCTCTGTGTGGGAAAGTTGGGCGAGGACGCCAGCGGCAACTGCCTCCTGTGCCAGCACCAGCGCCATCGGGTCCTGTGCGAAGGCTGCCGCAGTGTTGCGATAGATATTGCGCGAAAACTGATCCAGCACAATGATCTCTGCCAGCCGTCCTCTAGGTTCTTCGCGCCAGGCATACAGCTCTGCTTGTGCGGCCCGCTTGAGAAGTGGTGCAAATCGATCATGGATCAGCGCATCGAAAGCGAGGTCGGCGATCCACCACTGTTTCGGTTTGATCTCCTCAAACCAGAATGTGAGCACTTCGTTCTGCATGAATTCTCCCGACGTGATTGATGCGCTTGAGCGACAAGGCTCTTATTAGCACGGTTGGTCGGGAGGTGCAATTTCGCGGAAAACAGCGCAGAATTCGCCGCCGTGAAGGAGCAGTCTCAAGCTCAATGACTGCATTTGCCCCTACAGTGTTCACATCTAGGAGACCTGAAGTGACGATTTTGAATGCGCGCCGCTGCGCAGTGCTTGTTAGTTTGCTGTTGTCTGTCATTGCGTCCGGGTATTCCCAGGCGCAGGTCTATCCGCGCGGGAATGGCCTGGCTCTGGAGGGAATCAGACAGTTTGATGTGTACGCCGAAGTCAGCGATTGGATTGGCATGGCGGGCGACCCCAAAGATTTCCGATTGAACGTACAGAGGTCTTTCGAGACCGGTTTGCAGTCAGCAGGCGCGTCGCGTCGCGTCGCCTCCCGGGATTCCTTGATCTGTAGAGTACAGGCGACCCTGGCAGGCGAGTTGGTGGCTTACACGGCGCGAGTCGAGTATTGGGGCATCACCCCGGTCGGCGTCCACGCTCTGCTGTGGGAGAACGGCACCATCGCTACCGTGCCGCAGGCGCAATTCAATGAAGAACTCGTGGCCACGCAGTGCGCGAACTACTTCGCTGAAGAATGGAAAAAGTGGAATCCGGCGCAACCCAGCTGATCAACGTGCATCCGTGTGCGCGATGATCGTGTCGTACTGCTCGAAGAGACTGTCGATGGCCGCTGTGGCAATGGCAAAGTATTCGGGCACGCTGATCCGGGATCGCGCGCCGATCAATTCCGTCTCGATACACTTCAGCAAAATCTCCAGCTTGTCGACATTCTCCTGACTCGCTGGAATCTGCGCCCACACCTTTGCGGTAGAGGCCTCGATCTTCTGGATCAGATACCGCAGGCGGATCTTGGCCACGGTGTCGCAAGATCCCGACGACAGAATCGACGTTCCCAGCGCCCGCGCCTGCCCTACACACTCTGACGCCAGCAGCAGATCACGCCACGCGACGTAGAGCGGCTTGCCGTCACGACTGCGCAGCGCCAGCAAGTCATGCGCCTGCGCCATGTCATCAATCATGCAGAGCACGTTCTTGATGAGCAGATTGTGCTGGATCAGATTGTTGGCTGCCGAGTTGGATTGAAAGTGCTGGACAAGGCGTTGCCAGTGGCTTGCGATCCCCTGCCAACGCTGGTTCTCCTCCATCCAGCGATCTGCCGCCGGAATTTCTCGCAACTCCCTCTCGATGTCATATTGCAATGACTGCAGCTGTAACAACAACTCTTTGCGCCCATTGAGAAAAGCGCCTGACAGCCCTCGGTGCTGCTGCACCTTGGCGAGCATGATGCGCAGGCTGTGCAACCAAGCGAGCCCCAGACTTTGTCGGCGTTGGCGTTGCAGGCGTCGTCGACGCGCCACCAGGATGACAGTTGCCAGAGCGAACCCGAAGGCAATGATCAAGACCATGGCGGTCGTCATCAGCGGTGCTCCCTGGCCTGTTCACACAGCTGGCGGACATGGCTGGCGATGGAGGCCGTTTGTGAGGCAATGCCACTGTTTTTGTCGGCCAGTACTGCCACTGATTCGATGTTGGTGGAAATCTCTCCGACAGCGGCTGTCTGCTGTTCCGTGGCACTGGAGATGGTATACAGCAATTGGGTCACAGACTGGAAGTGTGTCGCCATTTCGTCCAGTAGACTCTCTGCTTCCTTGGCTTTCGCTACCGTCTGGTCTGTACAGGACACCACGTTGTCCATGCTCTCGCGCACGGCACTCATCTGCTGCTGCACGTCGTCGATATTCCGGGAAATTTCTTCAGCGGATTGATGGCTGCGAGTGGCCAGCGCTCGCACTTCTTCGGCGACCACAGCGAACCCTCTGCCATGATCACCCGCCCGTGCTGCCTCGATGGCCGCGTTCAAAGCCAGCAAGTTGGTCTGCTCGGCAATAGCGCGGATCACGGAGGAGATATTGGCCACGGTGGTCGTGCGCTCGTCCAGGCTTGTCAGCAGGCGATAAGTGGTCTCTGCAAACTTGGCGACCTGCTCGGTGTTGGAGCGCGCACTGCGAATGACATCGCCGCCTTTATGCCCCAACTCGTCCGAATTCAGTGCCGCCTCGCAGGCGCCTTTCATTTGTGAGGCGATATCGTCGGTGCTGTAGCTCATCTCGGTCACCGCCGCGGCAATCGACGCGGTGGAGAGCGACTGCTCTTTGATATTGCCGTTCAGGTCTTCCGCTGTGCGATGCAGTTCGTTGGCTGAATGGGAGACTTCGGCGTTGATGTCGGCGTAGTTTTCACGCGCTCTGACATCCAGCCGCTGGCGTTGCACCAATCCTGGAACCAGATCATTCAGCACGCCTTTCAACGATTGTCCTACAGCGACGGGGTCATATTCGGTCGGCTGCTGCAGCAGCTCTTTGAGCGCCCGTATGTCGCTGCTGATGGCGTAACGAATGCCGCTGAGCACATAGGCATTGAAGACTGCCAGCAGCAATGTGGCGGTGGTCTTGCTGAGCGCGATGGCGGCGGCCAGCAGGATGCCATTCAGCAGCACCAGCAGGTAAGAACACTTTCTCACGCCCATAGCTCGAAGAGCCTGGGTCAAAGGCAAATAAATCATCCCGGATACCGACATTGGTTGTGCAGAAACGCACTATGGAAGAAGGTGGTGCAAATAATGACGAGCAAGAGCCATGCCCGAATCGTAAATAAGCGGATGCCGCTTGGCAGCGTAGCCATTATCGCGGGCTTCACCGGGAATTTGCGGAGATATGGCGTGCGGTGGGGGAGTCGCAAAGAAAACGCACGGTCTGCGAATGCACTGTAATACAATGCTGCGCCCAATAAGAGTGCGCCGCTCAGGCCTTCGCCGCTACGCAGGCACCGGCAGATTTTTGCGCTACACTGCGCCAATCGCACAATCCCACGCAAGACGACAAAAGACAGGACGATGACATGCGGGACGAGGAACTGCTTCGCTACAGTCGGCAGATCATGCTGCCGGAAATGGATGTTGCCGGGCAGCAGAAGTTGCTGGATGCCACGGTGCTCGTAGTCGGCATGGGAGGGTTGGGGTGTCCTGTAGCCATGTATCTCGCGGCGGCGGGCGTTGGCCATCTCATCATCGCCGATGACGACACGGTGGAAATCACCAACCTGCAGCGACAGATAGCGCATGGTCAGGAATCCCTGGGGCAGGCCAAGGTGTTGTCGGCGCAGGAGACACTGCGCAGTCTCAATCCTGATGTGCGCATCACCCCTCTGCAGAAACGACTCACGGACGAAGACCTCGATGCGCTGGTCCCGACGGCCACGCTGGTGGTCGATGCTTGTGACAACTTCACGACGCGGTTCGCTCTGAACAGGGCCTGTGTGCGGCACCGAGTGCCTCTGGTCTCCGGGGCGGCCATCCGCATGGAAGGACAGGTCGCGGTTTTCGACAGCCGGGAAGAGAGCAGTCCCTGTTATCAGTGCCTCTACCGCCTCGGCGACGACGAACAGGCAACTTGCTCCCGTAACGGGGTCATGGCGCCCGTCGTCGGCATCATCGGTTCAGTGCAGGCGATGGAGGCCATCAAGATGATCTCCGGTGTTGGCAAGTCGCTGACAGGTCGCCTGTTGCTGCTGGATGCCCGCAGCATGCAGTGGCGTGAGATGCGCTTGCCGCGCGACCCCGAGTGTGCGGTCTGCTCCACCCGTGCCCGCTAGAACGTCGATCTGACCTTCAGCAAAACCTGCGGCCCGGTGTTTGTGCAGCTGTATTCGATTTCCCGCAGATCACGGTTGCGGATATGTCCGTTGTAGCGCTTCCTCTCAAAGCACCTTTCCGAGTTCAAGGCATTGTTCACTTCGAGTCTGTAAGTGATATTGCGGTAACCGACTTTTTCGACAAACGCCACCAGGTCCGTGCGAACCTTGCCGATGCCGTAGAACAGCACGTTATCAATGTCGTAGCGCACACGATTGCCGCCAGTGCCACCCACCCCGCCAATGCCATCCTGATAACTCATGCCGTAGCTGAGATTCAGCGCTGACAGGTCGTGGCGGAATCCAATCCGGAAACTGCCTCGGTCGATGGGAATAATCGTGCGCTTCTTCGCAATAAGAGGGTCATGAATGTACGCGTCTTCCAGATTCAGCCCCGCCGTCAGCACCGCACCGGGAAGGTTCAGAAACCCCAGCCGAACGCTGGCATTCAGATAGAGGCCGAATATCTTGCCATCGCCGACATTGCCGTTGGTGCTTAGCAGCGTTTTGCTGTTTGGAGAGATGTCGATCCGGCCGATGGAGTTGCGAACGTCGTAGTAGAACAAGCGGGAGTTGAGCACGCCGCTGTCGTTGGGAAGTCGGTAGTCGAGATTAAGGTTGTAGCGCCAGGTTTGCTCCTGCTCCAGCGAGGGGTTGCCAGTCATGGTGTCCTGGTCTTCATCCTGTGCATTCACACTGGCGGAAAAGTCTGCAAAGCTCAGCTGCGACACATCCTTTTCTGCTGACATGCGCAATTGGAAACGGCTGTTGATGTCAAAGCGGAAATCCAGCTTCGGTTTCACAAAATCGAAGTCCCTCTTCTTGTTGACGTCGCCGGTCTGCGCAATTTCCGACACTTCATACAACAGGCTGCTTTCCAGTGACATGCGGGGATTGAGCTGCCAGTTATGAACAGCAAACCCTTCATAGCGAATTTCCTCTACCTGAGAAACGGCGTTGGGAACAAAGACGGGTGACAGGCCGCCGTGGTCAGCAGACGGAGGGGCAGAGGTTCTGGAGCCTAGCCTCAGTGCGGAGTTTTGAATGGTTTGCGCTCCCTCGAAGCCAAGTTCCAGTGCTTGCCCCTCAGACAGACTCCAGGAATAGGAAGTCCGGGCAATGCGCTCTCTGTAGCGACTGTCAGTGGCGAGGAACAGATTTTTTGTCTCGGGTTGGCCGATTCCTGCAGACACATAGCGTTCGCGAACGCTGTCGTTGTTCTTTTCGTTGACGATCAACAACACCTTGTATTTGGCGCCGTCGTCGAAGGTGTGTTCGTAGTCTCCTCCGACCTCCCAATTGTCGGCGGTAGCCGGCAGGTCTTCGCGTTCGATCAGAATCTTCTGAGGCGACGTTTTCAGATCGGTGATGGTCCGCAGAAGAGTGGCCGGTGGATTGCTCTCGCCGTACAGCGCATTCAAAGACACCCGGTCGGCCGCTGACAACTGATACACCAGGTTCGAGTTCAGGGCATAGTTGGTCTGCTCTCTCTGGCGATCGAAGACGCGCGTTTCGTTGAGGCTGCCGTTGGCGAGCACGCTGAGTTCAGAGCTCTCCTGCCATTCATACGCCGAGCTGACGGTGCCACCGATGAGGTACTGCAACGCGCCGGTTTGGCCGCTGTAGGACAATGACCCGATGGGGTCGGTAGTGCCATCGTGGTAGTAGGCCGCTCCGCCCTCGGCGGAGATACTCGATGTGGACTGGGTTTCCAGCAGGACGATGTTGACGAGCTGACCACTGTTACGGACATCGAGGTCACCCGACGTGCCGCGAATGATTTCGACATGACTCACCTGGCTGGCGGGGATGCGATCCAGCTGAGTGCGGGTTTCATTGGCCTTGCCCGCCATGCGTTTGCCATTGATGAGGATCTGACTTTCTCCACCGAGTCCGCGATTGTTGTTGTTTCCGGTGCTGGGAATCTGGTTGCCGTCGAGGGCCAGTGCGATTCCGGGGATACGATTCAACATGTCGTTGACCGAGACAGCCCCGAACTCTGCAAAATAACTGGCCGGATAGGTGACTGACGCATTCTCTTCAGAGGTGCTTTGGGCGTAGCTGATTGAGGAGGAGAGTGATAACAGGATGCTGGTTATCAAGACAGGAGTGGTTCTCAACAAGGGTGTGCTCGCTTATTTTTTGATTTATATGACGCTTCCGCTCAGCCGATGCTGCCCGGATTGTGCGAAGCATTAGAGTTTCACGGCAAGAGGATGTCTACCGTATAGCGTACTAAATATGACTGGATTTCAAAGGCATACTATTCAAAATCGCTTGGCCTGAGTTTAAGTCGCAAACTGATCTGCTCGTAGGTAATTCAGGCAAGGCAGAGCTAGGAGTGATGCCGACCTTGGTCTAGAATCGCCCCCTGATTTTGCGCCATCTACCTTGATGGCCGCGCCGACACCAATACTCTCTGGAAACTCCCCATGTGGTTCAAGAACATTCGCTTTTATCGCTTCACCAGTCCCCTTGATCTGAGCGCTGAGGCACTCGAAGAAAAACTCGCCGAACACGCCTTCCGCTCCGGCACCACTTTCGACCGCACGCGCACGGGCTGGGTGAGTCCCATTGGCGGCGAACATGAGGCGCTCACCCATGCCGTTGGCGACTACATCATGTTCTGCGCGCGCAAAGACGAGAAGTTGCTGCCTGCTTCCGTTATCAACGATGCACTGGCCGAGAAGGTGGCCGAGATCGAACAGAAGCAGGCCCGCAAGATCAGTCGCAAAGAGAAGGCGCAGCTCAAGGATGATGTCATTGCCGCGCTGTTGCCCAGAGCGTTTTCCCGCACGCGCAGAATCCATGCCTATCTCGCGCTGCAGGACAATCTGCTGATCATCAACACCAGCAGCGCCAGTGTGGCAGAAGACCTGTCCACGCTGCTCCGTGATAGCATCGGTTCTCTGCCCATCGCACTGCCGGACGTACAGCACGCGCCGAGCGATGTGATGACGCGTTGGCTGGAGAAGCAGAAGGCCACCGAGCAGTTCGTCATCAATCAGGACTGCGAGTTGTTCAACCCACTGGAAGACAGCAATGTCGTCCGCTGCAAGGGGCAGGATCTAGGCAGCGACGAGATCAAGGCGCATCTGACGGCGGGCAAGCAAGTGAAGAAACTGGGAGTCGTCTGGAATGACACGCTGAGCTGCGTGATTGCCGCAGACCTGACGGTTTCACGTCTGAAGTTCGAAGACATGATTCTGGAGCGGGCGCAGGAGACGGATGCGGAGAGCGAAGCGCAGCAGTTTGATCAGGATTTCGCGATCATGAGCCTGGAGGTCTCGCGTCTCATGAAGTCGCTGCTGGCGGCGTTTGGTGGGTTGTCAGAAGCCTGAGCAGGTGAGTAGCCACTATTGATGTTCCGGCGCTTGGCAGCTATGATTCCTGCACGTTCATCGAAAAAACATATAAGTAACAGATTTATAAGTAAATTCAGGACTGACAGGAACCCTTGCAAGGGTATTTTCAACAGGCCAAAGGCCAGCGGCGTAGTTCCCTATGGATAATGAAACAAGTGACCAGAGGCTGAAATTTGCAGCCTTTGATCTGGTAGACCCACTCAGAAAGGCAATAGCAGATCTCGGATTCCAGTATTGCACTCCCATCCAGGCAGAGAGCCTGAAATATACCCTCCAGGGACTCGATGTCACCGGAAAGGCTCAGACAGGCACAGGCAAGACCGCCGCCTTTCTGATCACGATCATCAATGACCTGCTCACCAATCCCGTGCAAGAACAGCGCTACATCGGCGAGCCGCGCGCCCTCATCATTGCGCCGACCCGCGAACTGGTGATTCAGATTGCCAGCGATGCGCAGAATCTCTGCAAATACTCTGATCTGCACGTCGTGACGCTGGTCGGTGGTGAGGATTATCAGAAGCAACTGCGGGCGGTTGACCGCCGCCCGGTCGACATCGTCGTGGCCACGCCCGGCCGCCTGATCGACTTCGTGCAGAATGATCAGCTGTACCTCGGGCTGGTCGAGCTGATGGTGATCGACGAAGCAGACCGCATGCTCGACATGGGTTTCATTCCCCAGGTGCGCGCAGTGGTGGCACGCACGCCAGCGAAAGAGTGTCGTCAGACGCTGCTGTTCAGCGCTACTTTCACCCCGGAAATCCTCGAGCTGACCAAGCGCTGGGCGATGGACCCGATCATGATCGAGATCGAGCCCACGCAGGTGGCCACGGACACGATCGATCAAATCGTTTATCTGGTGACCAGCGAAGACAAGTACAAGTTGCTCTACAACATCATCCACTCAGCCGGTGCGGATAAGGTGATCGTCTTCAACAACCGCCGCGATCAGGTGCGTAAGCTGGCCGACAATCTCTACCGCAACGGCATCAATTGCGGGCTGCTCTCTGGGGAGGTGGCGCAGAACAAGCGCGTGCAGACACTCGAAGCGTTCCGTGAAGGCAAGCTGCAGGTGCTGGTGGCGACGGATGTGGCCGGCCGTGGTCTGCATATCGACGATGTGTCGCATGTGATCAATTACAGCCTGCCGGAAGAGGCAGAAGACTATGTGCACCGCATCGGCCGTACAGGCCGGGCGGGCAATGTGGGGACTTCGATCAGCTTTGCTTGCGAGGAAGACTCGTTCCTGCTGCCCAACATCGAGGAGAAGCTGGGGCACAAGCTTGCCTGCATCCGCCCCGATGACGTACTGCTGACGCCGCCGCCTGCCTTCACGCGGCCGACGCGTTTCACGGCGCCGCCGAAGACTGGGGATAGCAGAGGCGGTGGCCGTTCGGAAGGTCGTGGTCGACCAGACAGCAGTCGCGGTCGCCCGCGCCGCTGATGGTTTTTGTGGGAGCTTGCTTGCTGTAGGAGCTTGCCCTGCAAGCGACAAGATTTTGCAAAACAGGGTCGCCTGCAGGGCAGGCTCCTACAGTCCCGCTAGCGGGATCTCGTCGCCCCAGCCTCTTCCAGCAAGCGCGCATATTCCACAGACTTTCTGTGTCGTGAGACGTGGTCGAGAAAGGTGCTGCCATCACCGAGGCGCACATTGATATCGCGGCCTGCATCGAGGAAGCAATTGAGGAAGCGCTCGAAAGTATCGGGCAGCATGCCCCGATACGCCTTCAGCAATATGTTGTAATCTGCTGGCATGCCCTCGGGTGGCTGCATCTCCAGAAAACTCTGCACGCGTTCATCTGTCCAGAATTCGTCCGTAACGGCGGGCTGCGTACGCGCCGCGCCGGTTTTCTTTTCTTGAATCATGAGTGTTTGACTCGACAGTATTTAGAGCAATTCGGTGGATTCAACCCTTGAGCTTTTGCAGCAACAGGGCATTGAGTTGGTCGGGGTTGGCCTTGCCTTTCGATACCTTCATCGCCTGACCGATGAAGAAGGCGAATACTTTCTCCTTGCCGGCACGGTACTGAGCGACTTGTTCGGGATTGGCGGCGATCACTTCATCCACCAGCTTTTCGATGGCGCCAGAGTCGGTGACCTGCTTCAGCCCCTGACTCTCGATGATCTCGTCGACGGACTGCTCGTTGCCGAGCATCTCTTCGAAAACAGTTTTGGCGATTTTGCTGGAAATGGTCTGATCCTTGATTCGGCCGATCAGGGCGCCGAGGCGTGCTGCACTCACGGGGGACTGGCTGATCTCCAGATCGCTCTTGTTCAGCAAGCCTTGCAGGTCCACGGTCACCCAGTTGGCGGACAGCTTGGCGTCGCCACAAATCTTCACAACTTCTTCGTAGAAATTGCCCATCTCGCGGCTGCTGGCGAGCACGCCAGCGTCGTATTCGCTCAAGCTGTACTGGCTCACAAAGCGGGCACGCTTGGCGTTCGGCAACTCCGGCAGTTCGGCACGCACGGCCTCGATGTAGGCCTCGTCGATCACGACTGGCAGCAGATCCGGTTCCGGGAAATAACGGTAGTCGTTCGCCACTTCCTTGCTGCGCATGGAGCGGGTCTCGTCTTTGTCCGCATCGTACAGGCGCGTTTCCTGAATGATGCGGCCGCCATCTTCGATGATGTCGATCTGGCGCCGCACTTCATGATTGATGGCTCTTTCCACGAACCGGAAGGAGTTGATGTTCTTGATCTCGGTCCGGGTACCGAATTCTTTCGCACCCAGCTGGCGCACGGAAACGTTGGCGTCACAGCGCATGGAGCCCTGCGCCATGTTGCCGTCAGAAATGCCGAGGTAAAGGATGATGGCGTGCAACTTCTTCAGATAGGCCACAGCCTCTTTGGCGTTGCGCAGCTCTGGTTCGGAAACAATCTCCAGCAAGGCGGTGCCCGCACGGTTCAGGTCGATGCCGGTCAGGCCCTGGAAGTCTTCGTGCAGGGATTTACCTGCATCTTCCTCGATGTGGGCGCGCGTGATGCCGATGACTTTCTCGCTGCCGTCTTCAAGCGTGATCTGCAGGCTGCCCTTGCCCACGGTGGGGAAAGCGAGCTGAGTGACCTGATAGCCTTTCGGCAAATCCGGATAGAAGTAGTTCTTGCGGTCGAAGACTGAGCGGCGACCGATCTCGGCGTCGATGGCCAAGCCGAATTTTACCGCCATGCGCAGCACGGCTTCGTTGAAGACTGGCAGCGTGCCCGGCATGGCCAGATCATAGATACCGGCTTGCGTGTTGGGCTCGGCACCGAACGTGGTGCTGCTGCCGGAGAAGAGTTTGCTCTTGGTGTCCAGCTGGACGTGTACTTCGAGACCGATGACTGTTTCCCAGACCATGACTTATACCTCCGGCCTTTGCAGATGCCAGTCCGTGTGTTGCTGATACTGATGAGCGACGTTGAGCAGGCGAGCCTCGTCGAAATCCTTGCCGACCAGTTGAATGCCGATGGGCAGGCGCTTGTTCAAGTGAGTGTGCAAGCCAGCCGGGATGGACATGCCGGGCAGCCCTGCCAGGTTCACCGCGATGGTGTAGATGTCTTCCAGATACATGGTCACCGGGTCGCTGTTCTTCTCGCCCAGCTTGAAAGCTGTGTGCGGCGTGGTCGGCCCGATGATGACGTCCACCTCTTTGAAAGCATTGTCGAAATCCTGCTTGATCAGACGGCGGATCTGCTGCGCCTTGATGTAGTAGGCGTCATAGAAACCGGCGGACAGCGCATAGGTGCCGATCATGATGCGGCGTTTGACCTCGCTGCCGAAACCTTCGCTGCGGCTGCGCTTGTACATGTCTTCCAGATTGACCGGGTCGGCACAACGGTAACCGTAGCGCACACCGTCGAATCGCGACAGGTTTGCTGAGGCTTCGGCCGGGGCGATGACGTAATAGGCAGAGACGGACAGGTGGCTGTTCGGCAGGTCGACTTCCTTGATGGTAGCGCCGAGGCTCTCGAACACTTTCAGCGCGGCTTGCAGCGCGGATTCCACTTCAGCGCCCAGACCTTCGGCCAGATGCTGACGCGGCACGCCGATACGCAGGCCCTGCAGAGAATCATTCAGCGTTGCCATGTAATCCGGTGCGGCGACTTCCACGCAGGTGGAGTCCTTGCTGTCCGGCCCGGCAATCGCGTTCATCATCAACGCGGCATCTTCTGCACTTTTGCTGATGGGGCCGGCCTGATCCAGACTCGATGCGAAGGCGATCATGCCCCAGCGGGAGATGCGGCCGTAGCTCGGCTTGAATCCGGTGATACCGCAGAATGCCGCAGGCTGACGAATCGAGCCGCCCGTATCGGTACCAGTGGCAATCGCGCACAAATCGGCTGCGACTGCAGCAGCCGAACCACCGGATGAGCCGCCGGGGACGCGCTCGGGGTCCCAGGGGTTGCGGACTGGGCCAAAGAAACTGGTCTCGTTGGACGAACCCATGGCGAACTCGTCCATGTTGGTTTTACCCAAAGTCACTGTGCCGGCCGCGTTGAGGCGTTCGACAACGGTGGCGTTGTAGGGGGAGATGAAATTCGAGAGCATCTTCGAGGCGCAAGTGGTGCGCACATCCTGCATGCAGAAGATGTCTTTGTGGGCGATGGGGATGCCGGTGAGCGGGCCGTGTTCGCCGCGCGCTCTGCGCTGATCTGCCGCTGCAGCCTGTGCCAGTGCCAGCTCTTCCGTGACGGTGATGTAAGCGTTGTAGACGCCATTGAACTGCTTGATGCGGCTCAGATAATCACGGGTCAATTCCGTGCTGGAAAATTCTCCCCGGGCCAGCGAGCGCGAGAGTTCGGCGACTGTTCTGCGAGACATGCTTGTGTGTCCTTGATCTGGATAGAGTGATTCGTGGTCACTGTATTCGTTGATTTAATGCTTGTGGATTTGAAAATGTGCTCAGATTTTTACTCTATAACCTTGGGCACCAGATAGAGACCATCCTGCACAGCGGGCGCAATTTTCTGCAGATATTCGCGCTCATTTTTTTCCGTGACGATATCCGGGCGCAGTCTCTGCACTGCATCGAACGGATGAGCAAGCGGGGCGACATTGCGGGTCTCAACACTCTGCATCTGGTCGATCAGGTCGAGGATGGAGGAAATGCGACTGGCCACTTCCTGTGCTTCAGTAGCGTCAATGTGCAGACGTGCCAGATGGGCAATTTTTTCGACGTCTGATTTCTCTAAAGCCATTCACAATCTCCAAATACGCAAGTGCCATTACGAGTCTTGTCTGCAAGGGTTCCGGCCCTGATTTGTGCGGTAATGCCCGTTTTTTGGCATTTATCAAATTGACTATTGCCCTCTATCCTTGCCGTTGTTAGAGTGCGTATCTATTCGCCGGAGAAGCCGTGATTATACGGGAAAGACACCGGTCTAGGGCAACAGTTTCAGGAATTGCCGGCAAATAACCAGCCTGCCGCGTGCTTCCACCGATTTATCCAACCCCTTGTACGAAATCAAGCGCGTCAGCTGAATACTTGTTTCAAGTCTATGGTCAGCTGCTTGCCCAGAGGTCGAGGGAGGATTTCTATTTTGAGGTTAACCAAACGTCGATGTTCAAAAAATTCCGGGGAATGTTCTCCAATGATCTCGCGATTGACCTGGGTACCGCCAACACACTGATCTATGTACGCGGCCAGGGTATCGTTCTGAATGAGCCATCAGTGGTGGCCATTCGCACTCATAACGGCCAGAAAGTAGTGACAGCGGTCGGGACTGATGCCAAGCGTATGCTGGGCAGAACTCCCGGCAACATCACTGCCATACGTCCGATGAAAGACGGCGTGATTGCCGACTTCCAAGTCACAGAAAAAATGCTGCAGCACTTCATCAGCAAAGTGCATGAAAACAGTTTCTTCCCGCCGAGTCCCCGTGTTCTGGTGTGTGTGCCGTGTAAATCCACGCAGGTGGAACGTCGGGCCATTCGCGAGTCGGTGGTCAGCGCGGGAGCGCGTGAAGTCCGACTTATGGAAGAGCCCATGGCAGCTGCCATCGGTGCCGGTCTGCCCGTCGACAAGGCCAGT
The DNA here is from genome assembly GCA_040384465.1 of Pseudomonadota bacterium. Lineage (GTDB taxonomy): Bacteria > Pseudomonadota > Gammaproteobacteria > Pseudomonadales > Pseudohongiellaceae > UBA5078. Next base: position 146,115 of record JAZKJF010000003.1, on the reverse strand, counting down.
GGTTCAATGGTCGTGGACATCGGTGGCGGGACCACCGAGATCGCCATTATCTCCTTGAACGGCATCGTGTATGCGGAATCGGTGCGTGTCGGGGGCGATCGCTTCGACGAAGCGATCATTACGCACGTACGTCGCAACTATGGCAGTCTGATCGGCGACGCCACAGCAGAGCGCATCAAGAAAGAAATAGGCTGTGCCTTCCCGTCCTCCGGTGTGCTGCGCGAGATCGATGTGCGTGGTCGCAATCTGGCAGAGGGCGTGCCGCGCAGTTTCACGTTGAACAGTGATGAAATTCTGGAAGCACTGCAAGAAACCCTGTCTGCCATCGTGCAGGCGGTGAAGAGCGCTCTGGAACAATCCCCGCCCGAACTGGCCTCCGACATCGCCGAGAGCGGCATGGTGTTGACCGGTGGTGGTGCGCTGCTGAAGGATCTGGACAAACTGCTGTCCGAGGAGACAGGTTTGCCTGTCATCGTGGCAGAAGATCCGTTGACCTGCGTGGCAAGGGGAGGTGGTAAAGCAATGGAATTGATGGACCTGAGTGACATGGATTCGTTGACCATTGAATAACCCGTTAGAGGTTTCGACATCAAGACCCTATTCATCAAAGGCGTGTCGCTGGAATACCGCGTCGCCGCGTTCGTCGTCCTCTCGGTGGCTGTCATGTTCGTTGACAGCCGCTTCGACTATCTTGACAGAGTTCGCTACAGCCTTGGCTTCCTGACCGCCCCGGTCTATTGGGTTGCCGATACCCCTGCGCGTGTTTCCTACTGGATCGATGACGTATTCGTCTCCCACGGTGATCTCATCGAGGAGAACGCCCGCCTGCGCGAAGAGTTGTTGTTCGCGCAGCGCGAGTTGCAACTGGTAGCCGGTCTCGCCACGGAAAACAGCCGCCTGCGGGCGTTGCAGGAAGCATCGGCCGCTGTGAGCGGCAAGATTCTGACCGCCGAAATCATCAATATTTCCTCCGATCCTGGCTCCCGGCGCGTGCTTATCAATCGCGGCGAGCAACATGGCGTTGTCCTGGGGCAGGCGCTGCTGGACGCGCATGGGTTGATGGGACAGGTCGTGGAAGTGCTGCCTTTTACCAGTTGGATCATGTTGATTACCGACTCCCGGCACGGCACGCCTGTGCAGGTCAACCGCAGCGGTGAGCGCGCGATTGCCCGTGGCAGCCGCAGCGAGCTTCCGGAGCTGGAGCTGGAATATGTGCCTGACACATCGGACATCGTGGTGGGTGACCTGCTGGTCAGCTCCGGGCTCGGCCAGCGTTTTCCAAAAGATTATCCGGTCGCTCAAGTGACCAGCGTGGTGCATGATCGCGGGCAGCCTTTTGCCACGATCAAGGCCAGACCGCTCGCGCAGATGGACCGTACCCGTCATGTCATGCTGCTGGATCTGGCGCAGAACGATGTGGACGCCCAGTTGCAGAACAATGCAGCACCGACCTGGGTAGAAACAGAGCAGTTTGTGGGGCCGCCCGCACCTGTGCCCGCTGCGACAGGACAGGAGTAGATATGGAGCCGCGTCCCAATGCATTCTGGGTGGTGATCCTCACGTTTCTGGTGGGATATCTGCTCGCCATCGTGCCGTTCCCTGATTGGGCCATGAATTACCGACCACAATGGGTGGTGATGGTGCTGATCTATTGGGGAATGGCACTTCCTTACCGCGTCGGGATTGGTTTTGCCTGGGTTGCCGGTCTGCTGATGGACATCATGGAAGGGTCCTTGCTCGGGTTGAACGCTCTGGCGTTCGCCGTCATCGCCTACATTACCCTGAGTCTGCACCAGCGCCTGAGAATGTTTTCCTCGGTACAGCAAAGTGGCGTGGTGCTGGCGTTGATCGGACTGCATCTGATGATGACGCACTGGATGAAAATCGCCGCTGAGCAGGCGGTGAACACCAATCTGCTGTTCCTGCTGGGCGCTTTGTCCAGCGCCTTCATCTGGCCCTGGCTCTTCCTGCTGCTGAGGCAGATGCGACGCAGCTTCGGGGTTAAATAGCTCAAAGGGATGTTATGTCAGATAGATTTTCAGGGATTGTATTGGCCTCGGCGTCGCCGCGCCGCAGGGAGTTGCTGGAACAGATCGGCGTGCGCTATGAAATTGCCGATCACAGCGTCAATGAGGAAGCCCGTCCAGGTGAACCTGCCACTGTCTTTGTGCAGCGCCTGGCACTCGAAAAAGCCCAGTCTGTCGTGAACTCCCTCACCCGTCAGTCTACTCCTCAGTCGAGTCAGCGGCCGCTACGCTGGCCGGTACTGGGTGCTGACACCATTGTGGTATGCGACGAATACATCCTGGGCAAGCCTCGTGACAAGGCAGATGCGTTCAGAATGTGGCAGTTGCTCAGTGGCCGCGAGCATCGCGTCTACTCCGCCGTCGCTCTTTGCGATTCACAACGTGAAGAGGTCCGCATGTCCACCACTGCCGTCACCTTCAGGCAATTTTCCGAACAGGACTGTGAGCGCTACTGGGCCAGTAGTGAGCCGCAAGGCAAGGCAGGCGCGTATGCCATTCAGGGATTGGGAGCGCTGTTCGTCAAAGCCATGTCTGGCAGTTACACCGGCGTTGTAGGTTTGCCACTCTACGAGACAGCCGAGCTGCTGGCCATTTTCGGTGTTCGTACAGGGCTGTCCATCGTGCCGGGAGGGATAGCTGATGAGTGAAGAAATCCTGATCAATGTAACGCCCATGGAGACGCGAGTCGCTCTTATCGAGAACGGGCTCCTGCAGGAAATATTCATCGAGCGTCCGCACAGCAAAGGGCATGTTGGAGATATTTACCTCGGCAAGATCGTGCGGGTGATGCCGGGCATGGAGGCCGCGTTTGTCGACATCGGGCTGGAGCGCGCGGCCTTCATTCACAGCGCGGATATTGCGCCGATCGGTCCGAACGGATTCGAGGTGCGGGCAGACCCTGCGCCTCCGATTCAGAATCTGGTGCGTGAAGGTCAGATGATTGTCGTGCAGGTGGCTAAAGATCCTATCAGCACCAAGGGGGCCAGGTTGACGACTCATCTGACCTTGCCTTCGAGAAATCTCGTGTATCTTCCGCGCAGTCCACACATGGGAATCTCGCAGCGCCTTGAAGATGAAGTAGAACGTGCGCGTCTGCTGGCGGCACTCGATGAGTGCGTTGCACTGGAAGAGATGCAAGGACATGGTGGCTTCATTATTCGCACGGCCGCCGAAGGTTGCAGCGCCGAAGATTTTATCGAAGACATCCGCTTTCTGAAAAAACTCTGGAGCGCTGTGGAGCGTCGTATCGGCGAGAGTCGTGAGGTGCGCGTGTTGCACCGGGATGTGCCGCTGTACATGCGCGCCATGCGCGATCTGATCACGCCACACATCGAGAAAATCCGTGTCGACACGCAATCGGCCTATGAAGAGATTGCACGCTTCATTGACGATTTCATTCCCGATTTCGGTAACCGCCTGGAGCTGTATACCGGTGAGCGCCCGGTGTTCGATCTTCACGGGATCGATGAGGAAATCAATAAAGCCTTGGGGCGACAGGTCAAGCTGAAATCAGGGGGTGACCTCATCATCGATCAGACAGAGTCGATGACAACGGTGGATGTGAACACCGGTGCCTATCTTGGTAGCAAGAACCATGCGGAAACAGTGCTCAAGACCAATCTCGAAGCAGCCACTGCGATTGCCCGACAACTGCGTGTGCGCAATCTTGGTGGAATCATAATTCTGGATTTCATCGACATGATTGATCCGGAACATCAGCGTCAGGTGCTGCGCACGCTGGCCAAGGCGCTGGAGAAAGATCACGCTCGCACCATGATCTCCGGCATGTCAGAGCTGGGCCTGGTAGAGATGACCCGCAAACGCACGCGGGAGAGTCTCGAACAGTTGATGTGCAGCGAGTGTGTGGTATGCAAAGGGCGTGGTCGACAGAAGACGGCGGAGACCATCTGTTACGAAATTTTCCGCGAAATCATGCGGGTGGCCCGGGTGTACGAGAACGATGTCATTCTGGTCATGGCCTCACAGGGTGTTGTCGACAGATTGCTCGATGAAGAGTCCAGCACCCTTGCCGATCTGGAAGAATTAATCGGCAAGACGGTCAGGTTTGAGGTGGAACCCATGTATACTCAGGAGCAGTTCGACGTCGTGCTGTTTTAGCGCAAGCCCCTGAATCGCCCGTGAAAGTTAGCACCCTAAGCCACAATGATAGCCAACCTGCTGAAAAAGACGCTCTCGTCACTGCTGACCGCCTGCGTGGCGGTGCTGTTGTTGCTGGCTGTCTATGTCAGTCTGGGGCGGCAATTGCTGCCCTATGTCGTCAATTATCGCGCCGACATCGAGTCGAGACTCTCCGCTGAAATTGGCCAGCAGGTCCGCATCGGTGCACTGAGCGGGGCCTGGAATGGCCTCAATCCTCTTCTCTCCCTGCAGCAGGTGCTGATTTCCCCTTTATCGAGAATTGATACTGCACAGGCGCTGCTGATCGATGACCTTTCTCTGGAAGTCGATGTGTTTGCCAGCGTGTTTGCTCGCCGTCTGGTGCTGGGCAATGTCGATCTGCGCGGGCCTGAATTCACCGTCTTGGAGCTGGACAATGGGCGTTGGCAATTGCAGGGCTTCGCGATGCCTTCTGAGCCAGCACTGACTCCTGATCAGTTGCTCGACATGGTCGCCCGGTTCGAAGCCTTGAGTCTCAGTGATGTGACTTTCACCGTACAGCGCCGTGATGGACGCCGAGCGGTGTTTGAACGCAGCCGCCTGCAGATGCGTAATCGCGGCGAACAACATTTTCTGGTTCTGGATATTGTGCAGGGGGATTCCGACACTGCGTTGAGCATTATCGCCGAGCTGTCAGGCAATACTGTCAAAACGCTGTCTGGTGAAATTTACGTCAGTGTGCCGCAAAACGATTATTCCGAATTGGCGGCCGGGACCTATGCGGATGTGTTGCAGTTACAGCGCATCGAGGGCAGTGCTGAGCTGTGGCTGAACTTCAGTAACGGTCAGCTGGACACGCTGCAAGGCAACGCCAATCTTCCGAATCTGGCGTTGAGCCCTGCACAGAATTCTGCGCAAGCCCTCACGCAGCCTCCCTCTCAACCTTTCACGCAACCTCTCTCGCAGAATCCCACGGATGTCGTTCTCAACGATATAAAAACCCATTTCTTCGTGCGCAGAAACTCCGGCACCACAGCGACCGCTGATCAGGCAACCCAGTCCTGGGAGCTGTGGCTGAATGACCTGAGTTTCCAGTGGGAGGCGCTGCGCTGGCGTGAGAGTGATCTCTACGTCTCCTATTCTCCTGAAGACGCCGTGCATCTGTTGGCTGACTCTTTCAATCTGGGGGTTGTGACAGGCTTGATCAATCGCCTCGACGTTCTCGCTCCGGCAGTCGATACCCAGCTCGCTGAACATAACCCGCGTGGCGAGCTGCGTAATCTGGACCTGCTGTGGTTGCCCGGGGATCCCGCGCCAGAGGCAGGGGGGCAGTTGACGCTTTCTGCCAATCTTGACGATGTCAGTTTCAGCGCACGTGGATCAGCGCCTGCGTTGTGGGGAGTGGATGGTTACGGGGAGCTGGCCTTCGACGCCGCTGCACGCAAGGTGGCAGGGACGGTGGAGGTCGACTCTTCGCGCTTCATGATTCAGCTGCCACAGTTGTTCAACGATGCCTGGGCCTACGATTATGTGAATGGCCGGGTGAAGTTCGCGCTGGACATGACGGATGGACAGCACTTGCGGCTTGCCAGCAGTACGATTGTGGCGGAATCTGCTGCGGTCGATGGCCGGGCACAATTCGCCACGGAGTATCACCGCACTGCGGCCAACGAGCGCAGCTCCACACTGGAGTTGATGGTTGGTGCTCTGCAGGCCGATGTCAGCAGCAAGTCGCTGTATCTGCCGAGAGGGCCGATGATGCGCGGCAATCTGCGCAACCTGATGGATTGGCTCGACGGCGCCGTTCTAGGCGGCACCGCCACGCAGAGTGGCGTGATCTATCGCGGGTCGGTCATGCCGGGCTCTACCCCTGAAGAGAAGACTCTGCAGATGTACTACAACGTCGATGGCGGCGCTTTGCGTTTCGATTCGCAGTGGCCAGTGCTCGAAAATCTGCTCGGCCATGTGGTGATCAGTGACCGTAATGTTGATATCGATGTGGAATCCGGACAGTCGCTTGGAATCGGCTTTGATGCAACTACTGCGTCCATCCGGCCGGGCCCCGATGGCGCAGGCAGCTGGTTGACAGTGAACGGGCGTGGTCAGGGCTTGGCTCAGCAGGGACTGCGTTACCTGCAGGAGACGCCCGTGACACGCGGCTTCGGCAGTTACCTCGCCAACTGGCAGGTAACCGGTGACGTCGGGCTGAACCTGGAGCTGCGCATTCCCTTGGGGCAAGTCGATGTCACTCCGCAGGTGAATGTCAGTCTGGCACTGCTGGACAACTCCTTGTTCATACCCGAATTCGATCTGAACTTCGCTCAACTGGGTGGGCAGCTGCGCTTCAATACGCAGTCCGGCCTGCTTGGCGAAGCGTTGCAGGCGACTCTGTTTGACCGCCCGGTGTCTGTTGATATCAAAAGCGAGACAGATGCGTTGCGCGGCACAGCGACAGTGGTTGAACTTACCGGGCGTACGGGCTTGCAGGCGCTGCGCGACTGGCCTCGACAGAGTGCGTTCGTGCGAGGCCTGTTACGTCGCGCGGCCGGAGAAATGGACTATCTGGCGCGCTTGGATGTGGTGCAACCGGTTGCAGCAGATGCCGGTACATCTTCGCCCGCACTGCAAAGGCGCCTGAGCATCTCCTCGAACCTGCAGGGTGTGACGCTGGATTACCCGCAGCCCTTGGGCAAGGAGAGTGCGACAGCGCTACCTCTGAACCTGAGCATCGACTTTCTGAGCAATGGCCAGGACCTGAGTGTGTCGCTTGGGCAGCTGGGCTCCATGAATATCAGCCTTGCGCAGGGGCTGGTCCGCAATGGTCTGGTGTTTCTCGGGCGCCGCGATGAAGGGCTCACAGTGCGTCGTCTGGACGCCAATGCGCCGGGACTGGACGTGATAGGGCAGTTGTCCAGCTTCAATTACGACGAGTGGATGACGGCATTGCGTCCGGTGGCGGGCCTGGCAGGTGCTGCCGAAGCAGAGTCGGCGGCGAATTTCTCCAGTCTGCGCGATGCGATCAATGCGGTGGATGTGACGCTCGGACAGGCGGTGGTTTTTGGGCAGACCGTCGATGATCTCAATTTGCAGATTGCCAGTGAGGAGCGTGACTGGCTGTTGTCACTGGCGAGTGAGACGGTCGCCGGGGAGGTTCGTGTGCCCTACCGATTCGGGGTGCCGCTTGATGTGCACCTGACGCATCTGCACCTTCCTGAGCCAGGCGTGTCGATTGATCTGCAAGCGGTGTTGAAGCAGGTGGTCATGGATGCGGGGCGAGTCTTGCAACCGCGACTGCTTGTTCTGGCGCCAGAGCCGGTGGAAAGGATTGATCCCTTGCTTGCCTTTGACCCGCGCCGTCTGCCGCGCCTGCGTTTTGTTGCCGACGAGGTGCGCCGGGGCGATGCAGATTTCGGGAGTTGGCAGTTTACGCTGGAGCCGACCGAGAGTGGTGCGGAGTTCACTGATTTGATCGTCGCCGCGCGCGGGCTGCAGGCTGGCAGAGAAGGCGAAGAGGCACGCTTCCTGTGGAACTTCGACGGCACGAGCCATCACAGCTACCTGAATACGGTGCTGCACGCAGGCAATATTGCCGGTGTTTTGAGTGCTTTCGGCTACGCTCCCAGCCTGGAGAGCAACAGCGCGGAATTCCATGCCAATCTCGACTGGCCCGGCAGCCCGGCGTTTTTCGCGGTCACCGATTTGCACGGCGACATGGATATGAAGATTCTGGATGGGCGCTTCCAGCAAGGAGGCGCAGGCGCCGCCAACAGCGCTCTCAAGCTGATCAGCATCATCAACTTCGATGCTTTGGTCCGGCGTCTGCGGTTCAGCGATGACCTGTTCAGCAGTGGTTTGTCCTACGACCAGATCAACGGCGTCATGACGCTGGACAAAGGCATCGTCAATATCGAAGACCGTTTGCAGATCATTGGGCCTGCCAGTCTGTTCCAGGTCACCGGGCGGCTCGATCTGGTGCAGCAGACCATTGATGGCAGCCTCTACATCACTCTCCCGGTCAGCGACAATATTCCGTGGATGAGCGGAATTGCCGTGCTCAACAACCTGATCAACTGGCAGGTCGCTGTCGGTGTTTTCCTGTTCGACCAGATATTCGGAGATCAGGTGGACAGTCTGACCAGTGCCCAATATACCCTGCAAGGGCCTTGGGAAGGACTGGAGCCTCGTCTCAATCAGGTGTTTGGGACGCCTTCGCAGACGGTGCCGGGAGGGGTGATAGGGGCAGGTCAATTGGTGCCGGGAGGATTGCCCGCAACGACGACGCCCCCTCAAAACCCACCGGCTTCACAATAGTCCGTTTCACAACAGTCGGCTTCACAACAGGAAGAGGCGATGAATCACAAAGCAGCCGTAGTACAAATGGTCAGTACCGCCAGTGTGGAAACCAATCTGCAGGCGGCTGGCCGCCTGATCGATGAGGCCGCACGGGCGGGAGCCGGTCTGGTGTTGTTGCCGGAGAATTTTGCGGTACTCGACGGGGGGCCGCTCAGTCAGTTCGCTGAGATCGAAGGACAGGCTGACGGACTGTTGCAAGGTTTTCTCGCGGGCAAGGCGCGCGAGCATGCTATCTATCTGATTGCCGGCACGATGCCGATGAAGTCGCGCCGATTAGCCACTGCGGCAACAGATCCAAGCGGCGCATTGATCACGGATGGCCGTGTGCGTCCTGCCAGTCTCGTCTATGACCCCAAAGGTGAGCTGGTTGCCCGTTACGACAAAATGCATCTCTTCGATGTGGAGGTGGATGATCCGCAGGCACGCTACATGGAGTCGCGCAGTTTCGAGCCGGGTGACGACGTGGTTTGTCTGCCAACGCCGCTGGGGCGTGTGGGCCTGAGCATCTGTTATGACTTGCGCTTTCCCGAACTGTATCGGCGCCTGCTGGAAGAGGGCGCGGAGCTGTTGACCGTCCCCTCGGCATTCACCAAGGTGACCGGTGAGGCACATTGGGAAGTCCTGCTGCGAGCGCGGGCAATCGAGAACCAGTGTTATGTGTTGGCAGCGAATCAGGGCGGCGTGCATAACGCCACTCGCGAGACTTTCGGCCATTCCATGATTATCGACCCCTGGGGGCGGGTACTGGCCAGAGTAGAGAAGGGGGAGGGGATTGCCGTGGCGTCTCTCGATCTTGCTCAGCTCCACGAACTGCGCCGCAAGATGCCGGTACAAGCGCATCGCCGACTATAGATATTATTTCCTACCTTTAATGAGTGACTGCATGACGGAGTGCTTGAGCTGTGAAAATTGATATGAGTTTGTTGACGAATCTGGTGGCATTGGGTCTGGTACTGGTGGGTCTGATGTTGCCCGAACCAGCAGCGGCATGGGTGATGAGCATAGGGGCATTCGCGCTTTCCGGCAGTATCACCAACTGGCTGGCCATCCACATGTTGTTCGAGCGCGTACCGGGGTTCTACGGTTCAGGTGTTGTCCCTCTGCATTTCGAGGAATTCAAGCGTGGTATCCGCAAACTGATCATGCAACAGTTCTTCAGCGAGGAGAACATCGCCAAATTCATGCAGGAGACGGGCAGCTTGTCGCGCAGTCTCGACGCCGAGATTCTCAAGTTGATCGATAAGCTCGATCTGAACAAGGCCTTCGAGTCCCTTCTGGATGTGATCATGGGGTCGTCATTTGGCACCATGCTGGGGATGTTCGGTGGACGCGATGCGCTGAATCCTTTGCGAGAACCGTTCATACGCAAAATGCATGACTACTTCCGCAGTGTCGTGGATACCGATGCTTTCCGGGAAAGCCTGGCGGAAGGGATAGCCAATGCCGGACAGGGCAAAGAGTCGCTCTACACGCGTGTCGAGCATATTGTTGACAGGCGTCTGGATGAGCTGACCCCCCAGCTGGTGAAAGAAATAGTGCAAGCGATGATCAAGAAACACCTTGGTTGGCTGGTGGTCTGGGGCGGGGTATTGGGTGGCCTCATCGGTGTTATCGCCAAGGCTGTGGGGTGGTAAAGGAATCGACGATTTTGCAAAAATAGAACGCGTGTTCTATCTTTTTGATTTTTAGTGACTGTGTCTTCTTCTATTCACGATTAAAGATTGGCCTAGTGTCTTTTTAATTGTTCATATGAAATTTTATTTTTATTTTCAGTTGGTTACTGATTATTCAAGGATATAAGGGCTGACGTCCCAGAATGGTGTTCTCCTCCGAGTCAGGAGAACACTGACGCAATTGTGTTATTTTGTATCAAAAGATGTAAAAACACTCCCCCTGTAATACAATCCCGCCCGTTGCAATCGATACCGCAGATCAGCAGTCGAGATAGCTGATTGTTTTTGAAACTAATTTCGAGATAGGACTGAGTAATCTACTATGGCAAGACCAGTTGAGTTTGAGTACAACGATGTATTGACGAATGCGATGGAGCAATTCTGGCGTGAAGGTTTCGAAGCCAGCTCTGTGCAAAAGTTATTGGATGTTACCGGCATCAACCGTGGCACCTTGTACAATTCCTTCGGTGACAAGGACACCTTCTTCAAGGCGTGTCTGGATCACTACAACAAGTTGATCGCCAAAGATCTGGACGCCTCTCTGAATAATGCAGACCTGGCCCCATGGACAGCGATTGAGAAATACTTCGACCTGGCCGTGCTGTCTGTCAGCAACAAGCAGCGCAGCATGGGCTGTCTGCTGGTGAATTCTTTGTGTGAAAGTATCAACTACGACAAAGAGATTCAGAAGATCGTACGCAATTCCTTCGCTGTGATCCGCAAGTCGCTGGTCAAGCGTCTGAAAGATGCCGAGAAGGATGGCAAGCTCAAGAGCGGCGTGTCTGCTGATCTGGCAGCGGATTTGCTGCTGAACACTCTGAGTGGCCTGCGCGTCAATTCCCGTGATGCCAAGCCAGCCAAGCAACTTGCTGAAATTGTTAAGTTTACTGTTGATTCGCTGAAGTAATATCGTGAATCCCGAGCTGTGTTGGCCGGGGATTGACAGCGTTAAAAGGAAAGGGGTGGTGGCATACGACACCATCCCTTTCGTCTTTAAAGAGCGTCGTTCTGGCTATTGTAGAGAGAGTGATATCGGGTATACTTGGCCCGGAGTTTCAGTTGGTACCTATAAATTTGGTACATCAAAAATAAGAAGCGATCAGCGGTTTTGATCCATGGGTTTCAAGGTAGGTAGAGAATAATGAGAAAGCTTGCTAACACAAAAAAACTGGATGAAAGTAACGTGGACTTGACCCCCATGCTGGACGTGGTGTTCATCCTTCTGATCTTCTTCGTGGTAACTGCGACATTCCTTTCCGAGACTGCCATTGATGCAGCCAGCACCCCGAATAGCGATGCCCCTCCTCAGAATCCGCAGGATGACGAGAAGAAGAACATCCTGGTTGAACTGGGTGCCAACAACGACATTATCCTGAACGGTGAACCACGTCCGGTTCTGCTCAGTCAGATTCGTTCCAACATTGACCGTCTCAAGGCAGAAAACCCCGCCGCTACTCTGATCGTCAAGCCACACAACCGTTCCAACGTGCAAACGCTGGTGGCAGTGATGGATGCGGCAAGACAGGCTGGTATCGCTGGTATTTCGATAGTAGAGCCCTGATCTAACGCTCTTTAGTCAGTTCTCTTGACACCCAAAACGCACCCCTCGAGGTGCGTTTTTCGTTTTTGGTACGGACAACTTCACGAGGTGCCCCTATGCAGAGTCTCTGGAATGACAGCGAGGCCGCTGGTTTTGCCGCCGATGCCCAGCTGGGCTTGCGGGTCTACAGCTCGCGTCTGCTAGGTCGGGATGCTGACCTGGTGCTGCATGGTGGTGGCAATACCTCAGTCAAGCGCAGTGTCACCAATGTCTTCGGTGAGACCGAGGAAGTTCTTTTCGTCAAAGGCTCCGGCTGGGATTTACAGACCATCGCCGCTGGCGGCTTTGCGCCGGTACGGTTGAACTATTTGCTACGTCTGGCGAACCTGCCTTCGCTCACGGATACCGAGATGATGCGCGAGCTGCGGCTTGCACTGCTTGATCCCGCAGCACCCACGCCTTCCGTTGAAGCTATCCTGCATGCCCTGATTCCTACCCGTTATGTAGACCACACTCATGCCGATGCGGTGGTGGCCATCAGCAATACCCCCGGCGGTGAGTCTAAGCTCCGACAGCTGTATGGGGGCACGGTGCTGATCCTGCCTTACGTCATGCCCGGTTTCATACTTGCCCGGCAGGTGTACGAGGCGACCCGCAACGCAGATTGGAGCAAGCTGCGCGGGATCGTGCTGCTGCATCACGGCATCATTACCTTTGACGACGATTGCCGTGCCAGCTATGAACGCATGATCGAGCTTGTCAGTCAGGCTGAAGATTATCTGCAACAGCAGGGCGCCATGACGAAACAGGCGCAGGCCCACTACGTCCCAACGGCCAGCGACTTCGCTCAGCTTGCCGGACTGCGGCGTGCCGCCAGCGCGATGATGGGCTCACCCGTGCAGGTGCGTTGGGATCGTTCCACCGAAGCGATAGGCTATGCGGCGTTGCCAGGCATTGCCGACCTTGCGGTGCGCGGCCCGCTGACGCCCGACCACAGTATCCACACCAAAGTCTTCGCGGCGATTTTTGACGAAGACCTGCAGGCAGGCTTGCAGCAGTTTCAGGTTGATTATCAAGCCTACTTCCAGCGTCACTCTTCAGCCCATCACACCTGCCTCGACACCGTACCGCGCTTCGGCGTCTGGAAAGACAAAGGCATGCTCTACATCGCCCCCGATGCCAAACGTCTGGGAGTCGTCGCCGACATTGCTGCTCACACCATGAAGGCCATTCAGTGGGGCGAAGCGCTGGGCGGTTGGACGGCATTGCCACATCAGGACCTGTTCGACATCGAGTATTGGGAACTGGAGCAGGCTAAGCTCAAACGTGGTCAGGCGCGCGGTGAATTCGAAGGGCGCGTGGCCGTGGTGACCGGAGCCGTCTCTGGTATCGGCAAGGCCTGTGTCGAGGCATTCCTCGCCAAAGGCGCGGCTGTGGTGGCACTGGATATCAATCCGCAGATCACCAGCGCCTGGAATTCCGCTCAGGTATTGGGGCTGGTCTGCGACGTGACCGATGCACAACAGATCACCGAGGTCTTGCAGCAAGCCATTGCTGCCTTCGGCGGCCTCGACGTGCTGGTCAGCAATGCGGGCAATTTCCCGCCGAGCCGTCCATTGCAGACCATGGACGAGCAGACCTGGGAACAATCGATGAGCCTGAACCTTGGATCCCACATGAAAATGCTGCGCGCCTGCATCCCGTTTCTGGAGCAGGGACTGGAGGCATCGGTGGTGTTCATCGGCTCCAAGAATGTGCCCGCGCCGGGGCCCGGAGCTGGCGCCTATTCGGTCGCGAAGGCCGGGCTCGCGCAACTGGCCCGCGTGGCGGCGCTGGAACTGGGGAGCAAAGGGATTCGTGTCAACACTATCCACCCGAACGCCGTCTTCGACACGGGACTGTGGACCGATGAGGTGCTGGCACAGCGTGCGAGCAGCTACCAGCTGAGTGTCGATGAGTACAAGAAGAACAACGTGCTCGGCCGCAGCGTCGGCTCCCGCGATGTCGCCCGACTGGCCGTGCTGATGGCTGGCGAAGGCTTTGCCTGCACGACCGGCGCGCAGGTGCCGGTCGATGGCGGCAACGACAGGGTGATCTGATGCAGGTCAACGGACAGCCCCAGCGCACGATCTGGTTCGATGAGGCGCAGCACTGCGTCAGGATCATCGATCAGACTCTGCTACCGCATCATTTCAACATCCTCAGTCTGCGCACGCTGGATGCAGCCTGCCACGCCATCATCAGCATGCAGGTGCGCGGGGCGCCGTTGATCGGCGTCACGGCGGCTTTCGGTGTTTATCTGGCTCTGCGCGAAGGAAACACCGATCTGGTTGGCATCTGCGCGCGCCTGCTGAAGACACGCCCCACCGCGGTCAATCTGCGCTGGGCACTGGAGCGAGTGCAGGCCGGGTTGCTTGCGCTTCCGGCCGAGCAGCGTCCCGCTGCCGCACTGAGCCTTGCGCAGTTGCTGGCCGACGAAGACGCCGCCGCCTGCAGCGCTATCGGCGACTACGGATTGCCACTGCTGGAGCAGGCATGGGTAGAGAAGCGCCGCCGCAATCCGGCTGCCGAATGCCTGAACGTGCTGACTCACTGCAACGCCGGTTGGCTGGCAACGGTCGACTGGGGTACGGCGCTGGCGCCGATTTACAAGGCGCACTTCAAGGGCATCCCTGTGCATGTGTGGGTGGACGAGACGCGTCCGCGTAATCAAGGCGCGTTCCTCACAGCCTGGGAGCTGCAGCAACAGGGGATTCCGCACACGGTGATCGTCGACAATGCAGGCGGTCACTTGATGCAGCACGGTGAGGTCGATCTTTGTCTGGTGGGAAGTGACAGGACAACGGCGACGGGGGATGTCTGCAACAAGATCGGCACCTACCTAAAGGCGCTGGCAGCCTTCGACAACGGCGTGCCGTTCTATGTGGCGCTGCCGGTGTCGACGATCGATTTCAGCCTGAGCGATGGCGTGCGTGAGATTCCCATCGAGCAGCGCCACGCCAGCGAGGTGTCGCACATGCAGGGGCTGGATGAGGCGGGGCAGCTAAGCCGCGTGCAGGTGATGACCAGTCACAGTGCCATCAACAACTTCGGTTTTGACGTGACCCCTGCACGGCTGGTGACGGCGTTGATTACCGAGAAAGGCGTGTTTTCCCCGACTCGCGAGAGCCTCCAATCCTTGCGCTGACTGTAGGAGCCTGCCCTGCAGGCGACTTTTGGAACTGGCACTAATTCGGTCGCCTGCAGGGCAGGCTCCTACGGGCAAAGAAATCTCATCCCGGCGGCCAGCTCAGCTGCCGCCCGGCCAGAATGTGCAGATGGATGTGGTGAACTGACTGCCCGCCATCGACGCCCGTGTTGAACACGCAGCGAAAACCATCCTCGGCAAAACCTTCCTGTTCGGCAATCTTGCGTGCACGCAGCATCAGTCTGCCCATCAGCGCGCCGTCGTCTTCTTCCAGTGCGGCCACACTGAGGATGTGTTTGCGCGGAATCACTAGAATGTGTTGCGGCGCACTCGGATTAATGTCGCGGAATGCGTAAAGCTCGTCGTCGCTATAGACGCGGGTGGAGGGGATCTCGCCGGCGGCGATCTTGCAGAACAGACAATTGCTTGCCATTTTCACGGGTTCTCTTAGGATGGACAGGCCGCTGAGTGTAGCGGACAGCCTCAACAGCAGACAAACCTTGCAAGAAAAATAACATCAGGAGCAGGACATGTCTTACGTCAGGATTCTCCGCCGCATCGCCTTCACGCTCGTCATGCTGTCTTCGGCAATGCTGCACGCCCAGAACGTCGCCGACAATCCCTATCACGCCCAATACGACTGGGTGAAGATGCCCGAGGGACAAAAGATCGGCGTGCCCAGTGGTGTCTTCCCTGACCCGGATCGCCAGCACATCTGGGTGTTGTCTCGCTGTGGTGAGAATCATTGTGCTCTGCACCCCGAAGTGGACCCCATTCTGAAATTCGATCTCGACGGCAATGTCGTCGACAGTTTCGGCGCGGGGCTGTTCTCGTGGCCGCACGGTTTCTTTCTGGATCACGAGGGCTTCCTGTGGGTCACCGAGGGCGCGCCGGTGGGCGATGAACGGCTGGTCGAGGGGACGAAGCGCGGCCTCGGCCATCAGGTCTTCAAACTGAATCAAGCCGGGGAAGTCGTGATGACGCTTGGCGAGGCCGGGGTGGCGGGCGCCGACGAGAGTCACTTCAATGGTCCGGCGGATGTGGTGGTGACGCCGACCGGTGACATCTGGATTGCGGACGGCCATCGCGGCGGCAACAACCGCGTCGTCAAGTTCGCCCCCGACGGCACCTTTCTGCTGCAGATAGGCGGCGGGCCGGAATCCCGCAGTGGCGATCCGGGCCGTTTCAACGATCCGCACGGCATCACCATCGACAAGCAGGGCCGCATCATCGTGGCGGATCGCGGCAACAACCGCACCCAGATCTTCGATCAGGATGGCAAGCTGCTGAAAGTCTGGACCCAACTGGGCAGACCCAGCACCGTGTTCGTGGATCACAACGACATTCTCTATGCCGGAGACGGCATGTCTGACGAGAACTGGAACCCCGGCTGGGAGCGCGGCATTCGTATCACTCCGGCATCCTCTGGCTGGGTGACGGCGTTCATTCCCGACCGCGAAGTGGCGGTGGGCACCGGTGTGGAATTCCTTGGTGTGGATCTGGAGGGCAACATATACTCTGGCGAAGTCGGACGTGAGCGTCTGGTCAAATACATTCGCGTCAGGCCCTGATTGCGCGATTCAGGAACAGGAAAGCAGGTGTTATGAAAATTTTGAGAACGGCAGGTTTTGGTGTGATGTTGCTGTGTACCACGCAAGCGCAGGCCGCTGTTCCCGTCTACGACTACAAGGTCGTCGAAACCTATCCGCATAACATCAGCTCCTTCACGCAGGGTTTGCAGATTCACGACGGCTATCTCTATGAAGGGACTGGCTTGGAAGGCCGCTCCTCGCTCAGCCAGATCAACCTCGCCGATGGCAAAGTGCTCAAGAGCAAGCGGCTCGCACGGGAGTATTTCGGTGAGGGCATCAGCATCGTTGGCGAGCGCATTTATCAGCTCACCTGGCAATCCAATCTCGTCTTTGTCTACGATCTCGCCACCTTCGACACCATCACGTCGCACTACCATCCGACGGAAGGTTGGGGGCTGACCTTTGATGGCAGCCAGCTGATTCTCAGCGATGGCAGTGCTTCGCTCCAATTCATCGACCCGGAGACTTTTCAGGTGCTGCGCAAGGTGGACGTGCAGATCGACGGTCGCCCAGTCAATTCCCTGAACGAACTTGAGTACATCAACGGTGAGGTCTGGGCCAATGTCTGGCAGACCAGTGAAATCGTGCGCATCGATCCGCAGAGCGGGGCTGTCACCGGTGTCGTCGATTTGACTGGCCTTGTCGACCAGACCCGCACCGGTGGCGATGGGGCTGTGCTCAATGGCATCGCGTGGGTTCCCAATGCAGAGTCCGGCACAGAAACAGGCAGCGGGCGACTCTTCGTCACGGGCAAACTGTGGGGCAACATTTTCGAGATCGAGCTGGTGCCTCGCCAGTGAGTGGGTCGGCGTGATGATGGAGCCCATGCAATTGATGCAGTCCGTCCGCCGCCCTCTCCTGACGTTTGGTTTCAGTCTTCTGGTGCTCGGTCTGATCAGTGGCTGCGAAAGCATCGCCTACTACGGTCAGGCGGCGCAGGGCCAGATGTCGCTGCTGCTCGCACGCGAGTCCATCACTGACCGTCTGTCACAACCCTCCATCCCCGAAGCCGAACGGCGCAAGCTACAACTGGTGCTCGATGCCCGGGCTTTTGCGGAGGAGACTCTCCTGCTGGAAGCCGGTGACAGCTATCTCTCCTATGTCGAACTCGAACGTCCTTTTGTACTCTGGAATGTGTTTGCTGCTCCCGAATTTTCCACCTCACCCGTGAACTGGTGCTACCCCATCGCGGGCTGTGTTTCCTATCGAGGTTACTTCACCGAGACGGCGGCCCAGCGTGCCGCTGCCCGTCTCACCGAGGATGGTTTCGATGTCTACAGCGGGGGCGTGGATGCCTACTCTACCCTCGGCTGGTTTGCCGATCCACTCACCAGCAGCGTGCTGCGCCGCTCCGAACACGGGTTGGCCGCGCTGTTGTTCCATGAGCTTGCGCACCGGCGCGTCTACCTGCCGGGAGACACCACTTTCAATGAAAGCTTCGCGACCTTTGTCGAGCAGGAGGGCATGCGGCGCTGGTTGCTGGTGAATCCACAGACCAGTCCGCAGGCCGCTTCGCAAGTGAGTGTTGCGCAGCAGATTACAACGGAAGACGCCATTCAGGAGCAGTTTGTGGCGCTGGTGACCGGCTATCGTGATCGGTTGACTGCGCTCTATGCGGAACCGCTGGACCCATCGCAGATGCGCGCCCGCAAAGAGGCGATTCAACAAGAGCTGCGCGACGAGTACGCGGTGCTGCGCGAGCAGTGGGGCTATGCAGGTTATGACCGCTGGTTCGCGGGGCCGCTCAACAATGCGCAGCTTGCTACCGTGGCGTCTTACAACGATCTGGTGCCCGCGTTTGCTGCCTTGCTGGAGGAGGTCGGCGGCGATCTGGAGCGGTTTTATGTACGGGTCGCGGCGCTGGCGGAGTTGCCAGCGGGGGAGAGGCGACAGGAGCTGGAGCGTCTCTTATAACTGCGGTAGCCCGCCTTCCCACTTAATGACGTCTCGTCTTATTGATTATTCACTGAATTGAAAACAGCAATAATTCACAGACGATATGCAGAAATCCGAAAGCCTTACAGAAGTGATTGAAAGTACTCTCCTTGCCGTCTGCGTGAACAAACCTATCAAAGGGTTTGTTTACGCGGTGAGGAGCAGGTGAGACCTGCGCACTAACCAGAAATCATTGCGAGAAGACTTTCCTCTGTGGGCTTTCCCTACCTCCGTTCAATTCAGCCTTCAAGTCAGTATATGGAGTTGCTCAACGCATTTTTCAGGATCAGTCCTGAGGATGATGACAGCGAGCAATTCACTTCTCGTGTTTGATTTCGATTAACAGTTATCGGAGTAGCACGTGAAAGTATTTCTAAATCTAACGATTGCAGCGGGCATCGTGGCGTTACCTGCTTTAACCCTGATCAGCCCATTGGCTTATGCACAAGCGCCTGCGCGCGAGCTGACCAGAGTGACAGCAGAGGATCTGGTGATTGACCTGGACGGTGCGCTTGATGAGTCCGTATGGGGAAACATTCCTGTCATAGACGACATGCGAGTGATACAGCCTGACACGTTGGCGAACAGTTCGGAGCGAACGGAAACGCGCTTGTTTTACACGGCTCAGGGGATCTATGTGGGAGTCGTCAATTTTCAGGCCCCTTCAACATTGCTGCCGCGAATGTCGTCGCGTGATCGTGATATTCAAAGAGACGGATTTCGGGTCGTCATTGATGCCTCCGGCTCAGGATTGTATGGCTACTCGATGCGGATAAACCTGGGCGACAGCATGAGTGATGCCACAGTACTTCCAGAGAGACTCTTGAACAGGGAATGGGACGGGTCGTGGAATGCGCGCACACAAGTGACAGAAGAAGGCTGGACGGCCGAATTTTTCATCCCGTGGTCCATGATGGCATTGCCTCAGCAAGAGGAGGTTAGAACCATTGGCATCTATCTGGAGAGAGAAGTTGCCGGGTTGGGTGAGATCTGGTCGTGGCCAGCGCTACCGGAAACCGGCAATGGTTTCTTGTCTGGATTTCAGCACTTTACCCTGCGGGATATCAGCTCCAGCACTACCCAGTTGACCTATTATCCCTACGTCTCGACAACGATTGATAACCTCACCAATGACGTCAAGTATCGAACAGGGACAGAAATTTTCTGGCGTCCTTCTTCCAATACTCAATTGTCCGCCACGCTCAATCCGGACTTCGGCAACGTTGAATCAGACAGTGTCGTGGTCAATCTCACTGCCTTCGAAACCTTCTATCCGGAAAAGCGGCCGTTTTTTCTGGAAGGGCAGGACATATTCAACACGACGCCCAGAAGTGAAACGGGGCCGCGAGCGCCGACGACACTTCTCAATACGCGACGTATAGGTCGTGCTGCTCAGTACACGGTTGCTCCGGGTATTGCCGTTGAGCCCACGGCGCTGAGTCAACCAACGGATCTTCTCGGCGCCACCAAGTTTACCGGGCAGAGTGGCAATGTGAGGTACGGTGCGCTTCTCGCCGCAGAGGATGACAGTCACATCAGAGGCTATCGCACGGATGGCAGCGCAGTGAAGCTGAAAGCGTCAGGTCGGGATTTCGCTGCAGCGCGGCTGCTGTATGAGGGGGCGTCGGAAAGTGGCAGACGCTCCATAGGCTGGATGGGAACCAACACCTCTTACGCAGATCGTGACGCCATGGTGAACGGTGTGGACCTGCATTATTTTTCGGCCGATGCCCGGTGGACCGTCGATGGTCAACTCATGTACAGCGATGTCGATGGAGTGACCGGAGCCGGTGGATTTGCGGACGCGCTCTATCAGCCAGCCAGAGGCATTCAGCACAGAATCCGTTCGACCTACATGGATGACACACTGGATTTGAACGATCTGGGTTTTCTCAGCAGGAACGATCATATTCAGCTCGACTATGACTACAGCAAGACAGTTTCCAACCTCCCCGGTCTGAGGTCCCTGACTACCGGTTATCAGATAGTGAATCAGTGGAATACACAGGGGCTTCCTGTCCGCTTGGGCCTGCTCGCGAATCGCAACTATACCTTTGAAGACAACTCGTACCTTCGCGTGGATGTCAGGTACTTCAATCCGCGTGTAGATGATCGGCTGGGCAGAGGGACTGGCACTTTCAGAGTGCCGGAGCGCTGGAATGTGATAATGGACTGGCGCAGTGATCAGGCATCATTGATTGCCTACGGCCTCACCGTTGATGGCAATCAGAGTGACCTAGGAAAGAAAGATCTCGAAACGACTGCGGCACTGAATCTGCGCCCCACCGATAACTTCTCGTTAGCTCTCAGTGTGAAGTATGGCGTGAAGGAAGGGCTGCTGGTACATCGGGGAGGTGGCAGATACACCAGCTTTGAAGCGACGCAGTGGTCTCCCGAACTGGAACTGGACTACTTCATTACAGCCAAGCAGCAACTGCGGTTCAGTGCTCAATGGACAGGATTGAAGGCCTATGAAGACCGGTTCTATCGTGTCAACACGGCCAAGCTGGATGATCTTCAGCAAGTTCCTAATCCGGACAATGTCTCCGATGACTTCCTCGTCAGTCGCATGACTTTTCAGATTCGCTACCGATGGGAACTGGCCCCACTATCGGACTTGTACGTTGTCTACACTCGGGGTGGAAACCTGATGGACAGCACTTTTGAGGAGTATCCGGAGTTACTGATGGATGCGTGGACTGACAGGATTGTGGACACCCTTGCCATCAAGCTTCGCTATCGATTCGGCTCTTAGCACCTGAAGGTTCCCATCCTTGGGTATCTGGATTTGCAGGAGAATGCATTTCCAGATATCCAACACGTCTTTGCCTATGGAGTCACGTTGACCTCAATGTATTGATCGTGAAATAACCCACCATCATCAGCCCTGGCCCACAACACATAGCGCCCGGGCTCCTGAAAAGTCACTTCCACCTCGTACACTCCGTTTTCAGGAATCGCAGGAGGAGTCCAGAGGCCTCCCCAAGGAGAGTTCGATCCGGCCCGCGTATCCTCCCATACCTTGGACTGAGGGGGATTGAACTGGACGGCGCCGTCACCACGGTACACATTCCACGAAAGATAGAGACCATTGATTTTGCCTACAGTGATTTTTTGAGGGGGGCTCATCATGCGCATTTTGTTGACTGCGTCGGGAGTAATAAACGCCGCAGCTGCACCAGCTCCGGTGGCTCGGGCAAAACGTCGGGCTTGCTCCATGATATTGACGGTTCGCGGTAACCCATCATCATGGACTTCCGTGCTTATTCGCAGAGGTTGTCCGACTTGGACGGTTCTGATGGGATCGCCAATGATTGAGACTTCAGGAGGAGTATTGGAGCGAGACTCCGGGCTGCTGGTTCCTGGGCCAAGTGAGCCCGTTTCCGAAGCGATCACCACATTATCCACTACGTAATCGCGGGCCAGCGATGCATAGGCCTGTCGGACGATTCCGTTGGGAGAGGTCAAGGTCCACACCAATTCCTTGTCGCCCCAGTCGGAAGGCACGACTACTTCAAAAGTGAAACGATTTCTTCGTGGCAGAAAGTGTGTGGGCTGACCTCTTTCCGGATCACCTGGGGAGAAATGGTTGTTTTCGCCGACAGGGATGTTTAGTTCTTCTTCCCAGTTTTCATTCATGTATCCGAAAATGAAACTGAAAGTACCGTCCTCATTTTCCCGCCAGCCTTCGAATGCAGGTTCCAGATGCTGACCACTACGGTAGGTCTGTGCATAAGAGTCCATCGATATGCCAAACAAGGTAATGCTCGCCACAATGGTCATGCAGAACGCTGAAACCAGATTTTTTATATCTTTACTCATTTTTTGTTAGATCCTCAGTTGCATGTCTTGAGTGCTGATACGTCAGTTGAGCCTTGACAATAATTTGCCACGGAATAAGAGCAGAGTTGGGCATTCGATGTCTCCCATAAAAACAGCGAAAACTTCGTAATAACCTTGATTACAGCCTGTGTATGATTATGGCATTGCTGATTTATGCAGATGATTCGACAGTAGTAACCAATACCCCTACAGAAATTCGTCAGTCTTGCGAATTTTGTTCGTTCGAGAATTCTGTGGGTATTGATTGGGAGTTAGGGAGATAATTGCAGCGCCAACCGTATCATCCGATGTGCTGTTTTGGCTCGCTGCCGGTAGCCCTTTGATACGATCACTCAGAGCAATTGCCTGGATAAGGATTAATAACGCGTGAATTCATTCACAAGTGTCATGTCGTACCTGGCGATATCCCAGCTGGTATTTCTGATCTGTGCAATTCTCTTGAAATTCCGCAAGCATGTGCTTGGGAAATTGCTGGTGCTTTTCTATCTTTGTCTGATTTCCTACATACTGACAACTGTTCCAATATTTGTCCTCAATCCGGTCTCATCTTTCATACTCTACGGGCTTGCTGTGGCGACACCTGCAATCCTCTGGCTTCTTGCAGCCCTCCTGTTTGTTGATAGCAAGAGGGTCCCTTCGCTCGCAGTAGGCTTCATCATTCTTTACATGGTGACAAAGCTGGTTGGCCATCTCCTGCTGATAACGGAATACCAATTTGGTCTGTTCTCGCTCTCGGTAACACTCATTTTTCCGCAACTGGTTATGCTCGGATTCTCGGTACACGCCATCTATCTTGGTATCGTGGGGCGCAATGATGATCTCGTGGAAGAACGGCGGAGTATCAGAGTTCCATTTGTCATTTCCATGGGGATTTTCGCCGCCATTATAATCGGCAGTGGGTTCTTCGCTAACTTCGACAACAGTCTTCCCTTCCATTACGTTCCCAGATTGTTCCTGGCCTCTTATGCTTTTTTAATGTCGTTGACTCTGAATCTGGCTATTTTCACTCTTAACTCGGATACCGTTGCGTTGCTTTCGGAGCAGACGAGACTCAGCGTAGGCGGTTCTCAATTCGTGCGAATAGCCAAGAAACAGGATCTACGGCTGATAGTAAAAATAAGAAATGCCATGGAGGAGGGGAAGATATATCGACAAGCGGGGCTGACAATTGCTGGTTTGGCAAGTGCGTTGTCTGTGCCTGACTATCGATTGAGAAAGGTTATAAACAAGCAGATGAATTTCAGGAATTTCAATCAATTCATAAATAGCTACAGAATCAAGGATGCCTGCAAGCTCCTCACGGAAACGGACGAACCTATCTCGAACATTGCTTTGGATGTGGGGTATCTGTCCTTGAGTTCATTTAATCAGGTCTTCAAGGAAAGCCATGGAATGCCTCCACGAGAGTTTCGCGTGGTCTCGAGAGCCAAGCAGGTGGAGGCTGGCTGATCTATAGCACTCATCGTTTTCTGTGGGAGCTTGCCTGCAAGCGATTTTTTGGCAGAGGCATTGCTCGCTTCAGGGCGTATATCGCGGGCAGGCCCGCTCCCACAGGGCTAGAGGTATTACGGCCCGGTGTAATTACCACGCCCTGTCGTGAAAAGTCTGAAGCCTTGTTTGACGCGGTACTGTTCGCCGCACACTGCATCGGGGCACACGCCATCAGGCGGACTGATGTAGGAGCCGCAGAGTTTTCCCATGTCGACGCAGGCCGCTGCGACTTCAGCAATCTCTGCTTCCACTTCGGGAATGTTGTAGTTAGGTCCGGGTTTGCCCAGACCCATGGCCAGGCTGAGATCCGCGCCACCGATCAGCACACCACTCAGACCGGGGACGGCGAGGATGTTGCGTATTTGCCTGACAGCTTCCGGCGTTTCGATCATGACAAAAATCATCAGTTCGCCCTGTGGGTTCAGCGGCCATACGTCCGCAATCGTGGCGTATTGATCGGAATTGAGGCCCCAGAGGCGCGTGGCGGCGACGGCATTCCAGCCGCGCGTTCCGTAGGGGTAGCGCAGGTGATCAGGCGTCGTGTTTTGTGGCGGCAGGCGCATGGCGGCGACGGCCTTGGTGATGTCAGACACGGACTCCACCATCGGAATGATGATGCCGCCGAGGCCCTGATTCAGTAAGCCCGACACGATGTGCTTGTAGTCCTGATCGGCGTAGTAGTCGATTCGAACCACGGGGAAGCAACTCGGTTTGGTAGAGCCAGGCTGACGCAGGTCAGTCAGCGCTTTTTCGACCAGCGGGTAGGCGAATGGATTGCCCTCAATGCCGGGGAGATTGCACCAGTCCTCGCCGTGGAACGAGGGCAGGCCCGCCTCGAATCTTTCAATGATCTTGTTCAGATAAGGGGTTCCCTGACCTTGTGCATCACGCCCCTGTGCGGAGGCAGTGGAGGTGGCTGCCAGGCCCAGAAGCGCCATCAGCAGCGCTGTGGCCTTGGTTCTGGTCATAGCCTTGGTCATGCGAATTGAATATTTGCTCATCGGTTTTCTCTTCCTGTTTTTGTAAGTTCACCAGTCTGGCTACTCGGACAATCAGGACGAGAACCTACAAACTCGGCCCACTGGCGTCTATTCGATTATTCACTGGGCTGAAAAGAGTAATAATTCACAAGCGCTATGCAGTAATCCGAAAGCTTTTCAGTGGGGATTGGCGGTATTCTCTTCGGCGTCGGTGCGAAAACTGTCTGCACTGAAACCGTTGGCGGGAAGACTTTTCAATGCACAGTATTTTTCTGGTTGGCAACATCGCGGCGATCACGTTGCTGCTTGCCATGGGCGCGCAACTGATAACGCAAAAATCGACATTGGCCCGATTGTTTGCCGTCATGTTCGTACTGTTGAGTGTCTACCTGTCCCTGACGATTGCGGACTATCAAGCCATTCATCCTGCGCTGTCGTTCACTGTCGCCAGGCTGTCCTCTCTCATTCCTGCGGTGATCTGGCTGATCGCTTTTCATCTGTTCCGGGACGATGAAAAAATTCCGTTGCTCATATGGCCGATCATTGTCGGTTATGTGTCCTTGCGAGCTATCGGCGTGGCGTTGCTGAATCTGGAAATCCTGCCGAATTCCCCTGGCTTTTATTACACCTTCATCGTGACGCCGCAGGTGGTCATGATCGCTCTGGCCGCTCATGCGATCTTTATGGCAGTGGCAGGTTTCCGAGCAGATCTGGTCGAGAACAGAAGGAAATTTCGAGTCACTTTTGTGGTGGGCGTGTCAGTGTTCATTCTACTGACGCGCATCAAGACGTGGATTGTCTACAACGGCGTGGTGGAGGGAATCAGCTCGGAAGACATCACGGTGCCGCTGCTGGACAATCTGATCATGATCTACGCGCTGGCACTTGCCATGGTCTTTTTCATGAGTGCCTTCAAGACCAATGGCACCATCAACGGGCTGCTGGAAAAGATCACGCCGAACTTGACGCTCGCGGATTTCAAGAGGAAAAAACTCTCGGATTCTGATCAGCAACTGGTGAAAAAAATCAGACAGAAAATGGAGGTGGAGCAGCAGTTCAATGAACTGGGATTGACGGTGGTGCAGTTCGCCAAAACACTCGGCGTCCATCCGCACAAGTTGCGTCGCGTGATCACGACCTACTTCAACTTCAGCAACTTCAATCAGTTCCTGAATTACTTCCGCATCAAGGAAGCCGCTCACAAACTGGCCTCCACGACGGAGCCAATTTCGACAATTGCCTACGATGTGGGGTTTTCCTCAATCTCCGCGTTCAACTCGGCTTTCAAGGCCATTTACGGTGTGACTCCCAGTGGCTATCGGGTGAATGCGGGCGGTGGGCGCAGGGAGGAATCCAACCTCTCTTTGTAGGAGCCTACCCCGAGGGTATAAATGCCCTGCAGGCGACTTCTTCGGGATGGCGCTCAATCCCCATCGCCTGCAGGGCATTTATACCCTCGGGGTAGGCTCCTACAAAAAGGTGGTTACCGGGCCAGCTGGGCCTCAAGCCCTGTGATGAGGTCTTTGTAGAATTGCGACGCGGGGTCGATGGTGGCGGCCGCACGGTACTGAGCGAGTGCGTCTTCGAAGCGCTGCTCCTGCTCGAACAGTCTGCCCAGCGTTCTGTGCATGAAGGCATCGTTGGGGCGCACACTGGTGGCTTTCTCGTAAATGCGGATGGCCTCGGGCATGCGACCGGCGTTGGCGTAGGTGTTGCCCATCACATGGATCTGGGAAGTGTTCTCCGCGTCGTTCTCGATGGCGCGCAGGTCAATCTCGATGGCCTCATCAAAACGCTGAGCATCCCGTAAAAGTTGCCCCAGCGTATTCAACGACGCGATCAACCCCGCCGTCACCTCTTTCTGCAGATCGATGAAGCGGGCCAGCATGGGGATGGCGTCGTCGAATTGCTTCTGGAAATAGAAGATGTTGGCCAGCTGGCGGTAGGTGTCGGCGAAGGTCGGGTCGGCAGTAATGGAGAGCTGATACTCGGCAATCGCCTCGTCGAAGCGCTCCAGATTGTTGTAGGTATTGCCGCGTCGGTAGTGCGTCTGCCCCAGCTCTGGGTCGATCACGGCGCTACTGCGTTCGACATTGAGGTTGCCGTAGCGGTTGACGCTGCTCGTTGCGGAGTTGGTGTCTTGTGCAAGCGCGCTCTCGATACCACTCACGCCGAGTATGACCCCCAGCGTGATTGTCAGCCATCTCGTCGTTCTGTTTAGCGCACGCATTGAACTCATCTCCAGCCCCCCGGCTTCATCGCCAGCCTGAACTTTCAGTCTGCACAACAGCGTGCGCGACTATACCCGACGGTCCGAGCAACATCCAGACGACATGGCTGTGCCAGCACTGCTCAGTCAACCAACTGCACGGCAGCGGCGGAAGAACTCGTTGTCAGGACCGTGCCGATCGCGACGGCATCCCCATAGCCAGCGCCCTGCAGTTCTGCGAGACAGGCTGCGGCGCTGGAAGGCGGGACACTGGCCAGTAGCCCCCCGGCTGTCTGCGGATCATAGAGCAGTTGCAGGCGTGACGAGGCGGCGAAACGGGATGTGTCGACGATGACGTTGCCGTGGAGAGCGTTATCCGGGTGCAATGAACTCAGCAGGCCACGTTCAATGCAGGTCAGCGCCCCATCCAGCACCGGGAGTGCAGACAACGACAGCGACACGCGCGCGCCTTCTGGCTCGATCATTTCCCGCAGATGCCCGAGCAAGCCGAAGCCGGTGATGTCCGTGCAAGCGGTAGCAGCGTGTCGGACCAGAGCCTGCGCCGCCAGCTGATTGGACTGCTGCATGTGCGTCAGTGCGTTGCTGATCCAGCGCTGTCGTGCCTGCCAGCGCATGTCCGCCGCAAACAGCGTGCCGGTGCCTAACGGCTTGCAGAGAATCAGCACATCGCCCTCGCGCATGCCGGTCTTGCGCAGCAACTGGTCTGCGGGGACGAAGCCATTGACGCTGAGGCCGAAGCTCAGCTCCTGTGCCTCGCTGGTGTGGCCGCCGATCAGCGCGGTGTCGTGGGCGTTCAGCACCTCGGTGCAGCCCGTCATGATCTCCAGCAGGCGGGCCTGCATGAGGTGCGGCGCCGCATGGGGAACGCTGACGATAGCCAGCGCCGAGTGCGCCGTGGCGCCCATGGCGTGGATGTCGCTCAGGCAGTGGACAGTGGCGATGCGTGCGAACAGATAAGGGTCGTTGATGAAGGCCCGGAAATGGTCGACGGTCTGCAGCAGCACACGAGTCTCGTCGATGCGGATCATCGCGCAGTCCTCGGTGCTTCGATGGGTCGAAATGACATCCGCATGCGTACACGGATGCACCTGCTCCAGCACCTGTTGCAGCATCGCGCTCCCGACCTTGCCCCCACACCCCGCACACCGCATCCCCTTGTAGGAGCTAGCCCTGCTAGCGACGCTTTTTTCCCTTCCTCTGTGCCCCCCAGACTGTCCCTCCACCGGCTCCGGCAAATCCCGATACTTCGCCACAAACCGCCGATCAATCCAGTCTTTCCACGCACCCACCCAGCGCCCTTGCCAGGACCATTGCCCACGCGAGGCAATCGCCGCACCGTCGCCGGTATTGAGCATCGCCATGGCATCGCGCTGGGGAGTGTAGGGGCGCAATGATTTACCCTGCGCGAAACGGCGCAGGTTGTCGGCCAGTGGCATGCCCTGGCGCACGGCGTAGACCCCGGACTTGGGGCGTGGGAAATCATCGATGCTGGCAATGTCTCCTGCCGCGAACACAGTCGGGTGGCTCAGCGACTGCAGACACTGGTTAACCCGGATGAAGCCTTTGTCGTCGAGCGCGAGTCCCGTCTGTCGCAGCCATTCCGGGGCACTGGCGCCGGTGGCAATCACGATGCTGTCGGCATGCAGGCGGCCCCAGGTTTCAGTATTGGTCTGTGCTGCGTCGCCTGTAGCTTCCCAGAGCACCGTGTCACGCTCAATGGCCTTCACGCTGTGTTGCAGATGCACTTTGATGTTTTTGCTGCGCAGCGTCTGCATCGTCCGTGCTTGCGTGGTGGCATTGTGACTTGTCACGAGGGTGGCGCTGCTGGACAGCAGCACGACATGGATCAGTGTGGCAGCATCATGAGGTTTTCCTGCGGTGATTCCTGCAGACGATTCTGCTGAAGAGTCTCGTGCATTCCTCAACAGACGCGTTTGCATCGCACACGCCAGCTCTACACTCGCCGGGCCGCCGCCGACGACGGCAAGCGTGTAGTGGCGCCCCTCTTGCACTGCTGCCAGCGCCTGCTGCTGAATACTCTCCCATTGCTGCAGAAATTCTGGAATGGGCTTTGCCGCAATGGCAAATTCGTCGGCTCCTGGCAGCGTGCCTGTTGCCGGGTGCGAACCGATGTTGATCGACAGTATGTCGAAGTCCAGCGCAGGTCTGCCCGCGCAGTGCAGCTGTCGCGCTTCCAGATCGATACGCTCGACGCTGGACTGGATCAGTCGTGCTCCGGCCATCTGTGCCAGCGGCCGCAGATCGATGTAGAGATCATCCTCACCGCAGGTGCCGATGATGTAAGCAGGCAGGGCGCCGGAGTAAGGCGTATCGACGTCGCGCGTGACGAGGGTGACTTCGAGCCCCGGCACCGGCTTCTTCGCCAGTTGCATCAGCACGGCCAGATGGCTGTGGCCGCCGCCGAGCAGGACGAGGCTCTTGGTCGCAGGCGTAGAGGAGGGGCTGTGCATTGTCTGGGCCTTTCGGTCAAAAATCAGCGCGAGGATTGGAAGCCGGTGCGGGTCATCTCACCCCAGCTTTTCTTTTTACGCAGGAATTCCCACCAGCCCTGGATGCGCCAGATATTGTTGAGTTGCCGGTACCCGAAATTCTCGATGAAGATGCCGAAGATCAGGCGCAGCAGATCCTTGGCCTTGGGGATGCGATGCAGTGAAATTTCTTCCAGCGCCAGAGAGCCCGCGCTGATAAACACACCGAACACGAAGGTCAGCGCGAGGAAGGCCAGGGCGTAGTCCGGATTCAGCAGGCCTGATATCCACAGCACCGGCACCAACATATAGCCGAGTATTTCCACCAGAGGGCCGAGGACATCCACTAGCAGAGAGAAGGGCATCCCGATCATGCCGATGCGGCCATAGCGCGGATTGCCGAGCATGCGGATGTGCCGGAAGAAGGTCTCCAGAGAGCCGCGCTGCCAGCGTTTGCGTTGGCGGGAGAGCACGCGCAGCGTATTGGGTGCTTCGGTCCAGCACACCGGTTCGGCAACCGTGACGATCTCGTAGGGAATGCTCTGTTCCTGATGATAGCGATGCATGCGCATCACCAGCTCGTAGTCCTCACCCACCGTATTGGTGTCATAACCGCCCACAGCGATGGCGGCCGGGCGGCTGAAGATGCCGAAGGCGCCGGAGATCATGGTCAGCACGCCCAGTTCGCTCATGGCGACGCGGGCGATCAGGAAGGCACGGGTGTATTCCACCGTCTGCAACATCGGCAGCAATTCATGAGGCAAGCCGACACTGACCACTTTGCCACCCCGCACGCGGCACCCGTTGGCGACGCGGATGGTGCCGCCCACTGCAATCACGGTGTCGGGTTTGCTCAGAAAAGGTTGTACCGCATGCAGCAGCGCATCGGCTTCCAGCATGGAGTCGGCATCCACTGAGCAGAACAGGGGCGAGCGGCAGATATTGATGCCAGCGTTCAATGCATCGGCTTTACCACCGTTCTCTTTGTCGATGACGATCAGGTTCGGGTACTTGCGCGACTGGTAAATCTGGCGGATGGGCTTGTGCGGCGTGATGATCTCGAAGTCTCTGGCGCTCGGGCGCAGAGCGAAGTTGTCGATCAGTTTCTGCAGTGTGTCATCTTTGGAACCATCGTTGACGATCAGCACTTCGCAATGCGGATAGCGGATGCTGAGCATGGAGCGGGTGCTTTCCACGATGCTGGCCGATTCATTGTAGGCCGGGGCAATCATGGAGATCGGTGGTGCGCTGGGGGCGCGCTGCTGCCACAGAGTCTCGCTGTTTTCGGTGTCGCTCCTGCGGCGCAGCGCATGGGTGGCGACCAGCAATTGAATCAGCGCAATCACGTTCTGCGTGACACCGACAACGATGACCAGGCCCACAATCCACTCGGCACTGGTGTCGAGCCATTGCACGAAACTGGCAGCTAACTCTTCAAGCATGGCTCGGCTCCTCAGTGGCAGTCGGTTCCGAGGTGTCTGCGTCGGAGAAAGGGATCAGTTCGTGCAGACCGTGTTCGTCCAGCAGCAGAGCGGCCATGCGTCCACCGGCGTTGTCATTGATGCTGCTGATGACAGAGGCGCGGTCACGCAGTGCCTGCTGACCAGAAGCGCCCAATTGCGAGAGTGCTTCGGCACTGCGAAAACGCACCCACCAGCTGCTGTCGTCGACCAGCGTCGTGAGCTGGGGAATGAGAGGTTCCAGACCGATCTGCCCGGCGGCGCCAGCAGCGACTGCGCGTACCTGCCAGTGCACATCATCCAGCGCTTGTTTTACCACCGACCGGGCATCCGGGTGTTGCAGCGTACCGAGGGAGCGCAGAGCCGTGGTGCGAACATTCAGGTCTTCGTCGTTGGCGAAGCGATAGAGGTCCTCAAGCACCCGGAAATCGCTCGCCTCCGACATGGCATCGGCCAGTACGGTGCGTAATTGCACGCTGTTGTCGGGGGCAGCGGCGAGCTGGCGCAGGCTGAGTGGCGTGCGCCGTGCCATGTCCCGGAACAGCGTTCGGACATCCCGGGAGTGCAGCAAGTCCTTCTCTTCCAGTTTCTGGACCAGCACCCGTGGTTCAGGCAGCGCGTCGATGATCTTCAGGGAGTTGGCGGCGGCCAGCCTGAGACGGCCATCGTCTTCATTCAGGGCGCTCAGCAATGCCTGGGTGGTGGTGGCATCGCTGAACAGTTGCAAGGCGCTGGCTGCAGAGCGACGGTCTTCGATCTTCTTGCTGCGCAGATCCTGGAGGCACTCGTCCCGGAAACCCGAGCGGGTGAGCAGGGAGGTCAGTTGCTGGCGCTCCTGCCCCTGAATGAGATGACACAGGTCGATGGTCAGCGTTCGCAACACCTGTTGCGCTGAGCGGTTCAGATGCATCAGGTTGCTCAGGTCCTTCTGTCCGCTCATCCAGTCGGAACTCATGTAGCTGAATAAAATTTTCTGAATGACACCCCGGACGTGCAATTCCTGGTCGGCTCGCCGTTCATCCCGCATGCGCCGCAGCACCAGAATCACCATGACCATCAGTGAAGAGAGTGCAAGGACCAAGCTTATCCACCAGATGAGCTGCAGTAGATTCATGTCTGTGCTCTCTTCATCGATCGCTCCGACATGGTTGGCTAGTAGCGGTACTGCAAGGTGAGTGCGGCGCTTTCCCGCGTATAGGAATTCTCGCGTCGACTCTGGCTCAGGTTCAGCTGCAACTGCCAGCTGGCGCCGACGCGGTAGGCAACATAGCCACTGCTGCTGCGCGTGTCGGTGGTGATCGCGTTCTCGGTCTCTCCTCCTTCGCTGTAGCCGAGACCGAAGCGCAGATCAGCGGTCGCTTGCCAGTTAGCCCCCAGCCGCCAACCACCGATGTTGGTGTCGTTCTCGTCACGCACCATACCCGCACCGAGCGTGAACCAGGCATCAATGTTGCGCAGGTAATGCTCCATGTCGATACCCAGCCGTGCGACGTCGCCAGTGTTGTAACTGGCACCTTGCACGCTAGCGTTCATCAGGGTGGTGCCGAAGTCGTCGTTGCCTTCGCTCAAACGCATGCTGATGGAGGCTCTGGCACTGCGTCGAGCGGAGAAATGAGCGTCCGGTGTGGCGCTCAGCGTCAACTCCAGAGGCGTCGAGCTTTTCTGCCAGAGCAACAGACTGGACTCGATGGAGGTATCGTGTTGGCCGAAACGGTGGTTATGGCTAAGACGCAGTGACTGCTCCGTTCTTAGGCTGTAGCGATGGCGGTATTCCAGAAAGCGATCATTCCAATGTTGGCTGGCACCGTCGGTACGGCTGCGCTCGAATCCCGTGATCCAGGCGTGCATGGGAGTACCGGACTGGGCGGTCTCACCCTGTCGACTAAGGACATCGATGTGAGAGGGAGCGATGATGGCTGCACGTGCCAGCACCGTGTCCGCTTCCTCCTCATTACCCAGCGCGAGTTCGGCATCATAAAGTGCGGTGAGGGCCTCCAGGTCATCCGGCGTGGTGGTCAAGACCTGTTCCAGCAGAGTTTTTGCGAAGGCCGGACGGCGCTGATACAAGGCGATGCGAGCGCTCAGGTTGCGGGCTTCCTGATTCTGCGGTTGCTCCGCGAGGATGCCTTCAGCCAGATCGGCGGCTTCCTGCAGAAGTCCCTGGTATGAGCGCACCCTGGCTTTTGCCAGCCGCAAATTAATGTCCTGTGGGTAGTCTTGCAGGGCCGCATCGAGCAGCGTAATGGATTCGGCATAGCGCTCCTGGAAGGCTATTACCAGAGCCAGCAGATACGCGGCCTCGCTCTTGTTGGCGGCAATCTCCCAGGCTTGACGCAAGGTCTGTTCGGCCGCCGGCATGTTGCCGGCGTTGCGTTGAGTGATCGCTGTCTGCACCAGTGCATCGTAGTCGACTGGCTGTGCGGTCGCAGTGAGGCTGGCTATTGTCAGATATGCACTCAGGCAACCACCCAGCATCCAGCGCAGCAAAACGGTAGGGCAAAACAGAGCTTTTCGGTGGCTGGTTTTCATCAGGTTTTCAAAGCCCTTTCGACACGGAAAATGAGTTCTTCGGGAGAGAAGGGCTTGGTCATGTAGTCGGTGACGCCCAGATCAAGTGCCTCCATGACATCCCGTTCCCGCCACTGTGCGGCAAGAATCAACACGGGGATATTGGCGGTAGAGGGGGCTGCCTGCAAAGCGGCAATGATGTCAGGTCCATTGAGGACAGGCATGACGTAGTCGAGGATGATCAGATCAGGGGGGTGGTGAAGAATGGCCTCCAGCGCCAGTTCGCCGTCGATGGCACCGCTGACAGCATGTCCGCGCCGCTGCAGCCGGAAGCTGATCAGGTCGATGACCAGCTGGTCGTCGTCGGCGATGAATATGTTGGCCATGTCCCTGTGAATTCCCTGTTGCCGAGATGTTGTCCGAGAGAATGGGAACGAGTATAGCCACCTGTTGCGGTGTTGGGAATCGCCCGCTTTCGTCCTGTGGAGCGAAAGCGGGGCGCGCCGGGTTTGCTTAGATTGAGCGAATGGCCGGGCCGATGTAGAGCGCGCTTGGACGCATGATCTTGTTGTCCAGGCGGGATTCGAGGAAGTGTGCCAACCAGCCCACGCTGCGAGCCATGGCAAAGCCGGCGGTGAAGTAGGTTGCGGGGATGCCGATGGCGAGGTTCACGGGACCTTTGTAGAACTCAAGGTTGGCCCAGACTTCTTTGCCCTTCTTCTGCATCTCGGCGTTGAACTCTTTTTCGATTTCTTTGAGCGTCAGGAAGACGTTCTCGGAGTCGGTGCCCTGGCAAAGCTTTTCTGCCATGGGTTTGAGGATCGCGGCGCGGGGGTCGAGCTTGGTGTACTCACGATGGCCCATGCCCATCAGGCGGCCTTTGTTGGCAAGCAAGTCGAGCACATACGCTCTGGCATTGGCGGGAGAGCCGACCTTGATGGCCTCGTTCAATGCCGCTTCGTCGGCGCCGCCATGCAGCGTGCCGTACAGGGAGCCGACGGCAGAGGATAGCGCAGACTCCACAGGAGACAGCGTGCTGGCCGCGACGCGCAGAGTGAAGGTGCCGGCGTTGAAGCTGTGTTCCAGTTGCAGAATCTGCAGCATTTCCAGGCAGCGGATGTGGTCAGCAGACGCATCCTTGGCGTGGAACATGGAAAGGAAATTATCGAGGTAGGTCTTGCTGGCGTTGAATACTGGAAGCTTGTCGTTCAGTTGCAGGCGGCGGAAGGAGGCCAGCAGCGTCGGAATTTTGGCCACAACGGCCAGTCCGCGATACCCTTCCTTGTTGGTGAAAGGCAGGTCTTGTGCACCCTTCGGCGTGGTATCGAGCACGGGAATCATGGACTGCAGCATGCGCATGGTGTGCAACTGGCGCGGCAGGGCGGAGAGAATGGCGAGTTCACTGTCGCTCAGTGCGCCATTGGCCTGCAGGTATTTTTCCAGTTGTTGTTCCTGCTCCGCTGTCGCCAGCTCGCCGAACAGCACTAGCCATACAACACGGGTGAAGCTGAGGGTAACGAGTTGTTCAATGGTATAGCCACGATAACTGAGACGGCCCAGATCGCCTTCGACGTTGCTGATGCTGGTTTGGTCTGCGATGACATCTTCGAGGCCTTTGGAGAATTGCACTGACATGATGTGTACCTTGCCTTGGATTTGTTCCCGGGATTTGCTTTTGAATTATTCTGGCAATCTGCCTTGCCGCGCAAGTAAATGCAACGTGCAGGTGAACTGATGTGGCTCGTATTATAGAAATGGCAATTTTGAGGGTAAAATTAGACCAGCTAATTGCTACTTAAGAGTTGCTAATGTTTTAATCCGCGCAAGACAGCGGTCAGCCGCGCGGCAACAGGTGCTAGCCCCATGGAAAACCAATGATAGTCTCGACCCATCTGGAGACCAATGAGATACGCGTGTTCAAAGCGGTTTGCGACACGGGTGGTTTCAAATCGGCCGCCGACCGACTCTATGTGACGCAGTCAGCGGTCAGCCAGGCGATTGCCAACCTTGAGCGCAAGCTCGGCACATTGCTGATCGAGCGCGGCAAGCCTATCACGCTGACAGAGCCGGGCCAGCGCCTGCAGGAATACGCGGAACGGGTGTTGCAGGAAGAGCAGGATGTGCTCACGGATATCGCCAACATCCGTCAGGGAGTGGCCTCTACGCTGCAGATCGCCATGAGTGGCAGCGTCAGCCAGTTGTTCGGCAATGAGCTGCTGGAAGACTACTGTGACAGCAACCCGCTGACCCGCCTGAAAGTCGACGTGATGCCCAGCCGCAAGATCATTCAGGGGGTGCTGGCAGACGCCCTGGAGCTTGGGTTTGGTCCGTTCCAGAATCAGATGCCCAACTTGCTGGAGACCGTACCGCTGTTCCGCGAATCGCGCAAACTGGTGATCAATCGCAGCCATCCGAAACTGGAGCGATTGCTGGAAGACCCCGAGAAATGCCTGCAGGAAATTCCCCTCATGGTCTCGCATCTGGAAGACCCCGACGTGCGGCCGGCCATCGAAAAACTGCGTAATGAGTTTGGCACTATCTGGGAAATCAGTAATCTTTCTCTGCGTTTGAACATGGTCTCGAAGAATATCGGCATGTGCTATGTCGACGAACGGGTACTGCATGCGAACGCGGTGTGCGCGGATTTCGTGCAGCTGTCAGGGCTGGCGTTTTCGGATATCGAGCTGACCTTCGGGCTCTACTATCGCAAGCGTCGCGCGCTCTCGACCGGCGCCCGGCAATTCATCGACATCTGTCAGTCCTTTGCATTTGAGGGCAGGCGGTTGGACAGCAGGCACGAGCAGCGAGGTTGAATATGTCGGCATTACAGCTTTATGCAGGCCCCACCGCTCTGCGTCGTCTGCAGCGTGATGGTCTGCGTGCCGAACAGTTCCGCATGATCGTTGGTGCCTCGGGCGGACCGAAGTGGTTCGTGCTGTACGGGTTGGACCGCTATTTGTTCGGGAGTTTTTTTGCCAACAGCCGACACCCGCTGGCGACGCTGGGTTCTTCCGCCGGTGCCTGGCGCCTCGCCTGCCTGGGCTTGGCCGATCCGCTGGCAGGCATTGACCGGCTGGCGTGGCACTATTCTCGACAGCGTTATTCCGCACGCCCCTCCATGCACGAAATCAGCAGCGAAGCGCGCACGCTGGTGAACATCGTGCTGGGGCCGACCGGGGCTGTAGAGATCGCGGAGAATGAGCGCGTCAGCGTGCATATCGTCGCGGACCGTGCTCGGGGTTTGGCAAGCTCCGACAGCAAAGCGCTGTTGCTGAGCGGGCTTGCGCTCTGTGCGGCAGCCAATGCTTTGACTCGACGCAGTTTGCGATTCAGTTTTGAGCGCGTGCTGTTCCATGCGGGCGTCCTCAACCCGTCTCTGACCCACTTGCGTGACATGCCGACGCGCTCGGTCATGCTGACAGAGCAGAACGTTGCTGCCGCCCTGCTGGCCAGTGGTTCGATTCCGCTGGTGATGGAGGGGGTTCACAACGTCCCCGGCGCTCCGCCGGGGGTGTATCGCGACGGCGGCATTGTCGATTACCACTTCGACATGCCTTTCCTGGAAGGGGAGGGTTTGGTGCTCTACCCGCATTTTTATCAACATCTGACGCCAGGCTGGTTCGACAAGGCGTTACGTTGGCGGCGGGTGACTCCGGCCAATTATCACAATGTGTTATTGGTTACGCCCTCGTCGGAGTTTGTCAGTCGTCTGCCCTATGGCAAAATACCCGACCGCAAGGACTTTGAGAGCATGGATGACGCAACCCGCTTCCGCTACTGGCAGACCGTGCTGTCTGAGAGTGAACGCTTGGCTGAGGAGTTCGCGCAGATCGTGGAGACCGGAGTGGGATTGGAGCGTATCAAACCGTTGACTGAGATCATGAACCGCTGAGGGTTGTTGTCATGCACAAACGAATTTTTATTATCAGAGGGGTGAAACTCTTGGTGGCGGTGTGGTTGTGTGTCGGGCTGACAGCGTGCCTGGGGACTGTCGTTGGAACGGCAGTAGACGTCTCACTCGAAGTCGCCAAGGTGCCGTTCAAAGTAGCAGGGGCCGTTGTGGATGTCGCGACCCCCGAAGATGACCAAGATGACAAGGATGATGAGGATTGACACACGCTGCGATCAGTAGCGGTAACCGCGATCACGCTTCGGTTTCAGCGGAGCGAGCAAGAAATAGAAAATCCAGGCGAACCACGAGAGGAAAATAATCGCCAGAATCCAGGCCGCTTTTTCCCCGCCACTGGTGACGTCGGAGCCGAGAATCAGCAGGATCGGCAGGAACCAGAGAAAGAGGCAGGCGAAGGCGAGAACCAATCCCAATCCGGCGGCCAGCACCGGGATGAACAACAGAATCAAGGCAATCACCACGATGAAGGTCAATAGAGCAGATAGTATTTTCATTGCAGGACTCACGTCTCCTTTGGGTTAGCGGACAATACGGCTGTTGTTGCGACATTCATGCCAAAAGAAATTCCCTTTGTATTTCAAGCAGCTGGATATTTAACGTCGCGACGGCTGGTTTATTCTGCCACTTTGTGGCGAGAAGTATCGCTTCCGTATCCTTGCCGGTGTCAGCAATTGGCCTGGATCAGAAAAGGCCCCGGCTGCCGGTAGCTTTGTTCCAGCAGCGCACACAACTCTTCGCCGGTATTCGCAACAGCAGCGGGAACACCGTATCCGTTGGCCAGACTCACCCAATTGATCTCCGGATTGCCGATGTCGAACAGGCTGGCCGCGACTTTACCCACGTCGGTCACACCCAGCCGGGCATATTCGACATTCAGAATATTGTAGCTACGGTTGGCGTAGATCACGGTCGTGACGTTGAGCCGCTCGCGGGCTTGCGTCCACAGGCACTGAATCGTGTAGCCCGCACCTCCATCGCCAAGTAGCGCCAGCACGCGGCGGTCCGGGCACGCCAGTGCGGCGCCCGTCGCTGCAGGGCCACCTTGGCCAATGGAACCACCGGTGAGGCTGAGCCACGAGTGGCGGGCGGTGACCTGGCAGAGTGGGTGAGCCGCATTACCACCACCGGAATCCGTGGTCACGATGGCGTTCTCCGGGAGCGTGGCCGCCACCGCCTGCGAAATGACGCGCGTATTCAGCGCACCTTGCGGTCTCGGGCTGTCGACTTTGACGAAGCGTTTGATTTCGCTTTTCTCCGCTTTGAGCAGTACAACGAGCTGCTCCAGAGCATCGGCGGCATCCTCTTCGATGCGAGCCAGTGTGTGGATTGCGCAACCTTCGGGAATGGGGCGTCCGGATTGCCCCTGATAGGCGAAGAAACTGGCTGGCGTCTGGGCGCCCACCAGAATCAGCTGCTCGGTGCCGTTGAGGGTCAGCAGGATTTGCTCGGGGAAATAGGGCATGCGTTCGAGGTGCACAGTGCCCGGTCCGCCATCGGTGCGTGCCGGGAAAGTCCCGGTGATCAGGCGGCAGCCCGTCTTGGCAGCGAGCCGTCCTGCTGCCTCCAGCGCCGGTGCTGTCAGCGCATCATGCTCTAGCAGCAGCACGGTCTTCGTGCTTGACGCCATGATCTTGGCGATAGCGGCCGCGTGTTCGCCGCTGATGCTTGCCCGCTTGGGCATCGGGTTCGGGGCGACGGGGCCGGGTGACTCACTCCAGGCTGCATCTGCACCCATGATGAGAGTGGCGATTTGTCCCTGCGAGCCGGGTGTTGCCCGCAAAGTAGCGGTAACGGCATCCGCGCCATCCTGCGCAAGGGTTTCGGCGGTACTGCAGGACTTGATCCACGACGAGAAATTACGTGCCAGTGTGTCGATATCCGAAGTCAACGGAGCGTCGAAGCCGATGTGAAACTGGGGGTGATTGCCGACGATATTGATCAGCGGTGTTCCGGCTTTGCGTGCGTTATGCAGGTTGGCAATGCCATTGGCCAGACCTGGTCCGAGGTGCAGAAGAGTGGCGGCAGGCTTGCCCGCCATTCGTGCGTAGCCGTCGGCGGCGCCGGTGCACACCCCTTCAAACAATGTCAGGACTGAGCGCATGCGCGGCACCTGATCCAGTGCCTGCACCAAATGCATCTCCGAGGTGCCCGGATTGGCGATACAGAGTTCCACGCCGCAGTTGGCGAGGGTTTCGATAAGGGCTCTTGCGCCATTCATGTTCGGTTACTCCTAGTGATCCGGGTCGAGAGAAATCATTTGCGACGGCGCGTAGCGGTCGCCTATTACCTGGCGAGGATCGATGGTCCTGCCTATGCGTTGCAAGTCTGCCGCGCTTATCTGCAGTTGTGCCGCAGCGACGTTTTCTTCCACGTAGCGGACGTGTTTGGTGCCTGGGATCGGGACGAAGTTCTCGTCCTGCGCCAGCACCCAGGCAATGGCCAGCTGAGCGAGAGTGCAACGGTAGGCGTCGGCGATTTCCTGCAGTTGTTGCACCCTCTGAAGATTGTGCACGAAATTTTCACCCATGAAGCGCGGCATGGTCTGGCGCATGTCGTCAGGCTCCAGTTGCTGCATGTCGGTGATAACACCGGTCAGGAAACCACGCCCCAGCGGACTGAACGGCACGAAGCCAATGCCCAGTTCGCGGCAGCAGTCGAAGACTTTGAACTCCGGGTCGCGGGTCCACAGGGAGTATTCGGATTGCACGGCGCAGATCGGGTGTTCACGGTGCGCCCGGCGCAAGGTCACGGACGATACTTCCGAGAGGCCGATGTGGCGAATCTTGCCTGCTCGTACCAGATCACTCAGTGCGCCAACACTCTCTTCGATTGGCACGTTCATGTCCCGACGATGCAGGTAATAAAGATCGATGACGTCGGTCTGCAGGCGGCGCAGGCTGGCTTCACAGGTCGCAATAATGCTGGCAGGAGAACCATCGACAACGCGCTGACCATCGCGAACGAGGATGCCGCACTTGCTGGCCAGAGTGAATTCGTGACGGCGTTTCTTTAGCACCTCGCCGATCAAGGTCTCGTTGTGCCCCATGCCGTAGAGGCTGGCAGTGTCCAGAAATGTGTAACCGACATCCAGCGCCCGGTGCAGTGCATGCTCCGATTCGGCGCGATCCGCAGCGCCATAGGATTGGGACATGCTCATGCAGCCCAGGCCTAGCGCCGAGACTTCCAGCGCTCCGATTCTTCTTGTTTTCATGTGAGCCTCTGCACGTAGCGCCCCTCCCTTCCCGTGATTTGGAGCGACGGCCGGAGTTTAGCACATCGTTTTGAGGGCATGGTTTTATGCCGTTTATACAGTGTTGTACTGTATAAATAGATAGTGTATAAATATACAGTGTTTAGCGAAAAACCCCTGTAATGATGTACAGAGTCCGACAACCGGATGATCAAAAGAGCGAGCCATGAACATGAAAAATATTACTCACACCAGCGAATTGTCCAGAGAGTTACCAAACGTATACAACGGCGTGCTCGATGCCGCCGTGCAGGAACAGGAGATCTGGCAGATCGCCTCATTACTGCCGCACACGACAGTGAACGATATCCGCGAAAAGCTGCTCAGCCTCGCCAGCGATCAGCGCTTTGTCATGAATTACTGGTTGAAAGTGTGCAAGCTGCGAGCCTTGCGTGGACAGCCCATGCCCTGGGATCTGATTCACTGAAATTAATTTCAGATGAATCCTTGAGTTACATGAATTTCTTCATGTTGCTATTCAAGCCTGCCACTTGATCGAAT
This sequence comes from Pseudomonadota bacterium, assembly GCA_040384465.1. Classification (GTDB taxonomy): domain Bacteria; phylum Pseudomonadota; class Gammaproteobacteria; order Pseudomonadales; family Pseudohongiellaceae; genus UBA5078. Next base: position 105,028 of record JAZKJF010000003.1, on the reverse strand, counting down.
TGGTTTCTTTGATATGATTGCGAGCAGTTGGTGATTTTGACACCACCTTTCCGTCAGTCCTTTTAACCCGTTCCTTTAAAGCAGCCCCTGAGCATTGATTTCCATCATCGCGAATACCAACCTGTCTGCCTGTGCGCACGATCAGCGAAGCCTCTCGAAGGCGCTGACCGCAGGTCTGGTGTGGGTGGTCTTCAGTTGGCTTTTGTTAGCCGTATTGGCGCAGACACCAGTGCTTGCCCAGACAGCAATGCCGGAGCAGGAAGCGCTTCCTGAGATTACCGACGCGGCCAGCATCCGCATGCCTGCAGACATGGGCATGGTGGATTTCTATCTCATTACCGTCGATGTTGGAAACCACGTCTGGGACAACTTCGGTCACACTGCCCTGCGGGTGGTGGACAACGAGAGTGGCTCGGATCTTATTTTCAACTGGGGCATGTTCGACACCAGCGTCGGCAATGTGGTGTTCGCCAGCAATTTCCTGCGCGGCATTCTTAATTATCAGTTGGGCGTCTCACCACCGGGCTGGGAGTTGGGACGTTACGAGCGTGAACAGCGCACTGTCTGGCAAGATCGCCTCAATCTGACCAATGAGCAAAAAGCGACGCTCTACCGCCGCCTGGCGTGGAATCTGCGCGAAGAAAACATCGTCTATTCCTATCAGTATTTTTTCGACAATTGCACGACGCGTGTGCGGGACTATCTGAATGAAGCGCTCGGTGGACGTCTGGAGAGCCAGAACCGTGCCCCGACGCAGCGTACCTTCCGCGATGAAGTTATGGCCCACTACGCATCCGTGCCTTACGTGGCTTTTGGATTGGATGTGCTCATGAACGAGCGCATCGACCGGCGGATGACTCAGTGGGAAGAGATGTTCCTGCCTGCGCGTCTGCGTCAGGAGTTGCTCAGTTTTCCGTCCGACATTAACGAGAATGGTCAGCGTCAGCCGATGCTGACAGACGGTGCTGTGGTCATGGAATTTCAGCCTCCAGACGCTGGCCCCAATCCCTATCATATCGCTGCGTTGCTGCTGTTGTTCCCGGTTGTTGTGCTGTTCTTCCGTTTGAAAAAAATCCCTCTGGCCTCATTTTCGAGTCAAACCGGATTCACTCTGCGTTCACCGGGGCTGTCGTACCGATTGCTGGGATTGGTCGGTGGCGTGGTCGCGCTGTGCAGCGGTCTGTTGGGACTCGTAATGACGGCGGCGTGGCTGGAATCGGGCCACCTTGATCTGCACCACAATCTCAATTTGCTGCTGTTCTGGCCTACCGATCTTATCGGCTTTGTCTATGCGTTGCGTTGGTTGTTGTTCGGCAAGGGCTGCACGGTCAGCAAGACTGCTCGCAATGTGATCCTCACTTATCTATCGCTGCACTTGCTCGCGATGCTGGCCTATGCACTGGTAGCGACGACCGGTCTAGCCGGACAGGAAGTCGGCGCCTTGTTGCTCTACGTGGTGCCCGCGTTGCTCGGCCTCACGTTGCTAGTCTGGAATGCGGGCTTCAGTGCGGTGCGCAGAATCCGTTTCTTCTGATTGATCCATTCTTTTAATTCCCACCTTTTCTGCAGCAACTGGACAGAATCGCATTTCTTGGCTATCTGTTGAGATGCGGGACGCAGCCGTGTCCTGCTTCATCACAACAGACATCAGTTCGCAAGGAGGCGAGTATGCCCATCAGTTCAGGAAACGCAGCGGCGAAGACCCTGGAAGACAGAACCTCAGAAGGCAGCGTTATCAGCAGAGACGTGACTCAAGACGGTATGACAGTGCGGGTCGAGGCCGAGTTGGCGGGAGTCGCAGGGTGGATACTGCGCGTTATCGGCAGGCGCGGGCAGATCTCCCAGTGGACAGAGCTTTTCCCGACTTCGGCAGAAGCGCTGACGACCGGGCTGACAGCCATACGTTACGAAGGGATTGAAGATTTCTACGATGACCCTGTGTTCCGCTACATGCAGCAGGAACAAGAGTCTTTGCAGCACTGAGAGCGCTATCGAGCAAGTGCTCGGTTTTCCATTTTCATCATCCCTGAAAGGTGATAAAGTCGCCTCTGCCATCCAGACAGGATTGACGGAGTGGCTGATTTTTATAACATTTTCAGGAGAATTGTGTGAACGTCGCATTCACTGTCGAAGAGCTGCAATTCAAGAAAGCTGCCCGTGAATTTCTGGAAACCGAGTTTCCAGCCGACATTCGCGCCAAGATCGACGGTCGCATTCGTCTCGACAAAGACGATTATGTGCGTTGGCAAAAGATTCTCTACAGCAAGGGCTGGGCTGCACCCAACTGGCCGGTCGAGTACGGCGGTACGGGTTGGACGCCTATCCAGAAATACATCTTCGCCGAGGAGATGGCGCGTGTCGGGGCGCCTGAACCAATCCCCTTTGGTATGAAGATGGTGGCACCCGTCATCTATACCTATGGCAGTGAAGAGCAGCGCCAACGCTTCCTTCCGGACATCCTAGCCAGCAATGTCTGGTGGTGTCAGGGCTATTCCGAACCCAATGCTGGCTCCGACCTTGCGTCGCTGAAAACCAATGCGGTCCTGGAGGGCGACCACTACGTTGTCAATGGTACCAAAACCTGGAACACCCTCGGGCAGTATGCCGACTGGATATTCTGTCTGGTGCGCACGGACAACACGGCCAAGAAACAGGAGGGCATCACCTTCCTGCTCATCGACATGAAGACCCCCGGCATCAAACTCTCTCCGATCTATCTCATCGACGGTCACCCCGAGGTCAATGAGGTTCACTTCGATAACGTGCGCGTGCCGGTGGAGAACCGCATCGGCGAAGAGAATCAAGGCTGGACCTATGCCAAAGTGCTGCTGACGCATGAGCGCACCAACATTGCAGGCGTTCCCCGCTCGAAAGTTCGGCTGGAGAAACTCAAGGCTGTCGCCGCGAAAACACCCGACGGGCAGGGTGGTTTCATGCTCAACGATACTGTCTTCGCGAAGAAGATCGCGGAGGCAGAGATTCAGATTCTGGCGCTCGAATATGCTGAACTCAGGACGCTGGCCGCTGTGAGCGTTGGCAAGGCACCAGGGCCGGAGTCCTCTATTCTCAAGATCGTGGGCACCGAGACGGCACAGTCTCTGGATGAACTCTTTCTGGAGTTGGCGGCCTGGCACAGTCTGCCATTCGTGCCGGACCAGTTCGAAAGCGGTTTTGCGGGTGAGATCATTGGCAGCGATGGTGCTGCTGGCACGGCGCTGCACTACTTCAACAATCGCAAGCTGTCGATCTTCGGTGGTTCCAACGAAATTCAGCGCAACATCATCAGCAAGGCTGTACTGGGCTTATAAGACCTGGCGGCCAATAGCGGAGCAGACAGTGGATTTTTCATACAGCGAAGAACAGCAGATGCTGCAGGAGAGCGTGAGCAAATTCGTGCAGCGCCATTACGGGTTCGACACACGCAAACAGATTCTGGCAAGCCCCCTGGGCTTCAGTGCAGAGAACTGGCAGCTGTTCGCGGAGCTGGGGTGGCTGACGGTGCCGTTCAAAATTGAGGACGATGGCTTCGGCGGACTCGCGACCGACCTCATGGTGATCATGGAAGAATTCGGCAAGGCCATGGTGGTCGAACCATTTGTTGCCACGGCGGTGCTCGGTGGCGGGCTGATCAGCGAACTAGGCAGCGCGCAACAGAAATCCGAATGGCTGCCTGCGCTTATGAGTGGCAATTTGCAGCTGGCCTGCGCACTGGCCGAATCGGACAGCCGCTACAACCTCGCCAGCGTCACCACGACAGCCGTCGTGCAAGGTGACAGCTTCATAGTCGATGGCAGCAAGATACTCGTGCTCAATGGCCCCGACGCCGCGCAATTGCTGGTGCCCGTCCGTACCGCTGGCGCTGATCGGGATGTCCACGGTATCTCCGTGTTGCTCATCGATGCAGCCAGCCCGGGTATTCACAAGCATAGCTATACCACTGTCGACGGTCATCCCGCTGCGGAGATCACTTTCTCCAGAGTCAAAGTGCCTGCGGCGCGTTTATTGGGCAGTGGTGGCAGTGCGCATGCTGCGCTTGAGAGGGTCGTGGACCGCGCCACACTGGCCGTCTGCGCGGAAGCGGTCGGTGCGCTGGACAGCCTGCTGACCAAGACCGTGGAATACAGCAAGACCCGCAAACAGTTCGGCACCGCGATTGGCAACTTCCAGGCCTTGCAGCATCGCATGGCCGACATGTTCATCGAGTGTGAGCTGGCCCGCTCAATCGTCATGATGGCTGCGATGCGACTGGACAGCGACGCCCCCGACGCGGATAAAATGCGCGCCGTGTCGGCAGCGAAGAGTCGCGTCGGCAAAGCCATCCGCAAGGTCGGTCAAGACGCGGTGCAGTTACACGGCGGCATCGGCATCACTGATGAGCTGGATGTCGGGCATCTGTTCAAGCGCGTCACCGCCATCGAGACACTGTATGGCAACACCGATTTCCACACGGCGCGCTTTGCCCGCTTGTAGGGAGTCCTCTGTGAGTAACATTATTTGAGTGAATTGATTTTTGTGCGCCATGGGCAGGCTTCCTTCGGCGCGGAGTCCTACGACAAGCTAAGCCCTCTCGGCGTTCAGCAGGTGCGTCTTCTAGCGCAGCACTGGCAGGACGTTGGTGAACGCTTCGACCATCTCTATGCCGGTGAGCTGCAGCGGCAACGCGAGACAGCCAGCGAATTACTGCCGCTGATCGACGCACCGTCCCCACAGATTGCCGTGCATCCTGGTTTTAACGAATACGATGGTGCGCCGTTGATCCACATCTACCTGCGCGATCACCATCCAGCAAAAGAGTCTGTGTCTCTGCCAATCCTGGATCGTAAACTGTTCCAGCAGGTGTTCGAAGCAACCACCGCGAGATGGATCAACGGCGAGCTGGTGCCCGGTGACGAGGATCACCAGTTTGAAGCCTGGTCGGCTTTCCAGAAACGCGTGCACGGTGCTATCGATGAACTGATGGCACGGCATACCGATGGTAGTCGTGTGCTGGTCTCAACCTCGGGTGGCGTTATTGCGTTGGCGTTACAGCGGGTGCTGGGTTTGCCGGATGCGCAGGTGATTGACGTCAACTGGATGGTCAACAACAGTTCGATCACACGCTTGCGCTACGGTGGGGGACGGGTGTCACTCGCGCTGTTCAACGGGCTTCCGCATCTGGAAAAACCGCAGCTGCGCGAACTGATTACCTATCGCTGACCAGTGACAAAAAGCGAGAGAGGATCTGCGAACAAAATGGTGACGGCAGGCGCTACTCAAGAGGATCTGCGGGACCGACCAACGGCGGTTCGTGCCGGTGAGGAGCTGGATATCGCCCGTCTGCGGGAGTATCTGGGGCCGGTGCTGGGGCAGTCTTCCTTGCCCATGTCCGCGTGGGAAATCAGCCAGTTCCCTGCTGGCTTTTCCAACCTCACTTACCTGTTGACGGTCGGGTCGGAAAAATTTGTGTTGCGCCGCCCGCCCTTCGGCAGCACGGTCAAATCGGCGCACGACATGGGGCGCGAGTTCCGCATCCTCTCGGCGCTGGCACCGGCCTTTCCTTACGCCCCCAACCCCCTGCATTTCTGTACGGATCAGGATGTGCTCGGGTGCGATTTTTATCTGATGTCCTGCATCGAAGGCATCATCATCCGCAAACAATATCCGCCGCGTATGTTGCTGACGCCAGAGCAGACTCGACAACAATTCTTCACGCTCTTCGATGTGCTGGGCGAACTGCATTCCATCGATCTCAAAAAGGTGGGGCTGGAGAATTTCGGCAAGCCTGATGGCTATGTACGCCGACAGGTGGAAGGTTGGAGCAAGCGCTACCACGATGCGCGCACGCTCGATGCGCCCGACTTCGTCACGGTCATGCAATGGTTGCACGACCGCATGCCGGCCGACAGCGGGCTGGCTCGCATCATCCACAATGACTACAAACTCGACAATGTCATCTGGTCCGCTGACGATCCACTCAAGATCATCGGTGTGCTGGATTGGGAAATGGCTACCGTGGGCGATCCGCTGATGGATCTCGGTTGCACACTGGGCTATTGGATAGAGGCGACAGACCCGGATGACTACCGCAGCTTTCGCGCCATGCCCAGTGATGCGCCGGGCGCACCGACCCGCGCCGAGATTGTGACCCGTTTCAGCGAGCGCACGGGCCTCGCGGTGGAACGTTTCGATTTCTACTTCTGCTTCGGCATGTTCCGTCTCGCCGCCATTGGCCAGCAGATTTACTACCGCTACCAGCATGGCCTCACCCGAGACTCACGCTTCGCCACGATAGGCGCTAAAGTTCACAGCCTGCACGGCATGTGCGAGCGGGTCATCGCCCGCTCGGACCTGTAAGTCATCTCGTATTGTGGGAGCGGGCCCGCCCGCGATGATTTTTGCAGTAGATCATCGCGGGCAGGCCCGCTCCCACATCAGGCGCGGTGTAACGCCGTCTTCCAGTGCCCCTGTTTGAAGATGTACAAATACATCGTCGACTTGATGACGTAGTCGGCGATCAGCGCCGCATAGATCCAGTACACACTCAGGCCGGCAAAGTAGAAGATCGCGGTCAGCACGACGCGGCCGAATAGAATCCCCATGCCCATGATGCGTGCCGGTGAGCGCGTGTCGCCCGCTCCCCGCAGGGCGCCTCCCAACGTGAATTCGATCGACATCAGCGGCTGCACGATGGCGACCATTATCGTCAGCGCCACCAGATAATCGAGGACTGCCGGGGCGTCGATGAAGAAGCCGCCGATGGTGCGGGCATTGCTGCCCAGCAACACCGCGATCACCAGCATGATGCCGAACGCGATACGCAGATTACGCCAGGCGGCACGCTCTGCTTCCTGCGGATGTTGGGCGCCAAGCTGCTGGCCGACCATGGTCGCCGTGGCGATAGAGAAACCCATGCCGATGACGATGGAGAGCGAGAGGATGCTCACGCCGATGCCATAGGCGGTGAAGGCCTCAGTGCCGTACAGGGACACCACCCACATGAAGCCGATGATCGAGATGTTGAAGAAGGTCTGCTCGATGCCTGCGGGCACTGCGATCCGTATCAGATGTCTGATCCGTTCGCGGCTGTAGAAGGACTGGGCCGTGGGTTTCAAGATCAGCCGGTTGCCGCGCCACAGCACCATGAATGCCAGGGAGACCAGCAGGTAGGAGATGCCCGCCGCATAGGCTGCGCCCATCACACCAAACTGCGGTGAACCATACGCTCCATACACCAGCACGTAAGCGAGAATGATGTTGACGATGTTACCTACGGCGACGACATACACCGGGGTCAGCGCGTCACCGGCGGCTCGTAAACCCGCGCTGATTACGGCCAGAAACGCGAAGCACACATTGAAGTAGACAAGCACTTTCAGATATTCGGCGGCCTCAGTGAGAATCGCTCCCTGCAACCCGAAGATTCCCACCAGAGGTCGCGCCACGAACTGAATCAGCACGCACAGCGCGAGGGAGGCGACCAGTGCAATGCTCATGGAGAGCTTGAGCACACGGTCGGCTTCCTCGGGATTGCGCGCTCCCCATGCGTAAGCAACCAGCGCCGTGGTGCCAGTGGTGATGGAAAAGATGATGAGCTGCATTGCCATGTAGATGCGGTCTGCGGCAAGCACGGCGGCGACCGCTTCATCGCCCAGACTGGCGACGATCTTGATGGCGGCAAGATGCACCAGCGAGAGCAGCAGGTTGCCGATAATCGTAGGCCCGGCGAGTCTGAGCAGGCTCAGCCGTAATGGCGCGACCTCGTTCGAGGGGATGTTTGGCGTCGACATGAAATTGGCCTTGATCCCTGCGGATCGCTGAGCGGCAAGAATACGCCCGTGCTGGCGCGGCTTGCAATCGTGGCCGCCTTGACCCATCCGGGGAGATAACGTATTTTCAGGCTCCGATTGAACCCTCACCGACACCACACAAGAAGAATCAACACAGTGACCGAATCCGCCAAGAACTCCCTGATGAGTAAAGTCATCGTCTGCGCCGCTTTCATCAACGGCTTTGCCATCATGGCTATCGAACTGCTCGGTGGTCGCGTGCTCTCTCCCTATTTCGGCACCAGCGTGTATGTCTGGGGCAGCATCATCACCATCTTCATGCTATCGCTGTCACTCGGGTATCTGTGGGGCGGCAGGCTGTCCTCCCGCAATCCCAATCCCTATACCTTTGCGGTGTTCTTCCTGCTGGCCGCCGTCCTGTCACTGCCCATCATCTTCCTCGGTGAGTGGACGATGACCAAGGTGTTTCTCAGTATTGAGGACCCGCGCTATGGCTCGCTGGTGGCCGCGACCCTGTTGTACTTCCTGCCGATCTGCTTCATGGGCATGGTGTCGCCTTATTCGATTCGCCTGATGGTCAGCTCGCAGGAACAGAGTGGTCGCATGGCCGGTCTCTTGTACTTCGTCTCTACACTCGGTAGTGCGTTGGGAACGCTGATGACATCCTTCTATTTCGTGCTTTGGTTCGAGATTGATCAGATCATGTGGGGAGTCATCGGGTCACTGCTGTTCCTGTCGGCCGCCGTACTGATAACGCATAAGATTCCTGTCCAAGAGACGCCCGCCGAGGCCACTGCAATAAAACATGGAGCCAATTAGATCATGAGAGCTGACACATTTCTGACCCGCTACAGCTTGTACCGTGTTGCCCGCCTGTGTGCCCTGAGCCTGCCGCTGCTGGCCAGCCTGCTGAGCGGCACTGCCAGCGCCGAGGTGATCCACGAAGAGCGCTCGGTGTACCGCAACATCATCGTCACCGAAGTCGATGGTCGCCGCTGTCTGATCTTCAACGCGGTGCGTGGCGAGCGCAACCAGACCTGCATGAACATGCGCGACCCGCAGGAGATGATTTTCCACTACACCCGCATGACCATGGCGGGGCTGCTGGTGAATCCCAACCCGCAGAATATCCTTATCGCCGGTCTCGGCGGTGGCACGGTGCCGACTGTACTACATGAACTCTATCCGCAGGCCAAGATCGACGTGCTGGAGATCGATCAGGCGGTGCTGAACGTGGCGCGTGATTATTTCAATTTTACGGAAGACGAGAATCTCAAGGCACATGTTGTCGATGCCCGCGTCTTCATCAAGCGTGCGGGGCTGCAGGGCGCGAAGTACGATTTCATCATGCTTGATGCCTTCACTGGCGAATACATTCCCGAGCACCTGCTGACCCAGGAGTTTCTGCAGGAAGTGAAACAGCTCCTGACGCCCGATGGCGTGCTGGTGGCCAACACGTTCTCCACCAGCAATCTGTACTCCCACGAGTCGGTGACTTACACCAGTGTCTTCGGCGAATTTTTCAACTTCAAGATGTCGGGCTCGGGCAACCGCGTCATCATCGCTCAGCAGAAGCCGCTACCGGATCAAGGGCAATTGAGCCAGACAGCACAGACGCTTTACGAGCCGTTGAAGGTCTATGGTGTCGATATACTGGAATTCCCCGTGCGTCTGTCGACCAAGCCTGACTGGGATGAAAGCCTGCGAATCCTGACTGATCAGTTTTCTCCTGCGAATCTGCTGGGGCAGTAGCGTACAACATTGAAAACAACAGAAAGAGGAGGTGCCCATGAACATCGCCCTGCGTGGTTTACTGTGTCTGTCCTTGCTCAGTGCGGCGTTGAGCGTCAATGCCGCGCCGAAGATCACCTCTGACCTTGTGTATGGACACAAGGACGGTATGGCGCTGATCTATGACATGTTCGAGCCGGAAGGTGAAAAGAATGGAGCCGCCATTGTGTACATGGTCAGCGGTGGCTGGTTCTCCAACTGGGCGGAGCCGGAGTCCCGCGTGGATGGTTTCCAGAGTTTCCTCGACGCCGGTTACACGGTATTTGCCGTGCATCATGGCAGTGCTCCGCGATTCAAAGTGCCGGAAGCTTACGCCGATGTCAGCCGTGCAATTCGCCATATCCGCATGAACGCTACTGAGTACGGGATTGATGTCACCCGCATCGGTGTCACCGGCGGCAGCGCGGGCGGACACCTTTCTCTGATGCTGGGCTTGAACGCCGACCAGGGCGATGCAGGTGCAGAAGATCCGGTGCTGCGCGTCAGCAACGAGGTCGCCGTGGTAGTAGCTTATTTCCCGCCGGTTGATCTGCGCACCTGGACAGGACCCTCCGAGCGCTTTCCTGCGCTCGACTTCCCGAACGAACAGGCGGCGGGCATCTCTCCACTGCTGCTGGTGGATGCACAGGATCCGCCCGTGTTGCTGATCCACGGCGATGCCGATGATCTGGTCAATATCAGCCACAGCGTCAACATGTACGCCGAGCTGCAGAAGCAGGGCGTGGCCTCGAATTTCATTACCATTCCCGGTGCCGGGCACGGGTTCCGGGGCGAAGCAGCGGTGCAGGCTGGAGCGGCCCGCGTGGAGTGGTTTAATCGCTATTTGCAGGATTGATATAGTTTCAGCAGAATTTTTTTCAAAACCCGAACAATGACACTATACGATCTCGACTCAAGAGTTCAGGGCTCTGAGTCTTCAGTTTGATGATGTCAAAAAGCTCGTGCATTTCCGGGTCAGTTAACTGGTTCGTACCACTTGCAATCGACTCGATATAGCCTTCAGGAATAGCCCGCTCAAAGTGACCTATTCTCCAGGAGATGTTTGGATCGACAGGCAGTCTCGCTAGAAATGGGTCTGAGATTGCCAGCGGATCTACAATAATCTGCTGCAAAGTTGCCTCACATAATCCGAAGTAGCCGATGTTTCGCATCACTGCAATTGACTGATCTGGTTGCAGTGCTCTCTCTCCCCAGTCCATGTCAATGAAGCAATGAGTGCCATCGCGCACCTCCAGGTATGACGCAAGACGCGTATAGGAAAAGTAATAACCGCGTTCGTCCGCAATACCATTTTCGTGAATTGTGCCATCACTGTAATCAAAAGGACTGTTGATTGGTGTGTGAGAGTACATCACAGAATAAATGCCGACAGATGCCAGGAGAACAATCCGTCTGATTGCAGGTTGGTTGAAGTATCCGCCGATTACAATCACTGCCGTCATATACGCAAAACTCAGAAATCTGCCTTGCATGAAGTCGCCGCCGACATTGATCACATAGAGCAGGTTCAGCAGAATGCCAAGTGAAAGAAAGCGAATGTAACCTTTGTTTGCTAATCCAATCAGTAGTCCTGCCGCGAGTACCAATATAGTGATCAGATCGTATGACGCTGTGTGCAGAAAGTATTCGACTCCTTGTGTCATCAAAGTGAATTTGTCTATCCCGGTGTTCAGTTTCGCATAGGCGGTATTAGGGAAAATGTTACCGTAATAGAAGAACGCGAAGGAGTACCAGAGTAAAACAGGAAGAAGGCATATGAAGGCCGATTGCACCCATTCGCGTAGCGAGAACGCTCGCCTGAAGGTGATCAATGCATACATCATTGGGGGAAGAATCAAGGTCAGCAGGTCAAGCCTGCAAAGGACCAGCAGTCCGGAAATCGTCAGCAGAAGTTTCAAGTTTTTTGTACTTGAATGCTCCAGAAACAAACACTGATAAAAGTAAACAAATAACGCGATTAAAAGGTACGCAAGAGGGTTTTCAAGACCGGAAGACGTGAAATCAAAGAAGGCGCTGGAAGCAAGCAATAAACCTGAGGTTAACGCCCATGAGAATACTTGTCTGCGTGAGATCAGGTATAGCATCCATGTTAAAAGGCTTGTGAGTGCCGCAGAAAGAACAAGCGAAATTTCGTAGAGGTTATGAGAAAAAAGGCGACCTGTTGCCAATAGACCGTACCACAATGGGCTTGTAAAAACCTGTACACGCTCATGTGGATTCCATGTGGGGCCATTTCCTGCGTAAAGCTGTTCAATGCTGCGAAAATTGATATAGGCGTCTTCTGCAACCCAGGCGTTTTTCGTGAATATGAAAATAAAAAAGAAAAAAACACCGGCTATTATCGGAGTGTAAGGATAGGATCGCATTGTGTTTCAGTTCCTTGAAATCGCCACTTCACGGGGAAGATTTGCCTACGTGCCTTGTAGGACGTTCGATGCGTTTGGACTTGCGGTAGAGTGGATTGTATCTACAAAATCAGAGTGCTTCCACTACACTGACGGAGATGTCCGTCACATTTTGGTGTTGCTTGTCTCTGTGCAGTGACAGTGGTGAGTTGCTGCAAGCAAGGAAGGGGAAGCGCTACCCTGGGTGAGCACTAGATCGTCAACGCCAACCGCGTCGCCTGATCGATAGCACGCTTGGCATCGAGTTCGGCAGCGACATCCGCACCGCCGATCAGATGAAAAGGTTTGTGTAATCCCTCGATCAGTTCGCGCAATGGCTCCTGTCCGGCGCAGATCACGATGTTGTCGACGGCCAGCACTTTGGCTTCGCCGTTGATGCGTACATGCAGTCCGGTTGCATCGATGCTTTCATACTCGCAACCCGAGATCATCTGCACGTTTTTCTTCAGCAACCCCAGCCGGTGAATCCAGCCCGTAGTCTTGCCCAGATTGGCGCCGATTTTCGTTTGCTTGCGCTGCAGCAAATAAATGCGGCGCGGCGATGGTTCGACTTCAGCGCTCACGCCTTCGACGCCGCCGCGCGCCAGCAAGCTCATGTCCACACCCCACTCGCGCATGAACTGTTCAATGTTCTGGCTCGTCGAAGTGGTGCCATGACTGAGGAATTCGGCCACATCGAAACCGATGCCACCTGCGCCGATGATGGCGACGCTTTTGCCGACGCTGACGCGGCCCGCGACGACATCCGCATAGCGCAGCACGCGCCCTTGCGCGATGCCTGCGTCGATGCCGGGAATCTCCGGTGTGCGCGGCGCGATGCCGGTGGCGAGAATGACTTCGTCAAAGTCGCCGCCATTGAGCGTCGCCACATTGACGCGCTGATTCAAGCGCAGCGTGACACCCAGTTGCTGCAGTCGCACACGGAAATAGCGCAGCGTTTCATTGAATTCTTCTTTGCCCGGAATGCGTTTGGCCAAATTGAACTGACCACCGATTTCGGCAGCGGCGTCAAAGAGTGTCACGTGATGCCCGCGCTCGGCAGCGGTCACGGCAAACGCGAGTCCTGCCGGGCCTGCCCCCACCACGGCGAATTTTTTCACTGACGGTGCTGCGGTAATTTGCAATTCCATTTCGTGACACGCACGCGGATTGACGAGGCAGCTGGTGAGTCGGCCGTTGAAGATGTGATCGAGGCAAGCCTGATTGCAGCCGATGCAGGTGTTGATCTCGTCGCTGCGCCCGGCGACGGCTTTGCTGACGAATTGTGCGTCGGCCAGAAACGGACGCGCCATCGAGATCATGTCCGCGTCACCACGCGCCAGCACCTGCTCGGCGACCTCTGGCGTATTGATGCGGTTGGAAGTGATGACGGGCACGGACAGCTCGGCACGGAACTTCGCCGTCACCCAGGTGAAGGCGGCACGTGGCACCTTGGTGGCAATGGTGGGAATCTGTGACTCATGCCAACCGATGCCGGTGTTGATGATTGTGACACCGGCTGCCGCCAGCGCCTTGCCAAGCAGCACAGTTTCGTCGAAGCGGCTGCCGCCTTCCACGAGATCGAGCATGGAGAGCCGGAAGATGATGATGAAGTGCGTGCCGACGCGCTCACGGGTGCGACGCACAATCTCCAGAGCCAGGCGGATGCGATTCTCGAAACTGCCGCCCCAGCGGTCCTGCCGCTGATTGGTGCGCAGCGCGATGAATTCGTTGATGAAGTAACCTTCCGACCCCATGATCTCCACGCCATCGTAACCGACGTGCTGACAGAAGACGGCGAACTCGGCGAAGTCCTCGATCTGTTGCAGTATCTGTTCTTCAGTCGCCTGGGCGGGCACCAGCCGATTGATGGGCGCTTGAATGGCAGAGGGCGCAATCAGATTCTCGGTGCGCGAATAGCGACCAGTGTGGAGAATCTGCAGGCAGATCTTGGCACCGTGCTGATGCACGGCATTGGTGATGATGCGGTGTTTGGCGATGGCGCCAGGTTGTCGATAGACAGGATCTTCGCCCGCTGGCAGACAGTGGACATTCGGCATGAATCCGCCAGTGACGATCAGTGCAACTCCGCCTGCGGCGCGCTCACCGTAGAACGCGGCCATCCGCTCATGAGCGTCAGGAATATCTTCCAGCCCTGTGTGCATGGACCCCATGAGCACGCGATTGCGGAGCTGCGTGAACCCCAGGTCGAGAGGCTCCAGCAGATGCGGGTACTGTGGATGCAGGGCCAGTGGCGAAGACGAGCCGCCGCGCACTCAGTCACCGACTCGCACAGTGAGAATGTCGCAATGCGCGCCGTGCAGCACTTTGTTGGCGGTTGAGCCCAGCAGCAGTTTCCAGCCCGACCGGCCGTGGCTGCCGATGACGATCAGATCGCTGCTCAGCTCTTCCGCCATCGCGCGAATCTCGGTGGCAGCACTGCCGATCACGACATGCTGACGCGCTACTGGAATGTCGAAGTCCTTACCGATGTCCGCCATGCGCTCGGTCGCGATCTCGATGGCTTCATCCTGCAGCTTGCTGATGTTGATGGCGTAGGCGTCGATGGGGTAGGCAGCCGACACCGGCTCCACGATATGAATCAGGCTCAGGCTGGTGGAATTGCCGTCGGCGAGCTGTCTGGCGCGGGCGATCACTCGCGCGGATTCGTTCGACAGATCAATGGCAACCAACAGGTTTGTGTAAGTGCTCATGGGGGTCTCCTTGACTCTTCCAATTGGTGAGTTCCTTTGCAGTGTAAACGAGGCGCCATGGGTTTAGTAGCACATGATCGGTGGGATCGAACCTCCTCGCGATTCCCCTGATCAGGGTCAAAGATACGGCGAAAACAACCACGCAATCGAATCCCGCAGACGCTCCGGCAGCGAGCGCCGTTTGATCTCGTCCAGCGTGACACGTCGCGCCTGTTCACGCCGGGTGCTGAAATAGCGGCTCAGTTGCGCGTTGAGATCGCCGGAAAACAATTCCACGCCTAGTTCGTAGTTAAGACGCAAGCTGCGCGGGTCGAGGTTGGTGGAGCCGATCAGTGAGTACTGATCATCGATCAGCAGCAGCTTCGAATGCACGAAGGGCGGCGGCTGATAGAACACTTCAATGTCGTATTTCAGAATCTGCCGTAAAAAATTGCGTGCTGCCCAGTGGGCCGGTTTGATGTTGTTGTAGCCCGGCAACAGGATCTGCACATCGACGCCGCGCAGATAAGCGGCATGCAGTGCGCCGATCAGATCCAGCGTCGGCAGGAAATAGGGCGTCATGATCCAGACCTTGTGACGTGCCGCCGAGACGACTCCCACAATCAGATCATTGATGCGGTCGAGGTCCTTGTTGGGGCCGTCCAGAATCAGACGGCTCCAGGCCGGTGCGCCGATGTGATTGCGGTTGCAGTGCTGGAAAGGTCCGAGGTCACGGGTGCCATGACAGTAATGCCAGTCGCGGCGGAAAGCCCATTCCAGTTCGTCGACAATACGCCCGCGCAGACGGAAATGGATATCCAGGGCCCGGTCCTGGCGGCCAATCCGTTCGCTCAGATGGCGGTCACCGATATTGGCACCGCCAGTGAAAGCGTAGAGGCCGTCCACCACCAGGATCTTGCGGTGGCTGCGCATGTTCAGGTCCAAAGCGGGTGGAAACAGCGTGATGGGATTGAAGCGCACGAAGTCGATCTGATGGCGGCGCAGCACGCCGCCGATGCGCGGCAGACTGGTGAACTCCCCCATGCCATCGACGATGACTTTGACTTCTACGCCCCGTGCTTTGGCTGCCGCCAGTGCCTCTGCGAACTGGCGGCCGGTGCCGTCGTTATCGAAGATGTAGGTGCCAAGCAGAATGCGTTGCGTGGCGGCATTGATGGCGTCCAGCATCGCGGGGTAGAGCGCTTCGCCGTTTTCGAGAATGACAATCTCGTCGCAGGAACTCAGCCCCTTTTTCACGAGACGTTCACCGATCATGGAGAGCGGGCGGAAGTCTGTGTTCGGCGGTTCACTCAGCGTGTCGCTGGAGTCTTTCAACAGCTTGGTCAGATAGGTTTTGCGCGCGCGCTTGGTCACGCGGTTGAGGCCGAACAGCAGATAAAAGATCGGCCCGGCCAGAGGCAGGATGATGCACATCGCAATCCAGCCGAATGCGGACCGGGAGTCGCGCTTATTCAGCAGCGCATGTCCGGCCGTGACGACTGCCATGAGAATCAGCAGAGGGGGCAATATCCATAGCAGGGCATTCGACAGGATCAATGTGTGCTCCTTGTTGTAATAACGTGCCTAGCGCGTGATGCGGATGTCGGCCACCAGAGCGCGATGATCCGAGAACTCGCGCCAGCTTTCCCCGGCCACGCTGTCGCAGAAGGATATCTGCGCTCCGCGGACATAGATACGGTCCATCGCCAGCATGGGCAGAAACGCCGGATAGGTGCGGGCGCAATGGCCTCTGGTTTGTTCGTGGACCTCGGTCAGCTGCAGGGTTTCCAGCAGATGCCGGTGTCCGGTCTTGCGCCAGTCGTTGAAATCACCTGCCAGGATCAGCGGTTCGGAGGCCGGCACGCATTGATGGATATGGCGCACCAGATGAGCGATCTGCAGCCTGCGCTCGCGCTCGAAAAGTCCCAGATGTACGCAGATCAGGTGCAGGTGACCGCTCCGTTTGCCCTCGGTGCTCTCAGTGGTTTCAAAGCCAATCGTCCCGTGCAGAAACCCGCGCTGGGAGAAGCTCAGCACCGAGGCGTTGATGTTGTCCCAACGCACGAACGGCAGCTCACTGAGAATGGCATTGCCGTGGTGGCCGTGCTGATAAATCGCATTCTTGCCATAGGCGTGGTGGGTCCAGACTGTGTCGGCGAGATATTCGAGCTGAGTCTGCGACGGTCCGCTAGCTCCCAGTGTCTGATGCTTGCGGTTGGCGCCCACCACCTCCTGCAGGAAAACAATGTTGGCGCCGCTGTCGCGCAGGCATTGCCGGATTTTACTGAGCACCAGGCGTTTCGGACCGAGAGCGAAACCCTTGTGGATGTTGAGGCTGAGGACTCTGAATTCCTGGTTGAACATAACGTGAATGCAGGCCTTCTGACTGATGTCTGGCTATGGTAGCAGCTTTGGAACCGGAAGCGCATGGTACTCTCGATGCCGACATTGAGTGGGAGCCGCCGCGAGAACTCATAGCGCAGACGCACACCTGCGGGAGCAGCGGACATCTGTAGAGTTGAAGTCGATCTGCGTCAGGAGTAGTCTGCAGCTATGTCAAAACACCGCTACCGTCTGTCGATCGCTCTGGTTCTCTGCCTCGTGTTGCAGGGAAGCGGGTTGTCATTTGCTGCAGCGAATGGCGTCGCGGATTGCGGAATGGACATGCAGCAAATGGCAATGATGCCGATGAGCATGCAGCAGGATGGGCATGATCACTCCGCGATGCTCCATGGACTGACACCCTCGGTGTCAATGAACGATGCGCCAGACCAGTTGGCCTCCGTCGAGGCAGACTGCTGTGATGTCGACGACATCAGGCGCGGCGACTGCACCGATATGCCAGACTGCCACTCTTGTAGTTCCATGATCAATCTTTCCATTCCGAATAACACTGACACGCCCGCCGCACTGGCATCCAGCAACAAGCGTTGGCTGCATCCTCCCTCTACCCGAACGTTCTCACCGCCAGATCTCTGGCGCCCTCCCATGACTACCTGATTGTCGATCCGACAGCGGAAAGCTTGATCCCATCACAGGGTTTGGCTTGTCGCATGTGTGTATTCACTTTCAGGAAATCGAACCATGTCTCCCAGAATTGCTTTCACGGCAGTCTTGCTGCTGATCCCTATTTTCATGCCGATGGCATTCGCTGCCGAACTCACTTTCGAGCTGACCTTCAATCAAGCACTGAGCGCTGCACTGCAACAGAGCCCCGCGTTGGCCGCCAGTGCCGCGCGACAGGAGTCAAGTCGGCAGATGCTGATCCCGGCTGCCGAGCTGCCGGACCCGACGCTCAACTTCGGTATCGAAAGTCTGCCGATCGAAGGCATGGACCGCTTCCGTGTCAACGGCGATTTCATGACCATGCGTCGCATCGGGTTCATGCAGGAGGTGCCTCACCGCGCCAAGCGCGAGGCCGAATCCGGGATTGCGGAAGCGCAATTGGCACTGGTTTCCGCGCAGCAGAATTTGAGCGCTCTGCAGGTGCTGCAACAGACAGCGGACGCCTGGATTCGCCATTACAGCGCAGAACGCAAACTCGCCGCTCTGGATATGGTCTTGGCAGAGAACGCGTTGCAACTGCAGACAGTGCAAGCCTCGATAGCTGGTGGTAGTGGGAGCGCCGTGGACTCGATCACGGTGCGTCAAGAAGCAGCTGCTCTGCACAACCGCCGGGACGAACTGCTGGAGCAACGGGAGCAGTCGGTCGCCGCTCTTCGTGCGCGCATCGGGGAGCTGGCCGATGTCCCACCTGGCGGCAAACCACCAGAGTGGCAAGTGGATGGCGATCACCTGAACTCGAGTCTGCATCAACACGCCGAACTTGCCCTCCTCGAACCCGGTTTGAAGTTGCTCGATGCCGAGATCGCCCGTGCCGAGGCTGACCGGAAACCCGACTGGGCAGTGGGCGTCGCCTATGCCCGCCGCGCCCGGGACTTTGAAGACATGCTGATGCTGGAGTTCAGCATCGACCTGCCCCTGTTCGCCAATAGGCGCCAGTCGCCCCGCATTGCCGCAAGAGAGGCGGAGAAGCGCGCTGTCGAGGCCGATGTCGAACTGATGCGCCGTGAACATGCCGCGATGATAGAGGCAGATCTGGCACGCCAGCGACGCTTGGAACGTACGTTGCAGCGCCAACGTGACACCGTCGTACCTCTCGCCCGCGAGCAGGCCGAGTTGCTTCTTGCTTCCTGGCGCGGCAATCAGGGCAGTCTGACTGATGTCATTGACGCACGTGCCGCAGTGCTCGAAAGCGAACTGGCTCTTCTGGCCCTCGAAGAGGAACTGACCTTGCTGCGCGTGCAGCTTCACCTCACCTACAACAGCGATGCCATCAGCCGCCAGCTCGGTTTCACCGGGCATCTGCAGGAGACCTCTCATGAATAATATTTTCCCGAAACTGCTCGTCATCGGAGTGGGAACTCTGGCACTCACCGGGCTCGGCATCTTCATCGGTCTATCCCTGTCTTCCCACTCCACTGATGACAGGGTGCCAACATCCGCCGCGAATTCCGGCGCGGATGAAGTGCTGTACTGGTACGACCCGATGTTCCCGCAGCAGCGCTTCGATCAGCCTGGCAAATCGCCTTTCATGGATATGCAGCTGGTTCCTCGTTTCGCCAGTGGGGGGGAGAGCAGCACAGTGCTGAACATCGACCCCGGTGCCGTGCAGAACCTCGGTATGCGTACCGCGCCAGTCATGAGTGGGCGCTTGCAGCGCAACGCCGAACTCAGTGGCGTGGTGGTGCTGAACGAACGCCGACGCAATCTGGTGCAGACTCGCGCCGATGCCTTCGTGGAACGCGTCTGGCCATTGGCCACTGGTGATCTGGTGCAGGCCGGTGCTCCTCTGGTGGAGCTGTTGGTGCCCGACTGGGTGGCGGCCCAGCATGAGCTGCTGGCGTTGAAGGCGAGCGGTCAGGAGGCACTCGTCGAGGCGGCGCGTGAACGGTTGTTGCTTTTGGGGATGCCCGCTGCACTTCTGCAGGAAGTGGAGCGCGGCAATGCGGTGCAGAACCGCTACCTCGTCACGGCCCCCATCACGGGGATGTTGCAGAGCGTGGAGGTACGGCCCGGCATGACGTTGAGCGCCGGGCAGACCCTCGTCACTCTCAATGGTCTGGAGACGGTATGGCTGGAAGTGGCCGTACCCGAATCCCTGGCTGCCACCATCCGCGCCGACGACACGCTGGTCGTGAAATTCGCTGCCTTCCCCGGCCGCAATATCCAGGCGCAGGTGAGCGAGGTACTGCCGACTCTCAATGCTGCGAGTCGCACGCTGCGTGCACGTCTGGAGCTGGACAATGCCGATGGCACGCTGCGCCCCGGGCTCTCGGCTCGCGTGCTGTTGGCGGGCGAGACGGAAGCTGACGTCCTGCTCGTGCCCACCGAAGCGGTGCTTCACACCGGCCGCATGACGCTGGTGATGGTGGCGGAGGACGAAGGACGTTTCCGGCCCCAGGAAGTGCAGGCAGGTGGAGAGAATGGTCGGCAGACGATCATCGTGAATGGCCTTCGCGAGGGCGAGCAGGTGGTCGTCAGCGGACAGTTCCTGCTCGACTCCGAGGCGCAGTTGCAGGGCATTCTTCCTGCTGCGGCGGCGGGCGGTGCAGTGACAGCTTCGACGCCTGCATCAACTGCCGTATCAACCCCTACTGTAACCACGTCGGCAGATGTCGTACTGCATGAGGCCGATGGCCGCATCGAGGCGATCGCCGACGGGCAGGTGCGCCTCTCCCACGGCGATTTCCCCACGATCCCGATGCCGGGCATGACCATGAGTTTCACGCTAGGGAGTGAATCCGTCATCGCCGGACTCGCGGTGGGGGACGTCGTCCGCATCGCTCTGCGCGAAAGCGACAACGGCCTCGTCGTGGAAAGGCTGACACCTTTGCGTGCGGCCAACGCGCCAGGAGTCACCCCATGATCGCCGCTCTGATTCGCTGGTCCGTTTCTCAGCGCCTTCTGGTGCTTCTTGTCACGTTGTTGGTCAGCGCCTGGGGCGTATGGGCCATCAGCACGACGCCCATCGACGCGCTGCCCGATCTCTCTGACGTGCAGGTGATCGTGCGTACAACCTACCCTGGCCAGGCACCGCAACTGGTGGAAGACCAGATTACCTATCCGTTGTCCAGCCGTTTGTTGTCCGTGCCGGGCGCTGCGACTGTGCGGGGTTACTCGTTCTTCGGCGACAGCTATGTCTACGTGTTGTTCGAGGACGGCACGGACTTGTACTGGGCCCGCGCGCGCGTTCTGGAATACCTGGGCCAGATTCAGGCGCAGCTGCCCGCCACGGCGACGTCCTCTCTCGGGCCTGATGCCACAGGCGTCGGCTGGATCTACCAATACGCGTTGGTGGACCGCACAGGGCAGCACGATCTCTCGCAACTGCGCGCCTTGCAGGACTGGTTCCTGCGCTTCGAACTGGCACCGTTACCGAACGTGGCAGAGGTCGCCGCCATTGGCGGAATGGTCGGGCAGTATCAAGTGATCCTCGACCCGCAACAGATGGCCAATCGCGGCATCAGCCAGCAGGAAGTGACCAGTGCCATTCAGCGCGCCAATGCCGAGACGGGAGGTGGCGTACTCACGCTGGGCGAAACGGAACTGATGGTGCGCGCCGACGGCTATCTGCAAACCCTCGATGATTTCAGCATGATTCCGTTGCGCGTTGTCGCGGGAGTACCGATAACGCTGGGCGATGTGGCGCTGATACGGCGCGGCCCCGAGATCCGCCGCGGTATTGCCGAACTGGACGGCGAAGGCGAGGTGGTGGGTGGTGTGGTGATTCTGCGCTCCGGAGGCAATGCCCGTGAGACCATCGCGGCTGTGCAGGAAAAGCTCGACGCGTTACAGACGAGCCTGCCACCAGGCGTGGAGATCGTCACTACCTATGATCGCAGTCATTTGATCGATCGCGCTATTGAGAACCTCACATCGAAACTGATCGAGGAGTTCATCGTCGTGGCGCTGGTGTGTGTGCTGTTTCTGTGGCACCTGCGCTCTTCGCTGGTGGCCATCGTGTCGCTGCCGCTGGGCATTCTGATTGCTTTCATCATCATGCGTCAGCAGGGCATCAATGCGAACATCATGTCGCTGGGCGGGATCGCTATTGCTATTGGCGCTATGGTGGACGGCGCCATCGTCATGATCGAGAACGCACACAAGAAACTGGAGCAGTGGCAGCACCGGCATCCGCATCAGGAATTGCGCGGTGAGGAGCGCTGGCAGGTCGTTACCGATGCCGCTGTGGAAGTGGGACCCGCGCTGTTCTTCTCGCTGTTGATCATCACGCTGTCGTTCATCCCCGTCTTCACTCTGGAAGCGCAGGAGGGACGTCTGTTCGGACCGCTGGCGTTCACCAAGACTTATGCGATGGCGGCAGCAGCAGGTCTTTCCGTCACGTTGATTCCCGTTCTGATGGGGCTGTGGATTCGTGGCCGCATTCCCGCCGAGCAGCGCAATCCATTGAGCCGGGGGCTGATCGCCGTCTATCGGCCGGTGCTCGGTGGCGCGATCCGCTATCCGAAGAGTACGCTGCTGATTGCACTCGTCGTTTTTCTCAGCAGTGCCTGGCCTGTGAGTCGCATTGGCGGAGAGTTCCTGCCGCCGATGGACGAGGGCGACGTGCTCTACATGCCCAGCGCCCTGCCGGGCCTGTCCGCCCAGAAAGTCGCAGAGCTGCTGCAGCAGACCGACCGAATGATTCGCACTGTGCCCGAAGTGCTGCACGTGTTCGGCAAGGCGGGTCGCGCCGAATCGGCAACCGATCCGGCCCCTCTGGAGATGTTCGAAACCACGGTACAGTTCAGACCGCAGGAGGAGTGGCGCCCCGGTATGACGATGGCGCTTCTGATCGAGGAGTTGGATCGCGCAGTGCAGGTGCCAGGTCTCGCGAATCTGTGGATTCCGCCGATTCGCAACCGCATCGACATGCTTGCCACGGGTATCAAGAGCCCGATCGGGGTGAAAGTGGCCGGCCAGAATCTGCAACACATCGATGCGGCGGCGCAGGAAGTCGAACGCATCGCGACGTCGGTGCCGGGTGTCTCCTCTGCTCTGGCCGAACGCCTGAACGGTGGCCGCTACGTGGACATCCATATCGATCGTGCGGCGGCAGCGCGCTACGGACTCAACATTGCCGACGTGCAGGAGGTAATCTCGGGCTTGATTGGCGGCGAAAACATCGGTGAAGTAGTGGCAGGTCGCGAGCGCTTTCCGATCAACCTGCGTTATCCGCAGGACTGGCGCAACAGTCTGGAGAGGCTAAAGGCGCTGCCAATCATCGTTCCGGTGACTGATACCGCGCTGGACAATGGTGATGGCGTCGCTGCACAGCAGATCACCCTCGACACGGTGGCGGACATCACCGTCACCGACGGCGCGCCCATGCTGCGCAGCGAGAATGCCCGCCCCAACACCTGGGTGTATATCGACGTGCGTGGTCGCGATCTCGCCGCCACAGTCGCCGATCTGCAGAATGCGATCGCGCAACAGTTGACACCCCAACAAGGCGTCAGTCTCACCTACGCGGGCCAGTTCGAATTCATGGAACGCGCCAATGCGCGCCTGCAACTGGTGGTCCCGGGCACGCTGCTGATCATCTTCATCCTGCTGGTTCTGGCGTTCAATCGCCTGGACGAGGCACTGCTTATCATGCTCACGCTGCCCTTTGCCCTTACTGGCGGTATATGGTTGCTATATCTGATGGGCTATAACTTCTCTATTGCCACCGGTGTCGGCTTTATCGCTCTGGCGGGCGTCTCCGCCGAGTTCGGGATTCTGATGCTGATCTATCTCAAGCAGGCCTGGCAAACACGCATCGACGCGGGTGATCGCAGCGAGAACGCACTGCTGGAGGCCATCGACGAAGGAGCCGTCATGCGCGTGCGGCCCAAGATCATGACAGTGGCGACGATCATCGCAGGCCTCATGCCCATCGTGTGGGGCAGCGGCACCGGCGCAGAGATCATGAGCCGCATCGCTGTGCCGATGGTCGGCGGCATGATCAGCGCGCCGCTGCTGTCACTGCTGGTGCTGCCCGCTGCCTATCGACTGCTACGGCAGAGGGGGACCGCCCGCTGACGGTGGGAGCAAGGTTCGCGCCAACAGAATTGGTCGGCATCCTTCATTTCTTGTCGCAGACGACACTGTTTGCGTCGGTCGCTAAGCAGTGCAAAGTTACACGATTGCTTCCGTGCCAATGATCACTGTGATAATCGCTGTAGTCAGCAAGATCAACAACGCAATCAAAATTTCGATACGAATAGCCAGCGCTAATTTGGTAGCAACGCCAGGCTGAAAAATAGCGGGAGTCAATCTCAATTTATTTCTGGCAGCCATCAGCAGCAGTGCAACAACGAGGAGGATTTTTACACCTAATCCTCTACCGTAGTCCGTTGTAACGAGATCACTGACTCCTTCCAGCAACAACCACGAAAGAAGTAGTCCACACGACAGAAGTAACAGCACAATCCAGTTCGCCACTTTGCCAAAGGTATGCATAACCTGTTGGATCGAGGACAGCTCCTCTCTCTGACTGAAACTCAATAGTGGGTACAGGGATCCGATCCATAGTGAGACCGTCAGGACGTGTAAAGCGAGAGCGAGCTGGACAAGAGCGTCAGCGTTTGCCAAGTGCCCGGTTGTGGTAAATGAGGTGAGCAGGATCACTATCCCGCCAACGATCAAACAATTACTGGGAGTGATTCGATAGAATTTTGACGTTGGAAACGATCCCACAGCGCCAAGACCTATCATGGCGTACCCAGCAGAGCGCGTGAAAGCTGAAGAGCCGTTGGAGGTCTGAATCAGGATGCCGATGAGATCGACATCGAACATGCCCCGCCAACCGAGATCTGCAACGGCGCCCACCTGGAAGAAGAAAAAAAAGACGCTACCGGCCAGACCCGCAACACAACTCCATCGAATATACCGGCGTATGGAATCCTGCATGTCGCGGTGGTGCGCAAACAGTCGGGCCGAGAATGTTCCTCCTATCGCACCTGCTGTGCTTGCGTAGATCAGCAGCTTGCAGGTGAGGCTCAAAGATTCCCAAATACCGGGTGCCCACATCAATGAATGTGATCTTGGTGGGCGTTGGTATCCCCTTGCTCCGAGCCGATGGAGAAGCTGTATTTGCCCTGTACCTGGTGGCCATCGCTGCCCAGCCCCCCCCACGAGACAGTGTAAAGTCCAACCTCGAGCGAAGGCAGGGACAGGCTGTGGGTCTGCATGGCTTCACTGCCGCGAGTGAAATTCAATTCGACTTTCTCACTGTCGCCTCTGACAAGACTCACGCTCATCAATCGCACTTGACTGCCGAACGTCAACGTCAGTTGCTCTGGAGAAGCTTGCAACTGCGCATCAGCGGCGGGTGCAGATGCTGTCAGTTCGGTATGCGCCCAGGCGCTGACGGAGATCATTGTCAGTGCCGCCAGCATGAGTGAGCGGAATCCTCGTTGCAGTGAGGTGGTTTGAATTTTCATGGCCGTATTTTCCTGTCAGTGGTTGTTGTAAAAAATCTCAATTTGAAAGCCAGAACCGCACGCCCGCGACCCATCTTGTGTCACTGCTTTTCTCACCTGCAGCACGCGTGAATTCTCTTGAGTCTCCGTATTTTCCCGTCCATTCGACACCGACATACGGCGCAAATTGACGCGTGAACTCGTAACGCAGACGCACTCCCAATGTGACGTCGGACAGGCCGCTTCCCACACTGCGTGCAGTGTCACTTTTACCGTACAGATTGAGTTCTGCTGCAGGTTGCAGAATCAATTGTTGTGTCAGCAACAGCTCATACTCCGTGTCCAACCGCAATGAAGTCTGACCGCCACTGCCGAGGTAAGCCGTCGCATCGATCTCGAACCAGTAGGGTGCCAGGCCCTGCAGGCCAAGAGCCAGCCAGCTCTGATCGGGTTTCGCCCCCGTGTCATGGCGTACGCCCAGTTGTGTGTCCCAGTAGGGTGAGAGCGCTCTGCTCCACAACAGTTCCGTACGCGATTCTTCCAGTGTGCGCTCTTCGATATCCCCTTCGGCTTTTAACGTGACGCGCTGATAACCCTGACTGATCCACGCTTGCAGATCGTAGACTGTCGCGTCGTCGTCGTGGCCGCTGGCCCTCTCAAGTTGATCAATGACGATGGCCCCGAAGCGGTGAGAGTCGGCCATATGCATTTGGTCATGTCCCTGCGCCAGAGCGTACAACCCGCTGCCACGCTGATAACCGCCGGAGTAGGCGTGCGGGTCGCGAGCGCTCAGGGGGGCGGATGCTGCAGGCGCCATCATGTGCTGCGAGTGATCGACCGCAGGGGTCGTTACAGGTGCTGAAGCGGGAGCCGTGTGTTGTGAGTGATCGACGGCTGGGGCACTGACAGGCGCTGGTGCCTGTGCCTGTGCCGGTGTCGTATGCTGCGAGTGATCCACTGCAGGCTGTGCCAGCAGCGGCGCAGAAATCAACAAGGCTGTACTGAAGAGTGAGGCGGCTGTTAACAGACAGGCACTGTGTCTAGTGATTTTCATGCGATGATCACCTCGCGGAACATGCCGCCGTCCATGTGGAGCATGAGATGGCAGTGCCACGCCCAGCGCCCCAGCGCATCGGCTGTGACGAGAAAACTGATGCGCTGTGCCGGTTGTACCATGATCGTGTGCAGACGTGCCTGAAAGCTGCCGTCCGGGTTTTCCAACTCACTCCACATGCCGTGCAGGTGCATCGGGTGGGTCATCATGGTGTCGTTGTGCAGGATCACACGCAGGCGCTCGCCATGACGGAAATGGACCGGTGTCGACTGCCCGAATTCGACGCCATCGAAGGACCAGGTGTAACGCTCCATGTTGCCGGTCATGTGCAGCTCGATCTCGCGCTCCGCGGGCCGGGAATCCAAGGGGCCGCCGAGGGTGTGCAGATCTGCGAGGGTCAGTACACGGCGGCCGTTGTCGCGCAGACCGATGCCGGGGTCGTTCAAGGCGATGGAGGGGGTATCGACGCGCATGTCGGTGCTTGGGCCATATTCCGTGGAAGCGTGTTGCACCGGAGTGGCTGGCATCGCCATGGAACCCATCATGTCCGCCATCGTGAGCGGCAGGCGCTCGTCCAGTGCGGGAATCGGCGCACTCATGCCCGCCGCCACGGCCAGCGTGCCACGGGCGTAGCCGGTGCGGTCCATGGTCTGGGCAAACACAGTGCAGGCGTCTTCGGTAGGGGTGATCAGTACGTCGTAGGTCTGGCCCGGGCCGAAGCGGAACTCGTCAACTTCCACCGGCTCGATGTCCTGCCCGTCGGCCTGCACTACCGTGAGTGTCTGCCCGGGGATGCGCACGTCGTAGAACGTGTTTCCGCAGCCGTTGATGAAGCGCAGGCGCACGCGCTCACCACGTTGGAAGAGGCCGGTCCAGTTGCTTGCCGCAGTCGTGCCGTTGCAGAGGAAGGTCAGTGCTGAGGCCGAAAGGTCAGCGAGATCGGTCGGGTTCATGCGCATCTGTTGCCACATGCGCCGTTCGTCCAGTGCAGCGCCAAGGCCGTCGCGGGAGACATCGCGCAGGAAGTCGAACACCGTCGGCTGGTTGAAATTGTAGTAATCGCTCTGCACCTTGAGCTTGGCGAACAGCGCCATCGGGTCTACGTCGGTCCAGTCGGAGAGCAGCACCACATGATCGCGGTCAGCCTGAATCCGCTCGCCACCTGCTGGCTCGATGATGATGGCGCCATACAGCCCATACTGCTCCTGGCCACCGGAATGGGAGTGGTACCAGTAAGTGCCGGACTGCACGATCTTGAATTGATAGGTGAAGGTGGCGCCCGCCGGAATGCCGTCGAAACTGATGCCCGGTACGCCATCCATGTCAAAGGGCAGGATAATGCCGTGCCAGTGAATGGAGGTGGATTCCTGCAGGCGGTTGACGACGCGTATCGTCACCGTGTCCCCCTCCCGCCAGCGCAATGTAGGGGCGGGGATAGAGCCGTTGACTGCCGTGGCGGTGGCGATGCTGCCTGTGTAGTTGACAGGCGAATTGTCGATGACCAGTTCGAAGTCCGTGCCACTGAGCACTGGCGCGGTGCCGGTGTGGAGGCCAGCCGCAGGAGCGCTCTGCGCAATCAGCGTGCGGCCGGAAAATGCGGCCGCGCTCAGCAGCACGCCACCTGCAGCAAGTCCCTGCACGAAGCGTCTGCGTGACAGAACTCTTGTGGCGCTGCTGAAATTGTTGTTCCCTGCCATCGCTCGAACCTCTGTTGTTGGTTTTCAGCAAGACGGCTGACGCCTACTGAGACTTTTTGATGATCTTGCCATGTAATCTAGACGGGGATGGCTGTCCAGAGCATGACCCTTGGATTACATTGCTGTAATGTTGCCGTCATAGCGAGGTCAGGCTGGTGTGGCTATAGTGAGCATGGAACTCGGTGCCACCTCGCGGTTCTCAACGCTAACCCTCAACTCGCCAGTGTAACGAGTCACGGACCAGATGAAACTGCTGATAGTGGAAGACGAGATAAAGACTGGCGACTACCTCCAACAGGGGCTGACCGAAGCTGGTTTCGTGGTGGACCTCGTGCGCAATGGACTCGATGGCTATCACCTCGCCTCCACCCAGACCTATGATCTGATTCTGCTGGATGTCATGCTGCCCGGTATCGATGGTTGGAAGATTGTCCGCTCCCTGCGCGAGGCAGGCAATGCCACACCGGTGCTGTTCCTCACCGCCAAGGGCAGTGTGGAGGATCGAGTCAAGGGTTTGGAGCTGGGCGCAGACGATTACCTCGTGAAACCCTTTTCCTTTTCCGAATTGCTGGCGCGTGTGCGCTCGCTGCTGCGGCGTGCTGGTGGCACCATGACTGCTGACCGTCTGGAGGTAGACGATCTGGTGCTGGATCTACCGCGTCGTCGTGCTGCCCGCGCAGGTGCCCGTCTGAACTTGACCAACAAGGAGTTCGTCCTGTTGGAATTGCTGGTGCGACGTCGAGGAGAAGTATTGCCCCGCTCTCTCATTGCTTCTCTTGTCTGGGATATGAATTTCGATAGCGATACCAATGTGATCGATGTGGCGATCCGTCGCCTGCGCGCCAAGGTGGATGACCCGTTCTCGACACGGTTGATTCGGACGGTCAGGGGGATGGGCTACGTGCTGGATGCTGGCGATGAAAACTGAATCTTCCCAGCACTGGTCTGCGTCGCTTGCGCTGCGTGTTACCGCCTTCGTCGGTATTGCCACCACGGTTGCATTTCTGGTGTTTGCATGGCTCGTGGAACGTTCGATTGATCAGCATTTTGTAGAGCAGGATTTCGGTGAAATCGAGGCGGTGGTCAGCGCGCTGCAGTCGGCGCTGAATAGTCCCGCTTCCGCCAGCAATTCAGAGAATTTGCATGCGCAACTAACTGCCGCTGGCATTGGGCATCATGGGGTATTTTTCACGATTCTCGATGAGTCGCAACAGGTGTTTCATGACACGGCCGGCCCCGAGCTGGCAGCTATGGTGTCGAGCGTGGAGCAAGCCTCTGCCGTCGCAGTCGAAGAGCTGCAGATATGGACAACACCGCAAGGAACGTATCGCGGCATCGTTCTGAGCATGAATGGCTATACGGTGCTGGTGGCCATGGCGATGGATTTCCACCTGCATTATCTTGATCAGCTGGATCGCGACCTCTGGGTAATCAGCATCGCGGCGAGCATAGTCACTATTCTCGTCGCGTGGTTTGCAGTGCAAAGGGCGCATGCCCCCATCCGGCGTATCAGTGCCAGGATGCGCTCGGTCACCTCCGAACGCATGGACGTCCGACTGGATTCTGCGCAGGCCCCCGTGGAATTAGGTGAGCTGGTGTTGTCTTTCAATATCATGCTGGGAAAGCTCGAGGAAAATTTCCGCCGTCTTTCGCACTTCTCTGCCGATATTGCTCATGAGTTACGTACGCCGATCACGAACTTGACGACGCAGACACAGGTGGCGCTATCGATGCCCCGCAGCGCAGCCCAGTATCAGGAAATCCTCTACTCCAATCTCGAAGAGTTGGAGCGCATGGGCAAGATGGTGGCGGATATGCTGTTCCTTGCTCAGGCAGATGACAATTTGATCAAACCCGAGTCGGCCGACGTGCAATTGCTGAGCGAGTTGACAGGATTGTTCGAGTATTTCGAGGCGTGGGCGGAGGACCGCAACGTTCACTTCAAACTGTTGGGACAAGATATTACTGTGCAAGGAGACCGTCTGATGCTCAGACGTGCGTTCAGCAATCTTCTAAGCAACGCCCTGTTGCACACAGCGAGCGGTGAAACCGTGACGGTCACTTGCACAGCCGATTCAAAGGGTGTGCAGATCGCAGTAGAAAATCCTGGTGTCGAAATTTCAGCTGAACATGTGGCGCTGATTTTTGAACGCTTCTATCGCATTGATCCGGCCAGGCGGCGCAGCAGCGAAGGGGGAGGGTTGGGACTGGCGATCGTCAAATCCATCGCGCAGGCGCACGGCGGTGACGTGGTGGTTACGTCTGCGGACGGCAAGACCCGCTTCACCGTGACCTTGCCTTACGTGCAAACCAGAATCCCAACGCTGGCACGATGAGCCATTGCAGGGCGGGAGTCAGGCCAGTGCCGAGGAGTGGCACCAGTGGCATGGATTCCTTGTAGGCCCAGGTTCTGCGGATATCGACATTCAGCCATTCGCTGAACACGGTGTACAGTAGCCCAACGACGATAGCGGCGATGGCGACTCGCAGAAAGTGCTGCTCAGGCCATCGGCGCTTCCCAAGCAGCATGATTGCCAAGGCCAGTGCACTGGCCGCGATCAGCAGATCGCCGCCCGTGCAGTGCACGACCGCAAAAAGAATCTCACTGGCAGACCCCGTGTCCCACAAGGTGTACAAGGGTAGATGGAGAAACTCCCAGAGCAGATGCGCTGGCGCGATAATCAAAAAATATCTCGTCAGCAGTGGATGGAACGTCAGCAGGTTTTTTTTCATGGGGTTTACCTTACACCCTTAACGGGTAAACCAGAATCGGTTTCAAGGTCCAAAGGAGTCGCCTCATGCCAGATCATTCCGGACACCACAACCACCAGTCCGCAGCTCATCAGCTCGACGGCGATGGGCATCAAAAACCCCGGTCTAGCTCTGCCCTCTATACCTGCCCGATGCATCCAGACATTCGTCAGCCCGGCCCGGGCAGCTGTCCGATCTGCGGGATGGCCTTGGAGCCGGAACAGCTGACTGGCGAGGACACTGGGCCTTCCGCAGAACTCATCGATATGACACGGCGCTTCTGGATTGGCCTGGCACTCGCCATCCCGGTATTGATATTGGAGATGGGCGGGCACCTGTTCGGTCTCGATCACATGATTCGACCCCAATTGTCGAATTGGGTGCAAATGGGATTTGCGACGCCAGTCATTCTCTGGGCAGGGTGGCCGTTCTTCGTGCGTGGATGGGAGTCTTTACTCAGTCGCAATCTGAACATGTTTACGCTGATCTCTCTCGGAACGGGAGTCGCCTTGCTGTACAGCCTTGCCGCTACATTTGCGCCGGGTGTATTTCCTCAGGCCTTTCAACAGGCGGACGGTGCCGTCGCGGTTTACTTCGAGGCCGGTGCCGTCATCATCGTGCTGGTTCTGCTGGGTCAGATATTGGAGCTGCGTGCTCGCGAGAAGACATCAGGCGCTATCAGAGCCTTGCTGGATCTGTCACCGGCGACCGCCCGCAGGATTGATGAGCGCGGAGGGGAGTCGGATGTCGCGTTGGACCAGGTTGTCGTTGGTGACCGATTGAGGGTGCGTCCTGGCGACAAAGTGCCGCTGGACGGTGAAGTGCTGGAAGGTGGCTCACACGTCGATGAATCGATGGTGACTGGTGAGCCGATGGCTGTCACCAAGAAGGTTGGCGATCATGTGATAGGCGGCACGATCAATCAGCAGGGAACATTCGTGATGCGAGCGGACAAGATAGGCAGAGACACCATGCTCGCGCAGATTGTGCAGATGGTGGCCGGTGCCCAGCGTAGTCGTGCGCCTATTCAGGGGCTGGCGGACAAGGTGGCTGGCAGGTTCGTTCCCGTGGTCGTTCTGATTGCAGTCGTCTCCTTCGTCGGGTGGTCGCTCTTGGGGCCGGTTCCCGCCATGGCGTATGGGCTGATTGCGGCGGTCAGTGTGCTGATCATCGCTTGCCCTTGCGCCCTGGGTCTGGCCACGCCGATGTCCATCATGGTGGGGGTCGGCCGTGGGGCTCAGAGTGGCGTGCTGATTCGCAGCGCCGAAGCGCTTGAACGGCTGGAAAAAGTGGACACGCTGGTCATCGACAAGACCGGCACACTGACCGAAGGCAGGCCGCAGGTGACCGGGGTGCGGCTCGCCGATGGGTTGACTGCGGAGGAGCTTCTGCGCCTGGCGGGGAGCCTTGAGAAGGGCAGCGAACATCCGCTGGCCAATGCCATAGTCGAGAAAGCGCAGGCGCTGGGATTGACGTTGCCGGATGCTACAGAATTTGATTCGCCCAATGGCAAGGGGGTCATCGGGAAAGTAGAAGGGCGCGAGGTGCTGCTGGGCAATCGCCTTCTCATGGAATTCAAACGCGTCGATATCAGTGCTCACGAGGCTGAGGCAGAGCAACTGCGGGAGGATGGTGCGACGGTGATTTTCGTCGCTGTAGATGGGCGCTTTGCGGGATTACTGGCCATTGCCGATCCCATCAAAGCGACAACTGCGGAGGCCATCAGTGCGTTGCAGTCAGTGGGCATTCGCGTCGTCATGCTCACTGGCGACAACCGAACGTCGGCCTTGGCAGTTGCCCGCAAACTCAATATCGATGAAGTGGAGGCGGAGGTGTTACCTGAAGACAAAGCGAAGGTCGTGAAGCGTTACAAGGATGAAGGTCGTGTGGTCGCCATGGCGGGAGACGGTGTCAACGACGCACCAGCGCTGGCTACTGCCGATGTCGGTATTGCGATGGGCACCGGCACTGATGTGGCGATAGAGAGCGCCGGTGTCACACTACTGCGGGGCGATCTGACGGGTATTGTGGCCGCACGAAAACTGTCGCGGGCAACGATGCGGAACATCCGCCAGAACCTGTTCTTTGCCTTTGTCTACAACATCGTCGGCATTCCGATTGCGGCGGGTGTGCTCTATCCACTGACGGGGCTTCTGCTGTCCCCGATCATCGCTGCCGCAGCCATGGCCCTTTCTTCGGTGAGTGTCATCGTCAATGCGCTGCGGCTGAGTGTCGTGACGCTGGACTAGGGGTCTGATGTGTATGCAAGATCAACGGTGGGCAGCGGCGACAGTTACACCTTTATCAGGTGGAATCCTGATGTCTATATCAAAACTGTTTGCGTAGTGTTCATCGTACGGTGTCAGGTGATTTGATCTGACATCGCCAAGGAGTTTCAGGATGAAGAGTGGATTTATAGGGGGGATTATCGGCTACACGCTGTTGAAGAATTTTGGCCGTCACGCTCAAGCGCCCGACTATCTGAATGGGACGACCTACGATGACGTCAGCAAACTGGAGGTTCTGCTTGGCAAGGACGTCTGGAAGGACGTGAAACACAAGGTTGTCGTCGATTATGGATGTGGATCTGGCATTGAGGCCATCGAGATGGCTCGGCATGGCGCAAAAAGAGTGATTGGCTTCGACACCTGGGATAAAGCGTTGCGCCAGGCCAGGATCAATGCGGTCAAGGCAGGTGTCACAGACATCTGTGAATTTACCGGAGCATTGTACGGTCAGCAGTCCCTAGGCAATCTGCCTTTTGCAGATGTCATATTCTCCCTGGATGCTTTCGAGCACTACAACGAGCCTGCTGCGATCCTGAAACATATGCGTACTCTGCTGAAGCCAGGCGGTCGTGTGGTGATCTGCTTCGGTCCTCCCTGGATGCATCCCTACGGCGGACACTTGTTCTCGATCTTTCCGTGGTCCCACCTGCTGTTCACCGAGAAAGCCCAGATGCGCTGGCGCTCCGACTTCAAGAGTGATGGCGCGATACGCTTTCACGAAGTGGAGGGTGGTCTCAACCAGATGACGATTCGGGAATTCAAGCAGCTGGTGGTTGAAAGTGATTTCGTTATGGAGAAATTCGAACCGGTGCCCATTCGCAAACTGCGTTGGTTCAGCAATGCTCTGACAAGGGAGTTCACCACTTCCGTCGTGCGTTGTACTCTGGTCGCGAAGTGATGATGTCTTGGTAGTTCAGCAGTCCATCAAAATCTGCTCCTACAGCCCGTTCTCCTTCGCATCCTTGATCATGTTGCGCGCGATGATCAGCTGCTGAATCTGGCTGGTGCCTTCGTAGAGGCGGAACAGTCGCACGTCGCGGTAGAAGCGCTCCACGGCGTACTCGGAGATATAACCCGCACCGCCGTGAATCTGCACGGCGCGGTCGGCCACCCGGCCCACCATCTCGGTGGCGAACAGCTTGCAGGCGGCGGACTCGGTGCTGACGTTCTGGCCCGCATCGCGGCGGCGCGCAGTCTCCAGCACCATGCAGCGCGCGGCATAGGCCTCGGTCTTGGAATCGGCGAGCATGGCCTGAATCAACTGATGCTCGGCGATGGGCACGCCGAACTGCTTGCGCTGCATGGCGTACTGGAGCGCATCGCGAATCAGGCGCTCCGCCACGCCGACGCTGATGCCGGCGATATGCAGGCGGCCACGGTCCAGCACCTTCATCGCGGTGATGAAACCTTGGCCTTCCTTGCCGATCAGATTGGCGGCGGGCACCGGGCAGTCTTCGAAGATCACGTCACAGGTCAGCGAACCGGCCTGCCCCATCTTCTTGTCTATCGGGCCGAGGGTGATGCCCGGTGTGCCCTTCTCGACGATGAAGGCAGAGATGCCGCGTGCGCCTTTGATGTCCAGGTTGGTTCTCGCCATCACGTTGAAGGTGTCCGCGATCGGGCCGTTGGTGATGTAGCGCTTGGTGCCGTTGAGGATGTAGTGGTCACCTTGACGGCGTGCGGTGGCTTTTACCGAACCAGCGTCGGAGCCGACATCCGGTTCGGTCAGGCAGAAGCAGCCGATCAGCTCGCCGCTGGCGTAGCGGGGCAGGAAGCGTTGCTTCTGTTCCTCGGTGCCGTCGAATACCACTGCCGCCGAGCCGATGCCGTTATTGGTGCCCAGAATCGAGCGAAAGGCGGGCGAGGTCTGGCCGAGGGTCATTGCCACATGGATCTCTTCTTCCATGGTCAAGCCGAGGCCGCCGTACTCCTCGGGGATGGTCATGCCGAAGAGCCCCAGCGCCTTCATTTCCTGCACGATGGCGTCCGGCACACGAAACTCTTCCGCCACTTGTTGCTCAGCAGGGATCAAGCGTTCTTTTACAAAGCGATCCACCAGATCAACCAGCTGATCCAGAATCTCCTGATCACGAATCATGTTGCTCTCCCCTGAATTCAATCTCTGTGGGAGCGGGCCTTGCCCGCGATGAATTCTGCACAAAATCGCGGGCAGGCCCGCTCCCACAGATGGTTTGACGCAGCTTAAAGACTCGGCAGAGCGAATTCCACCTGTTTAAGCCCCTGTGCTACGCTGTGCTCCCGAACAAATGAGAGTGAGCGATGACCGGTAATTTGGACGCATATATTTACGATGGCGGCAGAAGCGCGTTTGGACGGCAGGGCGGAGCGCTTGCTTCCGTGCGTCCGGATGATCTGCTCGCCCACATCATCAAGTCTGTGGTCGGCCGCAATCCGTTTGCGGGCGGCGACTACGAAGATGTGATCATGGGCAACACCAATCAGGCCGGGGAGGATTGCCGCAACGTCGGGCGCTTCGCCGCGCTGCTGGCGGGCATGCCAACCTCTGTCGGCGGGCTGACGGTCAATCGCCTGTGCGGTTCAGGGCTGGCGGCCGTGCTGGACGCCGCCCGAGGCGTGAAGAGCGGCGAGGGCCAGTTGTTCCTGGCCGGTGGCGTCGAGTCCATGAGCCGCGCCCCGTTGATCCTCTCCAAGGCGACCACGGCCTATGACCGTGGCCAGCAGCTGGCCGACAGCACCCTCGGTGCCCGTTTCACCAATCCCCTGTTTGCTGCGGCATTCGGTGGCGACACCATGCCGCAGACGGCGGACAACATCGCCGCCGATCTTGGTATTTCCCGTGCCCACAGCGATGTCTTTGCCGCCGCGTCACAAGCCAAATACGAAGCCGCCCGCGCGGCCGGGTTCTTTCGCGATGAGATCATCCCCACTGCTGTTCCGCAGGGCCGTAAGCTGCCACCGCTGCAGGTCGCCGAAGACGAGCATCCGCGCCCCGATTCCACGGTACAGGCGCTGGCGGGTTTGCGGCCGCTGTTTGAAGGTGGGGTGGTCACCGCTGGCAATGCCTCCGGGATCAACGACGGCGCTGCCACTTTGGTCATCGGCAATCGTGCTATCGGCGAGAAATACGGTGCCCGGCCGCGTGCCCGCATCGTCGCTGGGGCGATTGCCGGGGTAGAGCCGCGCGTCATGGGACTCGGCCCCGTGTTTGCCGGACGCAAGGCGCTGG
The DNA here is from genome assembly GCA_040384465.1 of Pseudomonadota bacterium. Classification (GTDB taxonomy): domain Bacteria; phylum Pseudomonadota; class Gammaproteobacteria; order Pseudomonadales; family Pseudohongiellaceae; genus UBA5078. The sequence continues at coordinate 68,927 of JAZKJF010000003.1, read as the reverse complement.
CCCGTGCTGGCCTGACGCTGGCGGACATGGACATCATCGAGATCAACGAGGCCTTTGCGACTCAGGTGCTGGGTTGTCTGCAGCTGCTGGGTGTCGCCTTTGACGACCCGCGCGTCAACCCGAACGGTGGTGCCATCGCCATAGGACACCCGTTGGGCGCCTCCGGTGCCCGCATCGCGCTGAGCACCGTGCGACAGCTGGAGCGCAGCGGTGGGCGCTATGCGCTGGTGAGCCTGTGCATTGGCATCGGGCAGGGCGTGGCGGCAATCATCGAGCGGCTGGATTGACGACGAACACGTAGGAGCCTGCCCTGCAGGCGACCGATATGTGCCGGGCCGTCGCCTGCAGGGCAGGCTCCTACAAAATTGAATTCAAAAATGAGGAACACGCATGACCAACACCGCAGTCGTCAGCTACGAAATTATCGACAACATCGGCGTCATCACCGTGAACAATCCACCGGTCAATGCGCTGTCGCAGGCGCTGCGGGCTGGCCTGCAAGCGGCGGTGACGGCGGCTCAGACCGATGCCAGTGAGGCGCTGGTACTGATCTGCGCCGGTCGCACCTTTATCGCCGGGGCCGACATCACCGAGTTCGGTAAACCACCGATGTCGCCTTCGCTCCCCGAAGTGCTGATAACCCTGGAGAACTCCCGAAAACTGATTGTGGCGGCGCTTCACGGCACCGCGCTTGGCGGAGGCTTCGAGACCTCGCTGGCCTGTCATTACCGCTGTGCTGTCACTTCCGCCAAGGTCGGTTTGCCCGAGGTGAAGCTGGGTATTCTGCCGGGCGCCGGTGGCACGCAGCGTGTGCCCCGCATCGCTGGTGTGAAGGCAGCTCTGGAGTTGATCACCAGCGGCAATCCCATCAGTGCCGCCGAGGCCAGCGACATGAATCTCATCGACGAGATTGTCGACGGCGACCTGAAGGTAGGTGCTCTGCGCTATGCCCGTGATCTGGTCAATTCCGGCGCCCCGCTCAAGCGCATCCGCGACATCACTATCGACCCGGCCACACTCGAACCGGGTTTCTTCGACACCTATCGCAAGAAACTGGCGCAGCGAGCCCGTGGCCAGATTGCGCTGGACCGCATTGTTTCCTGTGTGGAAGCAGCGGTGCAACTGCCGATCGACCAAGGTCTGCAGCGCGAGCGCGAGCTGTTCGTCGAGTGCCTGCAGTCTCCCCAGTCCCGCGCCATGCGGCATGTTTTCTTCGCCGAGCGTGAAGCCGCGAAGATCAAGGATCTGCCTGCCAATACGCCGGTGCGGGACATCAAGCGTGTCGCCATCATCGGCGGCGGCACCATGGGCGGAGGCATCGCCATGTGCTTCGCCAACGTCGGCATCCCGGTAACGATGCTGGAGATCAACGCCGAGGCGCTGGAGCGTGGCCTCGGCATCATCCGCAAGAATTACAGCATCACCGTGCAGAAGGGCAAGATGAGCGAGGCGGAGATGGCCGAGCGTCTGCAGCTGATCAGTGGCACCACTGCCTACGCCGATCTGGCCGATGTCGATCTGGTGATCGAAGCCGTATTCGAGAATCCGGACATCAAGAAAGAGGTGTTCGCGAAACTGGACGCGGTGTGCAAGCCCTGCGCCATCATGGCCACCAACACCTCGTACCAGAACGTCGACGACATCGCCGCCGCCACCAAGCGTCCGCAGGACGTGCTCGGCATGCACTTCTTCAGCCCCGCCAACGTCATGAAACTGCTGGAAGTGGTACGTGGCGCCAAGACGGCCGATGACGTGTTGGCCACTGCCATGCAGATCGGCAAGAAAATCGGCAAGGTGTGCGCGCTCTCACGCGTGTGCTATGGCTTCATTGGCAATCGCATGCTCGGCGGCTACGGCAGACAGGCGCAACTGCTGCTGCTTGACGGCGCCAGTCCCGCGCAGATCGATGCGGCGGCCGAGGACTTCGGCATGGCGATGGGGCCGCTGGCGATGGGCGACCTCGCCGGACTCGACGTTGGCTACAAGGCCCGGCAGGCACGCGAGGCTGCTGGCGACAAGATCGACCCGCGCACCCACAGCATCGCCTCCGCTCTCGTGGAGATGGGACGGCTCGGCCAGAAGTCCGGTGCCGGTTATTACCAGTACGATCCGCAGACCCGCGCCCGCCTGCCCGACCCGGCAGTAGATGCGCTGATCAAGGCGCACGCGGAGAAATTCGGTATCCAGCGCCGCGAGATCAGCAACGAGGAGATCGTGGCGCGGCTGATGTATCCGCTGATCAACGAGGGCGCGCTGATTCTGGAAGAAGGCATCGCGCAGCGCCCCGGCGACATCGATATCGTTTACGTCTACGGCTATGCCTTCCCGAGCGCGAAGGGCGGCCCGATGTTCTACGCCGATGAAGTCGGCCTCAAGAATGTGTACGACAGCATCTGCCGATTCCGCGAGGAGCAGGGCGCCGAGTTCTGGAAGCCCGCTCCGCTCTTGGAGAAGCTCGCGAAGGAAGGCAGCACCTTCGCCGCGTGGGCAGCCGCGCAGGAATAGCGAGAGGATTTTGTAGGAGCTGGCCTGCCGGCGACTGACGCAT
>JAZKJF010000003.1:0-66309 GCA_040384465.1 Pseudomonadota bacterium | reverse complement strand
CCAGCTCCTACATGAGGGTCAATTGACATGATTGCATACGAAACAACAACACCCGGCGCACCGCTGGTGGCGAAAGAGTCACCCACGCCGGTGCCGCAGGGCACCGAGATACTTTTGAAGATGCTGGCTTGCGGCGTCTGCCACTCCGACATTCATCTGCACGAAGGTGTCTTCAATCTCGGCAATGACAAGCGTCTTGAAGTCGGGCACCCCGGTCTGGTGCTGGGCCACGAGATCTTCGGCGAAGTGGTGGCCGTGGGGCCGGAGGTGACGGACGCACGCATCGGAGATCGTCGTGTCGTCTACCCTTGGATTGGCTGCGGTAAGTGTGCGTCCTGCCGCCGTGGCGAAGAACATCTCTGCACGCCGGGCCGTGGGCTCGGCACAGTCATGCCCGGCGGCTTTGCCGACTACGTACTCGTCCCTCACAGTCGTTACCTGTTCGACAAGGGCTCAGTCGACGATGCACTCGCCTCCACCTATGCCTGCTCGGGACTGACGGCTTACAGCGCGCTGAAGAAAATTGCCGACCGCGTTGACGGCGACGAGGTGCTGATCATCGGCGCGGGCGGCGTCGGCATGATGGCCGTGCAGATCGCGTTGTCGATGGGCATCGACCCGCTGGTGGCCGACATCGATCCCCGCAAGCGAGAAGCGGCGAAAGATTTCGGCGCCAGCCGCGTGTTCGATTCTTCGGACCGCGAGCAGATCAAAGCCATCAAGAAACTAAGCGACGGCGGAGTCTTTGCCGCATTGGACTTTGTAGGCGCCGAAGCCTCAACGGGCTTCGGGCTCTCATGCCTGCGCAAAGGTGGCAGGCTCGTGATCGTAGGACTCTACGGCGGTGCACTCAACATCCCGCTACCGTTCCTCCCGATGAATGCACGCATTATTCAGGGCAGCTACGTCGGCAGCTTGCAGGAAATGGCCGAACTCATGGCTCTGGTACGCGCCGGGCGCATCGCCCCGATCCGCATCGAAGAACGCCCGCTGGCCCAAGCCACCCAAGCCCTCGCTGACCTGAAGGCGGGCAAGGTACAGGGGAGAATTGTGCTGCGGGGTGGTTGATGCGGCCCCGGTCGGTCGCCTGCGGGGCAGGCTTATACAGTCAGTGTGTCTCCCTCTGTAGGAGCCTGCCCTGCAGGCGACCATCCCGATTTCGGCGCGAATTCACTTTCGAAGTGTATAACGGTTTAGCAGTCGGTACTTGCGAGATTAGTGTGAACAGGGGGCCCGGTACAGGACCGTCTTGAGCCATGGATGGCGAAAGCGAGCCCTACATGGACGTATTCACGGGCGTGTCCTGCACCGGGCCCCCTGTTCACACTGATCGGACTACAGAGCGCTAACCAATCAAATTGCTTTTTAGACTCCGTAATCGCCGTCGCCTGCAGGGCAGGCTCATACAGGCAAAGAGTAACCAGTCAAATTATTTTTTAGACTCCGTAATCGCCCCATACACCAACTCCTTGCTCATCAACTGCAACTGCCGCGCATACCGCAAATTCCGATTCTGGATCATGCCGACAAAAACCAGATCTTCCACTGGGTCTATCCAGAACCACGACCCCGCGATGCCCCACCACCAGTAACTCCCTGCAGACATGCCGCCATTGCTAGCTGGGTCAACCACCACTGCGAAATCCAACCCGAACGCGTTGCCGGTGTAACCCGGAATCTCGGTCATGCCCTCGGGCAGCTGACTGCTCCGCATCAGGTCGACAGTCTCCGGCTTGAGGATACGCACGCCGTCCAGCTCACCACCATTGGCGACCATCTGGGCGAAGCGCAGGTAGTCGCCAGCGGTGGAGGTCAGGCCGCCACCGCCGGAGAGAAAAGAGGCGGGCTCGATGAATTCGCCGTTCTCCGGGCTGCTCAACCCGGTGGGGGAAGAGGTGTATTCGCGGGAGAAACGTGCGGCTTTCTCACTGCCCACGTAGAAGCGCGTATCGACCATGCCCAGCGGCGCGAAGAGCTGCTCCTGCAGATAGACATCGAGCGTCTGGCCGGACAGCACTTCCACCAGATAGCCCTGCACGTCCACGGACACGCTGTAATGCCATGCGCTGCCGGGCTGCTGGCGCAGAGGAATCTGCGCGAGCTTGGCGATCATGTCCTTGAGCGTGGAATTGCGGTCCGTGACGTCCGCCTGGGTGTAGAGCGTGTCGACCTGAGAGCGCGAGAAAGAACCATAAGTGAGGCCGCCGGTGTGGCTCATCAGTTCGCGCATGGTCATCTTGTGTTGCTGGGGTTCGGTCACGGGGATGCCATTGGGGCCGTCTTCTTTTGCGACTTGCAGATTGGCGAATTCGGGGATGAACTTTTCCACCGGATCATCGAGGCTGAATTTGCCGTCTTCATGCAGCGTCATCAGCGCCACGCCGACGATGGGTTTGGTCATCGAGAAAATGCGGAAGATGGTCTCTTCATCCATCGGCACTTTGTTTTCGAGGTCCTGATACCCATAGACATCGGTGTGCACCAGCTTACCTTCTCGGGCGATCATGGTGATGATGCCAGCGAGTTGACCCTTGTCGACTTCGCCGCGCATGCCAGTGTTGAACGCTGCCAGGGCGGTGCTGCTCATGCCGACGTCTTCCGGGCTGACTTGTGCCAGATTGCGGTCAGCGCTTTGTGCATGACTCTGTGCCAGCGTTGCGGCTGCGATAAGCAGTGCCAGTCCCGTGCGCTGCAGATTGATTCTGATGGTTTGCAATGAGGTCTGTAAAAGGTTGCGCATGAATCCCCCCCGGGTGAATGGCTGGCTGTGTGGAAACGACAGGGATGTAAGCATATTGAGAATCGAATCTCAATTGAGGACGAGGTGTGTAGCAGAGCGGCGGGACGATGGGAGCCTGACCCGGTGGCAGGCTCCCGGCGAGAGAAAACGGTTAGGTGAAACGCTGCGACCGATCGATCAGAGATCGGCGTGCAACTCCTCAATCTGCCCGGCAATCCAGCGCGTGACTCCTGCATGCGGAATCAGGCCCTGTTCATCGGCGACATAGTCCAATCCTTCCAGAACTTCGGCATAGGGACCGAAACCATGAACGCGATAGGGAATCACAATGGCCGTGCCACCAGTGGCTTTGGCATTGTCGACAAACGCGCGCACCTCCTGTTCGGCGCCCACGCGTTTTTCTTCCCAGTCTTCACGCAGTGTCGCGACTTTCACACTGCGGAACGGATGATCTGTGCGCAACCTGGCCACACGCTCCTCGATGTAGGCAATCCAGCGCGCGTTTTCGGCGTCGTCGCCTGGGCCATGTGCGAGAATCAGCACGTCTTCCTGCGTCGGGTTTTTGCTGAGTGCCGCAGCACGGGCGAGCAGCACCTCACTCATTTCTTCCGCTTCCGCGAGGCCGGGTTTGCTGAGGGCGAAGCGTGCCTCCGTGTCGATCTTCCAGAACTCCATGCTGTGGCCCATGGCGGCGGGTTGCCCGGTTGCTACGTCAGTAGCTGCAGGCATCGTGTGACCCGCGTGCTCATCCACCGCCGCCGTGGCTGCAGTGCGATCCGGAGCGCCTTCCTTCATGCCGAGGATCTGCTCGGTGCGCTCGTACCAGCTCTCGCCGCTGATGAACAGACGTACCACGGCGATTCGGTCCGCACCGCGCTCTTCCAGACGGGCGACAGCCTCCTGCATCGACACCGCATCCGCCATGCCGAAAGCGACTTCCAGCGTGTACTCCTCAGTCAACGGTGCCACAGTGTCGAGCACGCCTTGGTTCCATTCGAGGGACCCGCCGTGGGCCATGACGAGTACTCCCAGATCATCAGCTTCCTGCGCGATGGTGTGGTGGGTGGTGCTTAACGAATACGCCAGACTCAAGGCCAGCAATGTCGGTTGCAGCAGAGTTTTGATCTTGTCTTTAGAATTCATAATTCACTCCTACGCGGAAATTGGTCCCTGGCGCCTGCGCCTTGGCAATGTTGTTGGCATCGGCCGCCGCCAATCCTTTGATGCTGCTCCAGCGCGCGTAATCTTCATCGAAGAGATTGAAGACTCCGACGCGCAAGGAGGCGCCTTCGCCCAACTGATAGCTGCCGACGAGATCGACAAGGCTGTAGCGCTCGCCTGTCACTCTGTCGGGCGCCGAAACACGGTCCTGTTCTCCGACCAGCGTCAGCAGGGTTTCCACGCTCCAGCGTCCGGTGCTCGCGTCGTAACGGGCACTGACCACGCCGGTCAGCGGATCGACGGAGTTGAGCGGCCGACCGCTGATCTCATCCTTGCCACGGCTCCAGGCAACGGAGGAGCGCAGTTGCCAGTGGTCGCCCGCCTGCCACAGCCCTGTGATTTCTGCGCCGTAGATATGAGCCTCGCCCACATTGCTGTCCTGAAACAGGCTGATGCCGTTGGTGGTGCCGATGGTCTTGCTCTCGATGAAGTTGTCATAGACGTTGTTGTAGAGCGCCAGGCTAAGAGCAGCGCGGCTGAAATTCGCTCGAATGCCCACCTCCGTGCCACGACTAGACTCCGGTTCCAGATCCGGGTTTGGCACCGTGGCATAGCCGTGGCCCAGGTTGACGAACGCCTGATTGGATTCGTCGAAGTTGGGTGGGCGGTAGCCTTCTGCGTACTGCGCGAAGAAGGACGTGCTATCACTCAGGTCGTAGATCACCCCGAGGTTGACCGATGCCTGCTCCTCGTCCACATCCACGACATTGAAGCCGCCGTAGTTGCTGATGTTGCCGCCACCGTTGAGCAAGGCATCCAGGTGCGGCGTCATTTCATAGTGGTCGTAGCGCAGGCCTGGGATGACGGTGAAGCCGCTGCTTCCGAGCGTAATTTCGTCCTGCCAGTACAAGCCTGTCCGCGCAGTGGTCGTATCCGGAAAAGTCTTGTTGGGAAAGACTTCCGGCGGTGCAAATGGGTAGCTGGGAATGTTGCAGCTGACGGCGCCGGTGGAGACTTGCGTATCACAGCGGTGCCGTGGCCGCTCGGTCTCTGTACGGTCCGTGTTGAAACCGTAGACCAGCGCGTGCTGTGTGCTGCCGATTTCCAGGGTCTTCGCCAGCAAGATGCCGAGTGTGCTGGTGGTCTGGTTGAACTCGAAGTCACTGAAGCGCTCGGCCGAGGTGCCGCCGTAGCTGCTGCGGTCTGCCCTGTTCACGAAGGCATAGCTCGTCAGCCGTTGTGTGCTGAATTGTTCGGCATCGGTGCGCTGCCAGTGCAGCTGGGTTTCGAGAGTGTCGGCGAGTGCGCTCGCCAGCGTCCAGGTGTGGACAAGACTGGCGCGCAGGCGATCCGTCGCGTCGCTGCCTTCAGAGCGTTTCACCGAAGTGGTCAGTTCGGAGTCCATGCGCGTGTCGATCAGCTCGGCAGAAGAATCCAGCGTCAGTTGCCACTGGTGAGAGGTGCTGGGGGTCCAGACGCTCTTGACCATCCAGTTATCGGATTCGCCGTCCTGAGGATTCAACCGGGCGTTGCCGTTGATCTCGTTTTCGCCGAACTGGCGCCGAGTGTATTGCACGACGGAACCCAGAGTGCCCTGCTGGAAGGCATAGGTCAGGCCTCCCTTGTAGTGGTCGTTGACGCTGTTGGAGGAGCTGCGCAGAGAGAAGGCGGAGGTCTCGCCGTTATTCAGATAGTCCTGCGGGTTCTTGCTGCGCAGGATCACCGCGCCGCCCATCGCATCCGCGCCGTAGAGCACGGAGGCGGGTCCGCGAATGACTTCCACCGCGCGCAGATCGTCCACTTCAAAGGCATCCTTGCCGTAGGATGCCGGGCCAGCTGCATAAATATCGTTGCTGCGGATGCCGTCGATGATGGTCAGCACCCGGTTGCCGCCGATGCCCCGGATGACGAAGCCCTGATTGCCACCGCGACTGGCGGTGTCCATAGAGAGTCCGGGTTGGAAGCGGGTGATGTCGTTGAGGTCGTCGGCCAGCTGGCGTTCGATGTCGGCGTCGCTGATCACGGAAACGGTGCCGGCAATTTCATCCAGTGTGCGGGGCAGATGAGTGGCGGTGACGACCACTTCTTCAATGCCGCGCTCGGAATCGGCACTCAGCGCTTGTGTGGCCAGCAGGCAACAGGCAATGCCCAGCGCGAGGCGCCGAACGGGGAATGGGGGTGTGTCTGGTATGGCAGCGTGCATGATTAACTCTCCTGAATTAGGGAGAGTCTGGCTTGCTGCCTGATTGAACGTTGCGCTTACCGGGGATTGTGGATTCCGGCAGACCCTCGGGGCGGTGAGGAGGCAACGCTCAGCACTGAGTGGCTGGCTGGACTCGTTTACTTTTTCAAGCGGCTTTCTGGAGCAGCTACTTGGTCAATATCAGTTTCTTGTTTGCGGTAATCCGCAAGGTATAGCGTTCTCCGTTATGAATGATCGTCAGCTCGCCTCGGGTGCCCAGCAGGTTGGTGCTGCTGATTTCCACGGGACTAGCTGGACCGATCAGCCGGAGTTCTGGCGGTGATTCGGTCATGACAGAGTCGTCCTTTGCTGTGCTTTCAGCCCGGGGATCAGGCCGACAGCGCTTATCATAAGAGCTGCATTTCAAAAATGCAAATGCGAAGCATTCTTATTTGAGAGGATGGCAAGAGTCTGGAAAGAGTCTGCTGGAAATGTCGAACAATGCACAATCTTGGGTAGTCACCACACGAAGTTAGCGGTACATTACCGGCGAAGATCGAATAATAAACATCATTGCCGCACCCTGTTGCCGTTGCAACAGAGTAGAAAGATCAGGGAAAGGCAATCGGATTTCATTCCGGGAGGGAGATCATGACTGACGTGAGGTTTTCGCTATTGCTGACAACCGCAATGGCAGTGACCCTGGCAATGCCGACCCATGCCCAGCTGGTAGCAGCGCAGGCACTGGTCGAGCTGAGCCTGGAAGAGCTGGTTACGCTCCGCATCACTTCGGTAAACCGCCGCGAAGAAAGTATCTCCGGCGCTGCCGCTTCCGTGTTTGTCATCACCTCGGATGACATTCGCCGCTCTGGCGCCACGACCATCCCGGAAATTCTGCGTTTAGCCCCCAACCTGCAAGTGGCCCGCATCGACAGCCTGCAACACGCCATTACTGCGCGCGGCTTCAATAATTCGATTGGCAACAAATTGCTGGTGCTGCTCGATGGCCGCACTATTTACACACCGTTGTTCTCTGGTGTGTTCTGGGAAATGCAGGATACATTTCTGCAGGACATCGACCGCATTGAAGTCATCAGCGGTCCAGGTGCCACACTATGGGGAGCCAACGCCGTCAATGGCGTCATCAACATCATTACCAAACCTGCCGGTGAAAGTGGCGAGACACTGGTGACGGGTGAAACCGGCAACCGCGAATACGGTGTTGCCATGCGCACTGGAGGCACGCTGGCCTCCGGAATGGATTGGCGGGTCTATGCCAAGGCCAGGGATTGGGACAATACCCAGTTCGAGAATGGATTTGGTTTGCATGATGCCTGGCGCAAAATGCAGACAGGGTTCCGAACGGATTGGCGTGACGAAAAGCAGACGGTGACTGTGCAAGGTGATGCCCATGAAGGCGAGTCCGCGCATCGCGGATTTTTCGGGGCAGTGGAGTTGACCCCGGTGCAGATTTCCGGAATGAATCTGCTGGCGCGCTGGACTCGGGAATTGCAGAACGGCTCAGAACTGCGGATGCAGACTTACTGGAGCCACAGCGAGCGCGAGGAGGTTGTGCTCTTCAGCCCGACCGCCGACATCGTTGACTTCGATTTCCAGCATGCGCTCGATCTCGACACTCATCATCTGGTGTGGGGCGGTGGCTATCGGCATGGGGAGGATGACGTCGACCCTGGTTTGTTCACAGCGTTCATTCCTGCCAGTAGAACTCTCAGCTGGCAGAATGTTTTCGTGCAGGATGAAATCAACCTGACACCGACGCTGCGGCTGACACCGGGCATCAAGCTGGAATGGAACGACTATACCGGCAGGGAGTATCTGCCGAACCTGAGGCTGGCCTGGCAGCCCGTGGAGAATCAGTTGGTGTGGGCAGCAGTGTCCCGGGCCGTGCGTGCTCCTTCACGCTTTGACAGGGATATTTTCTTTCCGCAAAAGGCGCCATTCATCGTGGCAGGCGGGCCGGATTTTGAGTCCGAGGTAGCCGAAGTCGCAGAGCTGGGTTACCGGGGGCAACTCTCCGAATCTCTCTATTTGTCAGTCACCGTTTTTCATCACGATTGGAGCAAACTGCGCAGTGGTACACCACTGCCATTGCCCACCTATCTCGCCAATGACATCGAAGGGCATAGCTGGGGCGTCGAAACCTGGGCCAACTGGCAGGTGGCGTCTTTCTGGCGTCTGAGTGCCGGATGGAACACGTTGCAGAAGGATCTGCACTTCGCACCTGGGGGCGGTGACACGGCAGGGGTCGATAATGCCACCTTGCACAACGACCCCGATTATCAGTGGTCGTTGCGTTCCAGCATGGATCTGGGCGCGAATGTGAGCGTCGATCTCTTCCTGCGCCGTGTCGGCGAATTGGTCGTGGAACCCTTGCCAGCTTACACCGAGCTGAATGCCCGAGTGGCCTGGATGCCTGTGCCCGAACTGGAGATCGCGCTGACCGGACGCAACCTGCTGCATGCCGATCACCCGGAATTCGGCGCGCGCGCCAGCCGCAGCAGAATTGATCGTAGTCTGTTGCTGGGGTTCCGATGGGCATTTTGAAGCATCTGTCTTTGGTCTTGATACTGATGCTCGGGGAAATTTCCCCCGGAGTAGCGCTTGCTCAGGTCGACGTCAGCGAATACGAGCTCAAGGCAGCATTTGTCTACCAGTTTGCCACTTACGCAGAATGGCCACCGGAGGCGTTTGAAAGTGACGATACCCCGTTGCGCTTTGGCGTGCTGGGTTCGCAAGTGATGGCCAACAATCTGGAGATGCTGGTAGAGGGCCAGCGTCTGAACGGCAGGCCTGCTGAAGTGCGGTTGTTGCAGCAGGGTGATTCACTGGCTGGTCTGCATGTCCTGTTCATCAGCAGTGGGGAGCAAGCGGCTGCGCTGCTGGCTGAGGCGCCGGTCCGCCCTCTGCTGACGGTCACGGAGACCGAGCCAGAGCGCTGGCCTCCGGGTAGCATGATCAATCTGCAAGTGGTCGATGAGCATGTGCGCTTCGATGTGGCGCTGCCTGCTACGAATGCCGCAGGCTTGCGGTTAAGTGCACGACTTCTGCAGGTGGCACAACGGGTACTGCCGTCACCATGAGAACATTCCGCTACATTCGCAGCAAACTGCTGGCACTGGTCTTGGTGGCGACCTTCTGTGCACTGTTCGTGGCGTGTGGCATTTTCCTGTGGTACGACATCAACACCTATCGCAATGCCACCATCGCTGACGCCCAAGCCCAGGTGGAGCTGTTGTCGTACACCACCTTGCCCGCGCTGCAGTTCGGTGATGAACGGGTGGCGCGCGAGAATCTGGAGTTGCTCAGTCTAAAACCTGGGGTTGAGGCGGCCGCCATCTACAACGCACAAGGGCAAGTGTTCGTGAGTTTCAGCCGGGATGCCACCGTGCAGATTCCACCCTTGCTGCCGGAAATCAGTGGCACCCGCATTGGCAATGACCGTGTGGATGTCTACGGCCGGATCACGGACAGCGATGCCATTCTGGGCACTGTGTGGCTCAGCGAGAGCTATCAACCGCTGTCCCGGGCGCTGGAATTCATCACGATTCTCAGCGTCACTGCACTGGTTGCCATGACCGCAGCTGCACTGGTGGCGTTCTGGATGCAGGCAGTGATCACCAAGCCGATCCACGCTATCGCCAGAATTGCCAGAGATGTGGTGGCTCGCAAACAGTATACGCAGCGTGCTGTCAAACTCTCGGAGGACGAAGTGGGGCTGTTGGTCGACGCTTTCAATGAAATGCTGGCCGAGATCGAAACCCGCACCACAGCGCTGGAAGATTCCAATCACGAACTGGAGCGGGAAATTGCTGCCCGCACCGAAGCCACCACGAAGATTCAGCAGCTGAATGAAGAGCTGGAAGAAAAAGTCCATCAGCGCACTCTGGAGTTGCGGGTTGCCAATCAGGAACTCGAATCGTTTTGTTATTCAGTGTCCCATGACTTGCGCGCGCCGCTGCGTTCCATCAGCGGTTTCAGTCAGGCCTTGCTGGAAGAGTTGCCGACAGAACTGCCCGAAGGCAATCGTCACTATCTGGAACGCATCATCGCCGCCAGTTATCGAATGGGACAACTGATCGAGGATTTGCTGAATCTGTCGCGGGTGTCGCGAGTAGGCTTGCAGCCACAGTCGGTGAATCTGACCGACATGGTATGGGAGGTGTTGAACGTGTTGCAGAATCGACATCCGAATCAGGTGGTGGATCTGTCAGTGTGGAAGAGCATGACAGTTCAGGCGGATCCCAAACTATTGCGTATTGTGCTCGAAAATCTGTTGGACAATGCTTGGAAATTTTCATCTGAGCAGGAGAAACCGCAGATCGTGGTGGGCATGACTAAAGATGGGGCACATGCCACTTACTTCGTGCGTGACAACGGCGCCGGCTTCGATATGAAATATGCCGACAAGTTGTTTGCGCCGTTTCAGCGTCTGCATGCGGCCCATGAATTCCCGGGCACCGGCATCGGGCTGGTCACTGTGCAAAGAATCGTGCACCGTCATGGCGGACGCATCTGGTTTGACGCTGCGTTAGGAGCGGGTGCCACTTTTTATTTCACCCTGGGACCGGGCGGAGGTCATCATGAAACGGCAGGCTCATAAACTGAAGATCCTGTTCATTGAGGACTGTATAGCCGATGCCGAACTGGCGGTCCTCAGGCTGGAACGGGAAGGCTACAGCATTGACTGGCAACGTGTGCAATCCGAAGCTGCGTTGCGGGCCACGTTGATTGCCTGGGAGCCTGAGCTGATTCTTTCCGACTACACTCTGCCAGGATTCAACGGACTGGCAGCGTTGGCAATATGCCGGGAAATGGTGCCGCAAATCCCTTTCATTTTTCTCTCGGGCACCATTGGCGAAGAGCAAGCGATTGAATCCATTTATCAGGGCGCAACCGACTATGTGCTCAAGGAAAACATGCGGCGGCTGAGCACGTCCATTGACCGGGCGATGCACGATACAAACGAGAAGAAACGGCTGCAGGTAGTTGAAAAGGAACGCTCTCGTTTGTCGGCGATTCTGGAGTCGACCAGCGACATCGTGGTGATTGCTCAACCCGATGAACTCATCACCTACATGAATCAGGGCGCTCAGAATCTGTTGGGAATTGGCCGTGCAACCACAAGCTTGCGTGTCGGCAATCTGCATCCGCTCGGGCAATGGCCCTTGATTCACGAACAGCTGTTGGCCGATGTCGCGCAGCGTGGACTGTGGCAGGGCGATGCCTTGCTGGTAGGTGCCGGTGGCGTGAGTATTCCCGTATCGCTGGTGGTTATTTGTCATCGTGACGAGGAGAAACGTGTCGAGTATTTCTCGTTCATCGCGCGCGATATCCGCGAACGCCGGGCGTTTGAAAAACAGATTCAGTATCTGGCCAATTTTGATTCCCTGACAGGGTTGCCGAACCGGACACTGCTGGCCGACCGGGTGACGCAAGCACTGGGTTTCAGTCATTGGGGGCGCCGCCATCTGGCGCTGCTGATCATCAATGTCGACCGTTTCAAACTGGTCAACGACGGTTATGGGCAAGCTTTTGGAGATGCGTTGCTGCGGGAGTTCGGGATGCGCCTGCAGGAAACGGTGCGCGGTCGTGACACGGTGGCGCGGATTGCAGCCGACAGCTTTGCAGTACTGGCGGCCGAACTGTCGTCGCCTGATGATGTCATCGTGGTGGTCGGCAAGCTGCAGGAGTCCATGGGCCGACCGTTCATGATTGGTCAGCGTGTGCTGAACGTATCCACCAGCATTGGGATCAGTCTGTATCCACGCGATGGTCTGGACTTCGAGACCTTGTACCATCATGCCGATGTCGCCCTGCATCGGCAGAAGGAAAGCGGCGATGGTGGCTACCAGTTTTATTCGGATGAGATGACACGCAATGCGGTTCACCAGGTGCGTATTGAATCGGAATTGCAGCAGGCGCTCGACACCGGACAGCTGCGTTTGAATTATCAGGTGCAAGTGGCACTGGAGAGTGGGAAAGCGATCGGATTTGAGGCGTTGGTGCGTTGGCAGCATCCGGAACAAGGGTTGCTGTTGCCCGGCGAGTTCATCGCGATTGCGGAAAAGTCTGAGCTGATTCACGGGCTGGGCGAGTGGGTATTGAACACAGCCTGCAAACAATTGAAAGAATGGGACGGTGCCGGGAATACGCCATTGCGGATGGCGGTCAATGTCTCTGCCAGACAGTTTCGGCGCAAGGGGTTTGTGCAGATGGTAGAGAATGCACTCAAGGCGACTGGTCTTGAACCGCAACGGCTGGAACTGGAGTTGACCGAGAGCGTTCTGATCGACGATAAAGATGAATCCGCGGCCATTCTCCAGCAGCTGGCGACACTGGGCGTCAGTATCACTCTGGATGATTTCGGCACCGGCTATTGCAGTTTGAGCTACCTGTCGCGTCTGCCGATTGATTGTCTGAAGATCGACAAGTCGTTTGTGCAACGTGCCTTGCTCGACCATGGCGATGCAGAGATCGTGCGGGCCATCATATCGTTGACCGAAACGCTGGGGCTGCGGGTGATTGCCGAAGGCATTGAGACCCCGGAACAGCTGGAGTGGTTACGCCACAACAATTGCAGTGAGGGGCAGGGGTATCTGTTTTCCCGGCCAGTACCTGCCGCAGAGATCAATCCACTATGGATCGAGGACACACCATGAACGACAAGATCATTCTCCTCGTTGAGGACAACCCTGATGACGAAGAGCTGACAATTCGCTCGTTGCGACGCGGCAATATCAGCAATGAGATCGTGGTGATGCGGGACGGGTCGGCAGCGCTGGACTGGTTGTTTGCTGCAGGCGCGCACACGGGGCGTAACCCCGAGTTGCTGCCAGCTGTTGTCCTGCTGGACTTGAAGCTGCCCAAGCTGAATGGTATCGATGTGTTGAAACACATTCGTGCCAGCCCACGCACCCGCTTGCTGCCAGTGGTGGTGCTGACCTCTTCCAGTGAAGACGACGACGTCTTCAAGAGTTACGAATCAGGAGCCAACAGCTACGTTCGCAAACCGGTCGACTTCACTCACTTTGCTGAAGTGGTGATGCAACTGGGAGTGTTCTGGCTGACGCACAACGAACGTCCTCCCGTGCACTGATCTCGTGTTGTAAACCTGCTATTTTTTCGGCGCTTTGACAAAACGCAGATAGGGCAGTTTGATATCGAGCGTGCCAAACCGTTCCTGCGCCTGCTCGTTATTCAGACTCAATGCCACGATGACATCCTGACCAGGCACCCAGTTTGCGGGTGTGGCAATGGGCACGCCGTCGGTCGTCTGGATGGCGTCCAGTGCCCGCAGAATCTCGGCGAAGTTACGGCCGACTGACATCGGGTAGGAGATCGTGAGGCGAATTTTCTTGTCCGGCCCGATGATGAACACGGTGCGCACAGTCGCGCTATGGGCAGGAGTTCGACCATCGGGCATATACGCATCAGCCGGGAGCATGTCATACAGTTTGGAGACTTGCAGCGACGTGTCGTCGATGATTGGAAAATCCGCTGGAGCACCCGCAAAAGCCTCGATATCGCGCTTCCACTTCTGATGTTCCTGCACGTTGTCCACCGACACCCCGATCACTTTGGTATTGCGCTTGGCAAACTCGGGAGCGAGCTGGGCCACGGCGCTGAACTCGGTAGTGCATACCGGCGTGAAATCTTTCGGGTGTGAAAACAAAATGGCATAACTACTGCCGATCCAGTCGTGCAACGTGAGTGTGCCGGCGGTGGAGTCAGTTGTAAAATTGGGTGCAATGTCATTGATGCGCAGGGACATAGGAGGTGGCCTCGGCTTGGGTTTACGGAGCGCACAGAATACAGGATTTTGGCGGCATGAGAATGCTCTGCAAACGCGCAAACCGCTGACAGCGTTGTGGCCGCCAGCGGTCTCCGCAGAATCAGCTTTGTTTACGCATCAACAGCAGACCAGCACCAACAATAATTGAAGCAATGCCTGCCCACACCGGGACCGGGACATATTCTTTCTCATCAATCGTCATGCTCAAGGGGCCGAGTTCCGCCTCGTGGGTTTCGCTCGTATAGCTGAATCCCCCATAGACCAGACCCATGATACCGGCGACGATGAAGACGATTGCGAGCATTTTCTGAATTGACATAGCAGGGGTTCCTTAGAGTCTTTTACCTTGAATGAGACGAATTAAAATGACGACAACAGCGATGACCAGCAGGACATGAATGAACCCGCCCATGCTGTACGATGAGATCAGCCCGATTGCCCAGAGGACGACTAACACAATTGCGACAGTTTCCAACATGGTCTTGTTTCCTTTTGGTGATGAGACGGTTATGCGCTCGTAGTGAGTGCGAATTGAGGCTTACCAGAGCCGCTTCCGACAACCAGGTCGCCCCAGAAACCGGTTCAGCACCAGCGGCAGTATTTCCGTGGCAAGCAGGACGGTGAGAGAGGGCTGCTGTGTCAGCAGACGCATGGTAAGGCTGCGTGGATAGTCTTCATCCGACATTGCTGCACTGGCCTGGATCTGTTGAAACTGCAGCTCCCTGCGCTGAGCCTGCAGCCGCAGACAGAGCGCCTGACGCTGCAGGGAAAGTGTCAAAGCACGGCTCATTGTTCGAGCCTGCTGCGCAACAGATCCAGGTCAGCGCCGAGTTCTCTGCGAGTATCCGAGAATGCCTTGTGGCCCCTGTCTTCCACCAGCAGGAAGTGGCGCCAGGTCAGCGCTGCACCGGCCGCGTAGGTCAGCGTCAGCAGAATGATGGTGAGAATCCGGTAGTCGGTTTCCCAGCTGACAATGATGACGAGGGCGCTGAGCGACAACAGACTGCAGAACAGCAGAATGAAGCCCAGCAACATGGTCGCCAGCATGCTGAAAGCCCGGTCCTTCTCTTCGGCCAGCTCGATCCACGCCAACTGCCCGTGCAACACGGACTGCGACAGCATGCTGCTCAGCGAGGATTGCAACGATTGGCCCGCGCGGAAGAAGCTCATCGGCGTGAGAACAACAGACCAAGCAGCAGTCCTACGGCGGCTGCACTGCCAATTGCCTTCCAGGGTTCATCGTGCACTTCGCGATTGGCTTTGGCGGCGCTCTTGCCTGCCTGGCGCGCAATGTCGTGGCTCAGCTCGGTGACCGACTCTTTGGCTTCAGAGACGCGTTCGTGCAGTTTGCTGCGTGCTTCGGCCAATTCGCCGCCGGTCAGCGACGCGGTTTCTTTCAGCAGACTTTCGATGTCAGCCACAAAGTTGTGGAATTCACGGGACAGGGCGGCAGTCTTTTGTTTGTGTTTCATGGTAACAACTCCTTGAATATGGAGTGTTCAGATTGAAGGAGAGCTGCTGCCGCGTCTGTGCGCTAACAGACATGAGTTGATCGCCGTTGCCGTGTTCGATAACGAACAGATCGGCAACAGCGGGCGGGGTATTGTCAGGGCTTACATCCCTCTATCAGGAATCTGCACATGAATATCTTTCGTTCGACTGTTACCGTCCTTGTCGCTTCTGCCTTGTTGGCCATGGCGGGTTGCGCCTCCACCGACACCCAATCCAGCACCGGGGAATATATCGACGACACCGTGATTACGGCCAAGGTCAAGACAGCGATTTTCAACGACGACAATCTGAAGTCTTCCGAGATCAATGTCGAAACCTTCAAAGGCGTGGTACAGCTCAGCGGTTTTGTGTCAACCGGTGCAGAAACCGATGAAGCCACTGCAATTGCCCGCGCCGTCGACGGTGTGGTCTCCGTGCGTAACGACATTCTCGTCAAGTAACGGCAACTCAGCCTCCCGTTGCCACTTCCATTGCCGCGTCCAGTGCTTCCATGAACTCGGTGATGCGGATCGGTTTGGTGAGGTAACGGAAAAAGCCTGCGCTCAACCCTTTCTCGATGTCGCGCGGCATGGCATTGGCGCTGAGCGCGACCACCGGAATGTTGGCGGTTCGCGGATCTGCTGCAAGAATTTCCAGCACCCTGATGCCGTTGATGCCGGGCAGGTTGATATCCATCAGGATCACATCCGGCAGGAAGTTGAGTGCCATTTCGATGCCGGTAATGCCGTCCTGAGCGCTCAGCAGGCGAATGTCCGGACGGCGGGCGATGAGATCTTCAATCAGCATCAGATTGGCAGGGTTGTCTTCCACATAAAGCAAAGTGTGCTGTTGTGTGCTGGTGCGCTCCGGGATATACACCGGCGCAGCAGTTGCGCCGATGGTCAGCTGCGGAGCCTGACTCAGATTCAGCTCGACCCAGAACACACTGCCGGTACCTTCGACACTTTCCACGCCGATCACACCATCCATCAGCTCGATCAGGCGCTTGGTCATGACCAGACCAATACCGGTGCCTTCCATGCCTGTAAGCTCTTGTCCAAGTCGGTTGAAGGGCTGGAACAGCTGCTCAATTTTTTCTGATGACAAGCCTTTGCCTTTGTCTTCAACACAGATGCGGACGCGCGTTGGTGAAATGACTTTGTAGGTGACCATCACTGCGCCATTGACGCTGTTGTACTTGAGGGCATTGGAGAGCAGATTGATGAGAATCTGCTTCATGCGGGTGCGATCAGCATGTATGAAGCACGGGATTTCGAAGCGTGGAAAGGAAACGCTGATGCCGCGCTTCTGTGCCTGCGGTTCGATCATCGCCTGGCATTCCTGCAATATGCTGCCCAGTGCCATGGGTTCGAGCGAGAGCGAGAGCTTGCCCGATTCCACCAGCGCAAGATCGAGAATTTCGTTGATCAGATCCAGCAGATACCAGCCCGCTTTCAAGATCTGATTGATGCTGCGCTGCTGCAGCGCGGTCGGAGCTGGAGAGCTGGTTTCCATGAGTTGCGCAAAACCCAGAATCGCACTCAGGGGGGTGCGCAGTTCATGGCTCATGCTGGAGAGGAAATCCGACTTCGCCAGATTGGCGCGCTCGGCGGCCGCCATTGCCATCTGCAGCTCGGACTCTACCTGCTTGCGCTCCGCTTCGATCTGTTTGCGCGCGGTGTTGTCGGTGCCAATCAGCAGATAGCCAATGATGTTGCTATGCGCGTCGCGCAACGCAGTCACGGATACGATGGCAGGCAGGCGCGTCTGATCCTTGCGGATGTAAGTCAGCTCGTAAATATCTTCAATGCCGCGCGACGCTTTGAACACCAGTGCCTCGAAGCCGGGCTTGATGGTGGTGCCCAGCTCGATACTCAGCGCAGTGGCTCGTGCCAGAATTTCCTGTGGATCGGAAAGCTCGGATGGTGTGACTTTGTTCATGACATCGGCGGCGGCATAGCCCAGCATGCGCTCGGCACCGATGTTGAAAATCTGGATCAGCCCTTTCTCATCAGTGGCGATGCTGGAGAAATTGGCGCTGTTGAGAATGGCATTCTGCAGAGCGCCGGTTTTCAGCAGCACGTCCTGGCGGCGGACTTCCTTGGTCGCGGCCAGTGTGTCGTTTGATTTGTTCGTCTTCTTGTGCACGGTGGCACTACTCCCTTTTGATCCTGTCGCTGCTATTGGATTTGTTACCGGTGACTGGCAGTGATGCCGTCCTGCCGGTGTTGTACATCGGCGAGCAAGCGCCTGATCTCTTTCTTGACTACGTCGTAGCACTCACAGGTCGCGGCTTCGAGCCCGACACGGCTGAGCACGGCAATGTGGCCGCGTCGGGAACTGATGAAACCCGAGCGCTGCAGATTGCCTGCCGCTTCGGTAATGCCCTCGCGGCGTACACCCAGCATGCTTGCCACCAGTTCCTGAGTCATCACCAGTTCGTTGGATTGGGAGCGATCCAGCGTCAGCAGCAGCCAGCGACACAGGCGTTGCTCGACCGAGTGGTGACGATTGCAGGCGGCAGATTGGCTCATCTGCGTCATCAAGGCCTGGGTGTAACGGAGCAACAGGCCCTGCATGAACCCCCCACGATTGAACTCCTGCTTGAGCAGGCGTCCTTCCAGGCGGTAAGCGTGCCCGGCGGTTTGCACCACGGCCGAACTGGAGGTGGTATCACCTCCCATGAAAAGTGCCACGCCGACTACTCCCTCATTGCCGACACCTGCGGTCTCAGCTGAGGCGCCGGACTCCGTGACATAGTGCAGCGACGCGATGGCAGTGGTGGGGAAGTAGGCGTGACGCATTTGCTGGCCGGGCTCGTAGAGCATTTCGCCGAGCGGCATCGCGACAAGTTCCAGCAACGGCAACAGTCGTGCGAAGTCCTCGGCGGGGAGAGCGGCCAGCAGATGATTCTGATTCGGGCTATGGCGTTGCAACGACTTCTCGCGGGTCTCTATTTGCGCGCTCATCTTATTTCCAGTACCTCCGCACCTATGCCTCGATAGCCAATGAAGCAGGAATTCTGATTGAACATCGGTTGTCCGCTGACCCGAAAAGTCTGCTGAGAACCATCGCTGTTGATGCGACTCAGCAACGAGTCCAGAAACGGTTGGCGTGCGGCGATTTTGGCCTGCAAGGCAACCCGTTCTTCTTTGTTCCAGCCTGTGCCATCCTCGATGCCGGGTTCCGGGCGCTTGGACTTCTGGCTGTAGTTCGGAAGAGCATCGTTGTCGACCAGCGGCTCTACCTGTATGCCGAGCATTTCCAGTACGGGGCCTGAAACCTTGGTGAATTTGCCGGATTCGTCCTGTTCCCAGTACCAATCGGCAGCCAGCTCAGTCAGGCTGCGGAAACGCGCCTCGCTCTCGCGCAGCTCTGCTGTGCGTTCCTGAACCTTTAATTCCAATTCAATGTTGCTGTTGGCAAGTCGTTTGTAGAGCAGGCGTACTTCGAGGACATTGTGAATGCGCGTCTTCACCTCGATCAGATCAAAGGGCTTGCTGATGAAATCTTTCGCCCCGGCCTGCAGTGCCCGCAGCTTGTGGCCCGGTTGTGCGGTGAGCACGATGACTGGCAGATAAGGGTCGTCGAGGTTGGTCTTGAGCGCTTCCATCACTTGAAAACCATCCATGACCGGTAGCTGCAGATCGAGCAGGATCAAGTCGTAATGATTCTTGCGGTGCAGCGCGCAGACCTCTTGTGAGTTCATCGTGGAGCTGACCTGCGTGTAACCGGCATCGGCCAACAGGAGTTCCAGCAGCATCACATTGGACTCCTGATCATCGACGATCAGAATGTTGGCGTTAAAGATGTCGATTGGGTTCATCATCATGCGGATTTTCCTTGGACGAAACATCGCACTGGTCGGATCGTCCGCCAGGTTTGGTCGTGGTCGTGGTAATGAAACTGAAAGAATTGTCTCAGCCAAGGAGAGAGGGGACGGCGGCTGAATGAAAGCTAACTCTGCATAATCATCATTAGACAGGAGTGATCGCCCAATAGCCACCTTATTCACTCATGTACCGCAATAGAAGTACACGGTCTACGTGCGGTGACGAACAGTGTGCTGATTCACTTCGCTGCACAATTTGCTTCATGCACTCGCGGCGATCTGCGTCGCACTGTCAGATGCCATTCTGTATCTGGGCGTTACTGGAGGAAAAGTCTCATGATCAAGTCAGGGGAAAAAATCAATATTCGTAGTCGAGCGTTACGTGTGCTCGTTGGAAGTTCCATCGTGTTTGCCCTGGCAGCTTGTGCCAGCACACCACAGCCGCCGACTCAGCAATTGCAGGCTGCGGAGCTTGCCATCAGCAGCGCTGAACAGGAAAGGGTCGCCGATTTTGCTCCTCAGGATCTGAAACAGGCGCATGACAAACTCAGTGCAGCCCGCACAGCAGTGCAGGCCGAAGACATGGAGCACGCTGAACGTCTGGCGGATGAGTCGCGCGTGAGTGCCGAGCTTGCCTCGGCCAGAACAGCACTGCTGAAGACTCAGGCAGTCAACGCGGAGATGCAGCAAAGCATCGATGCTCTCCAACAGGAAATACTGCGTAATTCAGGAGCAAGACAATGAAAAATTTCATGATGACGGCGCGGAGCACGAGCAAACAATCAATGGGTGCCAGGAAGCTTCTTACTCTGGCGGCGGCTTCGTTGCTGCTTGCAGCCTGCGCGAGTTCGCCACGGGCGCCGGAAGGTTCTGCAGAGGTACGCTCGAAATTGACTTCGCTGCGCACCAATTCCGAGTTGGCCAGCCGTGCGCCGATCGAGATTCAGGCGGCCGAAGTGGCCGTGACCGCAGCGGAACGTCCGCAAGAGAGCAATACACAAGCGCGCCACCTGGTGCTGATTGCCGATCAGAAAGTGGAGATCGCGCAGTCTTGGGCGCAGAGTCGTCTGCTTGAAGACCAACGCGAGGACTTGAGCACTCGCACTGAGGCAATGCGCCTCGATGCCCGCACTCGTGAAGCGGACCGTGCGCGCAATGATGCCGCCAACTCTCGCAATCAGGCACAAGCGGCACGTTCGGACGCCAACTCGGCGCGTAACGCGACCGATGTTGCGCGCGATCAGGCTGCCATGGCCCGCAACGATGCTAACGCCTCGCGGCGAGCAGCCGACACTGCACAGGATCAGACCGCTGTCGCGCGCAGTGATGCCAACTCTGCTCGTAATGCCGCCGATGTTGCGCGGGATCAAGCAGCGACTGCACGTAATGATGCGAGTGCCGCACGCAGCGCCACCAGCATTGCGCTGAATCAGGCAGACCGTGCGCGTCAGGATACTGATGCTGCACGCGCCGAGAACGAAGAGCTGCAACGCCAGATCAACGACTTGAATGCACAGACGACGGATCGAGGCCTGGTGGTGACGCTGGGTGATGTATTGTTTGAAACGGACAAGTCAGATTTGCGCGCAGGCTCGCTTGATCACCTCGACAAACTCGCTGTCTTTCTCAACCGCTACGAAGATCGAACCGTGGTAATTGAAGGGCACACGGACAGCACCGGTGATGCGACTTACAACTTGAATCTGTCGGAGCGTCGCGCGGATTCTGTGCGCTCGTATCTCGCCAATCACGGCGTTGACAGCTCACGTCTGGAAGCCTCTGGCAAAGGTGAAGGCTCACCTATCACTGGCAACAACTCTGCGATCGATCGTCAGCAGAATCGGCGTGTGGAAGTCATCATTGCCAATCCTGCGCCCTGATACATGCCTCTGTTCATAAACCCCGCTTGATAAAACCCTGGCTCAGCAATGAGTCAGGGTTTTCAACTTTCTAATGCCGCCGTCATCCTTGCCGATAGTATTGCTGATTCCCTATTCAATCAGCACTTGCCAGCAATTGTCAGCAGTGCCCGAAAATACATCAGGACACCATCAGCATGAGCCGCAGCGACTCGGAGATCACCCAGCACTTACTGGAGCTGATCGACCGCGATGAATTGATATTGCCTACGTTGCCAGAAGTCGCGCTGCGCATACGCGAGGCCGCCAACGACCCTGACGTCAGTGGTCGCGATCTCAGTGATTTGCTCGGCAGCGATCCGGCGATCAGTGCCCGGTTGATCCGTGTCGCCAACAGCCCGCTGATGCGCAGCATGCAGCGCATCGACACCTTACCTAGCGCCATCAGCCGTCTCGGTATTGCCTACAGCTGCAATCTGGCCATGGGGCTCGCCATGGAGCAATTGTTTCAGGCCACCAATGAAGTCGTTGATGAGCGCATGCGACAGGTCTGGAAACACAGTACGGAAGTGGCGGCGGTGGCCACAGTGCTGGCGCAACACTACACCCGGTTGAAACCTGATCAGGCAACTCTGGCTGCGCTGGTACATGAGATCGGCGTGCTGCCAGTGCTCGCTTATGCAGAAGAGCACAGTCTGTACATTGGTACCGACGAAGGGCACCTGCTGGACCGGCTCATCGCCGACGCACATCCGCTGCTGGGCGAACGCATTCTGGCAGCGTGGCATTTTCCGGAGAATTTGCTGCCGGTGCCCAGAGAGCACACCCAACTGCGGCGCGTCGTCCCGCACGTGGACTATGTGGATGTGGTTATAGTTGCCAAGTTGCAGTGTCAGGCAGAGCATCACGCATTCGCGGCCAGCGAGGACTGGTCTGCAGTATCGGCATTCAGCCGACTGGGGTTGAGCGCAGACAGAGATGTGTTGGAAGCGGAGCGGCTGACGGAGGAGGTGCAGGCGAATAGGGCGGTGTGGCGCTAATTCAGGTTTGCCTAATTCAAAAATCACTTATAAACTTTCAGAAAGTGAAAGTATCTGGAAATAAACAGAGTGGTGGCTGCCGAACACTGCAGGCAGCGTTGAGGTAAGACATGCCACAAACGCTAACAGGTATTCTGTTGGAGCAAGGTCTGGCAGCACCGCTGCTAAGTGATGTCCAACTGGCCCGAGTGGTCGAAGGAAGTCCACAGCGACGCTACAACCTCGTGAATCGAGCGCTCAAGTCGGGAGAGTTGCATCGTCTACGGCGCGGGCTTTACCTGCTGGCCAGACCCTATCGTGCGTATGACTGCCATCCGTTTGCGGCGGCGCAGCGGCTAAATCCGGGCAGCTACATTTCGCTGGAGACCGCACTGTCCTTTCATGGCTGGATTCCCGAGGCTGTGCATGTCACGGCCAGCATCGTGCCGGGGACCAAATCCAGCGAGCTTGAAGATAGCGTCTTGGGTCGCTTTAGTTTTCATCCGCTGGCGACTCGGCCGGGCCATTTCCTTGAGTTGGTGGCCCGCACCACTATCAATCATCAGACCATGCTGGTTGCGCAGCCTATGCGGGCATTGCTGGATCTGGTATGCCTGCGCAAACAACGGTGGCAGGGCATAGCATGGCTGGAAGAAGGGCTGCGTATCGATCCGGATTTCCTGCGCTCGGTAAGTAGCACTCAGCTGGAGACACTGAGACTTGTGTACAAGCAAAAACGGATGCAGGATTTTATTAACAAGTTGGTAAAAGAGCTGAGCATGGAGGCGAAGCATGATTGAAATCATTCAGCAGCGATTGGATAGTTACAAGGCGACTAATCCTGTTCAGGAGGAACAGGCCACCAAGGAGATCATTCAAGAAATAGCATTGTATGCCTTATGGCGAGCCAGATTTTTTGAAGTGGCGGCCTTTCAAGGAGGCACCTCTCTGCGGATTCTGCACAGGTTACCGCGTTTTTCAGAAGACCTGGATTTCATGCTCAAAGAGCCTGACCCGACTTTTGCGTGGTCGCGGTATTTGAAGGACCTGCAGATCTGCTTTGCGGAGTACGGCTTGAAGTCAGAAGCTTTGCCGAAAGACCGCATGGAGCAACGAGTCAAGAAAGCGGTCATCAAGGACAGCTCCATCAGCAATCAGTTGAAGCTCTCGTTTTACAGAGGCCACCCAGACCAGAAGATCAGCATCAAATTGGAGATCGATCTCCTGCCGCCTGCTGGTTCAGGATATGTGCACACTTTCTTGGATTTCCCAACGGACTATGAAGTTTGTCATCAGGACCTTGGCAGCAATTTTGCGCTGAAGATTCATGCGCTCTTGTGTCGGCCTTATCTCAAGGGCCGCGACTGGTATGACTTTAATTGGTATATCAAGCAGGGGATATCACCCAATTTGTTGCATCTGCGCAATGCGCTTGTGCAATGGGGGCCGTGGCAAGGGCAGGATACGCTGGAGGTCGATACGGCTTGGTTGGTAAAAACCTTGCTGGAGAAAATTGAAAGCATTGATTGGAAAGCCGCCGCTGTAGATGTAGAGCCATTCCTGAGACCAGCGGAGCAGAAGAGTCTTGAGCTTTGGAGTGTGCGGTTCTTTTCACAAAGGCTACTGCAGTTAGCTGGTGGCTAATTCCCTAGACCCCCACATCCCCATCGATCATGCGCAAAGTTTCGCGATAATTTTCGAGGTAGTCACCGCCAAGGCGAATCGCCTCCTGGGCGTGGATGAGTGCCTGTTCGCGCTGCCCCTGTTCAAACAGTACGTTGGCCAGATTGTTGTGGGCGGGGGCATAGTCGGGATAGTGCTCGACGACTTTGCCGAACTGAATCGCTGCCGCTGCCGCGTATTTCTCCGCGTACAAGCGATTGCCATAGCCCATCAGCAGATTGCGATCAGTCGGCCAGACCTCCAGCCCACTGACATAGGCGCGGTTCACCAGTGCTGGCTCAATGTCTTCCTCGATGGCAGCCAGCGCGCTGAAGTAAGGGGCTGCTTCTGGCTGCGCCGGCATGGAGCCAGGCTGCAGCGCGAGTACGCCCCAATGCTCGGCACGCGCCCAGGTGCGCTCGAACACGGCGGTGGAAACTTCATAGTCTTCGTGGATGCCGGAGTTGAGGATCAGCTTGCCGCGCTCCAGGTCGAAACCCTTCACGACGGCAAAGTGCCACTGCGGATAAATGTCCAGCGCGAGATTCTGCAGCACCAGCACCGGATGGCCTGCGGCCACTTCGCTGAGCAAGGCGTCGAGTGTCGGCGCAATCAGATAGGCAAGACGGCCATGACTGCGGGTCGTGGCCACCATCTCCACCTGAAAGGAACCCTCGCGCTCCGGCACATAGACCAGCGGCACCAGCTGGTCGGGTGTCACTTGGACACCACTGGCGCCGAGTAACGTGGCGAGGGCAGCGGGGCCGCACTGGTAGAGTTCCTGAGGATAAAAAGGCACCTGACGAAGTAACACAGGCGCCGTGAATTCGGGGGGAGTCTGCTGCCGCAAGGCAGCAGACTGTGGAGCAGAAACACATGCACTCAGCAGGGCGGTGAACGTGAGACTGACCAGCAGCCTCGTAGACAGTGTCGAGTGCATGTTGAGAATCAGATCCTTGGGAACACGTCAGTCGCGCCGAGCACATCCAGCAGGACGAAGATCAGGATGATTGCGAGTACTACGCCGACGACACCGTTACCACCAGCAGGAAGACCAGCAAGTTGATTCTGGATCTGCAGCAGTTCGCTTTCGGTCAGGTTGTTGATGCGGGTATCGATGTCGGAGGCACTGATGCCATAACCGAGCATCGCATCACGCACATCGGCACGCGCCATCATGGAACGCACGTCGTCACGCTGCATCTGCAGCTCTGCCTGCATCGCGATCTCAGCGGTCGCAATCGGGGCTGCCATGACCGGAGCGTGGATGCCTGCCGCAGACAGCGCGACAACAACGGCGAATACAGCGGGCTTTCTCAACATTTTTATAATTTTCATACATTGACTCCTTGTGATTGGGTAACTGCAGCCAAGGTAGCCAGATCGAAGGGGCAGTTCTGTTCGTTGGAACACAGAAGGCGCTATATGCAATTTATCGGTGCACTGCCTGTGGGAGCGTGCCTGCACGCGATTTTCTGATCCTGGCACAGGGCCAGATCAAATCGCCTGCAGGCAGGCTCCCACAGAGTAAGATTCACACAGGAGCAGATTCACACAGCGGTGACGGAATCAGTTGCTCTCGCCGGTGGTCTGACGCGCATCCCACTCTACGCGGCGAGCACCAGCCAGAATGCCTTCCAGGCCGTAGTTGCCCTCGTGGCAGGAGTATTCGTAAATGAGGTCCCCGGGCGCCTTGCGCATGAGGGTGATTTCCTCGGTGAAGGGCTGGGTGTAAACCTGCGGGTCGGTCACCGTGACGGTGTAGAGAATCTCGCTCTCGGAGACAATTTCAAACCGCTCGGTCAGTTCCAGCTGAGCGGTAGATATGAGACGGAAGTGCGACAGCTCGGGGCGCAGGTTTTTCGTATGCACCACTAGTGCGTCGCCGTCCCAATGGCCGACAGAATCGCCCAGCCAGTTTTTCGCGTCGCCCGGCATGTGTTCCTTGTCGAGACGGATGATGCGGGCGTCATGCACCATCTCACCCATCAGCATCACGTAATCCTTGTTCTGCACGATCTGGTAGTTGTTGTTGTAGGGAGTCACCGTCATCGGTGGAATGCCGCGCGACAGACAGCGGTCGCCCGGCGTGCGCGCCTCGGGGCCATCGGCAGAGCCAAGGCCTTGAGCAGTCCACTGTGCAAAAATGTCCTGACGACGGCCATCTTCGCGGAACGGGAAACGGCCATTGGCCGGATCGACGATCATGGAGGTGCGATATTCACCACGCACCTTGAGGACATTGGTGAAGACGTCGCTGAAGTTGATGTCGGCTTCCTGGCCTATAGCCCCGCCGACAGGAGGCGGGGCACGGTCCGCATCCAAGGGCTCGGCTTTCTGTATTTCGAAGTCACGGGCAGCGTTCTCCAGTGCCAGGGCTTCGGCTTCGGTATAGGCTTTTTTGTCGCCCAGTTCGACAGGACGTTCAATGGGCGTCAGCGTGGTATTGGTCCAGTAGCCCTGCAGGTCTGGGTGGCCGTATTCGGTGCGAGGCACTTCCCAGCCAGTGTTGCCGGCGGCCATGGCGGACAGGGAGACATTCAGCAAGGCGGCCGCGACGGCCAGGCTCAACGCAGCTCTCATTGGGCGGCTTCCTCGGCGAGGCGAGCATCATGCTCCTGGTGGCGCGCGCCGCGCAGGATGATCTCCATCGAATAATTGCCCTCGTGACAGGCGAATTCATACATCGTCTCGCCCGCAGGCAGGCGATACAGCTTCATCTCCACGGTGTAGGGCTGGGTGTAGATCACCGGGTCGGTGACGGTGTAGGTGTAGAAGATTTCGGTGTCGTTGATGATGGTGAAGCGCTCGTCCACCTCAATGGCGGTTGAGAAGATGCCGCGACTGTTGGAGTTCTGCGGGTGGAAGTTGGTGGAGTGGACAACCAGTGTGTCGTCCTCCCAGTGGCCGATGGAGTCGCCGAACCAGAGCTTCATGTGCGAGGGCTGATGCTCGCTGTCCAGGCGGATGATGCGGGCGTCGTGCACCATCTCGCCGAGGATTATCACGTAATCCTTGTTCTGCACGATCTGCACGTTGGAGTTGTAGGGCAACAGTGCCATAGGCGGCATGGTGCCGATGGCCTGCAGGCAGCGCTCGCCACCGGGGCGAATCTCCGGGCCGTCGAATTCGGCGAACCCCTGGGCGCGCCACTGACCGTAGATGTCCAGTTGACGGCCACCTTCGACGAAGGGGTAGCGACCGTTGGGCGGGTCGATGATGAGAGAGGTGCGGTATTCGCCGTTGATCTGGGTGACGATCATGCCGACATCCGAGTAATCCGCTTCGGCCTCCTGACCGATCCGCTGGCCTTCTTCGGGGGCTTCACGGTTGGGGTCCAGCACAGTCGGCTTACCGGCTTCGGTGGCATGCAGCGCTTGCTCCATGGCCAGCGCCTCCGCTTCGGTGTAGGCACGTTGCTCGCCAAGTGCTTCCGGGCGCTCCATCGGCGTCTGCGTGCGGTTGCCCCACATGCCCTGCAGGTTGGGGTGTCCGTACTCTGTGCGAGGCATGGTCCAGCCGGCGGGTGTATCCAGGGTCTGTGCCTGCAATGAACTCAGCGGCAGCAGCAGGCTGATCGCGAAGGTGGAGCGGAGAGCGCATTGCAATAGAGAACGATTTGACAGGGCACAGGTCAGTACAGGATTCACAGATCTTTTCATTGCTTCGGTCTGCTCAGGCAAAGACGGCAAAAAGGGCGTCGGTTGAATGGGGTGGTCGCAGTGGAAAATAGACAGAATCGTCGCGAATGTCCATCCCCACACGAGATGTGCGTGAATAATCCAGCGTTGGGCTGCCTTGACAAGCTTGCCTTTCCCGTCGATCATCGCCGCCCTATGAACACTCCCTCGCAAATATTCATGAATGACACCCACCGTCATTCGTTTTATTGGTGGCCCCAATCGGGCTGCCAGCAAGGGATTTTCTGACGAAAACCTGTGGCCGCCTCTGGAATCCGGCGGCCCGACCTGCAGTACTTTTTCAGAACAACGAATGCCCACCGTTCTGAATCCGTAATGACCAGCCAAGAGTCCGCCCGATCCCCGAGGCCACGCCCCAGGGAACACCAACGGGAGCAATGAGGACTCGACCATGATCTCCAGTAACGAACCAATGCACGCCACCACTCCGTTCAGCAGCGGTATCGATAGCGGTCGCCCGCTTGAACACATGCACTACATGACTGCTGGAGGTGTGCGCGTGCAGCGCTCCATTCAGCGCTGCGGCAATCCGGATGACTACCGGCAGGCCATCGCCCGCTTGCGCACCCAGCTCGACAGTCAGCGCGGTGTGCTGCTCAGTTCGTCGTTCGAATACCCGGGGCGTTATACCCGCTGGGACATCGGTTTCATCAATCCGCCCTTGGTGGTCACAGCGCGGGATCGCACGGTGGTCATCGAGGCCTTGAATCCGCGCGGCGAGATTCTGTTGCCTGAGGTGCTGCGGGCACTCGCTGGCGAGGACGTCACGTCAGCCATCAAAACGGCCGTGGTTGAACTGCACAGCACGCGCACTCAGGTGACGGTGCAGATCGCCGCCGCGCCAACGGAGTTCGCAGAGGAGACCCGCAGCCGTCAGCCCAGCGTCTTCAGTGTCCTGCGCGCGCTGGTGCAGCATTTCGGCAGCAGCAGAGACGCCTACCTCGGCCTCTACGGCGCCTTCGCGTACGACCTCGCCTTTCAGTTCGAGCCGGTGCTGAAGCGGCAGCAACGTGACCCTGCAACTCGTGATCTGGTGCTGTACCTGCCGGATGAAATCGTGGTTGCTGATCACCATACCGGCACGGCGAGTGTCTACCGCTACGACTTCGTCTGTCGGCGGGCCGGTGCGGGCAATGAAGCCCTTGATACCACCGGAGGTCTGCGCCGTATCGGTGCCAGTGTGCCTTTCACGCCGAGCCTGAAAGGGAACCACGGCGATGGTCAGAGGGCTGGCAGTCACAGCACCACCGATCACGCCACGGGCGAATACGCCGACGTGGTGCGACGCGCCCAGGACTTTTTTCGACGTGGCGATCTCTTCGAGGTCGTCCCCGGTCAGGTGTTTCACGAGCCCTGCAAAGACAAACCTTCCGAAGTGTTCGAGCGCCTGCAGAAATCCAATCCGGCGCCCTACGGCACACTGATGAATCTGGGCGAACAAGAGTACCTGCTGGCCGCCTCGCCGGAGATGTATGTCCGGGTGCGCGGGCAGCGCATCGAGACCTGCCCGATCTCGGGCACCATCGCCCGGGGTATCGACGCCATCGCCGATGCCCGGCAGATCAAGACGCTGCTCAACTCCGACAAAGATGAGGCCGAGTTGTCGATGTGCACGGATGTGGATCGCAACGACAAGAGCCGGGTCTGCTTGCCGGGCAGTGTCCGGGTGATAGGGCGACGGCAGGTGGAGCTGTACTCACGGCTGATTCACACCGTCGATCATGTCGAGGGCACGCTGTTGCCCGAGTGCGACGCGCTGGACGGCTTCCTCAGCCACACCTGGGCTGTGACCGTCACCGGTGCACCGAAGCAGGCGGCGATGCAGTTTATCGAGGATCATGAGAAGTCGCCGCGCCTCTGGTACGGCGGCGCCATCGGCTGCATTGGTTTCGACGGCAACCTCAACACCGGTCTGACGCTGCGCGCGGCGCGGATCAAGAATGGTCTGGCACAGGTACGGGTGGGAGCGACGTTGCTGATGGATTCCGACCCCGAGGCGGAGGAGGCGGAGACACGCCTGAAGGCCAGCGCGGTGCTGGCCGCCGTGCGCGGAACGTCGCTCATTGGGGCTGTCGGTCTTGCTGAAAAGTTGCGAGTCGATGGCAGCAGTCTGCGCGTGCTGATGGTCGATCACCGGGACTCCTTCGTCCACAACCTCGCGAGCTATTTTCGCGAGCATGGCGTGCAGCTGGAGACGCTGCGGGCGCCGCTGGCGCGGCAGAGGTTGCTGGAATCGCGGGCAAAGCCCTTCGACCTCGTGATCCTCTCCCCCGGCCCCGGCCGCCCCGAGGACTTCGGTCTCAACGACACGCTGGCGCTCTGCGAAGCCCAAGGCATCCCGGTATTCGGCGTCTGCCTCGGGCTGCAAGGCATAGTCGAGTACTGCGGCGGCGAGCTGGGTGTGCTCACGGTCCCGATGCATGGCAAACCCTCGACCGTGATCCACACAGACAGCGAGTTGTTCAATGGCGTACCGGAGCGCTTCACCGCCGGGCGTTACCACTCGCTGCACGCACTGCGTTTGCCCGACTCATTGCGCGCGACTGCGCAAACCGAGGACGGTGTGGTGATGGCCGTGGAGCACGCCACCCTGCCCTGGTCAGCGGTGCAGTTTCATCCTGAGTCGATCCTCAGTCTGGAACACGAGTGCGGGCGGCGTCTGGTGGCCAATGTTGTACAATGCGCGCTCGCGCGGCAGCACCGACCGCACCAGAAAAAAACGCAGCAGAAAAAAATAGACAGGACCAAGGCATAACACCATGACCACCACAGTACAGGCCCACGACAGCAGTCAGCGTTTTATCTTCGAGAATGCGGATATTCGTGGCGAACTCGTCAGACTCAACAAGTCCTACATCGACACGGTGCACGGCAAGCACTACCCGGAGGCGGTCGCCAGGCTGCTCGGCGAATTCCTGGCGGCCAGTGTGTTGCTGAGCACCACGATCAAGTTCGATGGTCGTCTGGTGTTGCAGGTTCGCAGCAAAGGCCAGGTGGCGCTGATGATGGCGGAGTGCACCAGCAACGGGGAGGTGCGTGGCATCGCCCGTTATGATGCAGTGCCCACCAGTGCCGAGTTCACGGAGCTGCTGCGTGACGGCACGCTGGTGATCACTATCGACACCAAGAAGGGCGAGCCTTATCAGGGCATCGTGACGCTGGAGGGCAACTCGCTGGAGGAGTGCCTCCTCGAATATTTCGAGCAGTCTGAGCAGTTGGCGACACAGTTCACTATCGCCACCAACCGCGACGGAGTGGCGGCCATGCTGCTGCAGCAGTTGCCTGCACAACTGCACAAGGACGCCGACGTACGCGCACAACACTGGGAGCATTTCTCGACGCTGGCGCGCACCCTCACGGATGACGAATTGCTGGATCTGCCCAATGCCGAGATCCTGCATCGTCTCTACCATCAGGAAGAGTTGCGTCTCTTTACACCGCATGACCTCGTCTTCAAGTGCAGTTGCACGCGGGAGCGCACAGCTCGCGCACTGCTGGTGATGGGCAGGCATGAGATCGATGAGTTGGTTGCCGAGCGCGGCGGCATCGAGATCTGTTGTGAATTCTGCGGCACCGAGTACAACTTCGGGCCGGGAGAGCTGGCATTGCTGTTCGAGCAAACCGGGGAAGGCCCGGCACACTAGCACAGTATAGGACGCCGCCCGGTGATCCCTCAGCCCGCCATGCCGAGCGGGAAACGGGTTCAGCGCCACTGAGTTGCGCTGAAGGTCTGTGCTAGAGTCTGGTGAAAACCGCGAACAAGTGGTTGGAGATTACGGGCTCTCTGTGCTGCTGTCTTGAGTGGGCTTGTAAATCAATCAGTTAGAGTGATTTGAGGCTGGCGCGCTAATTGCTAAACCTCCTCTGCTCAAGACCAGAAACATTTGAACAATTTGACTACAAGGGGAACACGAAGATGTCAGGATCGATTTGGGTGCTCATACCAATCTGCGGAATTCTCGGCTGGGTGATTACGACGTGGATTCGCGCCAAACACGGTTATCCACTGACGGACGACAATGGCAAGACCGTACATCGGTCTGGCTTTGATGAGGATGCCACCAAAAAGCTTCTGGAGAGCGAGCTTGCCGCGCGTGACCAGACCATCGCCAATCTGAAGGAGCGGATCGAGATTCTGGAGCGCATCATCACCGACAGCGCTGGCCATCTCGGTCAGGAGATTGAGCGGCTGAGGGCGTGAGGTAAGCCAGACGTTAATTCAGCGGAGCGCCGGGTCGCCTGCAGGGCAGGCTCCTACAGTGGCATGCCGGTAGCTGATCCAGATCAGGAACTGCAGGCCGAACAGCAGCGAGGCTCCCACCAGATGTAACGGTTGCACGAACGCGGGCATCCCCAGATGCCCAAGCGTAGCGCCGGACACGATAGCCATACCAATCACCGCGATCATCGCCAGCGTCAAACGTGTCAGCGTGTGCTGCCAGCCCAATGAGCGAATCAGCAGCGAAGCCAGCCAGAGATTCGAGAACAACACGACCGCCGAAAAGCTGCGGTGCACATAGAAGAACCATGGCAGCGCATCGACCCAGGCAGAACGCTCCTCACCCTGCACGTGATTCAGATAATCCACCATCTCCCGCACCTGTGTCCCCATCGTCACCTGCAGCACCGTCAGTACCAGCACGATATACAGCCACTTGTTGAAGCGCGGGTCGATCCCCTGCACAGACTCTGCCGCCATCAGACCCCGGCGCGCTCTCGCCACACCGAACAGCAACGCGCCGACGATGGCCAGTGCCATCAGCATGTGCAGCGTAATCATCCCGGGTTGCAGATTGGAGGCCACCACCTGGGCGCCGAGCCAACCTTGGAATCCCACCATGAAGAACGCGGCCACCGAAGTGATCATGATGGCGCGGTCATGATGCCGCACTGACCAGGAGTAGATGGCGGTGAGCAGGATCAGAAAACCAATGGTGACGCCGGTAAGACGGTTCAGGTATTCGATCCAGGTTTTGACCGGGTTGAACTCAGTCTCCGCGTAGCCGAGGTCGGCATAGATTTCCTGATAGTTGGCAGGCAACTGCTCCACGCTGGTCGGTGGAATCCAGCTGCCGAAGCAGGTCGGCCAGTCCGGACAGCCCATGCCCGCTCCGGAGGCGCGTACACTGGCGCCAACCATGATGAGGAAGTACACGGCAGCGAGGGTGATCCAGGCCATGCGCCGGAAACGGGCGAGGGCGGGGGTGTCCTGAGCGGAGAGGGGGGCAGTCGTGTGTGCGGCAGGGACGCTATGGGTCATGGTGTCGATTCAGTCCAGAAAATTATATAAAGCAGGTCATGCAAAGAGTTAATTGGTCGAAGTGGTTGGCTGCACGGGTGCAGAGGCAGGGTAAAGCCCCTGCAGCAGACGGACGAGACGCATCCCCGCCAGTGTCACTCGCTCCTCGGAAATCGCTTGCATACGTCTGATGTAGTCCTCGTCCAGCGCGACACTCTCCAACGGGGTGTTGCGCCGTTCAGCGCGCAGGACGTCAGCTTTGATGTCATCCGGGTAGACGAACTCCAGCAGCACTTTGCGACTTTCCTGCAGCCAGGCGGAAGAATCCATGTTCAAGCCCTGCAGATCAGTTTGCTGGGCGGTGACGACCATGCGCTGCAGCGTGCCATCGAAAGGTTCATAGCGCAGGGCGTCATCCCAGGTGCCATGCAGCGAGCCGCCGAGGGTCGGAATACCGTTGCCGCCCTGATCGCCGCGCGGAAACAGTTCGGCGGAGATCAACGCACCGGCATGCAGGGGCTGATGGATATCGCCGAGCAGGTGCAATACCCAGCACAGCGCCACGGCTTTTTGCGCGTCCTGAGTGTCGGGGGCGCGCAGCACCGAGAGGTTGTAGTCCAGTGCCAGCACGATGTTGGTGGCGTCGTCTTCATGCGTGATCGACTCAGCTCTCACACCGTAGGCTGGTGGCAGAGAAGGGCTTCCGACATAGACATTGCCTTGCCTACCACCGCCCCGAACCCAGGCGCCATCGATCCAGTGCCAATGGGAGCGGTTATAGCGAATTAGCTCATCACCACTCAGACCTCGGGCCATGTCCGGCCAGATTGCGGCCTGACCCAGCACCCAGCGCGCTTTCTCCGCGTCACTGGTCACCAGCACATTGGCTGGCATCTGATCCAGAAAATCTTCCTGATAACGAGGGTGTTGCTCCAGCAAGCGTTGCAACTCAGTCCGGGTTTCCTGCGGCAGCATGTCCCAGGTCAGGTAAGCGCTTAGTCGATGCCCGATGGCATCCCAGGCGTAAGCAGTGCTGATAAGGCTGGTTTGGCCGAGCAGCAAAAGCCCCAGCAACGCCAGTTTTCGAACGGATAACAGCATCGGAAGTTCAAGTCCTGAAGGTGACGACGGGCGCGATTGTAGCAAAGAAAGTCGGAATGAAGGTATTTGGCAAGCAGCTGTTAACTTTCGCGTATTTGAAATTCGAGAAAGTTAGAGGCGAGTGTCTGGCTGGGTCGCTTGCAGGGCAAGCTCATACAGGAGACTGCTTTGCCTCACACCTCCAGCCACTCCCGGCGCACCTCGTCCGCCTGCATCAGACTGGCAGGCGTGCCCTCGTAGACGATCTGGCCGTGACCCATCACATAAAGACGTTGCGAGATGCGCAGCGCGATGGTGAGCTTCTGCTCCACAAGGAGGATGGAGACGCCACGGCTGGCGATCTCCTGCAGCAGCAGGCCGACCTGCTCGACCACTTTGGGGGCGAGGCCCTCGGTGGGTTCGTCGATCATGATCAGTTCCGGGTCGCCCATCAAGGTGCGGCACATGCACAGCATCTGCTGTTCGCCGCCACTGAGCACACCACCGGCGACATCCGCGCGCTCGCCGAGATTGGGAAACATGCTGAACATCTCGTCCATGGTCCAGCGCGATGAGCCTTTGTTGTTCTTCATGCCCAGCAGCAGATTCTGCCGCACGGTGAGGCCGGGGAAAATATCGCGATTCTCGGGCACGCAACCGATGCCCAGCTGCGCAATCTCGTAGCTCTTCTTGCCAGCAATCTGGTGACCTTTGAAGAGGATGGAGCCCTTGGGTTCCACCTCACCCATGATGGTTTTGACGGTGGTGGAGCGCCCCACGCCATTGCGGCCGAGCAGGCTGACGATCTCTCCCGCGCCTACGCGGAAATTGACGCCACGCAGGATGTGGCTCTTGCCGTACCAAGCGTTGAGATCCGCGACTTCAAGCATGCTGCGTCTCTCCCAGATAGGCTTCCTGCACACGCGGGTTGCCGCGAATTTTCTCCGGCACGTCGGAGGCAATCACCTCGCCATACACCAGCACGGTGATGCGGTCAGCCACGTCGAAAACGATGTTCATGTCGTGTTCCACCATCACCAACGTTCGCCCTGCGGTGACCTTGCGAATCAGTGCCACGGCGTTTTTCGCTTCGCTGTGACTCATGCCGGCCACCGGCTCGTCCAGCAATATCATCTCGGCGCCACTGGCGATGGTGATACCAAGCTCCAGCGCACGTTGCTCGGCATAAGCCAGTTCGCCTGCCGGAATATGACGACGCTCGAACAGGCCGATCTCCTCCAGCAGTGCCTCGGCTCTTTCATTGAGTGCGGTCTGGCGACTGAGCAGGTGCCAGAAGGAATACTTGTAGCCCATCGACCAGAGCAGCGCACAGCGAACATTCTCGAACACACTGAGCAGCGGGAAAATATTGGTGACCTGAAAGCTGCGCGCCAACCCCCTGCGCGTAATCTCGAAGGGTTCGAGATTGTGAATCGGTGCGCCCTTGAAGAGGATGCCACCCGATGACACTTTGTAACGCCCGCTGATCAGATGGAACAGCGTGGATTTACCTGCGCCGTTAGGGCCGATAATCGCGTGTTTCTCCCCTTGCTCGATGTTGAGCGTGACATCGCGGATGATCTGTGTCGGGCCGAAGCTCTTGCAGACATTTTGCAGTTGCAGCAGGCTCATGAGTGGCCGTCCTCCTGTGTCTTCAGGGGCGGCAATGTGTTGGCTTGTGACCACGCCTCGCGCAGTCCTGGCAAGGTGCGGCGCAGGAAGAAGTACGCCACTGCCGTCACGCCGAACAGCAGCGCCCAGCTGCCATAACCATCGGGCGACAGAGTCAGTCCGAGGTACACAAATTCCGTTTCTTCTGCGTGGCTCATTTCGATCATCGCGATCATACCCAGTACGAACACAGCGCCGGGAATGGCAGTGAGCGTATAAGGCAGCAGCAACAGTCGCATGCGTCCCAGCTGCCAGGCCACCCGGTGCATCATCAGCAGACCGGTGAGGCCACGCGGTAAAAACATCACAGTCAGCACGAAGAGAATGCCTAGGTACAACATCCACAGTTCGGTGTAATTGCTCAGCAGTGAGTTGACCAGCGTCAGTACGATGGCGCCGACGATGGGGCCGATGAAGAAGCCGAGGCCGCCGATGTAAGCCATCAGCAGCACGCGGCCGGAGGTGACTGCGTTGAGATTTTCTTCGGTCAAAATTTCGTAGTTCACTGCGAAGATGCCCCCGGCAATGCCCGCGAAGAACCCGGCCATGGCGAAGGAGATGAAGCGCACGCGGCGCGCACTGTAGCCGATGAATTCTGCGCGCTCGGGGTTGTCGCGCACCGCATTGGCCATGCGGCCTGCAGGGGTCTGGGTGAACAGATACATGCACAGCACCGCGAAGAACATCCACGCGGCGGCGAGGTAGTAGACGTGATCGTCCTGCGCGAAGTCGATGCCGAAGAAGGGCGGGCCATACGTGCGGTCGCCGCTCACTCCCGCCTCGCCGCCGAAGAAGGACACCAGTATCAACGACGAAGCCGCCACCAGCTCACCGATGCCCAGCGAGATCATCGCGAACACTGTGCCCGCTTTGTGCGTGGAGAAACTGCCGATGAACAGGGCGGCGAGCAACCCGAACGCACCGCCGACCAGGGGAATCAGAGTAATGGAGAAGCTGATGGTCTCGAACTCAATCATCATCATGGCGTGCACGGCCAGAAAACCGCCGAGTCCAAAATATACCGCGTGTCCGAACGAGAGCATCCCGCCCTGGCCCAGCAGCATGTTGTAGCTGAGCGCAAAAACAATGGCGATGGTCATCTGCGTGAAGATCGACAGCGACAACACAGAATCGAAGATCTGCGGCAACACCAGCAGCACCACGGCGAACACAATCCATATGGCCAACTTGCCCATGCTCAACTCTCCCGCTTTCCGAGCAGCCCCGAGGGACGGAAGATCAGCACCAGTACCAGCAGCAGGAAGGGCATGATAGGCGCGATCTGCGGCAGCGTGAGGCGCCAGATGTCATTGAGCGGGTGATCGGCAGCGAATCTCACGCCCAGCAGATCGAGCAGGTCCTGCATGCCCACATCGGACGCAATCGCGTAAGACTGCAACAGCCCGATCAGCAGCGAGGCTACCAACGCTCCGGCCAGCGAGCCAAGTCCGCCGATGACCACGATCACGAACACGATGCTGCCCAGCACGGCGGCCATGCCAGGGAAAGTTGTCAGCACGGGGCCTGCGATCACGCCAGCGAGTCCGGCCAGCCCGGAGCCGACACCAAACACCGCCATGAAGATGAAAGGGACGTTGTGTCCCAGATTGGCGACGGTGTTGGGATGCGTGATGGCCGCTTGAATGATGATGCCGATGCGGGTGCGCGTCAGCACGAAATACAGGCCGATGAAAATGGAGACAGAGATGAAGATCATGAAGGCTTTGTAGGCCGGGAAATTTTGTCCGAACAGCGTAAATAATGGGAAGTCGAGCAACGCGGGAGATTGGTAATTCATCGTCGAGCGGCCCCAGAAAAACTGCACGGCCTCCTCGATCAGAAAGGCCAGCCCGAAAGTGAAGACCAACTCTGCCACGTGTCCGGATTTATGCACTCGCCGCAGCCCGTAACGCTCCACCAGCGCACCGACGACACCGACCAGCAGCGGGGCGATGATGAGTGCGGGCCAGAAACCGGTGTAGAGGCTGATGGAGTAAGCGAAGTAGGCTCCTAACATGTAGAAGCTGGCGTGCGCGAAATTGAGCACGCCCATCATGCTGAAGATGAGGGTCAGGCCGCTGGCCAGCATGAACAGCAACAGTCCGGTGACGAGGCCATTCAGCGTTGCGAAAATCAGAACTTCCATCATGTTCGGTGCGCGGCCATTGCTATTAACGTCATTGCTGCGGGCGCGTCATGCGGCAGCTGCTTTGGGTAATCGTCTCTTCTCTCGGTACCACGTACTCGGTGCGCAGGGCGAAACCGGAATGGTCGGCGTCGATGTTGATGCCCTCGTTGGTATGCACAGAAATGTTCAGGTTCTGGAAGACCTGATGGTCATCGGGGCGCATCCAGATTTCCTCGCCAGTCATGGTGGTGATGCGCATGTCCTCCATCGCCATGGCGATGTCGTAGGGTTCGGCACTGCCTGCTTTTTCGATGGCGGTCGCCAGCATCATCAGTGCATTGACGATGCGCGGTTGTGTGACATCTTTGTGTGGATTCTTGGCTTTGTAAGCAGCGGTAAATTCGAGACGCTGTGGTGCGGTGACCGGATTAGCGAAGTCGTTGTGCACGACGTGGATCTGATTCTTGCCCGCCTCACCGAGTGTCGCGGTGATGCCGTCGTAAGCGGCGTAGAAAGTGTAAATTGGCACCTCCAGCCCCGCGTCCATGATGCCGCGTCCCAGAGCCACCATGTCGGCGCCCCAGTTGCCGGTGATCACCGCGTTGGCGCCGGATGACACAATCTTGGTGATGTAGGGCGTGAAGTCTTTCACTTGTCCGATGGGGTGCAGCTCGTTGCCAACAATTTCAATGTCCGGGCGCTTGGCGGCCAGCATGCTGATCGCGGCATCGCCAACGGCCTTGCCGAAGGAATAGTCCTGACCAATGATGTAGACCTTGGTGATGTCAGGGTTCTTGGCGATGTGGCTGGTCATGGCCTCCATCTTCATGTCGGAGTGCGCGTCGAAGCGGAAGTGCCAGAAGTTGCAATCGGCGCCAGTGAGGATCGGGTCCACCGCCGCGTAGTTGATGAACAGCACCTGCGAGTCCGGATTGCGACGGTTATGCCGCTCAATCGCGGTGCTCAACGCACTGGCCACCGCAGAGCCGTTGCCGGAGAACACAATCTGCGTGCCCTCACTGATGGCCCGGCGCAATTGCAACTGGGACTCGGCAGCACTGTTCTTGTTGTCGAGT
This sequence comes from Pseudomonadota bacterium, assembly GCA_040384465.1. GTDB lineage: Bacteria > Pseudomonadota > Gammaproteobacteria > Pseudomonadales > Pseudohongiellaceae > UBA5078. The sequence continues at coordinate 27,655 of JAZKJF010000003.1, read as the reverse complement.
GCCGTCACTTCAAACTTGCGCCCCCCGAGCACCCCACCCTTGTCGTTGTAGAAATAATCAGCGGCAAAATCGAGCACCATGAAACCGCTTTCGCCAGTGGCGGCGAAGACGCCGGACTGCGGATCAATGAAGGCGATCTTGATGGGCTCCTGCGCGCTGGCCGCGCTGGAAAAGCCGAGAGAAAAAAGGGTCGCGATGGTAGCGAAGCGACGCAGACGCGGGGCAGAAAGAGGCAGTGAATTCATGATGATCAGTCTTGTGATTATTGTTGTGGATGATGGGTGTTATCAGTCATTTTTATAGACAATACAACAGCATGGACGGCATCCCTGCGTTCAGCTTATGTCACAACATGGCCTCGGACATTAACCCAGACCGCATTCCGAATCAAGGAATCCTTGGCCTCCCCGCTGATCGCGACGGAAGGAGTAAAACCCGAGGCAGAGCGCCCGTTTTCGCCCTGTGGGAGCTTGCCTGGTAAGCGTCTACAGCCACTTTGCTTTACGCAACAAGTAAAAAATATAACCGTCGATAGCGACCATAACCGCCAGCACTGCTCCATAGCCGTATTTCCATCGTAGTTCCGGCATGTGGTCGAAGTTCATGCCGTAGATACCCACAATCAAGGTGGGCACTGCAATCAATGCGGCGTATGCCGCCAGGCGCTTCGTCGTTTCGTTTTCTTGCAGCGCGATCATCGATAGGTTGACGGAGATAGCGGTGGCGATAGTGTCGCGCACCGATTCAATGGTTTGATTCAGCCTTTGCAAGTGATCCGAGATATCGCGAAAGTATTCCTGCATGCCCACGCACACAGGCGGCACTCGCGTTCCGGATAAGTTGGTCAGTGCGTCGAGTAAGGGAGCCACTGCGTGTTTGGCGGTGGTTAGCTTTTGTTTCAAACCGTACAGCTGTTCGATGTTCTCGCGCGCCGATTTGTTGGCGAAGATCTGTTCTTCGATGTGCTCCAATTTCGATTCGATGGATTGAATGATGGGAAAGTAGCGGTCCACTACGGCGTCCATCAAGGCGTAAAGCACATAGCCCGAACCGCGCTCCAGCAGTTCGGGCTCGCGTTCGCAACGCGCACGCACATCTTGAAAGCCTTTTTCCGCACCTTTGCGCACCGATAAGATGTAATTGCGGCCGACAAACATATGCAACGCACCGACACGCAGCTCGCCTTTGTCTTCCTCCAGCATGTGCAACACGGCAAATAACGAGTCACCGTATTCTTCGATCTTGGATCGCTGCTCGCCGTGCCCCGCGTCTTCGACAGCCAGGGGATGCAAATCGAATTCTTCCTGCATCGATGCAAGCGTGGCAGTGTCGGGCTCATACAAGGCCACCCACACAAAGCAATCGGGCTGAGCCACGTATTCGTGAATGTGCTCTGGCTCGATCTCCGCGATCTTTTGACCTTTTTGATAAACCGCGCAGCGGATCAGCATTGCGTTATTCTCCTTGCCACTTGTCTTATTGGATCGGGGAGGAAGTGTACGCGATATACAGAACGATCAAAACGCGACGTGAATGGGAGAGGGTTATCCCCGCTACGAAGTTGAATCTGTGCCAGCTGCCATGGATACCCTCCATGGTGGCACTTTCCACTTTGAGAGAGGCACGTTATTTCTATTACAAAGATCAGCCATTGCGACATGGGGTCTTCGTAGGGTTGTGATTGCTGGGGAGGCGAACTCCCACTGATATTTCGTGAGGCGTGTCAACGTATTGCCTGCTGCTGCGTTGTTATTCTCGTGGTAGCCTGTTCTGTCAACAAATGCCGAGCGCGCCTATGAGCCAGCACGCCCGATACTATCGGATACTTTGGAGAGACACATGTCTGGCGCTGTGGCTCAGCCTGCTTTGCTTCTTCGTGCTGCCCGTCCACGCCGCCGCAGCCACTGACTCCACCCCCGACTTCGCGCACCCCGTGTTGACGATTCCCCGCATCGACGTGCAGGGGTATGGCTCGCTCAATCTCAGCCTGGTGCTGGAGAGCGAGCCCTCGATGACGTTCAGGATCGCCTCGGCGACGCCTGCTGCCGCTGGCCTGAACCCCGGTGCCACCTACAATCTGCAGGCTCAAGAGCTGACGATTCCATCGCTGCGGGTTGGCAGCCAATTCTACAGCGCACAGCTGCGCTTCATCAGTGCCGACCGTCTGCAGCTCATCACGACGGCGGCGGTGGTGTTGCCGGGCCAGACCTCCTTTCAACAATTGTGTGCCAGCTGCCATGGCTCGGATGGACTCGGCGGCACTGTCGGCGTGTCGTTGAAGAACTGCAGCAACTGCGGCGCTCTCAATGTGCTGAGCACCCGCATCAACAACACCATGCCGCTCGGCAATCCGTCTGCCTGCGTCGGCACCTGCGCGACTGACATCGCGTCCTACATCCTCACTGCCTTCAATGCGAGCAGCAGCCAGCAGACGGGACAGGCGCTGGCGGCCATCGAGTCACTGCCACTGGATGCCACCCTGCGCAACGCGGCGCTGCATCTGGTCGGGCGTCTGCCCGCTTCTGCTGAAGTGGCGCTGGTGACACAGAAGGGCGAGGCGGGGCTGCGGCAGGCGCTGGATGGGATGCTGGAGGAAGACGCCTTCTACGCGCGTCTGGCGGAAATCTTCAACGACGTGCTGCACACCAATCGCTACCTCTCCACCAACGGGACGGAGGCGGCCATCGGGCTGATGCGGCGTTTCCCGACCGCGCGCTGGTTTGATCCCGGCGTCGACTTGCGCGGCAGCGACTACACGGTCAATCGCGTCACCGCCAACAACAGTGTGGCGACCGAGCCCTTGGAGCTGATCGAGTACGTGGTCAGGAATAACAAACCGATGACCGAAATCCTCACCGCCAATTACTTCATGGTCAACGGTTACTCTGCGAAGAGTTATGGCATTACCGGCATCAACTTCACCAACGAGTGGGACCCGAACGAATTCCGTCCTGCTGTGCTCTCCGGCACTCCGCATGCCGGGATTCTCAGTTCGCTCATGTTCCTGAATCGCTATCCGACCAGCGCGACCAATCGCAACCGAGGGCGTTCTCGTCTGGTGTATGACGTGTTTCTCGATGTCGATATTCTCGCGCTGGATGGCGTGCGGCCTGATGGCAGTGCAGTGGACATCAGCAGCGACGCGCCGACGATGGAGAACCCGGACTGTGTCAAGTGCCACAGCCTGCTCGACCCGGTCGCTTCCTCGTTCCAGAATTGGAATCTGCGCGGCACTTTTGCGCCGCCGCGCACCTGGTATACCGATATGTTCCAGGCCGGCTTTGCGGGCGTCTCGGCGCCTCCACGCAGCAGTGGCGATTCTCTGCAATGGCTGACAAAACAGATCGTCGCCGACCCGCGCTTCGATGACGCCATGGTGCGTATCATATACACCGGGCTGACAGGCCACGAGCCACTCGATGCGCCAGCGGCGAGCGCGCCCCAGGCCGAGACAGAGGCCTATCTCGCGGAGTCCACGCATCTGGATGAGATCAAGGCGATCTATGTCGGCGCGAATCGTAATCTGAAAACCCTGGTGAAGGAGATCATTGTCAGCCCCTACTGGCGTGCTGACGGTTTGAACAATGTCGCGTTCTCGGCGGTGCATGAGGAAACCGGTGCCGCCCGTCTGCTGACTCCCGAGTTGCTGCACCGCAAGATCGAGGCGCTGTTCGGCTTCCAGTGGCGCGGCCCATTGGATCAGTACGCGGCCAATCGCAATGTGTTCAGCTCAGCGCGATTGCTGGACACGCGGCAGTACTATCATCAGATCTATGGTGGCATCGATTCTTTCACCATCACCGAGCGTCTCACCGACCCCAACGGATTGATGGTGATCGTGCAGGAGCGCATGGCGAACGAGATGGCCTGTTATGCAGTGCCCAATGATTTCCTCTCCACCCGCACTGCGCGCCGTTTATTCCCTCATGTTGACACCAGTACGGTGTTGACCAGTCCCCAGGGGCAGGCCGCCGTCCGTCAGAACATCCAGCATCTGCATCGTTATCTGCTGGGCGAAGAACTGGCGCTGACCGACGCGGAGATCGAGCACACCTATGCCTTGTTTGCGACGGTCCTGCAGCAGGGACAGAGCGCGTTGCTGGGAGCACAGGGGGTGTCCGAGAGTACTAGCCTACCGACGCGCTGCATGCGCAACAACGACATCAACACGGGCACCTCGCTGAACGTGGCGGGCGGGGTCGATGGACGGCTGCGCAACGACAACACTTACGTCATTCGCGCGTGGATGGCCGTGGTGGCCTATCTGCTCGCGGACTATCGATTCATTTACGGTTGAAGAGCAAAGAGACAGTGGGAGACCCGCATGGACCGTCGTAAATTTCTGCAAGCTCTGAGTGCATTCGGCGTCGCCGGAACGCTGCCGATGACGCTTGGCGCACCCGCCTGGGCTGCCGCGACGACCACCACCACACAGCGCCTCTTCATCACGGTGAACGCCTCCGGTGGCTGGGACCCGACAGCGCTGATCGACCCCAAGGGCAACGCGCAGCGTGCAGACGGACTCGGGCCCGTCAACAACTACGCGGCCAGTGCCATCAAGACGATCGGCAAGCTGCAGATCGCTGCCTATCCCGATGGCAAGGCGCCTCCTGCCACAGATTCTGCCGGGCATCTGGAAACCTTCTTCAACAAACACCACCAACGCCTGCGGGTGATTAACGGGATCGACACCCAGACCAATGGTCACGAGACGGGCACGCGCTTCGTCTGGAGCGGACGTCTGGAGACAGGTTATCCCAGCGTGGCGGCACTGGCGGCGGCTCCGTATGCGAATCAACCCATGGCCTTTATCTCCAACGGCGGCTATGACTTCACGGATGAGCTGGTAGCGCCGGTGCGCACCGCTTCGGCCGCAACCTTCACGTCGCTGGCCTATCCCAACAGTCAGTATGCGGAGAACGCAGCCCTGCGTTCGCAGAGTTATTTCAGCGACAAGGCCTATGCCAACGTGCAGGCCGCACGCGATTTGCGACTGGCGCGCCTGCGTACAGGCGAGACGCTGCCACAGCGCGCGGCGCAGATGGCGCAGCTGGAGAAAGTACGCAGCGGCGACGTGAAGCTGGACGGCCTTCTGGCGTATCTACCCGCACAGGTCTCCACTGGATTGAAGGGGCAGGCGGAACTGGCGGTGGCGGCTTTTGCGAGTGGTCTGGCGGTCAGCGCCAATCTCAACCTCGGTGGTTTCGACACCCATGGCACGCACGACGACGACCAGACCGATGCGCTGACCCTGTTGCTGGAGGGCATAGACCATTTGTGGGAGCAACTGGTGTTGCGTGGCCTGCAGAATCGCGTGACGGTGCTGATCGGTTCGGACTTTGGCCGCACGCCGTTCTACAACACCGGCGACGGCAAGGACCACTGGAACATCACCAGCATCATGGCGATGGGGGCGGGTATCACCGGCAATCGTGTTATCGGTGCTACCGATGCCAATTTCGAAGCCCTGAAGCTGAACCCGGATACTCTCGAACCGCACTCCAGCGGCATCATCGTCACGCCCAAGCATGTGCATCGTGCGCTGCGGGACTTCCTCGGTGTGTCCTCTGAGCTGGACAAGCTGTATCCGCTCAACGTGGAGCGACTGGCGCTGTTCGCCTGAAGCGCTCTTCGTGTCAACCACAGCTCACCCCGATATGCCAATTGTCAGACATGACGACGCAGGCGTAGTATAGCCGCGCCTCACACAAGGACAGTTCTCAATGAACGGTGACAGGCACTCGGCGGCCTCCGATCTTGCTGGCCTGTTTTGACCTCTCTGTGTTGAAGGTGTTTTCTTGAATATTGCCACCGATACTGTGCAGATATCCGACAAGGATAAACGCACTACGCTTATTGCTCTGCTTATCGTTTTCCTCCTCGCCGCTCTCGACATGAGCATCCTCTCTACCGCCATGCCCCGCATTGTTTCCGAGCTGAACGGCCTGGAGCTGTATGCCTGGGTGACCACGGCCTACATGTTGGCGTCCACTGTGCTGGTGCCGATCTATGGCAAGCTCGGTGACCTGTACGGGCGCAAACTTATTCTGGTGATCGGCGTCAGCATCTTCCTGCTGGGTTCGGCGCTGTGCGGTATCAGCGGCGAATTCGGCACGCTGCCACTGCTTGGCGATGGCATGCACCAACTCGTGATTTTCCGTGCAGTGAAAGGCATCGGTGGCGCCGCGTTGTTCACCAGTGCGATGGGCATCATCGCGGATCTGTATCCGCCATTGCAGCGCGCCAAGTTCATGGGGCTGTTCGGCGCGATCTTCGGTATATCAAGCATCATCGGGCCAGCCATCGGTGGCTTCCTGACCGACTTCGCTACCGTGACACTGTTCGGTCACGAGATTGCAGGCTGGCGCTGGGTGTTCTACGCCAATATCCCGCTGGGTCTGGTGGCACTGTTCATGATTGCCTTCAAGACTCCGCGTCTGAATCATGGCAGTCGTGGCCCCATCGACTTCGCTGGCGCCTTCCTCCTGCTGGTCGTCTTCATTCCCTTCCTGCTGGCCCTGACCTGGGGCGGCAGCAAGTACGACTGGAATTCGCCGCTGCTGCTGAGCATGTTCGCGCTCAGCGCCGTGTCACTGTTGCTGTTCATCTGGGTGGAGTCGCGCGCCAAAGAGGCGATCATGCCGCTGTCGATGTTCCAGAACCGTGTCTTCGTCATCACCAATGGGACGTCTTTCGTGATCAGCATGGCCTTCCTCGGCGTGGTGATGTTCATGCCGCTGTTCATGCAGGTGGTGTTGGGAGTGAACGCGACCAACAGCGGTTTCTCGATGTTCCCGCTGATGCTCGGTTTGATGACCAGCAGCATTCTCAGCGGGCGCCTGGTGTCGCGCAGCGGCAACTACAAACTCTACATGAGCGGTGGCGCTGCCGTGCTGATCCTCGGCGTGTATCTGCTTGGCAGCATCGGGCCGGAGACGACTTTGATGGGCTTGTCATGGCGCATGGTGGTAGTCGGTCTTGGGCTCGGACCCTCCCAGAGTCTGGTAAACCTGATCGTGCAGGCGGCGTTCCCGATGTCGCAGATCGGCGTGGCCACCAGTTCCACGCAGTTCTTCCGGCAGATCGGCAACACTGTGGGCGTGGCGATCTTCGGCACGCTGCTGACACTGAACCTGGCGGCGGAGCTGCCGAAGCAAGTGCCGATGATGGCCTCTCTTGCTGGTGGCGGTTTCGACATGAGTCAGGCGCAGACCAGCGTGATGAATCCCGGAGCGCTGCGTACGCGCATTGAGGGTTCCTTCGAAGAGATGCTGACGACGCTGGAGCGTGGCTATGCGGGCGACCCGGCCGCCATTGCCAGCGTGCGCGACAACCCGCTGCTGCCAGCCCAGCTCAAGGAGCAGATGCCCGCGACGCCCGAAGCGGCCTTGCCTGCCGCCGAGATTGCTCAACGCATGACGACCATCCGCAGCATGATGGCGACAGGCGTCGAGCAGGCGGTGACCAGCATCGAGTCCGGCATCCGGCTGGCCTTCTCGAACGCGATTACCGGCATGTTCAGCACCAGCCTGTGGATCATCCTTATCGGCTTTGTGATGAGTCTGTTCATCCCGGTGATTCCTCTGCAGCGGGAGATGCCGCCTGCAGGGGTCAAATCCACGGACGATGTGCCTGAAAGTGCCGCTACAGAGGCATCGGCAAGCGCATCTCCCCAGGCCTGATTTTGTTCTCTCGCGTTGCGGTGTTCCCTTGTGGCGCCGCAACGATTAGTATTCGGCAGTCCGTTGGTTCCAGTGTTGGATCCAAAGCGTGTCCATCTTTCCCGAGCGTCCCATGCGTCGTCTGTGCTCCTGTCTTCTCATCGCTGTCTTCGGCTGGTCTTGCGCCTACGCGCAGTCCGATGCCGAGGATATCGCCTATGACCCGGGCGGCGAGTTCAATTTCGTCCGCGTGCAGTTCGATTCCTACTCCAGTCGCATGGGTGGGTTTGGCGGCGGAGGAGGTTTCGGCGGCTTTGGTGGATTCGGTGGCTATCTCGGCGACGGCGGACCAGCCTGGTCCATCGATTTCCCCGGTGCCGATTCCAACTTCCTGCGCGGCGTCTCGCGCCTGACCAATATCCGCGTCATGCAAGACCCCATCGTGTTACGTTTCGACGATGTGAAAATCTTTGACTATCCCTTCCTCTACATGCTGGAGGTTGGACAGGGGGGCGGCATCAGTTTAAGCACTGAAGAGATCGACAATCTGCGCGAGTACCTGCTGCGCGGCGGCTTCCTGTTGATTGACGATTTCTGGGGCACGCGCCAGTGGGACAATTTCCAGTCCGGGTTTTCGCAGGTTTTCCCTGATCGTGAGATCGTGGAGCTGCAATCCGATCACGAGATTTTCCGCACCTATTACGACATCGATGGCCCCAAAATGATCCCCGCTCTCAGCCGTAGTGACACGATGGGCGAGCAAGACGTCGATATCGCCAGCAACCACGCCATTCTCGACGACGATGGTCGCGTGATGGTGCTGATCAACTGGAATTCCGACATGGGAGATGGCTGGGAACACACCTACCATCCCGAATACCCCACGCGTTATGCCAACTCCGCTTATCAGCTCGGCATCAACTATCTGATTTATTCCCTGACGCACTGAATGACTGTCAGCCCTGCATAAAAGAGGTCAAGCAATGAAATACAAGCGACTCGGTCGAAGTGGCATCGTGGTATCAGATATCTGCATGGGCACCATGACTTTCGGGTCGCAGGCCGATGAGAAAACCTCTTTCGCGATTCTCGACAAAGCCTACGAGGCGGGTGTCGATTTCTACGATACCGCCGAGTCGTACCCGGTGCCGCCTGACGTCAAGTATGTGGGGCTCACCGAGGAGATCGTCGGACGCTGGATGCAGACCAAGGACCGCGACTCACTGATTATCGCCACGAAAGTCGCCGGCCCGAGTCACGGCTGGTTCAAGGCTCCGCAGCGCGCGGGCAAAACCTGTTTGGATCGTCATCACATCGTGCGCGCCGTCGAAGGCAGCCTGCGCCGCCTGCAGACAGACTATGTCGATCTTTATCAGACCCATTGGCCCGATCACGACATGCGTTATGAAGAAACGCTGATGGCACTGGAAGAGCTGGTACAGTCCGGCAAGGTGCGAGTGCTGGGCTGCAGCAACGAAACCACCTGGGGGCTGACCAAGAGTCTGTGGATGGCGGAGCTGCATGGGCTAACTCGCTACGAGACCATTCAGAACAACTTCAGTCTCAACAATCGTCGCTTCGAGGACGAATTGGCGCAGGCCTGCCGCAAGGAAGGGGTCAGTTTGCTGCCTTATTCGCCACTTGGTGGGGGCGTGCTGAGTGGCAAGTACAACGACGGCCAGCTGCCCGACAACGCCCGCTTCAGCCGTTACTTCAAGCTGAACGAGAAGCGTCAGCTGGCGATGGCGCAGCGCTTCGTCAACGAGAAGAGCACCGAATCCACCAAGCGTTTCATGGCAATTGCTGCCGACATCGGCATGACATCTGTCACGCTGGCTACGGCCTGGAGCAAGCAGCATGATTTCGTGGCCTCGACGATTGTCGGCGCCACTCGGCCTGAGCAACTGGACGAGATTCTCGCGGCAGCCGACGTGACGTTGAGTGCGGAGACGCTGGCCAGAATCAACGAAGTGTCCAAGGACATTCTTTATCCGATGGGTTGAAATTTTCGCTTGACCATCGCAAAGCCCAGCCATCATCATCCGAATTGCAACGAATTCAAGAGGATGCTTGATGGAACACAATTTACCGCTTATTTCCACCCTCGCCGTCGGTTTTGGCCTCGCGCTGATTTTTGGCCTGATTGCCGAAAAAATTCGCCTGCCCGCGCTGCTGGGCTACCTCTGTGCCGGCATCGTCATTGGCCCGGCCACGCCTGGTTTTGTCGCTGATATCGAGCTGGCGGCGCAGCTTTCCGAGATTGGTGTGATTCTGCTGATGTTTGGCGTGGGACTGCATTTTTCGTTTGCTGATCTGTTGTCGGTGAAGAAAATTGCTGTGCCCGGCGCGGTGGTGCAGATGGGCCTGGCGACAGGGCTGGGGATGGGCGTCGCGCACTACTGGGGCTGGAGTTTTGGCGAAGGGCTGGTGTTTGGTCTGTCATTGTCCTGCGCCAGCACGGTGGTGCTGCTCAAAGCGCTGGAGGCGCGGGGCATTCTCGATTCCATGAACGGCCGCATTGCCGTCGGCTGGCTGGTGGTGGAAGACCTGGCCACGGTGCTGGTGCTGGTGATGCTGCCACCGCTGGCCGGTCTGCTGGGTGGCACGGCGGCACCAGAACTGGCGGACGAGCCGCTCTGGTACTCCCTCGGTTCCACTCTGCTATTGGTGGTCGCCTTCATCACATTGATGTTGGTGGTGGGGCGCCGCGCACTGCCGTGGATGTTGATGCAGGTGTCGCGCACAGGCTCTGGTGAATTATTCACGCTGGCGGTGATTGCTGCTGCCATCGGCATTGCTTATGGCGCAGCGGTGTTGTTTCACGTGTCCTTCGCGCTCGGGGCGTTCTTCGCCGGGATGGTGATGCGGGAATCACAGCTCAGCCATCGCGCTGCCGAAGAGTCATTGCCGCTGCGTAACGCCTTCTCCGTGCTGTTCTTCGTGTCGGTCGGCATGCTGTTCGACCCTCTGGTGCTGGTGAACGAGCCGCTGCATGTGTTGGTGGTAGTCGGCATCATCGTGCTGGGCAAGACGCTGGCGGCAGCGCTGCTGGTGCTGGCGTTGCGTTATCCCTTGAGTACCGCGTTGACTGTCGCGGCGAGTCTCGCGCAGATCGGTGAGTTCTCGTTCATTCTGGCTGGATTGGGGCTGAGCCTCGGCTTGCTGCCGCAAGAGGGAATGAGCCTGGTGCTGGCCGGGGCGTTGCTCTCCATTGCCTTGAACCCTGCCATGTTTGCCTTGATCAAACCGCTCAAGAAGCTGGCGCTGGAGCGTTCCCGATTCGCGCGGCGTCTGGAGAACCGTGTCGATCCAACGGCCGTATTGCCGCAGAGTACGGAACACAAATATCTGCAGGGGCAGGTCGTGGTGGTGGGCTATGGTCGCGTCGGGCGGCGCATTACGCAGACGCTGGCCGAGCGCAATATTCCCTTCGTGGTGGTGGAGCAGAATCGCGAGCAGGTACAGCTGATTCGTGCGCAGGGATTGGTCGGCGTCAGCGGTGATTCCACCGATCCGGATTCGCTGATTCAGGCGCATATCGCCGATGCGGCGATGCTGGTGATCGCGACACCTTATCCGATGCATGTGCAGCGCATGGTCGAGACGGCCCGTGCACTCAATCCCGATATCGAGATTGTGATCCGTACTCACAGCGCCGATGCCGTGGATGTTTTCCGTCGGCAAAATGTCGGGCAGGTGTTCTTCGATGAGGAGGAGCTGGCGCGGGGGATGCAGGATTACATTCTGTCGAAATTTGCGCCCGAGGTGGTCGAACCGAAGCACTGAGGCTAGTGCTTCAGTCTGCGGCGTTCCTCATCAGGTGCTACAGCACACGGCGAATGCGTTCCAGCCATGCGGTCGTGCTGCTGCGTGCAGCGCTGACTTTGGTGGCATGGACAACATCGCATGCGTTGAACGCCGCGAACTCGCGCATGGCCTTGCCGAACGCGAAGAGGAAACGTTCTTCGTCGGCGATTGGTGTTTCTAGATGCAAATGCACCAGCTCCAGGTGCCGGTTCACACGATTCGCCTTGCAGTCGACGCGGCCAACGATCATGGCGCTTTCGCCGTCCAGATACAGCAGCGGCAGACAGAAGTAGCCGAACCTGCGCTTCGCCTGCGGCGTGTAGCACTCGATTTTGTAATCGAAATCGAAGAGCTGTAGAACGCGCTCGCGGTGGATGACGGCATTGTCGAATGGTGACAGCAGTCGCACGGTGGGCGTGAAAGACGGGTAGCGCCGTTCGAGGAGATCAGGAGCTGCGAACACGGGTGGCAGTCCGTCGATCTTGAATTGTGTTAGCGTGCCCTGCGCGATCCGCTCCTTGAGCAATGCCGGGATTACCCGGCGCAAATCCGCACCCTGGCGCTGATGCGTGATCTGTTTTGGCGTCGTGAAGCCATGTGCTTTGAGTGAGGCGTCGAGCAGGTGCTCCGCATACTCGTGCAGAGAGGGCTCACGCGTGTCGACAGTCGCTGGCAGCACCCGTTCGCGCAGATCGTAGACCTTCTGCATGCCATCCCGGCTGCTCACCATCAGGTCGCCTTGAAAGAACAGCTTCTCCAATGCCTTCTTGGCCGGTTTCCAGTTCCACCAGCTGCCCGGTTGCTCCTTCGCCGAATCGAAGTCTCGCGCCCGCAATGGGCCATCGATGCGGATACGCTCCAGCACCTGCTGCTCTGCGTCCGCACTCACACTCGCGAACCAGCGCGACTCGCCGCGCTTCACTGTGTTCATCCGCGGCAGGGCGAAGCGATAGGAATTCATGGGCAGGAACGCCGCTGCATGTGACCAGTACTCGAAGGCCTCACGCTTTTCGATCAGCTGTTCCAGATGCGCAGGTTGATAGTCGGGGATGCGTGTCCACAAGGTGTGGTGATGCGCGCGCTCCACGACCGAGAGCGTGTCGATCTGCACGTAGCCGAGCTGATCCAGTGCTTTCTTGGTGGCCTGTCGACCTTTGCCGAAGGGCGCGGGGCGCGTCAGGCCTTGATGGTGCAGGGCGGCGCGGCGTAATGTGTGGGGAGAGAGGATGTTTACCAAAGCGTGTCCACCAGTATGCAGTATTGGTGTTCAAGCGTAGACCATGACGCAGTTTAACTCAAACCAAGGTCAGGCTACGGCGGCAGGCGTTGGCAACTCCAAAGCCTCTGTGCGAGACTCCAGCGCAATTGCTCATAACTAGAACAACAACGAGGAGATCCCCATGACGTCGATCCGCATCAAAACGCTTTTCATAGCGGCTCTGAGCATCTGCGCGCCGCTCGACACGCTGTCTGCCGCTGAACGCACCATCGAGGAAATTGCCGCCATCTACCGTGAGGCAGCTCTCCTGTCGGCGGGCACGGATCATGTGCGGTTGAGTGCCAGCGTGTGTCCGGCAATCCCGAGAGTCGACTACATTCCTCCTGCACCAGCGGCCGTAGATGTGGACGATGACGAAGAGCCTGCACCGCGCACGGTGCCGCCACTGGCAGACTGGTACAGAGAGCCTGTGAAAGTGTTCGACGAGCTGTATTTTGTCGGCACCAACGAGCACAGCTCCTGGGCGGTGGTGACTGACGAAGGCATCATGCTGCTCGACACGCTGTATGACTACGCGACCGGTGAGTCGATTGTTGGCGGCCTGCGCAAACTGGGTTTTAATCCAGCCGATATAAAACTGGTCATCATCAGCCACGGTCATGGCGATCACCATGCCGGGGCGAAATATTTGCAGGACGAGTTCGGTGCGAGCGTTGTCATGGGAGCCGATGATTGGGATCTGGTGGCGCGTGATCGTCGCAATCCGATTCCGCGCCGCGACATTGTTGCGGAAGATGGCATGAGCTTCACGATGGGAAAAACGACCATCACGCTTTACGCAACGCCGGGCCACACCGACGGAACCATGTCGTCCATCATTACCGTGCAGGATAACGGTGTGGAGCACGTCGCTGCTCTGTGGGGAGGCACCTCCATCAACAATCGTACGCCGACGGACAACGTGCAGCTCTACATTGATTCCTCTGTGCGCTTCAGCAATATCGTGCAGGCCGCTGGAGCCGATATTCTGCTCGCGAATCACCTGCACTTCGATGGCAGCCGCGAGAAGATTCCACTGCTCGCGACTCGTGGTCCGAGTGATCCGCATCCCTATGTGGTAGGTACACCGAGCATCCTCCGGTACCTGGATGTGGCGCAGAATTGTGCGCGGGCGGAGATGGCCTATCGGCAATGACCGCGCAGGTATAGAGAAAGGGATTGACAGCGTAGGATCATGACGGGAATATCTGCACTCGGATCATCCCGTCATTCGTTTCAAGGAGGAAGACATGTCAGATTTTATTGCACGTTTTATCGCAGTGCTTCGCGTTGCATTACGCTGGAACACTACTGCTCTTTTACTTTTTGTCAGTACCTCAGTAGTCGCCGCCGACAATCCCAGTTACTCCAGCCAGGCGAAGCAGTTGCTTGTACCCGCTGTGGATTCCGCGGCACAGCCAGGGTTCTTTCAGGATGTGAAAATCGAGTTCGTTCAAGGTGACCTCTGGCGCCTCGTCACCGCGCAAGAGAGCGTTAGAATCACCAACGCCATCGAGCGTGTCGAACTCATCAAGACCGATTCGTTTCCCGTGCAGATATTCCTGAAGGTCTCTGGAATTTTCACGAGTGGTTGCCCGGAAGTTGGGCAGATCAGTCAGCTGCTCGAAGGCAATAGCTTCAACGTGGCCGTTTATCTCAAGAATAGTATGTGGCTGCTGCATCCAGAACTCGTCGATTGTGCGGCGGTGATGGTGCCTTTCTCAAGAACCATTCCTCTGCCTGTTTACGGGCTATCCGCTGGCGAATATGCCTATCGCGTGAACGATGAGCATCAAGGCAGTTTCAGGCTGGCGGTGGATAATCGTTTGTGAGCAGGCTGAGCATTTTCAGCGCATGGGCTTGTTGTTGAAAGTGATTCAGATCGCCCCAGACTGACGCGCCACCAACTGTTTCAACTCTGGAATACACGACCCGCAATTCGTCCCGCAGCGCAGTACTCGACCCAAATCCTCTGCGCTGCGGGCGCCTTTGTCGATAGCACCGATTATCTGTTGCTCCGTTACGCGGAAGCAGCTGCAGATGACGCGATTGGTAGCGACAGCTGAGATCTCCTGTCTGGCAAGCAGACGCCAGGACTGCGAGTCGATCTTGTGATTGAACAGCGACTGTAACCACTGTGAGTCTGGGAGCATGCTGCGTTCGCGTCCGGCGAACAGCGCGATCTCGATGTGCAGGTCATGGCAGAGCAACGCACGATAATCTCCCGACACAGTGTTCGACAGCTCGATCTTTTCCAGTTCTTGCTGCGGTTTCTGCTGCAACCCCTGCAACCATTCCTGCCAGGCTTGTTCTGTCTGCTTGGTCGGGATCGCAGTGTCGGCCAGCAAGGTGTACCAACCATCGGTCACCGGTGTCTTCACCCAGAAATCGAACGGACCGACAGGCACCGGTTCACGGCTGATAACGGCGACCCAGCGCTGTACTTTGACGCCCTGCAGCCCAACAGGGGAGTACTTGCTTTCCGGTTGTCCCGAGATCGGATCAGTGCGCGGTGCGATCAGCCGACTGACGCGACTGTTCGCTGCGAACTGGTCGTTCCAGTGGATCGGCACAAAGACATCGCCATCGCGCATGCCGCTGTCGATGCTGGCCTGTAGCACTAACTCTTGTCTGTCACCCTGACTGTCGATGTTGTGCAGCCGCACCAGGTCGCCCTCACGGATGCCCTTGCTCATCGCGTCGCGCGGGTTCATCGCGACAAAGGGCGCGCCAGTGTGGGCGAGCAGACGCGGCGCGCGGCCGGTGCGAGTCATGGTATGCCACTGGTCGCGCAGGCGGCCGGTGTTGAGCAGGAAGGGCGTCTGGAAGGTTGGCTCGTGTTGCGGCAGCGCGGGTGTCAGTGTGACGAAGCGGGCGCGTCCCGAGGGCGTGAAGAATTTGCCATTGCTGAACAGGCGTGCGGTTCCGTTCGGGTTGGCTGCGTTCACGGGCCATTGCACCGGCGCCAGCGCGTCGTAGGCGGGCTGATCGAGGTCAGCTAGCGCACTGATGTCAAAGTCACGCGTGCCTTCGTTCTCGAATGCGGAAAGTGCCGCGTGTTCTCTGAAGATGTCGGCGGGTGAGGCATAGCGGAATGCATCCGTAAAACCGAGCCGCTTGGCTATTTCACTGATAATCCACCAATCGTGTCGCGCTTCGCCAGCGGGGGCGAGCAGAGCGCGTTGCCGGGAGATTCTGCGCTCGGAGTTGGTGACGGTGCCATCCTTCTCGCCCCAGCCGGTGGCGGGCAGCAACACGTCGGCGCAGGCCGTGGTGTCGGTATTCTCGATGCAGTCCGAGACGATCACCAGTTCGCACTTGAGCAGCGCGGCACGCACACGTTCGGATTCCGGCAGACTCACCACCGGATTGGTGGCCATGATCCACACCGCTTTGACCTTGCCGCTCTCGATGGCATCAAACAGATCGACGGCTTTGAGCCCTGGCTGCGTCGCCATCTTTTCCGCGTTCCAGAAGCGGCCCACGCGCTCCACATTAGCCGGTGTGAAATCCATATGCGCGGCGAGCTGATTGGCAAGCCCGCCGACCTCCCGGCCGCCCATGGCATTGGGTTGACCCGTGATAGAGAAAGGCCCCATACCCGCTTTGCCGAGGCGCCCCGTGGCCAGATGACAATTGATAATGGCGTTGCACTTGTCGGTGCCGGTGGCGGATTGGTTGATGCCTTGCGAGTAGAAGGTGACGGTCTTCTCGGTACGGGCGAACCATTGGTAAAACTGTTCCAGCGCGCCGCTGTCGAGGCCGCTGCTTTCGGCGGTGGTCTCGATATCGAAATCTTCACAGGCTGCGAGTGCCGCGTCGAAATCTTCCGTGTAGTTTTCAATGTAATCGCGGTCCAGCGCTCGGCGTTGTGCCAGATACTGCAGCAGGCCCGCGAACACGAAAGCGTCGGCGCCGGGACGTAGTGCGAGGTGCAGATCTGCAACATCGCAGGTCGCTGTGCGGCGCGGGTCGATGACCACGACGCGCATGCCAGGGCGCGCGGCTTTCGCGGCGACAATGCGTTGATAGAGCACGGGATGGGTCCACGCGGCGTTGGAGCCGACCATCACCAGCAGGTCGCAGCACTCCAGGTCTTCGTAGTTGCAGGGCACCGCGTCAGCACCGAAGGCGCGCTTGTAGCCGGCCACGGCGGACGCCATGCATAAACGTGAATTGGTATCGACATTAGCGCTGCCGATGAAGCCTTTCATGAGCTTGTTGGCAACGTAATAGTCTTCTGTGAGCAATTGACCGGAGAGGTAGAACGCCACGGCATCGGGGCCATGTTTACGGATGATTTTCTTGAGGCTGGCGGCAACGTGATCGAGTGCGCTGTTCCAGTCGGTGCGCACTCCAGCGATACGAGGGTGCAACAGGCGCCCTTGCTCCCCCATTGTTTCATGCAGAGCAGAGCCTTTGACACAGAGCCTGCCGAAGTTGGCCGGGTGCGTGGTCGTGCCCTGCACCGATTCGATCACTCCGTACGCTGTCTGGGCCTGTACACCGCACCCGACGCCGCAATAGGGGCAGGTGGTCTGTCTGTTGCGAGCATCAAGAGAATCTTCTGCAAACATCGAATGTCCTGATCAAACCCTATGAGTTCTGCACCTTCTGCAACATCACGATGACCGCATCGCCTTCCAGACGTGCCTGGTAGACTGATACCTGCACGCTGTCGTCTTCGAGACAGCGCCCGTTTTGCAGACTGAAATGCTGCTTGTAGAGCGGCGAGGCCACTACCAGCTCGCCATTGATGTCGCCGACTATACCACGGGAGAGCACATTCGCCCGGCCGATGGGGTCGTAGTTATCGATGGCGTAAATCGCCGGAGTTTCTGTCGGCAGATAGAACACGGCGACCTGCACCCCATTGATCAGTGCGCAGACTCCGGAATTTTCCAGCAGATTGGATTTGCTGAAAACGGCGATTGGTTCGTGATTGAATTGTTTATGTATTGCGGTGCCCATGGTGCTTCCTCTTGCTACTACTGAATTCTGTATGAGTCTGATCTGTGTGGACATACCCTGTAGGAGCCTGCCCTGCAGGCGATATTTTGCAAGAATCGCCTGCAGGGCAGGCTCCTACAGGTTTACATGAGCGCGGCACGCTCATTGTCTTTCGCCGGACGCGGCTGGCCGCGTTCCTGTACAAACACCACATGGGTGTCTTCCTCATTGCTGTTGACGAACTGGCGGAAGCGCTTGAGCTTCTCCGGATCTTCGATGGTGGTCTTCCACTCGCACTGATAGGTGTCGAGCAGCAGCGCCATCTGAGCTTCCAGTTCTGCTGCGATGCCGAGCTTGTCGTCGATGATTACTTCGCGCAGATAATCGAGTCCGCCTTCGAGACCGTTCATCCATACGGACGTGCGCTGCAACCTGTCGGCCGTGCGGATGTAGAACATCAAAAAGCGATCGATGTATTTGATCAGCGTCGCGTCGTCGAGGTCGGTGGCAAAGAGGTCGGCGTGGCGCGGCTTCATGCCGCCGTTGCCGCACACGTACAAGTTCCAGCCGTTCTCGGTGGCGATGACGCCGAAGTCTTTCGATTGCGCCTCGGCACACTCACGGGTACAGCCGGACACAGCGGACTTCAACTTGTGCGGTGAACGCACGCCCTTGTAGCGGTTCTCGATCAGGATCGCCATGCTCACGCTGTCCTGCACGCCGTAGCGGCACCAGGTGCTGCCGACGCAGGATTTCACGGTGCGCAGCGCCTTGCCGTAGGCGTGCCCGGTCTCGAATCCTGCCGCCACCAGTTCGCTCCAGATTTCCGGCAACTGATTGATGCGCGCGCCGAACAGGTCGATGCGTTGACCCCCGGTGATCTTGGTGTACAGTTTGTACTTGCGTGCCACTTCGCCAATGACGATGAGTTTCTCGGCGGTAATTTCGCCGCCCGCGATGCGCGGCACGATAGAGTAGGTGCCGTCCTTCTGCATGTTGGCGAGGAAGGTGTCATTGGTGTCCTGCAAGCTCGCGTGTTCTTTCTTCAGTACGTAGTCGTTGAAGAGCGAGGCGAGTATCGACGCGACGGCAGGCTTGCAGACATCGCAGCCACGCCCTTTGCCGTGCTTGTGCAGCGTGTCATCGAAGGTCTTGAGTGAACCGACTTTGATGAGATGGAACAACTCCTGACGCGAGTAAGCGAAATGCTCGCAGACGTAGTTGTTGATCTCCGCACCACGCGCCGCGAGTTCCTCGTTGACGGTGGATTTAAGCAGTGCTGCACAACCGCCGCAGCCGGTGCTGGCCTTGGTCGTGTTCTTCACATCGGCGACTGAACAGCAGCCGCCGTCGATGGCAGCGACGATGGCGCCTTTGGTCACATTCAGACAGGAACAGATGGTGGCCGTCATCGGCAGCGACATACCTGCGAGCAGAGGCGAGGCCCCTTTGTCTGCAGGCAGAATGATGCCTTCGGGATTCGCTGGCAGCTCCATGTCGTTGAGGAAGAACTGCAGCAGGGTGTCGTAATCGCTGCAATCACCGACCAGCACGGCGCCCAGCAGTTTCTTGCCATCCGCGCTCACGACAATCTTCTTGTAGACACGCTCGCGGTCATTCGAATAGAGGAAGCTGGCCGGAGGTTGACCGTTATGCAAGGCCTTGCCGTGAGAGTCGCCGATGGAGCCGACGTCGATGCCCAGCAGTTTCAGTTTGGTGCTCATGTCTGCGCCCTGGAAAGGCACAGGCGTGTCGGTGAGCTGGCTCAGCGCGGCGTCGGCCATGCGGTAGCCGGGAGCCACGAGTCCGTAGATGCGGCCGCCGAACAGCGCGCATTCACCGATGGCGAAGATGTCGGAGTCGCTGGTGCGACAGTGGTAATCGATGACAATGCCACCACGGTCACCCACGGTGATATCGGCGGCTTTCGCGAGTTGATCATAGGGGCGGATGCCGGCGGAGAACACGATCATGTCGGTCTCCAGCGCGCTGCCATCCGCGAATTCCATACGCAGACGGCGTTCGTTGCCGGGGACAATCTTCTGTGTCGCCTTGCTGGTGTGCACCTGCACACCCAGCTCTTCGATCATTTGCCGCAGCATCACGCTGCCGCCGTTGTCGAGCTGCACGCCCATCAGGCCGGGTGCGAATTCCACCACATGGGTTTCGAGGCCGAGATTCTTCAGCGCGTTCGCACACTCCAGACCGAGCAGTCCACCACCCACCACTACGCCGATCTTGCCGTGCTTGGCATTGGCGCGAATGGCGCCGAGATCGTCGATGGTGCGGTAGGTCAGGCAGCCGGGTTGATCGGCGCCGGGCACCGGCGGCACGAAAGGATAGGAGCCTGTGGCGAGCACGAGCTTGTCATAGGCGAAACGGCGACCGAGATCGGTGATCACTTCCTTGTTCTTGCGATCAATGCGGGCCACGGCGTCGCCGAAATGGGCGTGGACGCCGAGGTCTTTGTAATGCTCACGCGTAGTCAGTGCCAGGTCTTCCGGATTCTTGCCGCTGAAGACTTCGGACAGATGCACCCTGTCGTAGGCGGGGCGCGGTTCAGCGCCGATAACGGTGATGTCATGCCCGGCATTCTGTTTGGCCAGTTGTTCCACGTAGTAGTGGCCGACCATGCCGTTGCCGACAACGACAATTCTTCTGGCTGTCATGCTGCTTTCGCTCCGGGAAACTTGTGTTTGTCGTAGAGAAATTTCAGCACCTGCTGGCGGGCGTGCACGAAGTCGGGGTCGTCCGCCAAAGCGAGGCGATTACGCGGGCGCGGCAGTGTGACGGGCAGTATCTCGCCAATCGTTGCGGACGGGCCGTTGCTCATCATCACGATGCGGTCTGACAGCAAGACAGCCTCGTCGACGTCGTGCGTAATCATCACCACGGTGGTGCCGAGTTCCGCGTGAATTTCCATCAATGAGTCCTGCAGATGCGCACGAGTCAGGGCATCCAGCGCCCCGAAGGGCTCGTCCATCAGCAAGACCTTGGGTTGCATGGACAGGCCACGGGCGATGCCAACACGTTGTTTCATGCCGCCGGAAATTTCGTGCGGGCGTTTGTGTTTGGCGTGGGTGATGTGGACCAGTTCCAGATTGTGATTGATCCAGTCCGCCATCTCAGCTCTGGATTTTTTGCCCTTGAAGACCTGCTTCACGCCCAGCTCGACGTTCTCGTACACCGTCAGCCACGGCAGCAGTGCGTGATTCTGAAACACCACAGCTCGGTCGGGGCTCGGTGAGTTGACTTCCCTGCCTTCAAGAATTACGCCGCCTTCGGTGGCTTGGTAGAGGCCGGCCAGAATATTGAGTACGGTGGATTTGCCGCAGCCGGAGTGGCCGATCAAGGAGATAAACTCACCCTTGTCCACTTTCAGATTGACGTTCTGCAGCGCGCGGAAGTTGCCGCTCTCGGTGTTGAATTCGATGCCGACTTTGCTGATTTCCAGATAACTTTGCATTTACTTTCTCTCCAACTGTGTCCTGTGTGACTCTTTGGTTCGCCTG
Organism: Pseudomonadota bacterium; assembly: GCA_040384465.1. Taxonomy (GTDB): domain Bacteria; phylum Pseudomonadota; class Gammaproteobacteria; order Pseudomonadales; family Pseudohongiellaceae; genus UBA5078. Next base: position 6,467 of record JAZKJF010000003.1, on the reverse strand, counting down.
CGGGGCAGGCGACCATCAATGCCGCTTACCGCAGCACGCTGTTCTTGTCCCAGCTCACGCGCCTCTGCAGCGCCAGCATCAGCCGGTCGAGCGCGAAGCCGATCAGGCCGATCACGATCACCGCCACCATGATGCGGCCCAGAGAGTCGGAACTGCCATTCTGGAATTCATCCCAGATGAATTTGCCGAGCCCGGGGTTCTGCGCCAGCATCTCTGCCGCGATCAGCACCATCCAGCCCGTGGCCAGTGACAGGCGCATGCCGGTAAAAATCAGCGGAATCGCCGACGGCAGCACGATCTTGCGAATGTGCATGTGCGTCGGCAGGCAGATCACGCGGCTGACGTTGATGAGGTCCTTGTCCACACTTGCGACCCCGACCGTGGTGTTGATCACCGTGGGCCACAGACAGCACAGCGCGACGGTGATAGCAGAGGTGATGAAGGATTTCTCGAACATCGGGTTCTCGGAGACATACAGCGCGCTCACCACCATCGTCACCAGCGGGAGCCAGGCCAGTGGCGACACCGGCTTGAACAGTTGAATGATGGGGTTCACCGCGCTGTAGATCAGCTCACTCAGCCCGCAGACGATGCCGAGCGGAATCGCGACGAGCATGGCGATGACGAAACCGAAGGCTACGGTGATCAAGCTGGTCTGGATTTGATCGAGGAACGTGGGGCGCCCGGTGTAGGGGCGCACCCGGATCTCCGCATTGGGGTCCTCGGCCAGGAGTTCCGCATTACGGGTCTCCTGGCGCGTGTAGAACTCCGTGCGGCGCTCCTGTTCGCGTTGATATTCATCCACGAGGTTCTGCATCTGTGCCCACACCTGCACCGGGCCGGGGAACTGCCCGAGTGAGGTGTTGATGTTGCTGGCGGTGCCTTGCCACAGCATCAGGAACAATGCGATGCCAACAGCGGAGATGCTCAGGGAGCGCATCAGTCGGGTAATCGAAGGAACTTTTGGCACCAGGCTGAGTGCGAACTTCCAGGCCAGTGCGCCCAGTTCCTCTTTTGGTTTGGTGACTAATGTGTTCATGGGTTCTTCCTCGTGGTTCAATTTCAGTGCCTCTTTCTGTCGCCTGCAGGGCAGGCTCCTACAGTTCAGTCCTTCAGGCCAATGGTCAGGGATTGCAGGTACGCGTTGGGCTGCGTGCCGTCGTAGGAAACGCCGTCGATGAAGTCTGAAGTCGCAGGGCGGAAACCGGTCTCGGTGGCGAAGTCAGGGAAGTCAGCGGCAGTCATCGTGCCCTCGGCAATCAGCTCCTTGGCGGCAGTCTGATAAATGTCGGGACGGTAGACTTTCTTGGCCTGTTCCAGGTACCAGTCATCGGACTTCGGCTCGGCAATCTGGCCCCAGCGACGCATCTGCGTCAGGTACCACACCGCGTCCGAGTAGTAGGGATACGTGGCGTTGTAGCGGAAGAACACGTTGAAGTCCGGCACATCGCGAATGTCGCCCTTCTCGTATTCGAAGGTGCCGGTCATGGAGTTGGCGATCACGTTCACATCCGCACCAACGTAGTCAGGACGCGACAGAATCTGTGTTGCCTCCATGCGGTTGGCGTTGTTGTTTTCATCCAGCCACTTGCCGGCACGCAACATCGCCTTGACGATGCGCACGGAGGTGTTCGGGTACTGTTCGGTAAAGGCCTGGGTCATGCCGAACACTTTCTCCGGGTTGTTCTTCCAGATTTCGTAGTCGGTGATTACTGGCACGCCAATGCCTTTGACAATCGCCTGCTGGTTCCAGGGTTCACCCACGCTGTAGCCGAGAATCGTACCGGCTTCCAGAGTGGCAGGCATTTGCGGTGGTGGAGTGACTGACAGGGAGACTTCTGCCTCCAGCGTTCCAGAACTGTCGCCAGCGGCCGGGTCGTAGAAGCCGGGGTGGATGCCGCCAGCGGCGAGCCAGTAGCGCAGCTCGTAGTTGTGTGTTGACACCGGGAACACCATGCCCATGTTGAAAGGCACGCCACGGGAAAGATAATCATCGACTACCGGCTTCAAGGAATCGGCCTTGATCGGATGTACTGGCTTGCCGTTCTCCATCGGCACGTGTGGCAACATCGCTTCCCACACTGCGTTGGAAACCGTGATACCGTTGCCATTCAAGTCCATGCTCAGCGGCGTGACGATGTGCGCTTCGGTGCCGTAGCCGATGGTGGCGGCGATAGGCTGTCCGGCCAGCATGTGTGCACCGTCGAGTTGCCCGGCAATCACGCCGTCCAGCAACACTTTCCAGTTCGCCTGTGCCTGCAGAGTGACGTAGAGACCCTCGTCTTCGAAGTAGCCCTGCTCATAGGCAATTGCCAGAGGGGCCATGTCTGTCAGTTTGATGAAGCCGAAATTCAGCTCATCCTTTTCTGCAGGACCCACTTGTGCGCTGACACCAGCAGCGAAGAGGAGAGTGGAGCACGCCACACTCATGCCCAGTCTGCGGAAAGCGCCGCGTCTGCTGGCGGCGACACTGTGACTGATGGTGTGGGTAGAGACATTAGTACAAGGTCTAGAGACAGCGCTGACGATTGGCTTTACTGACATGTTGTGCTCCTGGTTACATCGATTGACGACAAAAAATTCTGCAAAAAAAAGGCCCACGAGCTGCTCAGCAACATCGTGGGCCACATTACCCTGCGGATCTTAATCGGGGGGAGGTCCTGATCCGCGTGTGTTCCCGGGGGAGATAATCTCGGGTTCACGATTAGACTCTTGCACAGCTTGTGCCAGTTTTCTTGCAGAAGGTGTTTGCACTTATTTCAAACGGATTTTTCAGTATTAGAACGCTCTTTTGTGCAGGTTTTCGAACAGCGCCGACTTTTCATTGCACCAAAAAAGCGCCGTTCCTCACTCAATTGCCCGGAATCGTTGCAATGCGTTCGAGCCAGCGCCGGTGCCACCTGACACCCCTGCAGAAAGGCTTCCACTCACAGCGCCAGTCACACCCCCCACTGCTTCGGCACGTCCGGAGTACTGCGGATTGCCGATCATGATGTCTGGCCCCAGCATGATGCCCGGTTCGAATTCCCAGGGGCTGCCGTGCCGGTTCTCTTCTTTGTAATCCTGACTGGGAGAGGGTTCGCCGAGATGGCGCGCCGCATCGCGATAGAGGTTGGGGCGATAGGATTGCTGCACCAGTGCTCGCGAGTCACTGATACTGATGGGCTTACCGAGCAGCGCGCTGCTTTGCTGCACGATCCACGCCGCGTGCGAGCGCCACGGGAAGCCCGCCATGTGTTGCCAGAACAGATGGAACTCGGGGACATGCACGGTGAGTTCATTCTTGCTGAAGCGATAATCGCCGGTCAGTGAAGGCAGAAGCAGTTTCACCGGCAGGTTCAGATACTGTTTCTGGCTCATCAGTTCGGCGACGCGCACGCGCTGTTCCGGTTGGGTCAGCAGGCGGCAGGCTTCCATGATCGCGAGGCGCAGGCGCAGGTGCGTGGTCGGATAGTTCTCATGCCAATGTTCGGTGACTCCGAGCACCTTCTCCGGGGCATTGTTCCAGATCTGGTAGCCGCTGGCCGCGACGGTGCCGATGCCTTGCTCGACGGCGACAGTGCTCCACGGTTCTCCGACGCAGAAGCCGTCGATGATGCCGCGTGCGAGACTGTCACACATCTGCTCGGGAGGGAGGACCAGCAGTCGGATGTCGCTGTCCGGATCAATTTGTCCGGCCTGGAACCATTGGCGCAAGAGGAAGGTGTGCATGGAGAAGGCGTGTACAGTGGCGAAGGTGAGGCGGCCGCGTTCGCGGATCTGCTGTTGCAGTCGCTGGACTACCTGCAGGGCATCAGGCACACGCCCGGGGAATTGCAGGTCGAGACTGTCCCACAGACTGTTGGAGAGAGTGATGGCGTTGCCATTCAGGCCCAGCGACAGCCCGGTGACCAGATTTTCCCGGATGCCACCCGCACCGAATGTCGTCGTCATCGGCAGAGGCGCCAGCAGTTGTGCGGCATCCAGCTCTCCCACGACCAGTTTGTCGCGCAGGTTCGCCCAGGACACTTCCCGATGCAACGTGACGTCCAGCCCGTAGTGCTCATACAAGCCTGCCTCCTTTGCCAGAATCAAAGGGGCTGCATCGCTCAGACGCATGTAACCGAGAGTCAGTTGAGTAATTTCAGCTAAAGGCAGTCGCGTTGGGGCAGACATGAGCTATTTCCTGATTTCGAGAGTAGAGAGGGTGGCGATAACGGTTTGCGCGATGTCGCGCAAGCGCTGGTTGTTATTCATGGCAAGGCGGGTCAGTAATTGATGCGCCTCGCTTTCAGTGATGCGCTTTTGCAGCATCAGCAGGCCTTTGGCCTTTTCGATGAGCGTGCGGTCCTCCAACTGGGTCCGCGCACTGTTCAGTTCATCGCGCAGTCCCTGAAACGAGCGGAACTGGGCCATGGCGACGTCGATCACCGGTTTGACCTTGGCGGGATTGATGCCTTCCATCAGATAGGTACTGATTCCGGCCTCGACCGCTTGACGGATATAGTCGGGGTCATCTTGCTGGGCGAACATCACCATGGCGGTAGGGCTGTGGCGATTGACGATGGCGAGGCTCTCCAGCACGTCGCGGTCCGGCGATTCCAGATCGATCAGCACCACGTCCGGGCGGTGTTGTTCGATCTGGTAAAGCAGGCCCGTGGCGGAGGAGATGATCGAGAGTACCTCAAAGCCAGCGGCTTTGAGGTGTTCCTCAACAAGCTGGGCGCGGCTGGCGTGATCGTCGACCAGCATGACCCGGATGGGAGCGTTCTGTGGAGCAGGTTTCAAGCGGTGTGTTCCTGTTTATCAGTGTTGCAACGGCGTTCCTCAACAGGCAGAGCAATTAGAATGCCAGATTCATGCTCAGCCACAGCTTGTCGGTGTCCACCGCAAAACGGTCACTGTCGTATGTCGCATACTTGGCTTCGAAGTTAACGCGCGGGCTGACTGTATACCCGGCGATCATGTTCCACTCGCTGCCGTAATCCAGGCCACCACGATCGGCTTCATAGACATGGTAACTCGCGGAGAGCGCGAACTTGCCCGCCGGGGCGCTGACTGTCAGGTAAGTATCTTCGATGCCGTTGGCCGGGGTGTTCAGGAACATGTCGGCGAAGCCTTGGTAGCGGTGCAGCGTCGCCAGTGGCGTGGAGAACCCGGCCTTGCCGGAATCGCTGCCCAGCAGTTCATAGCCCGCCAGCAGTGTCAGTTGCCCGACCTTGGTGCTGCCTTCCAGCAACAGGTAGTCGGCGTCATAGGAAATGGGGTTGTCGGCGTAGTCGGATTGCTTCGCGACCGTGGCATTCAGCGTCAGCGCTTTGATCGCGCCGGTGTAGGACACGCCGTAGCTCAGGGAAGAGGCCGTGAGTCCGTTGTCGAAATCCAGTGCGTAGACGAAGCCGCTCAGTGTGCCCCAGCTCTCTTTGGTGCTGGCGAGCAGGGCATGGGAATTGCTGTCGAAGTCAGTGACCTGAGCGCTCGGAGTCGAACCTTTGAACACGCGATTGACGTTCCACAGGTAGCTGTAGTCCAGCGTGAACTTGCCTGCGACGTGGTTGTAGCTCAGTGAGTCCATGGTTTGTTCGTTCTGGCGAAAGCCCACACTGCCGATGAAGCGCTGCGCGGCATGGTTGATACGCTGACGGCCAACGGTCAGGCTGCGGCCCTCGGCGATGCCATACTTCACGTTGGCCACATTGAACTCGGTACCGACAGGGTCGGCGATCACGGAGTAGCGGCCCCGGTATTTGTCCAGTGCGAAGGAGTCGTACTCATCCGCGCCGATGGTCATGATGTTGTCTGCCTCCAATGCCGCGCTGAACTTGTTGACCGTCGCGCTCTGGAATGTCACCCGGGTGCGCAACGTCGAAGCGGTGGCGTTTTTCAGCGCATTGTCCTGGTCCACATCTTCAAAGCGGTAGCGCATGGCGACGCGGGTAGTACCCCCGGTGACCATGCTGGCGACGCTGTTGGCAAACCCCCCGGTCGGCGCCGGTGCCGCTGCGGGTGCAGGGGTCTGGGCGAAGGCTGGCAGGCTGAAGGCACACGCGAGTGCAGCAACGCCCAGCAGCGGGGTGGTCATGGAACGGGATTTGATCATGCGGGTGGGGCGGTGGGTGCTCATTCAGCGTGCTCCTTAGTAGAACCAAGACAGGTAAAATTTAAGTCAAAAAAAAAGCCTGCATCCTATTGAGGAATGCAGGCATCGTTGCCCGATTTGAAAATGTCACTGGAGAGTTGTACGCAATAGACCGTTCAATAATCGGGCCAGTTTTTATAATTCAGCAAATACAATGGGTTGGGGGAAATCAGCTCACTGTCGTAACAAATAGGCCTGCGCAGTAATGCGGCGAATCTGAAATTTGTGCACAGTGCCTGTGCATTTTGGGCGCAATAGTCAGTGGTAGAGCAGGGTGTCGGGGTGGGCAGTGGTGACACGCCCGTGAATACGTCCATGTAGGGCTCGGGTGCCGCCATCCATGGCGGCA
>JAZKJF010000002.1:252131-283304 GCA_040384465.1 Pseudomonadota bacterium | reverse complement strand
ATCCATGGGGGCTCGCTTTCGCCATCCATGGCTCAAGACGGTCGCGCCTGCCCACACCGACACCCCACTCCTGCTGGGCCGTGCAACACCGTAACAGCGGGTGGATATGTCTCATCAATACGCTGACCTGCAGTCTGTTGCTGCTTCAGAGCTGATGGGGCGATTCATCACTCACCACTGTGCCCGATGTCCTGTGGCGAGCCTCTGTGCTTATGCTTGAACTGAGACAGTGCTACCGGATGGCGATGCTGGCGTGGGCTCCCCCTATGCTTGAACCGGCACAAGGCTGCGGGAGTGGGATGCCGGGGCGGGCAGTGGTGACCGTTGAGCTGGCACAGCCTGCGGGAGCAGTGTGGTGGTGCGAGTGGCGGTGACCGTCTTGAGCCATGGATGGCGAAAGCTAGCCCCTTTATCCTCGAAGGGGGCATGGATGGGTTCACGGCGTGTCACCGCCACTCGCACCATCACGCAGCTCTAACCACTGAGAAACCAACCCCCGAGCATGACTGCGCACATCAACAGGCCACGCCTCAGTCTCGCACTGGAAACCTGCAGCGTCGGAGGCGAACAGCGCTCGGGATGCTTCTTCGAAGCCGGGTAGTGAACTCGCCACTATTGAGATGAATCGATAAGCGGCGTTCTGCGCCGCGCGCTGTCGATCCTTCTCGGCACTCTCCCGGCGGGCACTTTCCACCAACTTGCGCAACGCCACCGACGCCCCCCCAGGCTGGGTTTTCAGCCACTCCCAATGCCTCGGTAACAGCGTGACTTCACGGGCCACCACACCCAGACGTGGACGGCCGGGACCAGTCGGGGCGGCCTGCTCGTCTTCCATGACTTCCTCAGGTGCAATAACCGCCTCCTGCAATCGGTCTGCAACGTCCGTGGGTGAACCGCGAAAGTCCACTTCGATCTGCTCGCTGCTCACGGCATTCAGCAGCAACAGCGTGGCGTCTGCCGTCGTGTCCAGATAGTGCCTGCATGCCAGTGCGACGTCGCGCAGATCGCCCGCCGCGATTCGGGTGTAGCCCTGGAAGGCGATGGTGGGGGTTCGGGTGTGCCAGTTCATCATGTTTAGCCTGTGCAGTGGTAAGAGGCTTGCAATTTACCCGGATAATATTATTGCGTCAATATTACCCGGGTAATATAAAGGCATTAGAATCGAAACAGCGACGGAGCTAGACGCAGCGAATTGCCTCAGCTATTCTCGGTCTGCAGCTGTTCCGGAAGAAATGAGAACAGGGTCACAAAAAACAAGAAAAACAGGTGAATAACCAGTGTCTCTGCGCCGTCATGCCATGGTCAGAAGTCTGCTGCTAACGTCCGCAGTAGCCGCAGTTTTTGTCTCCGCCTGGGTCACCCACCCGGCCGTGACGCCCGCGCCGTTCGTCACGCAGGACAGCGTCCCCAACACTCTCGAACTCTCGCCCAGCTCGCCTTTCGTCAACAGTTTCGCCTCGTCGGACACAGACGATTACGTGCACTCCGCCGCGCTGACCCAGCTCTCGGAAAACACGTTGATCAGCGTCTGGTTTGCTGGATCACGAGAGGGCGCGCGCGACGTGCAAATCCGCAGCGCCCGTTTCGACACTGCCAGCGAGAAGTGGGATAAAGAAGAGGTGCTGGCGACGCGGGAATCAACGCAGCAGGGCGTCAACCGCTATATCCGCAAGCTGGGCAATCCGGTGATTGCACTGGCGCCGGATCAGCGCCTCTGGTTGTTTTACGTCGCCGTGTCAGTCGGTGGCTGGGGGGGCAGCTCCATCAACGCGATGGTGTCCGAGGACATGGGCGAAAGCTGGTCCACACCGCGCCCGCTGATCACGTCGCCTTTCTTCAACATCAGCACACTGGTACGCAGTGCCCCGGTGTTCCATGAAGATGGCTCCATCGGGCTCCCCGTTTATCATGAGTTCATCGGCAAGTTTGCCGAGTACCTCTACCTGTCTCCCAACGGTGAAGTCATCGACAAAATCCGCATTAGTCGTGGCAACCATTCGCTGCAACCTTCCGTGGTGCCGACCGGCCCGAGCAGCGCTGTGGCGATGATGCGCTACGCCGGTAACCAGCATCACCGCGTCCTGGCCAGCACTACCGAGGACGCCGGCCGCACCTGGAGCACGCCGGTGCCCTTGCAGCCTTTCAACCCCAACTCCTCGCTGGCAGCTGCGCTGACACATCGCAACACATTGCTAGTGGCACTGAACAATCTGCGCGAGGGGCGTTTCCGACTCAGCCTTTACGAGACCGACCTGAAGATGGAGAAATGGGACCTGCTGATCGATCTGGACGAGTCTCCCGACCCGCAGGGCGCACCCATGCCGGAGAATCGTTTCGCGCCCGAGCTGCGCGAACAGTTCATCGCCTCCAGCGGCCGGGAACGGAATGGGCTTCTGGACAGCTTCATGACGCAGGTCGATGAGCGGATGTGTCGCAAGAGCGGCTGTGAGTTCGAGTATGAGTATCCCTATCTGGTACATACGCGGGAAGGGATTTTCCATCTGGTGTATTCGTGGAACAACAGCTTCATCAAACACGTGAGCTTCACGGAAGACTGGCTGGAGTCACGACATTGACAGAGGCAGGAACGCTGGCAATGCCCTGGCTTTCGCTCTGGCAACCGATACTCACTTTCGTCACTCTGCTGTTTCTGGTGTTGCCCTCGCAACGTCTTTCGCGCCCTTGGCAATTAGGGCTGCTGGCGGGATTGATCGCTCTGGCGCTGCTGCCTATCGACGGTATCGGGCTGTCGATCTACCTGCGCAGCATTATCGACGACCTCGCCATCACCACCCTGCTGGTGTTGAGCATCGCGACGCTGGTACGCCTGCGCCTGCTGGCAGCACCCAGCATGCGGCAACAAACCGAATTATTGTGCGTCTTTACAGCGCTGGCGCTGTTCCTGTACCCAGCCACGCTCGGGCTTACTTATTTTGACCCCTATCGACTCGGCTATTCGCCCCGCTCCATGCTGGTCGTCATCGGCGTACTGACACTGGTGCTGCTGTGGCGGCGCAACCTGCTCGGCGTCTTGCTGCTCAGTACTGCTACGCTGGCGTTCACCTTCCAGCTGAAACAATCCGGCAACTACTGGGATTACCTGATAGATCCCGGCCTGGGTGCCTGGGCCATGGGAGTGTTGTTGCTCCGCACTGCCCAGCCCTTCATTCCCGCACGTTATCGTAAAGCATGAAACGCGAGGTTTCGTAGAGGCCCCGCGCCAGCTCCAGCAACCGCTGATACTCCTGCGGATGTTGGTCGGCCACGTTCTCCAGCGGTTGCAGCGAGGCCAGATCATGCATGGACGGGTCGGTGCCGTCGTGGTTCATCTGTACCAGAAAGTCCTTCGTCACCGCGCCGATCAGCGGGAATGTCCCCTCTCGGAGTACCACCGGTACTACCCGCTCCCCCTCCGGTGCTGGCAGCTGCAAGTCCCTGCCCATGGTGCGCGTGGTGTATTCGATGCCCAGTAATCCTGCGACGGTTGGCAGCAGGTCGGCCAGGCCGACTGCTTCATCGAACTCACGCGGCGCCAATAGCCCTGGCGCGAAAATCATCATCGGCACATGGTTGCTCTCCAGCCCCAGCTGCTCAAACGCAGGCGGCATGTGGGGCAGCTGGGATATGCGGGTGTTGTGGTCGCCGTACAGCACGAAGATGGTGTTGTCGTAGTAGCCTCCCGCTTTAGCCATCTCCAGGAAGCGGCCGATGTTGAAGTCCAGCAGCCGCACGGCGTTGTATTGCTCCACGCTGCGAGAACCGAACTCCTGCACTTCTTCCAGAGACAAGTCGGCGATTTCGAAACCGTCATTGTCTTCCGGAATGGTGAAGGGCCGGTGATTGCCCGCCGTCTGGATATAGGCGAAGAAGGGCTTATCGGCTGGCAAGGCCCGCAGAATCTCGTCGCTCTCCTTGAAAAGGTTCAGGTCAGAGATGCCCCACACGTCGGCATTCGCGGCTTTCCAGTACCCCTCCTCATACAGTGTCACATCGTCAATGCTCTGCATAATCAGGCCATTGATGTTGGCCCAGCCTGCGCTGCCTCCGACCATGTAGAGTTTCTCGTAGCCTGCAAGGTCGTTGATGAGCGTGTGCTGGCGGATGATGAAGGGATTTCGACTGGCCGTCTCCTGACGGGTGACATCTGGAATGCCGGTAATGCTGGCCCACACGGTCTTGGCAGTGCCGGTGACCGGGACATAGAAGTGTTTGAAGAACCAGCTCTCGGTGGCGAGCTTGTCCAGATTCGGTGTCGGGTTGAGCGGATTGCCGTAGGCGCCGACAGCACTGGCCCCGAGGGACTCCAGCATGATGAAGATGACGTTCGGCGGGCGTGGTCTGGTGCTGCTGGCGGCAATGGCAGTCGCGAGCCGATGTGGCTGCACGCCGACATGGCGCTCAAAGCTTGGCTCGCCTGTGCTCGCAGGTAACCCGAAATAGCGGCTGACCGCCGGATAATGCTCCGCCAGCGCCTGTGCATTGAACGTGTCTTCCTCCACATGCCAGGTGTCGTAGAGGAACAGCACCGGATTCAAACCCAGTGCTCCAATCTGGCTGTCCCCCGAGACAAAGGCATCGCTCCAGCGCAGCGGCACCGGGTTCTCGATATTGATATTGGTGTAGCGGCCGAGGAGCCCCAGCAAGACCAGCACCGTTACCGCCGTTCCGCCCAGCCAGGCGGAACCGCGCGTTACGGGCGGCAGTGATCGCACCAGCGTGGCCCGCTCCAGCCGGAACATGACATAGAGACTGGCCGCGACGGTTACACACCAGCCCAGCGTGATCCACACCACCGGATAAGTCTGCCAGATCATGTCGGTAGAGATTTGTGCATCCGCCGCAAAACGGAAGGCCGAAGCATTGAGGCGCACACCGAGATATGCGAAATGGCCGAAGTCGAAGATGTAGATCAGCAACAGCAGCGGGAACAGCAGCAGCACATAGCCACGAATGGCCCAGCGCACGGCGTTGGCGAACCGCGCCCGTATATAAGGCAGTAGCAACAGGATCGCTACGGGCAGCATCAGCAACAGCGCGAGGCGCATGTCGAAGCGCAGGCCGACGCCAAGACTCGCCCACACTGCGTCAGCATTCTGCTGCGTATCAACGCCGGAGAAACCGACAAAGAACAGCACCCGCAACAAGGCCAGCAGGACAAACAGCACAGCAACACCGCCGGCGAAGAAGCCCAGACGGCGAGAGAACAGAAAACTCATACGGCTACACCTGTTGTTATTATTTTTGGGTCAGTTCTTTGTGCCCACGGGCATCCGCCCGAGTGTGGCGATTCGCGTCTTCCCCGACACGCCAGCCTTGCAGATTTTCCTGCACCAGCGCCGCCAGCGCCTCAATATGCGACGGCCGGTCATTGAGCGCCGTGATGTATTCGTAACGCTCCCCTCCTGCATGCAGGAAGTACTCTTTGTTCTCCACTCCGATCTCTTCAATGGTTTCCAGGCAATCGGCTGCGAAGCCCGGGCAGAATACCTGCACAGACTTCACTCCTTGCGCGGGGAAGGCTTTGAGCGTCGCATCGGTATACGGTTTTATCCACTCTTGCAGGCCGAAACGGGACTGGAAAGTCGTCATGTATTCACCTTCCGCAAGCCCGAGCCGCTCAGCAATCAGCCGCGATGTCTTGTGACACTCGCAGTAATAGGGATCACCGGCCAGCAAATAACTCAACGGCACGCCGTGATAGGAGAGCAGCAATTTGTCTGCGCGCCCGTGGACATCCCAGTGCTCCTGAATGCGTTGCGCGGCGGCGGCGATGTAGGGGGCAAAATCATGATAGTGGGAGACGAACCGGAGATCGGGAATCCAACGCCGCTGCATAAAGTCCGCGCTCAAGGCATCGAAGGTCGACGCTGCCGTGGCCCCCGAATATTGCGGATACATCGGCACGACCAAAAGCTTACGCACCCCGCGTCGGAACATGGACTCTATGACACTGTCCATCGAAGGGTTGCCATAGCGCATCGCGAAATCGACAATCACGTCGCTATTGCCTGCCTCGTCTAACGGTCTCTGTGCATCCAACACTTGCTGCAGCGCCTGCGCCTGGTGGCGGGTGTGATACAGGAGCGGCGATCCAGCCTCTGTGAATACTGTCGCATAAGCCTTCGCAGAACGGCGCGGCCGCGTCTGCAGAATAACGCCATGCAGCAGCAGCCACCAGAGCGGCCGCGGCACTTCCACGACGCGCGGGTCCCACAGGAATTGTTTCAGATACCTGCGTAAAGCGCTGGGGGTTGTTGCATCCGGCGTCCCCAGGTTAGTGATCAATACGCCAATTTTGTCCGCCTGCTGGTGGGAGAAATCGGGACTGCCTTTGTATTTCATGCGTTTCCTTCTAAGGTGATTCTTGTGACGCTGCTCGCGGTGACGCTACCTGATAGGCACTTGTACGATCAATTGAACAGAGTGAGATCAATCGCCTCGGCCATTGCTTTATAACCTTCATCATTCGGGTGCAGTTTGTCGGTGGTGTACGACGGCACCATGCGCGTGATGTGCGTTGGGTCGCGTGCCGGGATCTCGAAATCGATCACGCCGTCGAACTCTCCGCTGCTGCGAATCCAGGCGTTGACCGTCTGTCGTTTCACTTCACCCGCCTCAGTGTAATAACCGGCCCCTTCATAAGGCGTCAACGTGGCGCCAATGATCTTGATGCCGCGTGCATGAGCGCGCGTGATGATCTGCCGGTAACCGGCAATGATCTCCTCGGGGCTGACTTCTTCGCCCGGAAACATGTTCGCCATGCCGATGTCGTTGATGCCCTGCAGCAACACGATGTGGCTCACCCCACTCAGCGCCAGCACATCCCGTTCGAAGCGCAGTTGCAGATTCTCACCGAAGCGCGGCGAGTTTTCCTGCAGCACGCGATTGCCGCTGATGCCTGCATTCACTACTGCAAAATCCGGCTCATTGTCGGTGCCAAGCAGACGTCGCGCCAGATAATTCGGCCAGCGATTGTTGAGGTTGGTGTTGGAGCCAACGCCATCGGTAATGGAATCGCCCAGCGTGACAATCGCGGTGATGTCATCCTGTCTGCCGACGTCCACCGCAGTCAGATAATTCCATACCGGAATTTCCTGTGGCGACGCCAGCTGCGCGCTCATCGTGGCATTGCCTGCGACCACGTAGTTGGTCTGCGCCGCCGCCAGATGCGTCGTGACCGTGCCACTGGCTTGCGGGATATAAAGACTCACGCTCAAGTTGCTCAGGGGTGGCACTGTGAAGGCCACCGGGTCACTGAAGACCAGTCCACCTCGGGCAATCGTCACACTCTCCTCACCGCCAAAGGTTAGCGTGGTGAGTGAGTCGGGGGCGACCTCACTGCCTTGTGTCTGCAGGGCGATTGTCGCGGAACCGATCTGCAGGCGCTTGTTGCCGTGCGTATTGGAGAGCCGCACACGCACCACGTCACCGCCGATACTGGTGTGCAGTACCAGCCGCAGAGTCTGATCCGTGAAAGCGTCGGTGACTGCTTCGGGTGGCAGCAGGCCCGGTGGCAGGGAGCTGGGGCTGGCAGACCAGGTCGTCACCCAGTGCACATCCTGCGCGGCTGATTGAGCGAAGGCAGGAGTCTGAGAGGCTCCGAGAAACAGCGTGCTGACCACGAGGCCTGTCAGCAGCGCTATCGACAGCAGACGCTGCCTGGAACTGGTGTTCTGATTATGCTGCTGACTATTCTTCTTATTATTGTGCAGAGAGAGCATGGTCGACCTCTGATATAGGGATGGTTCTGGATGCCGCGAAAGTAAACCACATGCCAGCAAGAAGCAATCTTGACCAGCTCTTGTCCAGCCCTTCAGCAAATGCGGGCAGCGCCCCCCTAACTCTCACCAAACAACTTGCTGCGAAAGGCAAAGAATACCGCGCCCATGATGCACAGCGCGCTCCACAGATAATCGAGCTTCAGGGGCTCCCGCAAGTAGAACAGCGCGAACGGAACGAAAACCGTCAGGGTGATCGCCTCCTGCATGATCTTCAACTGCCCTATCGACATGACGGTGAAGCCAGCGCGGTTGGCAGGCACCTGCAAGAGGTACTCGAACAGCGCGATGCCCCAGCTGATCAACGCCGCGATCAGCCAGGGTTTCTGGCTCAAATCTTTCAAGTGAGCGTACCAGGCAAAGGTCATGAAGACATTGCTGAGGGTGAGCAGGGTGATACTGAAGAGGATGGGGTGATTCATGGTTCTATCTTAGCGCCGCGACGCCAAACCCGGCAATGCCCGGCGGCGCCCTGCAGGCAATGGCGCCAGCAGCGTTTGCAGAACCTGCGCCAACGCATCGATCGACTGCTGCCGGTCGGCATCCCAATTCAGCGGGCCATACAGCGCAGACCAGGCCGGGTATTCCCGCGCTCGCCGTAACAACGCGGGCAGCGCCCCTTTCCATGACACGGGCGTGGATTCGGGCACCACCGCGATCTGCTCCATGGCCGCATGACCGCGTGCCTCCAGCGCTTGCAGCAGAAACAGCTGACGGGTGACCAGCGCCTGCAGAATCGTGTCGTCGACACGCAGGAAACGACTGCCGGTGACGCTGCCCAGAACTTTCTGCCGCAACGCTCCGCCCAGACGACGACCGAAACGCCGTGCAGTCTGCAATCCTCCGCCCAGCAATGCGCCAATCGCGGCGGCCGCACCCAGTGTCGTTCCTCCCAGCATCAGGTCGACACCAAACCCGGCCGCCGCACCAGCTGCTGCACCGCCACCGAGCGAGATGCCCAGAGCAGTCAGAGTGGCCGGATCGAAGAGATCATCCCGCCAGCGGCCTTCGCTCAGCGGCAGGCTGGCCGCGTCGACATCCTGACGATTGAAGCGGTACAAGCCCAGCAAGGCATCAACACAAGCCTGTTCTCTGTCGCGCACCCGCCGATTGAATTCCAGTAATGCGGCAGCCAGCACCCCGGTTTCTTCGGCACGTTCGACACGCGCCCGACACGCCGCTGCGTCGATCACCAGCTCCGCGATCAGCTGTGTCGCCGCCAGGCGGCGCTGCTGCGCTTCATGCTCGTGGCCAGCCGCAAGCCGTAACAGCCCCTCGCCGCGCTGATCCAGCAAGGTGGCGAGTTTCTCATACAGCACCCGCTCGCCTTCCCGGGCAGGCGCCACCGTATCGAAGCTCACCAGCACGTGCAGGCCGAGCCGGGCCAGTGCCTCGCGCCAGGCCCGTTCATCGGCTCTCGGATCACGCACGAAATTCAAGAGGGGCAAAATCGGCACGGCACAGTTGGCGAGAATCTCCAGCTCATCGCGATACTTCGCCAGCACGGGGTCGCGGGCATCGATGACATAGAGGGCTGCGTCACTTTGCAGCGTCTGCCGCAGCACCTTGGCTTCCTGTTCAAAGCGTCCTGTGGCGACGGGGGACTGCAAGAACTGGGCGATGCGGGCCGGGCCATCGAGGCGACGACCACCCCCGGCGGCCTGCGCATCCAGCACCTCCAGAAGCGCGATGGCGTCTTCCATGCCGGGCGTGTCGTACAGCTCCAGAATCAACTCGCTGCCCAGACTCAGGCGCGCCCCTTCGACATGGCGTGTGGTGCTGGGGCGCGCGGAAACCTCACCAAACCCGGAGTCACGGGTCAGTGTCCGCAGCAGAGAGGTTTTGCCCGTGTTGGTGTGGCCGACCACGGCGATGCACAGGGGTTTGCTGGTCATAGTGGCGTCAGTCATGTTGATTCAGCCAGGCGTAGGCCATGCTCTCGGTGTTCATTACCCGCTCCGACCACAGACCAATGCCCCCGAGACTGCTGCGCCAGATCTGCTCACGCTCCTGCACGACAGCGGCGGCATCAGTATCCGGACTGACCAACCAGACGCGCAGCTCCCCTGCATGATGCGACACCTCGGCGATCCAGCCGAGTGTGCCGCGATCCGGTGAGAGCCGGGCGTCACAGGCCAGCAGCAAGCGTGTCGGTGGCTGCGCTACCAGTTGCGCCATGACTGCGCGGCGCTGCTCGCGGCTCTCCACCACCTCGGTTGCGCTGATGTCAGTGGCGGGCGCCGCGAAGCGAGCCGGTGGCCAGAGGATGTCCCTGCCCAGCTCAAGCCCCAGCAGGACTGCACCCTGGCTTCGCAGACCGCGAACGCGATGAATGGCAGCCACCTGGGCTGGCAACGAGGGTGGAGGCGCGGCATCGACTACGCCGGGCGAGTACGGCAGGCCGCTGTGCCCCAGCAATTCCGCATAACCCGGCAAGCTGATATCCAGCCCCAGACGGGCCTGCAACTGCCACAGGCGCAAGGCCGCGAAACCCCATGCCAGCAGCCGGGGCAGCAATGCGTAGACAAGCAAGCCGCCGGTGAGCCAGGAAGACCAGGCGCGCCGCATCGCTTCCGATTGCGTGGCAAGATCACTCACCAGAGTTCCTGACAATGCGGCTGCCGTCATGTCGGTATCCGGCACGGCAAAGCCCAGACGCGCGGGCAATGCACCGACATTCTGCACCAGAGTCGCCATGTCTGCAGGCGCCAGAATCGTCGTCTCCAGCACAAAACCGTAACTGCGCAGGCTCAGTGCCAGCAGCATTGTCAGCAGACAGGCAACCAGCGCCAGCAGCCACAAGCTGTGGGTAATGAAGCCAAGCCACCAGCGCCCCAGTCCACTCCGGTGGGTCATCGTCGTGAGCGCGTGCATCACCGCAATCTCAGGGTCAAAGTTCGGGTCGTGGTTCGTGCGGTGACCCACGCGCGGCACATGGTTCATCAGCCACAGCCAGAGCGCACCGGGCAGCCCGCCACCCACACGCCCATTCAACAGCGACGAAACGAGCCACAGCAGCAACGCCAGCACCGGCATGCCGATCAGGCCCAGCAAAGTCCAGATCACATTGACCGCACGCTCCTGTGCCCCGAAGAAGCTCAGCGCCGCCGTACAGCCACTCAGCACTGCAAGTCCGCAGAGCACGCCCAGCAGCCATCCTGCACGCCGCCGCCAGGCCAGGGCGGCATCCAGCAGACCATTGCCACGGGAAATGTCCGCTGCGCGACGCAGCAACCACAGCTCTTCGCCTCCAACGATGGGAGGAGCAAGCTCGGCAATGGGGGTATCTGCCATTCTGTTCAGAGGCGTACGCTGCCCAGCGGCAAGCTCGCGCAGGCGCACGGCTTCAGCCAGCCAGCAGGCTTCGAAACGGGAGAGTTGTGGTTCGGGAGCGCTGGTCACGTGCAACTACTCCCGCTCCGGCCGACGGGAGCGGTGGGCGGCCTTGATGGCATACATCTGGCGGTCGGCGTCGCGCCAGGCTTTCAAGAGCGTCGAGGCCGGGGCACGCATGGCGTAACCGATGGACGCGCGGACACCTGCTTCCTCCAACGCGACCAGTATCCGCTCATGCAGGCGAATCGCCGCCACGGCATCGGTTTCCACGGCCAGCACCATGAATTCATCTCCGCCCACTCTGGCCAGCGCATCTGTCAGACGCGTCACCGCCAACAACACGTCGGCGGTTTTGCACAGCAGCACGTCACCCGCCGCGTGGCCTTCACCGTCGTTAACTTCCTTGAGATCATCCAGATCAATACTGAACACACAGGCCGGGCTGCCGTAACGACGGACCCGCGCCTCTTCCTGCTCCAGACGTTGATCCCAGCCCCGGCGATTGAGCAACCCGGTCAGCGTATCCGTGACCGCGTCCTTCTGTACCCGTTCGAGCACTCGCGCCTGCTCCACAGCCTTCAGGTCCGCTTCCAGAATCGTCATCAACAAACGGCTGAGCGTTTGCAGAAGAGGCAGCTCCGCCGTGATGGATGCCGGTTGGGGAGAGGGATCGATGGCACACATGGTGCCAAACAGGGAGCCGTCGGTGCGCGTGAGTGGCATGCCGATGTAAGCGCCGATAGGCACCTGACGGGCGATGGGCGCTTCGACATAGGCTTCAATGCAATTAGCATCCGGAGCGATCTGCGGCCCTTTGCCAGCCACCATCCGCGAGCAGAAAGAATCGCTCCAACGGAACACCCGGCCCGCTTCCACACTGTAACCGTGGTCCTCCGCGACAAGGACTATCCAGTCCTCGTCCTCTGTACGCGTGACCATCCACAGATCAAAACCCAGCCGCTCATGAAGCGCGTGCAGCACCGTCTGTACGGCACTCTCGAAATCCTGAAAGGGTCCTGAATCACTCATGCTTGTCTCAATCCAGAATTCGAAAATTGGCGATTTTTTTGATCATACGCGGGACGTCCGGCGCCGTAAAGGCAAGTCAGGAAGCGCTCCGCAGACACCCCAAAACAGGTTCGAACTGCTACACTGGGTCCAGCGTATTTCCACCCTTGCCAAATTTTGCCAATACTTCGCGACCCAAGGAAGCCCGGTATGATCAACCCGACCGCGACTCAGGACCCGCAGGACAATCTGCAGCTGCAGCAACTCCATGATCATCTGGATCTGGAGACTCTGGATGACACCCTCTTTCGCAGTCAGCACAGCAATGAGGGCTGGCGACGCGTGTTCGGCGGCCAGGTACTGGCGCAAGCTCTGCTCAGCGCCAGCCGCACGGTGCCGGCGGATCGTCAACCACACTCGCTGCACGCCTACTTTCTGCGCCCGGGAGATATGGACCATCCGATTATTTTCAAGGTCGAGTGTCTGCGTGACGGCAAGAGCTTCAACACGCGCCGCGTCTCTGCCATGCAACACGACGAAGTTATTCTGAATCTCGCGGCGTCCTTTCAAGTGAGCGAACCGGGCCTTTCTCATCAGGCGGAAATGCCACAGGTGCCACCTCCCGAACAATGCCTGACGCGCAAACAGCTGGCGGAAAAATACCGTGCGTCCATCACTCCCGACATGCTGGTGCGTTTTTCACGGCCCTTCGCCATTGACCTGCGCCATGTGGAACCGGAGAACATCCTGGCTCCCGAAAAACGCCCGGCGCAGCGCAGTGTCTGGCTCAGGCTCAGTGAGGCGCTGCCGCCGGATTATCCGTGGCATGCGCACATGCTGGCCTATGCCTCGGACATGACGATTCTCGAAACCAGTTTGCGCCCGCACGGCATCAGCCTGTTTTCGCCAACGCTGCAAGTGGCCAGTCTCGATCATTCGATGTGGTTCCACCGCCCCTTCCGCATGGACGAGTGGTTGCTATACGTGCAGGACAGCCCCTCCAGCGCCGCCGGCCGTGGATTCAGCCGGGGCAGCATCTTCAAACAAAACGGGGAACTGGTGGTATCGGTCGCCCAGGAAGGACTGATCAGAGTACGAGACGTATGAGCCTACCTGTGGGAGCGGGCCTGCCCGCGATCAAACCTCACTCACAACGGATGAAAGAACCGCTCCGTTCTCGGCAGATAATGATTCTCGTAATCCAGCGACAACACCACGCTGCTCGAACGTCCAACGATCTCGTGGCGCGGGACAAATCCGATCACGCGTGAGTCTGCACTGTTGTCGCGATTGTCCCCCAAAACGAAATAAGCGTCCTCCGGCACCTTCACCGGACCGAAGTCGGAAAGCCTGCCACCGTCCTGCATCCGCACGGTGTATTCACGTTCAGCGGTTGTCGCATTCAGCGGCGTTGTGCTCGGCTGAATAGTCTCCAGCACATCCTCCACCGCATCGCCATTCTCATTGACGGTGAACTCTCCCGTCGGCTCATACTCCAGCGCTTCGGCGTTCACATACACGATATCGCCGCGCACCTGTACCACATCTCCCGGCACGCCGATTACGCGCTTGACCAGTCGCAGCTCGGAGACAGCCGAGTCAAAAATAATGATATCGCCGCGCTGGGGTTCGGCGAGGCGCACGAGCGAGTGGTGCGTCAGCGGCACGCGCAGATCGTAGGCCATCTTGTTGACGAAGATGCGGTCGCCTTCGATGATCGTCGGCTTCATTGAACCAGTGGGCACATCGCTCCAATCCGCAACTGCACTGCGAAACATCACCATCAGCAACAGGAACAACAGCAGCCCTTTGAATTCGTGCCACAGCCCTGTTGCATGCCGACACAGAGCAGAGAGTTTGAGAGGGTCTATTTTGAGAGAGTCGATCATAGGGTTTCCTCGTATCAGGTTAACGGCACACGCAGATCGCGCAGCAAAGTGCCCGAGCGCAGACAATCTTCATCATGACTCGCGTCGCGCCACGGCTCCACGATGGCGCTCTGCATCCACTCCTGCATGGATGGCAGGGCCAGCAGACGTTTGGCATAGGCGGCCGCCGCTGGTTCCAGCTGCAGACCATAGGTTTGAACACGAAACGCTACCGGACAGAAGAACGCATCCACTGCCGTGAATTGCTCTCCTGCGAGATACGGACCGCCGAAGCGGCTCAGCCCTTGTGTCCATAATTCGTTGATACGGGCGATGTCGCGGCGCAGAGCATCACTCAGTTCTTGCAGACGAATCTCCACGGCACAGTTCATCGAACAGGTTTCACGCAATGCCAGAAATCCGGAGTGCATTTCCGCCGCTGCCGAGCGCGCCCAGGCTCTCGTCATTTGTTGCACCGGCCACACATTTTTGTACTGCTCGGCCAGAAATTCGGCGATGGCCAATGAATCCCAGATTATGCCGTGTTCTACGGCACCCTTTGTTGCGTCCTCCACCACCAGCGCTGGCACCTTGCCGCTGGGCGAGAAGCGGCGAAACTCTTCCCAATTGGAATGCGCCATGAAAGGCACCAGGCGCTCCTGAAAAGGGATGTCCAGCATGCGCATGAGAATCCAGGGCCGCAGCGACCAGGACGAATAATTTTTGTTGGCAATGTAGAGGGTCAGCATGAAGTTCTCGTGAGCAACAGAAATACGCCCGGTGTCAAGCATCCACCTGCCGATGCTGCGTGCCTTCACCGGCGGTAATGAACATCAGCGTGCTTGGCGCATTGACGGTCGCGGTATGCCACATGCACTTGGGCACCAGCACCCAGCTGCCCACTTCGCGCAATGGCATCATCTTGTTGCCGGTTTTTTTCTCCAGCACGAAATCCACGGAGCCACTGAGCAGAATCACCACCTCATCCCCATTCGGATGCATTTCCCACATGGGCCAGTTTTCACTGAAGCTGTGCGTCGTCACCAGATACTCGTTGTGGAAATCCCCCAGCGCGCCGGAAGCCAGATCCTGCCAGAACGTACGCCCCACTGGCAGCACCTCGGCCGAGGCATCGGAGCGCAGGCGCACATAATTGCTGTGCAGATTGAAGGGACCTGCTTCGCGACTCATCTGCAAACTCCGTGATGTGGTTGACGGCTCTGCGGCGCAAGGTTGCGAGCAGGCTTTCCGGCATCATAGCGCCATCAACCAGGGCCAGCAAGGACGCCTCGGTTATGGTATTGTCCGGCCCAAACCGACTATCAACACCCCCTCCTGCACACAGGTGAACCCATGCCTTTTGCACAACATTTTGCCACTCACATTGCCCATCTTGGCGATCTCTATACCAGCGCGCTGCTGGACACAGCCGGTTTCGAGGCCGTGCTGTTGCACAGCGGCTCCGAACATTACCACTATGCGGACGATCAGACCGCGCCCTTTCGCGCCTACGGTCACTTCGCCCACTGGTTGCCCGTGAACCGGCCGAACCAGTTGCTACTGATCGTCCCGGGTGAGAAGCCGGTATATTTTCAAGTGGTCCCCGCCGACTTCTGGTACGAGCAGGACATCGCACTGGAGGAGTGGGTCGCGGCGCAGTTCAATGTGGTGCGGCTGCCCAGCAGCAGTGCCGTAGCAGATCATCTCACCCGGCGAGGCGTGCCACTCGCGCGCCTCGCTTTCCTCGGTCAGAACACGCTATACGCGACAGCCATCGGCATCCCTGCATCAGCACACAATCCCACTGTACTGCTGAGCTGGCTGGATTATCAGCGCGCCTGCAAAACCGACTACGAAGTCGCGTGCATCCGTACAGCCAACCGTCAGGCGCTGCAGGGGCATACGGCGGCCCGCCTCGCGTTCGAAGCAGGCGACAGCGAATACGACATTCACATGGCCTATCTACAGACCTGCGGCGTGCTCGACGAAGAAACCCCCTACACCAACATCGTCGCGCTGGACGAGAAGTCCGCGATCCTGCATTACCAGTACAAACGCCGCAACAGTGGCGCGCAAAGTCAGGTGCTGTTGATCGATGCCGGTTGCCGCAGCAACGGCTACTGCTCCGACATCACCCGCACCAGCACGCGCGAACACACGCTGCCGCTGTTCAGCGAGTTGGTCGATGCGGTCGAAGCTCTGGAAATCAGTTTGGTGCAGCGCGTGGTGCCGGGGATTTCCTACGTGGATATTCATCAGGCCGCGCAGCGCGGCATCACGGAAATATTGCGGGAGACACAAATCTGCAGCGGCTCACTGGACGAGTTGCTGGCGCAGCGCATCAGCACGCTGTTCATGCCGCACGGCGTCGGCCATCTGCTGGGAATACAAGTACACGATGTGGGAGGACGCCAGATCAACACACTGGGTGACATCAAACCGCCGCCCGCCGACTACCCCGCCCTGCGCAACACGCGCGTGATCGAGCCGGGCCAGGTGTTTACCATTGAGCCGGGGCTCTATTTCATTCGCCAGTTGCTGGACCCGGAGCGTGGCAGCGCGCGCGGCAAATTGATCAACTGGGAGTTGGTGGATCGGCTGTTGCCGCTCGGCGGGATTCGCATCGAGGACAATGTGCTGGTGACGCAGAGCGGGGTGGAGAATTTGACGCGGGTGTCGATTTGAGAGGAGCCTGTATCTACAGCCTATGGCAAATTTCCTACAGACAAGCACTGGTTGAAAAGGACATGCTTTCACAGCAACCAACACAAGGAAAAGCAAAATGGATTTGAGCGTGTTATCAAGAGTGTTTTGCCAAATTTTGGCTTTAGTGGTTGCTTTGTTAAGTGGCCACTTTGCAATCGCGCACGAGGAAGCTGAATCGAAAAATTCTGAATTGAAGCTGAACGGGGTCTATACGCTTGAGATTCCCTCTGTCGATTTTCTTGACAGTCCCGGGCACTATCAGAATGCCATTTTTGAAAGACGAGAATCAGACGAAGCGTGGATTTTGCGCTCCGTTGACGTCGGAACTCCGATAAAGACATTCGGAGCTGTAGGGGTAATAAAAACTTCTGAAGTACCTGTGCAAGTCTTTCTAAAAGTCAGTGGCTATATCTCCCCCTGCCTGGATGTGGGAATGTATGCAATTAAAAAAATCGATAATTTTTTCGACGTTTCTCTTTACTACAATCCCGAATCCATTTTCCTGTCAGGGAGAGCTTGCATAGATAGCGTAGACCCTTTTAGCAAGACCATTCCCCTGCAAGTCTATGGCCTTGGCGCTGGCGAATACACTTTCTCAGTCAACGGTGAAAAGCCCGGGAATTTCGTTTTGTTGCAAGAGAATGTAGTTCCTGACTAGACCATCAAAACTCGTAAGAGAGAATCAGATTCACCTGCACATCGGTGTCGCCGCGATTGATCACCGGCTTCGCCAGATAGGCGCGTAACCCCAGCCCGCCATCGACTGCCTTGACGCCCACCAGCGGCCCGGTGCCCACCCAGCGCTCGGCATAGACGCCCGCGTAAAAATGCTCGCTGACATCTTTGTGCAGATAGCCGCGATAGTAGTAACCCTCGCTGTCGTCCTGTAGATATTCGTATTCCGCAAAGCCTTCCCACGCATCGCGCTGATACCACAGCGTCGGGTTGTAGCCGAAGCTGCTCTCGCCCGCGCTCTCGGCTTCTCCAAGCCCGAGGCCGAGCTGGAAATTGCCGATCATGCGCGCAATGCCGAGATACACAGAGCTGTACTCCGGGTCATCGTAGACACTCAGCGACGCCGAATAATCTCCGGTGAGAGTCTGCTCGACGTAAAGATTGCCACCGCGAAAATCATCACCATAGTCAACGACAGAGGCTTCTAAAAAAGTATCCGCAGAGACAGCTCCGGACAGCAGCATCGCGAATGGCAAGAGGGCGATGGTGCCAGGTAATTTTCTCATTTTTCACCTCGATCGTTTTTGTCGGTCATTTTAAAAGAGCCCAAATTTTCCAGCACAATATTGCAAGTTCTTTCTAGCGCGCCGCGATTGGCCGCGATGAATTGTCGGCCCGCTTCGCCCATGCGGCGACTCACCTCTTCGTCTCGCAAGGTGCCAATGATGGCAGAGGCCAGCTCCTCCTCATTGGAGACTGTGCGCAGTGCGCCAGCTTCCTGCAATTGTTCGCAGATCGCCTGAAAATTGAATTGCGATGGCCCAACGAATACGGGCAGGCCGAGCGCGGCCGGTTCAATCACATTATGGCAGCCGGTATCGACGAGACTACCGCCAACGAAGGCCACATCGCTGACACTGAAATACGCGAGCATCTCCCCCATGGAGTCGCCGAGCAGCACGTGGGTGTCGGCGCTAATCTCACGCTGCTCGCTGCGCTTGACGACGTGCAATCCGAGGTCGGTGCACAACGTGGCGACGCTGCGAAAGCGTTCGGGGTGACGTGGCAC
The DNA here is from genome assembly GCA_040384465.1 of Pseudomonadota bacterium. GTDB lineage: Bacteria > Pseudomonadota > Gammaproteobacteria > Pseudomonadales > Pseudohongiellaceae > UBA5078. Next base: position 264,864 of record JAZKJF010000002.1, on the reverse strand, counting down.
CAGTATCAACAACAGATCAGGAATCTCCTGCAGACAGCGTTGAAATGCGGCCAGCACTTTCACTTCTTCATCAACAGATTTGCTGACACCAGGCGCGGCGCGCGTGCTCGCGGCAATCCACACTGGCCGCTCGTTTTGCAGACCCTCGCGATGAATAAGTGCTCGCAGCTCGCGCGTCTTCTGCACAAGCGACTCCGGCAGGTCCATCTCGAACTTGACGCTGCCGGTGATGCGCAACTGCTGCTCCTGCACACCGAGACGCCGGAAGCGTTCGGCATCATTCGGTCCCTGCACGGCGATGCAGTCGATCTGCTGCAGCATCGGCTTGCCGAGCTTCGCGAATTTCTCATAACCGCGCGCGGATTTTTCCGACAGCCGCGCGTTGGCCACGATGACACGCGCTCCGCTCGCCTTGCTGTAATGGATGATGTTCGGCCACAGCTCCGTCTCCATGATCACCAGCAGTTGTGGCCGGAAAGCTTTGAGAAAACGCTGCACGGCGAAGGGGTGATCGTAAGGCGCATAGACGTGGCAGACATCGTCTCCAAACATGTCCACCACGCGCTCGGAACCAGTCGGCGTCATGGTGGTGACGACAATCGGCAGCTCGGGATGTTCGGCGCGCAGTTTGCGGATCATGGGCGCTGCGGCGATGGATTCGCCTACGGAAACCGCGTGCACCCAGAGCCATTGTCCGGCGCAGGCGGATTGCGCAGGCGTCAGGGCCACGAAGCCAAAGCGCTCAGCCCAGCGCCGTGCGTAGGCCGGTGCGCGCACGGCTCGCCACAGCAGACGCAGGATGATCAACGGCAGGACGAGGGTGAAGAGAATGTTGTAGGTGGTTCTATTCAAGGCAACCTTCAATGACGGTGTATGTGCCGTGCTACCATTGGCGGCCCTCAGTCAGGCAGCCAGTTCCGGGTTGCCGCACTGTATCAAACTTTCAACGGGCACCGTGAGTCAGCGTTATGAATCGGACATTTTCCACTGACATCGTCATTCTGGGCGGCGGCATCGCCGGCCTCTGGCTGCTCAACCGCTTGCGTCAGCGCGGCTTTGACGCCGTGCTGCTGGAAAAATCGACCCTTGGGGGCGGCCAGACCATCGCCTCCCAGGGCATCATCCACGGCGGCCTCAAGTATGCTCTGAACGGCGTGCTCAGCCCTGCCAGCAGCGCGATTGCAGCGATGCCCGAACACTGGCGGCTCTGTCTGCATGGCCAGGGCGACGTGGATCTGCGCGGCTGCCGCGTGCTCTCACCGAATTACTACATGTGGTCGAGTGGCGGTTATCGCTCGCGCCTGAAAACTTTCCTTGGGAGCAAGGCGTTGCGCGGCCGTATCGATGGGCTCGACGAGCGCGACTATCCAGACTTCTTCCGAGGCCACGACATCTCCGGCGCGCTCTATCGGCTCTCCGATTTCGTGCTGGACACCCCCTCGCTGATCTCCCTGCTGGCAGAACCGCACCGCGACCGCATCCTGCGCATCGATACCGAGAGCATGCAGATGGAGGTGTCAGAGGACGGGCGACTCGACGGCCTGACATTGCAGAGCCACAACGGCACCGTGAACCTGAAGGCGCAACGCTTCGTATTGTGCGCGGGCGAAGGCAACGGCCCTTTGTTGCAACAGCTGGGCATCACGCAACCGGAGATGCAGACACGTCCCTTGCATATGCTTGCCGCACGCGTGCCTCATCCGCAGCCCGCGTTCGTACATTGCATCGGCGACAGCTTCGGGATGACGCCAAGGCTCACTGTCACCTCCCATCCCGACCCGACCTCCGACAACGGCGGCTGGATCTGGTACATCGGTGGCGAGATTGCCGAGAGCGGCATGCAGCGCAGCCCCGAGGAACAGCACGCTGAGGGTCGACGCCAGCTCAGCGAAGCTTTCCCGTGGGTGAATTTCAGCACCACGCAATGGGCCAGCTTCTTCATCAATCGCGCTGAACCACGTCTGCCCAATCTGCAGCGCCCGGACAACGCCTTCGTCAGCGCGAAACAGAACCTGCTGATCACCTGGCCGACCAAGCTGACACTGACACCCGATCTCTCCGACAGCGTGTGTACAGAACTGGCGCGCCAAGGCGTGCAACCGCAGGCAGCCCCGGCGGCCAATGCGGAAGCCTCCGCCACGCTCTCCAGTTGCTTCGATTTCCCAGACGTGGCGAAGCCCCGCTGGGAGCACTTGTTTACAGGAGTCTGAGGGCATGACCGTCGACCCACGCAACCCCAACCTTCTAGCTCTGCGGCCGCTTGGCAGCACCGGGATGAAAGTCTCCTGCCTCGGCCTCGGCACGGTCAAGATCGGCCGCAACGAAGGCGTGAAATACCCTGCTGGCTTTGCCCTGCCCGACGACCAGCAGGTGCGTGAATTGCTGAGCCTGTCCCGCGAGCTTGGCATCAATCTCATAGACACCGCTCCCGCTTACGGCAGCAGCGAAGAGCGCCTCGGCCAGCTGCTGACGAACCGCCAGGACTGGGTGATCTGCTCCAAGGTCGGCGAGGAATTCGTGGAGGGCAAATCCTTCTTCGACTTCAGCGCTACCCACGTGCGCCGCAGCATCGAGCGGAGCCTGCAGCGTCTGCGTACCGACTATCTCGACTTGGTGCTGGTGCACTCGGATGGGCACGACGAGGAAATCATCCTGCGGACGGACTGCTTCGAAGCGCTGACGCGCTGCAGGGAAGAAGGACTGATCCGTGCCTTCGGCATGTCCACCAAGACCGTGGCTGGTGGACGGTTAGCCGTTGAGACCAGTGATGTGGTGATGGTGACCTACCACCCCGGCGCGACCGAGGATGGTGAGGTGATCGATCTCGCGCACAGCCTGCACAAAGGAGTGCTGATCAAGAAGGCGCTCAACAGCGGACATGCGCTGAGCAGCGGCGCCGACCCGGTCAAGGCAAACATGGAATTCATCTTCGGCAAGCCAGGCGTCAGCGCCATCATCGTCGGCACCATCAACCCGGTGCATCTGCGGCAGAATGTTGAGGCGGCGGCTTCCTGCGAAGCCCTGTAGGAGCTGGCCTGCCAGCGATTTGAATGAGCGCGAAATCCAATCGCTGGCAGGCCAGCTCCTACAGGGGCGATGCAGGTTAGTGCAGTACCGCGCAGAATTCGCAGAGTGTGTAGAGGTTCAACGGGTCGTTGAGGCGCAACGCCGCGAGATCGGAGAACATGCGCTGCCAGCCGCCGAGGAGGTTGGCCGGAATAGTGACATCGCTGACAGCATCACCGAAGAGCCATCCCTGCAACCACGCCGAGCCGATGTTCTGCGCCATCCCCTGCAACAACACCTCGCCGGGTGACATCGGCGTCTCGATGTAGCGCATCTGATAATCGGTCACTTCCGCAAGACGCGCGGCAGCGGCCACGGCATCGTCCAGGTCACCGAGCTGATCGACCAGGCCGTACTGCTGCGCCTGCGCCCCGCTCCAAACTTGCCCCTGACCCACCGCGTCGACCTGCTCTTCCGTCATGCCGCGCCCCTCGGCAACCAGCCGCAGGAAGCGTCGGTAGCCATCCTCGACCGTGGCCTGAAACACTGTCGCCAAAGGGCCGCTCACGCCCGTGAAGGGATCTGCCCGCGTCAACGGTGTAGTGCTCACGCCGTCGGCATAAACGCCAATCGACGCCAGGCTGCCCTCGAACGTAGGAATCATGCCGAAGATGCCTATGGAGCCGGTGACGGTGACCGGCGAGGCCCATATCTCGTCCGCCATCGCGGAGATCCAATAACCACCAGACGCCGCCGTGCCGCCCATTGAGACCACCAAGGGCTTGCCGGTCGACTGCAGCAGATCCAGCTCCTGACGAATCAACTCCGACGCCAGCGCCGAACCGCCCGGAGAGTCGATGCGCAACACGACCGCTTTCACGCTGTCATCACGACGCGCCTCCCGAATCAACGCCGAGAGAGAGTCGGCGCCGATCACCCCGCGCGGTTGGTCGCCCACGTCGATAGTGCCTTCGGCGACAATCACGCCGATCTCGTTCTCTGCTTCGGTCGCCAGAGAGGGCATATGGGTCACGCTGAGATATTGCTGAAACTCAATAGTTCCGGCCGCCGCATCACCCTCAGCGCCACCGGCCAGTTCACGCAGACGGTTCCGCAACTGGGGACGGCTGATCAGCTCGTCCACCAGCCCGTGCTCCAGCGCCGTCGCTGCGGTATCGCCATCGGACGCCAGCAGATGATCCGCGAAGTCGTTGGTATAGCTGCGCAGCAACTGCTCACTTAGCCCGCGATTTTCGGCAACCTGCGTCAGGTAGCGCTGCCACAGTTCGTCCACGAGTTGCTGGCTGTTGGCACGCGACTCCTCGGACATGTTGTTGCGCTCGAAGGGCTCCACCGCCGCCTTGTAGGTGCCGACGCGGAAGATGTGGACGTTGACGCCCAGCTTGTCGAGCAGCTCGTTGTAGAACAGCTGGCTGCCGCCATAACCCGGCAGCAGCACCTGCCCCATCGGGTGCAGGAACACGGTGTCTGCGTAGGAGGCCAGCAGATATTGGGCTTGATCATAGTAATCGCCATGGGCGGTCAGCGATTTGCCGCTCGCCTTGAATTCCTTTAGCGCTGCGCCGACCGTCTCCAGATTCGCCGCACTGATACTGGTCATCTCGCCTAGATTGAGGACAACTCCGGCGATGCGTTCATCCTCAGCGGCCCGCTTGAGTGCCTCGGTAATGTCTCGCAGCGGCGTGGTCGCCAGCTCACCAGACCCCAGCAGCAATGTCGCGGGGTCGAGTTCGCCCGGCTGCTCGACCACCGGTCCACGGGGATTAATGACGACCAATCCGCCCTCCGGTACCTGCAGCGGCGTCGGGCCGCCGAAAATCAGCAGCAGTACCACGACCAGCACAAGGACAAACAGCAGGCGGCCAATGAAGGTGCGGAGGACATCGATGGTGCGGCCCAACAGGCGGAAGAAGCGGCCGATTGGGGATGGCTTGATGGGTGAGGGCTGAGACATAAGTGAGTCGGTTCCTTGATCACGAGCGCTGACGGATTTTTATCCCTTGAGCTTCTCAACGATAGCCGAAGTCGAGCAATTGTCCAGAAACGCCAGCACATGCACCTCGCCGCCGTAACCGAGCACGTATTCGCCACCGACCACCTGATCGATGCTGTAGTCGCCCCCCTTCACTACCACCTCCGGCTTGAGCAGACGCAGCAACGCTTCCGGGGTGTCATCGGCAAACGACACCACCCAGTCCACCGCTTCCAATCCGGCCAGCACCGCCATGCGCCGCTCGACGGGATTGATGGGGCGGCCAGGACCCTTCAGGCGCTTGACCGAAGCATCGTCGTTGATCGCCACAATCAGGCGCTGGCCCAGCTTGCGCGCCTCGGCCAGATAGCCGACGTGGCCCGCGTGAATGATGTCGAAGCAGCCATTGGTGAACACCACCTTCTCGCCGTGAGCACGGGCGTCCTCGACCGCCAGCAGCAGCTGCTCGGCCGTCATCACGCCGCGTCCGGAACCTTCCTCGCGCTGAATCGCACGGCGCAGTTCGGGACCACTGATCGCGGCGGTGCCGAGTTTGCCCACCGCCAGCCCGGCAGCGAGATTGGCCAGCGCGGTGCCCTCATCCAGCGAATGACCGGCCGCCAGCGCAGCCGCCAGTACGGCCACCACGGTGTCGCCAGCGCCAGTGACATCGAATACTTCCTGCGCTCGCGTGGGCATGTGCAGTTCGGGATGGCCGGGGCGCAGCAGCGTCATGCCGTGCTCGCCGCGGGTGATGAGCAGTGCCTGCAAGTCCAGCTCGGCCATCAGCTTCAGACCACGCGCCGAGAGCTCTTCCTCGCTGCGGCATTTGCCGACAATGGTTTCGAACTCGCTGAGATTGGGCGTGATCACGGTGGCGCCCTGATACTTGCTGAAATCCGAGCCCTTGGGGTCGGCCACCACAGGAATACCGCGTGCGCGTGCGGCGGCGATCAGCTCACGGGTATTTTGCAGCGCGCCTTTGTTGTAGTCCGAGAGCACCAGCACCTGCGCATTGCCCAGCAACGCCTCGGTGCGAGCTTCCAGAGAGGCCACCGCTTCGGCACCAAAATCCTGTTCGAAGTCCAGACGAATGAGCTGTTGGTGCTGGGCAATCACCCGCAGCTTGGTGATGGTCGGCGCCTCGGTGGACACGGCGAAGTCACACAGCACGCCAGCCGCCTGCAGACGTGAGCGCAACTCGTCGCCCGCCTCGTCCGCCCCGACAATCCCCACCAGCGACGCCGCCGCACCGAGTGCCGCGATGTTCAGCGCTACGTTGCCAGCGCCGCCTGGACGGTCTTCGCGATTGTTGACCCGCACCACCGGCACCGGAGCCTCCGGGGAGATGCGCGTGGCCTTGCCATGCCAGTACCGATCCAGCATCACATCGCCAACCACGAGCACTCGCGCCTGCTGAAAAGGGGGCATATCCAGTTTCATCACACAGTCCTGAGAAGTCCGAAAAATGAGGCGGCGATCATAGCACAGGCGGTTGGGGATGTGATTCGGCGGGAGTTTGGGGGGAGGCACTTGATGCACAGATTACGGTTGCCAAGACGAATCACCTATTCTCAGGCTTGGATTTCTCAGCGCACATCACCTAGACTCATGTGGCCACTGAACAATATGAAGATGCAACCATCGCTTTCCTGGTCACACATGAAAAACAACGAGACAAACCAAGCGCCCTCCAATGAATACCTGCATTCCTGCAAAAGCGTTTTACTGGAGCAAGAATGCGCCAAGCTCGATCCCGAATTCGAAAGAGTCCTAGCGGACGAAAGTTTGTTAATCGAATTTTCTGATTGGCCCGAGTACTGACCACCCCAGTTCTTCCAGCCACGCACTCACCCCATCAATGGGAACCCGCCCGACCTCCGGACTGTCAAACACGGCACATCAGCCTGATAGAGCCGACAGCCCTCCATGCGCAACGCGGACGCGACGATCCTCGAATCTTTTTTGGACACTGCCGCCAGCATGCGCCGGGAGCCATGCTTTGCGCTGCCGCAGGCGGGCGATCTCTTGTGGGCTGACGAGGAGCAACCACATGACCGCAAGAACCCAGTCTCGCCACCTCTGATTCCCGTGGTAATGAGCGTTGCCATGCACGCGCTGGCGCTGACCTTGGTGTTGGGGTTCGGCCTCCAGTCGGAACCTCCGCTCCCTCGCAACAGCGCCACATCGATCAGGCTCAGAATCATTCCTCCGGCCCCGACGCAGGCACCTGCAGAGACCGTGACTCCGGCAACTCCTGCCCCGCAACCCCAGCCAACACAGCAGATCAACGACCGTCCACCCCAGACGCAGGAACCAGCCTTGTCTGCACAACCGGCAACCTCCAGCCCGGCGCTGCGCTTCCCTGCCACGCCACCACCCCGCACGACACAGGAGGTTGAAGATGCCAATCGCACGCAACTACGGCTGCCGACCACGCTGGACATGCGCCGTATCATTGAAGACATCAGCGCACGCGAGCAGGCCAGTCTCGCGTTGCCGGAATGCACGCCTCTGCAAGATGAGCGCTCACTGATCGAGTGCGAAGAGACGGACGCGCTGAACTTCGACGCACTCGACCACAACAGCACCTACTCCTACTTCAACCCGCAGCGGGAGATCAGCCGAACCCAGCTCACTATCGGCATACTGGCTGCGGATGCCAATGTCATAGAGGACGGCGTCCTGGCCGCCGGGATGGACCCAATCGCGGCGGCAACGCTGCTCAGCACATTAAGGGCCGCCGCCGAGGACTACTCCGGCACCGGCAACACACGGCTGGAAAGAATCCGTGACGAGGTGGATCGCGCTGACCCGACCTATGAGCAGAGGCAGCGCGCGCTGAATCCCCGCTGAGTCTCACCGCATTGCCCCAGCGCTCACTTCCGAAATATCGACACGCCCCCATCCACCAGCATCGCGCTGCCTGTGACAAACGAAGACTGACTGGACGCCAGAAACAGCGCCGCCTGCGCGATCTCTTCCGGTGCGGCGATCCGCTGTAGCGCGTGCAGGCTCTCGACATACGCAAGCGCCTCGGGCGTGTTCGTCACGGAGCGGCCCATCGGCGTGTCGACCCCTCCGGACATCAGCGCATTCACACGGATGTTGCGGGCTCCATACTCGGCGGCCAACACTTGCGTGAGCCCGACTAGTCCGGCTTTGCTCGCCGCATAGGCCGCCATTCCAGCGAGCCCGGCGGTGTGGCCGACAAAGGTGGACGTGAAAGCCAGCGATCCACCTCCCCGCGCCACCAGGGCTGGCAACTGATGCTTGGCTGCCAGAAATGCACTGGTCAGATTGGTGCTGAGCGCCGCGTTCCACTGGGCCAGGGTCATCTGTTCAATGTCACCCATGTCGCCCAACGTCCCGGCGTTATTGAAAGCGGCGTCCAGTCCGCCGAAGCGCTGCACGGCGGTGTCCACCAAAGCGCGCGCAACGTCTTCCTGCGCGACATCACCTGACACCGCTACTGCGCGGCCTCCCGCTGCAATGATTTCCTCTACGATTACCGCCAGCTCTGCTACGCGACGCGCACCGAGCACGACACTCGCGCCCTCTGCCGCGAAGAGCCTGGCGGCCGCCCTGCCAATGCCACTGCTGGCCCCGGTGATGATTACGACTTTGCCTTGCAGAATTCCCATGGTGTTGCCCTCGAAGATTGCGAAGGCGGAGACAATGACAAGGCCTGAGAAGGATGTCTGGCCACTTTCGGACAAGTAATTCGAAATGGCTCCGCGCAGAAATAGCCTGAAATTCTTCCCGACATGACATTACAATGCGGCAACCTGAAGGAGTCTGCGGTTTATGCCTGTTCCACCCCAACGCTTTGGCGTCCTCGTCGCCTACATCGCCATGCTGACGGCCGCCATTGGCGGTTATCTGCTCATTCGCGCGGCTGGCGCGGATCTCGTGGCAAGTGCACCCGCTGCCAACACCGTCACCCGCTCCGAATGGATCATCACCGACCCGCTGGCCCATGTGCTGCTGGCGCTCGCGCTGATCACGCTGGCGGCCCGGGCGATGGGCGTATTGTTTCGACGCTTCCTGCGTCAACCGCCGGTGATCGGGGAGATCTTCGCCGGGCTGGCGCTCGGGCCTTCGCTGCTCGGGTCGGTGTCGCCCTCGCTGCAGGCCTTCGTGCTGCCTCCCGACGCCGCGCCCTTTGTCGGCATGATCGCCAAGGTCGGCGTGGTGCTGTTCATGTTTCTGGTGGGGCTCGAACTCGACATGAAAGCGGCGCGTAAACACGGCCAGGCCACTATCATCATCGCCCACGCCAGCATCATCACGCCTTTCCTGCTCGGCGCCCTGCTGGCGCTGGGGCTCTATCCTTTGTATGCCTCTCAGGACGTCGATTTCACCGTCTTCTCGCTGTTCATTGGCGTGGCGATGTCCGTTACGGCTTTCCCGGTGCTGGCGCGCATCCTCAGTGACTTCCAGGCCCAGCGCACGCGTCTCGGTGGCCTGGCGCTGTCGAGCGCGGCCGTCGGCGATGCCACCGCGTGGGTGCTGCTGGCCTTCGTCGCGGGTGTCGCGACAGCCAAAGTGTCGGGCGTGGCGTGGACGGTCGTATTCTCCGGCGCCTTCGTGGCGTCGATGTTTTGGATAGCGCGACCCCTGCTGCGCCAGCTCGCCGCACGCGAGGAGCGCAACCCCGAGCCGCTCTCGCAGGGCGTGCTGGCACTGGTCTTCGTGGCGCTGTTGCTGGCGGGAGCGGCCACCGAGTTCATCGGCATTCATGCTCTGTTCGGCGCCTTCCTGCTTGGCGCGGTCATGCAGCACGACGGTCGACTGGCGCAGCAGATTCGCACGCGCATGGAGGACATTGTCATCGTCCTGCTGTTGCCGAGTTTCTTCGCCTACACCGGCATGCGCACCGAGATCGGACTGCTCAGCGGCGCGACCGACTGGCTCGCCTGCCTCGCGATCATTGCCGTGGCTACAGCAGGAAAGTTTGGCGGCTCGTTCATCGCTGGGCGCTTCGTCGGCCTGAGCCTGCGCGAGTCCAGCATCATCGGCATTCTCATGAATACGCGCGGGCTGATGGAGCTGATCGTCCTTAATCTCGGCCTGGAGATGGGGGTCATCTCGCCCCGCCTCTTCACCATGCTGGTAATCATGGCGCTGGTGACCACTTTTGCCACCACCCCGCTGCTGCATCTGGTGATGCGCAAGCGCGGCTTCGCAGACGAACCGGTGACGGTAACGACGCCGACTCAGGAGCGCGCGCTGTGACCAAAAAGTCAAACAAGTCCGAGCACCTGAGTGACTTCCTCGGCCCACGCTACTGGCCGACCTGGCTGGGCTTCAGCGTGATCTGGCTAGCCGCGCAGTTGCCCTTCGCGGTGCAGATGCGTATCGGCCAGGGCTTCGGCTGGCTCAGCTATCGCTTTGCGCGTGAGCGCCGCCGCGTCTGCAAGACCAACATCGCGCTGTGCTTTCCGGAACTCGATGCGCAAGCACAGGCAAAGCTGGTGCGAGAGACTTTCCTTTCCAACGGCATAGGCATCATGGAGGTGGCGATGGCCTGGTGCCGTCGCCCGGAGGACTTCCGCAAGCGCGTGACAGTGAGCGGGCTGGAGAATCTGGAAGCTGCTACTCTGGAAGGCAAGGGCATCCTGCTGGTGTGTGCGCACTTCACGACGCTGGAGTTTGCGGGGAGCCTGTTAAGCCTGTTCCACAAAATGGATGTGACCTATCGACCTCACAAGAATCCTCTGTTCGAGACGCTCATGTTCCGCGCGCGACAGCGACTCTATGGTGCCGTGATTGATCGCGGTGATGTGCGCCTCGCACTGCGCAGTCTGCAACAGGGACACACCGTCTGGTACGCACCGGACCAGGACTACGGCCCCCGGCATTCGGTGTATGTGGAATTCTTCGGCGTGCCGGCGGCGACCATTACCGCGACCAGCCGCTTTGCGTCGTTCAACAATTCCGCCGTGATCTTCTTCAGCCATTACCGCAACGCCGAAAACTCGGGCTATCATCTCGACTTCAGCGCACCCCTTCAGGATTACCCGAGCGGCAACGACACGGCCGATGCCATTCGCATCAACGGCGTCATCGAGGCAGCCATTCGCCAGCATCCCGAGCAGTACCTGTGGCTGCACAAACGCTTCAAGACTCAAGCTGAAGGCAAGATGGCCAGCCCTTACAACAGAAGACGTAGAAGGGAGCAAAAATGAACCAGCAATGGCGCGACCTCGATATCCGTTTTTGGGCCGTGGTTGCGAGTCTGTTGCTGTCGTTCCTCAACGTCCTTCTCAACCCCATCCCCAACGCCGATGCTTTCGAATATGTGCGCACCGCCGAAATTTTTCTGAACGATGGGTTGGCTGCCGCTTATGCCTATCAACCGTCGGCAACCTACGCGGTGGCATTCGGCGCGTTGCATGCGCTGACGGGGTTGGAGCTGTTTGCAGCGGCTCGCCTCATCAACGCTCTGCTGTTCGCGTTGCTCGTGTACGCGTTCATTTCGCTGGCACGGGAGATACGGGCCAGTGAGCGTGTCACGCTGTTGGCAGCCATCACGATATTGATTTTCCCGCAGCTCAACGAGTATCGCTATTACCTGATTCGCGACATCGGTTTCATCGCCTTGTTGCTGCTGGGCATGTTGTTTCTGATTCGCTACGGCAAGCGTCAGCATTGGCAGGACGCGGCGCTGTTCGTGGTGAGCACGGCGGCGGCGGTCCTGTTTCGCAGCGAAGCGCTGGTGTATCTGCCCATCGCACCGCTGGCCTTGCTGTGGAACCGCGAGCTGACCTTGCGCGCACGCGTGCTGGCGTTGGTGAAGATCGAAGCTGTTTGTCTGCTGCTCGGTATACTGGGCGTGCTGGCGCTGTTACTGGTAGATATGAATATAGTGAGGCTGGTGCAGCGGGCGGCCGCCGTCTATCTGCCGTTTGTGCAGGAGGCATGGACGGCGCTGAGCGCTTCCAGCTCACCTCTGAGCACAGCGGTGTTCGGTGAGTACGCTTCCGACTTCTCCGGGCAGTACATCGTGCTGTTCATGACCACCGGGCTGGCAGCAATTCTCGTGTTCAAATTGATCTCCGGCTTCGGCGTGCCCGCGCTGCTGGTGCTCGTTTATGGACTGCGGCAGCGCAGTGCTGAGTTCGGCAATCCGGCAATGCGCGTGGTGCTCACCTATGCGCTGATTGCCTTCAGCATTCTGCTCGGCTTTCTGATGCTGACGCGCTTCATGTCCACGCGCTACACGCTGCTGTTCTGCACAATATTATTGCTGATGGTGCCGCTGGGCATAGACAGCGCTTTAGCGCAAGCACGGTCAGTGACCGCAACACGAACCATGCGAGGATTGCTGGGATTTCTTGCGCTGTTCTGCGTAATCGACGCACACTTCAGCTTCGGAAATTCGAAGGATTTTCTGGAGCAGGCGAGCACGTGGTTGCACGACAATACGGACGAGAACGCTGTCGTTGTCACCAACAGCAACTACGTCGCGTATCACAGCGAGCGCGTGGAAGAGTATGACAAGGTTGCGCGCTACATCGACATGGAGACGCTTCTCAATGCGCCCTACGATTCACTGCTCGCATTGAGCATGGATCGCGACATTCTGTCTTACGTGGACGAAGCGCGCGCATTCGATCTGCTCGAACTGGTAGTCGCTTTCCCGCCCCAGGGCCGCCCGGAGTTCGCGATCTACCGCCGTACCTCCGAGTAAACACAAACGTGTGGGAGCGGGCCTTGCCCGCGATGATT
>JAZKJF010000002.1:3880-252121 GCA_040384465.1 Pseudomonadota bacterium | reverse complement strand
CTGGCGACCAGGCCGCGAGAAGTTGGTCGCCAGCAAGGCTGGCTCATACAGGGTCATACGTCAGGGCGTTTGGTCACCAGAATATCCTGCATGATCAGGTATTCGAGATCAGAGCCGAAGAACAGGTTCAGCGCATCTTCAGGCGAGCAGATCATCGCCTCGCCGGGGCGGTTCAATGACGTGTTGAGCACGATGCCGTAGCCGCTGATTTTCTCGAACTCCTTGAGCAAGGCGTAATAGCGCGGGTTGGCCTTCTTCGTCACCACATGCGCGCGGCAGGTGCCGTCCTGATAGACGACGGCGGGCAGTAGTTTCTTCCACTTCTCCGACACATCGTAAGTCCTGCTCATGTAATGCGCGGGGTACTTCACCTGCAACACTTCTTCCGCCAGCGTGTCGACAATACTCGGTGAAAACGAGCGCCAGTTTTCCCGGAACTTGATTTTCTGATTGATGGTCTCGATCATCCCGGTGGCATTCGGATTACCGAGAATGCTGCGGTGCCCGAGCGAACGCGGCCCAAATTCCATGCGCCCCTGGAACCACCCCACCAGATGCCCCTGGCCCAGCAGCTCGGCTGCTTTCGCGGAAGGATTCTCCAGCACTTCAAACAGTGGACGATCACGACAGCGTTCGCAGGCACGAAGACAACGATCCGTAGTAAAGCGCGGCCCCAGGAAAGGATTCTTCTGACCGCGCACCACGACATTCTGTTCGGACAGCGCATAAGATGCCGCACCCATTGCCGTTCCAGAATCACCGGGAGCGGGCGGCACATACAGCTTCTTGACGCCAGGCAGAGTCGCCAGTTTTTGATTGAGTTTAACGTTCAGCGCGCCGGTGCCTGCAAACACCAGCCGTCCGCTTTCCTTGATAATGTCCGAGAGATAGTGCGTCACCATGGCAATGGTGGCTTTCTCGTAAAGCTGCTGAATGCTCGCGGCGTAATGTACGTAGGGGTCTTGAATCAGGTCACCGGCTCGGCGTGGCCCCAACTGCGTGATAAGGTCCTTGCCGAAACTGTGCCCATGGGTTTTGTATTTGAAACGACGCTTGCCGACAGTGCCTACCAGATGAGAGTTGACGCGAAAATCCTTGCCGTCGAACTCCGCGAGGTTGGACAAATCGTACTTGTCCGGATCGCCGTAAGTGGCCATACCCATCACTTTCGCATCGCCATCCAGCGTGTCGAAACCAAGATAGTCGGAGATGGCGCCGTACATCAAGGCGAGTGAATCCGGATCGTAGAATTCCTTGATCTTGTGGATGCGCCCGCCTTCCCCATAACCCAGAAACATCGACGCGTATTCGCCCCGCATATCGATGGTGAGGATGGCGGTCTTTTCGGTATAGCCGCTCATGTGGTAAGCATTGGCCGCGTGTGCGAGCTGGTGCTGCACCGGGACGAACTTGACCTTGTCCCAGGGGATCATCAGCTTGTCGAGCAAGTCTTTGAGTTCGTGCACGTAGCGGCGGTAACGGCGATTGCCGTTGACGATGGCATCCAGTGCGCGGCCCGGTGCATACCAGTAGCGTTTCGCGTAGTGCCAGCGCGCCGGGCTGAAAATCGAAATCGGAGCGTAGGAGACCGCCACCGTATCGATGTCGCGCGGCTTGATGCGCGCGGCGCGGATGCAATACATCGCCGCTTCAAGAGGCATGCTGTCGCGCGCATGTTTGCGGCGGATCAGCCGTTCTTCTTCGACAGCGGCGATCAGATCGCCGTCGATATAGATTGCCGCAGCGGCATCAAAACCGAGGGCACCGGAGAGCCCCAGAGTAATCAGAGACATGATGTACCTTTGTACTGGCCAACGGTTAACCCGCTGACTGATTGTCCGTTTGTTCTACCAGAGAGAGGACCCGCGCCGCACACTCGGGCTTGTCCTGCCAGTTGGCAATGAAGCGTTGCAGATCCTGACTGAAAGCTTTCCGGAAACGCTCCTTGTCCGGCTCCTTGCGCATGGCATCCAAATCGAGAACAATCAACTTATCGGCCGTGCTGATGAAATTGGTAGCCTTCATGTCCCCATGCACGATGTGATAGTCGCGCATCACCTGGAACAGTTGGCCGAACTGCGCCAGCACCTGCTCCCAGGCGGCCGAATTTATAGGCTCTTTCGCCAGATAACGCAAGACATCCTCACCCTGCGCAAATTCGCTCAAAAAATAGGCCTCGCGCCGCAGTGGACCCAGCCGCCGCTCCATCATCAGCAGCGGTTGCGGTGTGGCAATGCCGAGCATCTCCAGCATGTGAGCGTTGCGCCAGCTCACCCAGGCCCGGCTCGGGCGCAGCGCACGCCGCAGACCATGCCAGAGGCTCTTGATGTTGTAGCGCTTGAGCACATAGTCCGTGCCATCGATCTGCACCACGGCGACCGTGGAAGAATTGCCGTTCTTGAGCAGACGTCCACGCGCAATGAAGTCATCCGGTGCTCGCAAAAATTCCTGCAGCTGCGGTGACTCAAGTGTGCGGCGATACACCACGAAGCGATCACGCTTCTGCACACAGACGTGCGCACTGGTCTCGCGATAGAGCTTGTCGAGCACCACGCGCAATCGCGCCAAGCGGTTCTGCTGCAACAGCGCACTGAACATGCAGGGGTCAGCACTCAGCTCCATTTGCAGACGCAGACCGCGATACAGTTCGTAGAGTGCGGGCACTTGCGCGTCATTGTGCACAGGGAACTGTGCGAACAGCAGCGCAAGGTTTTGCAAGGAGCGCACGCTGTCGACACCATGGGGCTCACCGGTGTGTACTGACACGGCGGCGGCGTCGAGCAGATATAAAATACTGTCCTGCAACTGCTCACTTGACAGCAAAAAATTGTCGAGATGAATGTCCTTCTGCAACAATCCACGACCATGACAATCGGCGATCAGTGTCACCACTTTGCGCAGCAAGATGTCACGCTCGGCAGCGTTTGCATGTTCCCAACGCTGTCCGACGGTCTCACTGTTTTCAATGTACTGCAGCAACAACACACCAGTGCCGCCATCCACACTGCTTCCCGACGCCAGCATTGCGGGCGTTGCAATTCCTGCCGTCACTATTGCTTGCACGCCGTCGATCTCACGCTGCAAATGCTGAGGCCAGCGTACTCGGGCAAAGAACAATTTGGCCAGCACGCGTTGCCCGCGCCAGTGCGCGAGTGCCACGACTCTTTTTTCAGGCAGGATGCGCAACACCTTGAGCAGTTCGAGCGTCTGCGCGTCGCCATTCGCATCCTGCCAGTGCAGAACAGCCGGAGCAGAATCGGTCGGCAGCAGCGCACGGCCGCTAGAGATCAAGATTCGAGTGTCGA
Source organism: Pseudomonadota bacterium (assembly GCA_040384465.1). Classification (GTDB taxonomy): domain Bacteria; phylum Pseudomonadota; class Gammaproteobacteria; order Pseudomonadales; family Pseudohongiellaceae; genus UBA5078. The sequence continues at coordinate 248,816 of JAZKJF010000002.1, read as the reverse complement.
GTGTCTGCATCGTGATTTACGCTGTCGTCTCAGCTTGACGAGTTCCGTTTATTTTCGCATCCAGCCGCAATGCCTTGCGCTGCACCTCGGCCCAGAACACGCCGTCTTCGTCGAGCGTCTGTCGCAAGGATTTGCCGCTATAAATTTTCACAAAGCGCAAGAAATCATGTCGGTTCAGCCCGATGTGCAGCGCCGAGAAATACAGGCCCGCAACATCTTTGATAATCCAGCGTTGCGGCAACTGGTCACTGAGGAGAGCACGATGCAGATCGATCAGCGATAGACGCGGCTCGCGGATTTCTCCCGCACTGAAGCGCTCGCTCTCGTGCAGCAAGAAGTGGCAGATATAGTAGTCGCGATGACAAACACCATTGCCATGCACTGTGCGACTGATGCGCGCCAGCGCGCTGAGCAGACGCAGTTTGATAGCGAACGGTGGACGCTGCTTTGCCCACGGCGCGCAATAATCTTCGAGACTGACCGTGTGCTCCAACGCTTCGGTAATGATGAACGAGTGCCGACTTGCCGGGTTCCAGCCACGACTCCCCCAAGCCACCGCTGTCATGGTTTCCACGCCGAGCTGTTGCAGCTTGTCTACCGCACGCCACTCGTTCTGTGCGCCCAGAATCGGCAAGCGCAGGGTCAGCAAATTCTTGATGATCTCGCCCCAGCCAACGCCATGGTGAATCTTCGCAAAATACTTTTTGCCATCCTGTTCGAACTGCAGCGTGCGGCGTCCTTTGACGTTGCGATACACCACGCCTTGCAGCGCATCCACTTTCTGGAACGGGTCACTGCCTTTCCAGGTCGCCGCGAAATCGTCACGCAAGTGCAGAGTCATGCTGACCTCCCTGCGGTCGCTCCGGCCTTGGCAGCACGACGCGAGACGAGCACCGACTCGATAATATCGACGGCAGTCTCCGGCATGCTGTACAAATCTTCGCTCTGGCCGTACTGAACGCCTTTGCGGCGCCAGCTGTCTCTTTCCTCGGAGGTCAGCATATGCAGCAGGCGTGCGTTCAAATCTTCCTGCCGGAAGGGCGATTGGCACACTTCGCCGGAACCAGCGCGGGTGATGTGAAACGCGTAGCCACAGGTGTCGGTTGTCAGCACCGGCAGCCCAGCGATGGTGGCCTCCAGCAGCACATAGCCCGCGCTTTCGCTGTAGGCCGGATGGAGAAGCAGATCGCTGCCAAACAGGAAGCGTGGCACGTCGTCGCGGCCACCCAGAAACCTGCACTGGGACGCGATGCCGAGCTGCGCGGCGAGAGCTTCGAAGCGCGCGGACTTGTCCTGACCGACGATGAAGTATTGGACACGTTGGCGCAGCTCGACGGGCAACGCAGCAATAGCCCGCAGCGAACGATCCACGCCCTTGACCACGAAACCCGAGCCGATCTGCAGCACGATGAGATCGTGCTCGCCCAGCCCGAACTCATGACGCAATTCCTGACGAAAGTCCTCCCGCACTTTTTCTCTGAGATCAGCATCGGCAGGCGCCTGCCGATCCCGAGCGATGCCCGGTGGAACGTCATGCAGACGCGGCTCGCAGCCGGGATAGTGGCGGGCAAACTGTTCGCGCTGCAGAGGGGAAAGCAGCAGGGAGTGCGTGTGTGAACCGGCGCCAAACACCGCCTGTTCATAGGCACGGAAGTGACGATAACGCGGTGTGAAGCGGTAATAGAACCCTCTGTCCTGCAGCGCACGCTCGGCAAAACACGGATCAGCGGCGTAGTAAACGTCGAGCCCCGGCATCTTGATGAAACCAATCACACCGTCAGGTGCCAACTGCCCAAGCAGCGGTGTCACTGCCGCCGTGAAGCGCTGATAGAGTCGGTGGCGGGTCCAGGCGCTGACTGGCACGATGACAATATCGACGCCCTCCGGCCGCTCGCCCTGCCACTTCATGGTGTAAACGGTGATGCGGTGTCCTCGCTGCAGACCTTCCCTGAGCACCCGCATGAAATCGCGCTGCTGGCCACCATAGGGAAAGTAGGAGTAGATGAGGAAGGCCAGCGTCATGACAGTGTCGTGCTCCCCGTTGCAGTCCCTGCAGCACTTCCAACCGGCATCACCACTGCACGCTGCGCCATGACCTGTTCAAGCGCAGCGAGCACCTGCGCGGGCGGTTGTGTGCTGAAGCAGGCGGGTTCGATCGCGACATTCTCGCCATGCAGATTCGAGGTCATAACCGGCCCCTCGTAGCGACAAGTCCTGCTCATGCAGGGCGCACAAGCGAAGGTGGAAGACAGCCGGGCCTGATGTCTCCCATAGGTCCCTGCCAGCCCCGGATTGGTCGGGCCATAGAGCGAGAGTGTCGGTGTGGAGAGTGCGGCGGCCAGATGGCCGAGCCCGGTGTCGACCGCCACCACGCCTTCGGCTGTCGCAATGTGCCGAGCCATGCCCGCCAGCGTCTGCCGTTCCAGCACCTCGACACCCGGAAGGCCGTCGGCAATAGCATGAGCACGCTGGCGCTCCACCTCATTGCCCCACGGCAACCGCACCGTGTAACCACGCGCGGTGGCCAACCGTGCAAGTTCGCGCCAGTGCGCCTGCGGCCAATGCTTGGTGGGCCAGGTGGTGCCGTGCAGGAAGATCAAGCGTCCGCTCTCACGGGCTGTGTCGGTCAGGCCGATGCGCCGCAAATCCAGACCGTAGTCGACGCTGTCGATGCCACCTGGCTCGTAGCTGTAATTCAGTGCCCGGGAAAACAGCTCGCGCACACGCTCGACGGCATGTTCGTCGCGCGGCACGGAAAACATTTTGTTGTAGAACAGTGTCGCCAGCGGTTCCTTGATGGTGCTGTTGCTCAGCCCCACCGTCAGGCCACGGGAAAGTCGACTGATGATGCCGCTCTTGATGAGACCCTGGGCGTCGATCACCAGATCGTAGTGGGTCTGTTTGAGGTCTTCGCGAAAGGCGGCAAACTCGCCATTGCGGAAGGTCTTGATGACGCTCTTGCGCCAGCGCCGCAGCGCCACCGGAATCACGCGATCCACTGCCGGATGCCAGGACGGCACCTCGGCGAAATTTTCCTCCACCACCCAGTCGAACTGCAGGCGGCGGTTGGCGTTTTTGGCGTCTGTCACCGCCGGCAACGTGTGGATGATGTCTCCCAGGGAAGAGACTTTTACTATCAGGACTCGCAAAGTATATGGGTCTCCTCTTGGGTGCTCAGGTGCCTGAAACGCCCGGGGTGTCTGTGGTCCTTGCCAGTGCTCCGGCCTGAGCCAGCACCTGCTGCAGAGCAGCGAGCGCTAACTGTGGCGACAGATCCACCAGACAACGCTTGTGCTTGAGCGGACAGGTGCGCTCGAAGCACGGGCGACAGTCGATGTCGGTGGCGAGCAATTGTACGTTATCTGCCAGCGGAGGAGTGAAGTCTGCAGAAGTGGAGCCATACAGCGCGACGATCGGACGCGCCAGTGCTGCGGCTACGTGCATGAGCCCTGAATCATTGCTGACGACGGCCTCGGCCAGCGACATCAGGTCAATGGCTTGTGCCAGCGAGGTTCTGCCGGTCAGGTCGTGACAGTGCTGCTGCCCCGCCGGGGTCAGCAAACCACGAATGGTGGTGGCAATCTCGGTGTCTTTCGCCGACCCCAGAATCCACACCTGCCAACCGGCGTCGATCTGATGCTGGCTGACGGCGGCATAGTGTTCGGCCGGCCATTGCTTGGCGTCGCCGAATTCGGCGCCGGGGCAGATGACCAGTACTGGCCTGCCTGTTTGCAGCTGCTCAACCCTGTGGGAGCGGGCCTGCCCGCGATTAAGTTCAGCGTCACTACTTATCGCGGGCAGGCCCGCTCCCACAGAAACAGTCAGGTGTAATGCGGCCACGGCGGCGGCGACCGAAACGGGGTCCGTCACTAGACGTGGACGCGGCAGAGGTTGTGGCAACGGTGCACTTGCAGGCAAACCCAACGCCACGAACCGCTGCACCATCAAAGGCAGCGCCTGTTCGTCGAGAATACGTAGATCGTTGAGCAGCAGGCCGCGCGCCTCGCCGCGCCAGCCGGTGCGGACCCGCGCCCGCACAAACAGCGCAGGCAGCGCCGACTTGAAGGAATTGGGCAACACGATGACTTGATCGTAGCGCTCCTTGCGCAGGCGGTGGCCGACGCGGTAACGGCCAGCCAGATTCAGCTCCCCATGTTTGAATGGCATCTCCACGGCTCGGCGCACTTGCGGCATCCGTGCCAGCAGCGGCTTGCTCCAGGCCGGGGCCAGCACGTCGATGATAGGAACAGGATGCCCGCCCTTGAGCGCCTGCTCCTGCAACGTGATGAACAGTGCCTGCGCCATCACCATGTCGCCCACCCACGAGGGGCCGACTATCAGTATCTTTTTCGTCATGCGGGGTTCTTCATTCGGGCTCATTAATAAAAGGTTGGAAAACCGCGTCCCAGACCTGGCTGACCTGCGCCTGACACTGGCTCAGCTCATCTGGATACTCCGCCACGTCCTGATGGGCGAGCGCGAAATGATGCAGCGCGGAGCGCAGAGCGAGATAGGCATCGGTCAGCACGCGGAACTGCTCACCGGTCAGCAGCTCCGTGTCGCGGGCGGCCTCCAGAATGCGCACATTGTCCGGGTAGGTTAACAAACTGCTGTGGTCGGCTCCGTAGGCCAGCGCCAGAAACTGCACGATGAATTCGATGTCGACGATGCCGCCGTGGCCCTGCTTGATAGTGAACGAAACTTTCTCGCGTTCGTGCTGCGGCTTCTTCGCGAACTCGTCGCGCATGCGTTGCCGCATCGCCACCACTTCGCCAGCCAACTTCGACAAATCGCGACGACGGCCCAGCGTCGCAAGACGCAGTTTTTCGAAACGGGCGTGCAAGGTTTTGTTGCCAGCCACCGCTCGGGCGCGCACCAGCGCCTGGTGCTCCCAGGTCCACGCCTCATCCTTCTCATAGGTGGCGAACGCCTCCATGGAGCTGACCAGCAGGCCGGATTCGCCGGAAGGACGCAGCCGCATGTCCACTTCATAGAGCTTGCCGGAGTGGGTATAGGTGCCGAGCATCATGATGACGCGCTGCGCCAGCCGCGTGTAGAACTCGCGGCTGTTGATGCTGCGTTGCCCTTCGACGACCACGGTGTCCTGATCCAGCGCGCCGTCGTGCAGGAACACCAGATCGAGATCGGAGATGTAGCTGAGTTCGAGACCCCCGAGCTTGCCGTAACCGACCACCATGAAATCCATGTCGCCATGAGCCCCGGCGACGTTGACCGGGAAGCCGTGCTTGCGGATCAGGAAGGTCCAGCACAGCGCCAGTACTTGTTCGAGCACGGCCTCGGCGGTGAAGGTCAGATAGTCGCTCACCTTCATCACGGTGAGGCGGCCGGTGATCTGCGCCGCCGCGACCTGCAGCGTGTGGGAGAGCTTGAAGTAGCGCAGCGTCTCCATCTGCTCTTCGAAATTTTCGGGGTCGATCCGCAAGATCAGTTGGGCCAGTTCTTCCTGCAGCACGGCCTTGACCGGCGGCTGATCGATGCCATCGAGCAGCTCATCCAGCAGCACCGGATGCTTGCTCAGGAACTCCGCGACAAACGGGCTCTCTTTGCAGAGCAGCACCACCTGGCGCAAGGCGTGCGGGTTTTCCAGCAGCAGCACCAGATAGGCGGTGCGGCGACTGACGGCGCTGATCAAGGTCATGACTCGCGTCAACGCGAGACTCGGCGTGTCGACCTGCGCCACGGCGTTGAGCAGCACCGGCATGAATTTATCGAAGCGCAGGCGGCTCTCGCCCTGCAGTGTCAGGAAGGTTTTGTCTTTGCGGAAATCATCCAGCAGCTTGATGGTCTGGTCGGCGCCCTCAAACTTGCGACCCGCCAGAAATTCCTGCGCGGCGGCGATACTCATCTCCTGCCGCCACAACGTGCCCCAGTCGCTGTCCTCCAGTGAGGGGGCTGAGGGCTGATCTTCATCGTCGGCACGCACCACGGCCGCGAAATGTCGACTCACTACGGCTCGATGACGATTCAGCCCGGCCATCAATTCCGACCAATCGGTGAAACCCATGGCCAGCGCCACGCGCTGCTGGTCAATGTCGGCGGTCACCAGAATCTGCGTCTGCTTGTTGGCCAGCCCCTGCAGTTTGTGTTCGAGGCTGCGCAGATATTCATACGCGTCGCGCAACTCCTCTATGGTGTCGGCGGGCAGGTATTTGCTTTCTTCCAGCACGATCATCGCCTTGTAGAGCGACGGCTCTTGTAAACGCAGATCGCGCCCGCCATGCACCAGCTGCAGCGCCTGCACGATGAACTCGACCTCGCGAATGCCACCCGGCCCCAGCTTGATGTCCTGCCCCAAGCCCTTGCGGCGCACCTGCTTATTGATCTGCATCTTCATGCTGCGCAGCGCTTCGAAGGCCGAGAAATCCAGATAGCGGCGATACACGAACGGACGCAGGCGCTTGAGCAATTCCTTACCGGCCACCTGATCGCCCGCGACGATGCGCGCCTTGATGAGCGCATAACGTTCCCAGTCGCGGCCCTGACTCTGATAATAATTTTCCATGGCGTCGAAGCTGCACACCAGCGCGCCTTCGCTGCCATAGGGACGCAGCCGCATGTCGACGCGGAACACAAAACCGTCGCTCGTCACCGTGTCGAGCACGTCGATGAAACGCTGCCCAAGCCGCGTGAAAAATTGTTGATTGACTAGGGTATTCCCGTCGCTGCTGAGTGTCTCACCCGCTTCGGGATAGGCAAAGATCAGATCGATGTCGGAAGACAGATTCAGTTCATGCGCCCCGAGCTTGCCCATGCCGATCACGACGAGACGTTGCGGAATTTGTTTGGAAGCGCCGCCCTTGGAGGCACTGACAGGCTCGCCCCATTTGGCGGCGCACCACTGATGCAGAACGTTCAGGCTGAGGTCGAGGGCAGCATCGGCGAGCGCGGAAATGTCCGCGCAAATTTCAGCGACAGTGGCCTTGGCACAGACATCGCGCCAGATGATGCGCAGCATCTGCCGCTGGTGATTGCGACGCAACACGTGCTTGAGCTGTGCGTCCTGCTCCGCGTCAGAACCTGCGGTGAGAAGTGCGAACCGCGCCGCCAGTTCCTCGACAAAATCATTCTTGTTGCTGCGCTCAAGCTCGCCGCTGCGTTTGAGCGCGACCACCATTTCCGATTGCTGAATACAGAGGTTGGCGGCGTAGTCACTGGCACTCCAGACGCGGCACAATTCGCTGGCAAAAACGGGATCGGCGGCTACCAAGGCGCTGAGTGTTTCCGCACCCGCCTCTTGTTCTGGAAGCCCTTGCTCGGCATCGAGCAGACGCTCCCAATAGCGCTTCACAATCGCTTGCACGGCCGCTGGCAGATGACTCGTCTCTAACATCGTGTTCCTGTGTCTCACTCGCACAACATTTACATTTTATCCGGGGTCACGCGCAGCACTTCAGAAACGGTAGTGATACCCGCCGCCACTTTCTGCGCGCCACTCAAGCGCAGGCTGCGCATGCCTTCCTTGAACGCTTCCTGCCGCAGCTTCTGCAGATCAGTTTTATCGTCAATACAGTTCTGCAGCGGCTCTGACATCAGCATCACTTCGTAGAGTCCCTGCCGTCCTTTGTAACCGGTCTGCCGACACTCCAGACAACCCACGCTGCTGGCAACCGCTTTGGGCATGCGCACGCTCCAAGGACTGGTGAGCACTTTCCATTCTTCTTCACTGATCGCCGAGCGCGTCTTGCAGTGCGGGCACAACACTCGCACCAGCCGCTGCGCGACGACGCCGATCACGGTGGCCTTGATCAGGTAAGGTGCCACGCCTAACTCCAGCAGCCGCGTAATCGCCGAGGGAGCGTCGTTGGTATGCAGCGTCGTGAATACCAGATGGCCGGTGAGCGCAGATTGAATCGCCATCTCGGCCGTGGCGAGATCGCGCACCTCGCCGATCATGATGATGTCCGGGTCTTGCCGCAGCAGCGCTTTCACGCCGGTGGCGAAGTCGAGATCGATGTTGTCCTGCACCTGCATCTGGTTGAAAGTCGGCTCCACCATCTCGATAGGGTCTTCGATGGTGCAGACATTCACTTCATCGGTGGCAAGCATTTTCAGCGTGGAATACAGCGTCGTCGTCTTGCCGCTGCCCGTGGGGCCGGTGATGATGACGATGCCGTGGTTGTCACTGATCATCTTCTTCCAGCGCGCGAGATCATCGCCCACCAGACCGAGACTCTCGAAGGGACGCAGCAACACCTCGGGGTCGAAGATTCGCATCACCAGTTTTTCCCCGAAGGCCGTCGGCAATGTCGAGAGGCGCAATTCCACCTCATCGCCATTCGGGCTCTTGGTTTTCAGTCGGCCATCCTGCGGCCGTCGTTTCTCGGCGACGTTCATACGCGCAAGAATTTTCAAGCGACTGGTCACTGCGCTCATCACCTGCATGGGTAGCGCGTAGACGGTGTAGAGAACGCCGTCGATTCTGAACCTGACATTCCCCTTTTCGCGGCGCGGCTCGATGTGAATGTCACTGGCGCGCTGATCGAACGCATATTGCAGCAGCCAATCGACGATGCTGATGATGTGCTGATCGTTCGCCTCGGGGTCTTTGATGTTGCCAAGCTCCAGCATCTGCTCCAGATTGCTGAGCCCCGGCACTGACTTGGCGCCGCCGCTGATAGCCAGATTGATGGAGTTGGCGAGGCTGTAGAATTCCATCGTCAGCCGCTTGATCTCCAGCGGATTGGCGACCACTCGACGAATGCGTTTCTGCAACACATGCTCCAGCCCGCTCTCCCAGGAACTCACCCAGGGTTCGGCACTGGCAATGGTCACTTCCTGCGGCCCAACCTCCACGGCAAGAATGTTATGACGCTGCGTGAAAGCGTAAGACATCACCTGCGTGACTTTGGCGACATCAATTTTAAGCGGATCGATCCGGTAATACTCCTGCCCGGCCTGTTCGGCGAGAAATCGCGCGAGTGTTTCGATATCGAGCACGCGGTTCGGGGGCAGTTGATCCACCAGATTCTGATCAGCGATCCAGGCCAGCAGAGATTTCTTGAAGTCGCCGGTGTCGCGGCGTTTGTCGAGGAGGAGAGTGCTGTCGTCTTGACTGATGTGGCCAGACTTTACGAGGTCGCGCAGAAAACCGGGGAGGTCTACCGTTCGTCCAGGCGCTTTGTCCGTTTTTTTGGAGCCAGGGGTGGGGCTCATGTCTGTCTCCTGCGCCTGCAATGTCACGTTCTGCGCGGGTGTCATCGCAGCTGTCTTCTGTCTGCCGACAAGTTTATACTGCGCGGCACTAAATACAACCCGGACGGTTTGGCTCTGACTGCTTGCGGTGATGTGCTTTGAGTGCCGATCTGTGTCGAGAGGATGGGCCAAACCGGACACGCCCGTGAACCCATCCATGGGGGGCTCGGGTGCCGCCATCCATGGCGGCACACGGTCCGGCTTGGCCCATCCCCTCAACCCAGCTCTACCTTCAGTGGCACGCCCCCAGCTCACACCCAACCACCCTGCTTCCGAACCGTCCGGCTTGCATTTGTTTAACTTCACCGACGTGGCACTCCGGTAGATTCGGGAGGTGGCCATGCGCTCTGCAGGACCGTTGAGCGCCATGGATGGCGCGATCGAGCCCTACAGGGAAGTATTCACGGGCGTGTCCTGCAGAGCGCATGGCCACCTCCCGAATCGGCACAAAGAGCACAGAAAATTATGTTGTTATACAGACTTTCGAACTTGTCACTTGCGTATGGTGACCGCCCTCTGCTGGACAGAGTCGACCTCACTATTCATAAGGGCGAACGCATCGGTATTCTCGGCCAGAACGGCGCCGGCAAATCCACCTTCATGAAACTTCTCTGCGGCCAGGCCCTGCCCGACAGCGGCGAACTCTGGCGCGCGGGCGACCTGCGCGTCGCCTATCTCGATCAGAGCCTCCCCGAACTCAGCAATGAGACGGCCTATGACTACGTCGCCAGCGGCCTCGCCGAACTGGGCGACCTGCTGCGCCGCTACCACGCCATGACCCACACCGATGCCGACAAGATCGACTGGAGCGATCCGCGCCAGCTCGACCTGATGGCAGACCTGCAGAAGCAGATCGAAGCGCGCGACGGCTGGGCCTTCCAGCACCGCATCGACAACGTGGTCGACAGCCTCAAGCTTCCGCCCGATGCCCTGATGCGCAACCTCTCCGGCGGTAACCGTCGCCGCGCCGCCCTCGGCCGCGCGCTGGTGTGCGATCCGGACATGCTGCTGCTCGACGAGCCCACCAACCACCTCGACATCCCCACCATCGAGTGGCTGGAGAAATACCTCAACAGCTTCAACGGCGCCGTGCTGGTCATCAGCCACGATCGCCAGTTCCTGCAGCGCATCACCAATCGCATCATCGAAGTAGACCGTGGCCGCCTGCGCTGCTGGGACTACGATTACGAGAGCTTCCTGGTGTTCCGCGAGCAGCAGCTGGACGCCGAGGACAAGGCCAACAGCGAGTTCGACAAGAAACTCGCCGACGAAGAGAAGTGGATTCGCACCGGCATCAAAGCGCGCCGAACCCGCAACGAAGGCCGCGTACGCGCCCTGGAACAGATGCGTTTCGAACGCCAGCAACGCCGCGAACTCAGCGGCAAGGCCAAGTTCGAACTGGAACAGTCCGGCTCCTCGGGCAAGATCGTCATCGAAGCCACCAAGATCACGCACAGCTTCGGCGGCGCCCCGCTGATCAACAACTTCTCCACTCGCATCCTGCGCGGCGACCGCATCGGCTTCATCGGCGCCAACGGCTGCGGCAAGACCACGCTGCTGAAGATTCTGCTGGGCTCGCTGCAGCCGGAAGAAGGCGAGGTCAAGATCGGCACCAACCTCGAACTGCTCTACTTCGACCAGCTGCGCAATCAACTTGAACTGGACAAGTCCATCATCGACAACCTCTGCGAAGGCCGCGACTTCATCGAGATCAACGGCAAACAGCGCCACGTCATCAGTTATCTGCAGGACTTCCTCTTCGTGCCCGCGCGCATGCGTCAGCCGGTGAAGTCACTCTCGGGCGGTGAACAGAATCGCTTGATCCTCGCCAAGCTGTTCAGCAAGCCTGCCAACCTGATCGTGCTCGACGAACCGACTAACGATCTCGACATGGAAACGCTGGAACTGCTCGAAGAAATTCTGCTGGAGTTCAGCGGCACCATCCTGCTCGTCAGCCACGACCGTCGCTTCCTCGACAACGTCGTCACTAGCAGCATCGTCTTCGAAGGCAATGGAGTGGTGAAGGAATACGTCGGCGGGTATCAGGACTGGGTGAATCAGGGCGGCAAATTGGTGTCGTTCGCGGACCAGGGGAAGGAAGCGAAAGAGAGCAAGGCCGAGGCCAAAGCGGCTGCGGTTCCGGTTGCTGCGAGCAAACCTGTCGAGAAGCCAAAGACGAGCAACCTTACCAGCAACGAAAAGCGCGAGCTGGATCTGCTGCCGAAAGACATCGAGAAACTGGAACAAAAGATCGCAGATCTTGAAGCGGTGATTGCGGGCGAAGGCTTCTTCGCGCAAGAACAGAAGAAGATCGACGCGAAGCTGGCCGAGCTGGCGAAGTTCCAATCGCAGCTGGAAACCATGTATGCGCGGTGGGAGGCGTTGCTGGCGAAGTAGCAGCTGCTCAAATTTTGTCGCCTGTAGGAGCCTGCCCTGCAGGCGATCAACCCTCTCACTCCAAAGCACGCACTGCGCCTCAAACGCGGCGCCCGCCGCCTATTTCAAAGCATTGTCTTTTAATCGAGATCCGGGATAGACTCCCGCCAGATCAATGAGAGAGCGTGCGCGCACTATACAAAGTTTAGAGTACACACTTGTGACAGAATACTCCTTTCCAGAACATTATGCGGACGACGTATTGTCGGCGATCCGCCTTGCGGAAGAGTTAAAAAAATCAGGGAAGTACGACCTCTTTCGTGGCCAACGCCATACCTTTGACATCCGCCCATCCGTTGCACGTCTAGGTGTCGATCTTAACGAAGCAAGGAAACAGCTCAACGACTTCGCAAGGTGGGTACATAAAACTCCTGATCTCCAGTCTATGCACAATAATGAGAATGCTATTCTTGCGGTGGCTCAGCACTATGGCCTAAAAACTCCGTTGCTCGACTTTTCCAGGTCGCCGCGTGTAGCTGGCTTCTTCGCACAAGATGGCGCAACGGAAGCAGACACTGGCACGATTATTTGCCTCAACAAAGAACTGTTTACAGCGTCTTGGTGCGATCTAAATAATCGGCACCTTGAATTTGAGGGATCGCAACTGACCGAACTGATTAATATAGATGTAAAGAATTTATGGCGCTTGCACGCTCAAGATGGTGAATTCCTAAGGTGTCATGTGGATCCTGATCTGCTGGAAATGTTCTCCCATTTCCTCCACATCTACTTTCCACAAAAATCAAAAGCTCAAATACTACATGCCGACGAAATATACCCTACGGAAAAAAGCCATCTAGAGGTGATGCTGGACCAGTATTTCCTAATCTCCTCTTATGGTCAACGCGAAGAGCAATTGAAGCGCATTTTTGGAACCGTAATAACTATTCCACAAGAAGCAGTGGAATCAGAACGAAAATCGTTCTTTAAAGCTTTAGAGCCCCCTCAGAGTGACCCTTCCTGGCTATCGGAGTTCGCTATGATGTGGCATGAGGAGCCTGATGAAAACTATAGACATACAAATGAAACTATTAGAGTCAGTATCATCTTCCCCCAAGGCATAAGAGAGGAAGATTTCGATGCGCATATCGAAGGTCAGCTTCCGCGGCTGACTGAAGGCAGCAATTCATCCCATAGGCCAAACATGGCTTGGACGGTCGTAGACGAGCTTGACCGAACGCTGTATATCGACGGTGAAGGCATCACTTTAGAAGGGAACGGAGAATTCACCGAATTTGCAGTTCAAGATATGGTCAGTACTATTTACTCTGGGATGCGCTATCTGCCGTATTCAGATTCACAAATTTTTAGGGCTATAGTTCGCTATTTGAAAATGCTTCTTTTTGGAGTTTACGAACTTATTGATGACTGCGAAGGCATCGAATTATCAGGAAGGGAAATAAGAGGCAGAGGGTTTGCAAGCCGACAAAGGGTCATCGAAGCTCTTCGGGATGACTTCCTTGAGCACATCGACTCACGAAAACTTGATTCGTCCGGGCGGTTGGACTTTAGAGATACTCTATTTGCAGCAGGTTATGTTAAATCTTGTTATCAGTTTGATCGATTCATTGAGCTGTTTGTTGAAGATCTTATACCCTCCCAGGCAGTTGTCGCTGTGGAGGGCTTGGTGATCGGCTTAAACCCGATCAGAATCGATGTTTTCGGGGAGAGCTAGCTTATGAAACCGCCATATCTGCGGCCTGGTGCGCCGTACTCTAACAAGCGCTTGCAACGTGATGCGGTTGCACCGCGCACTTAAAGCGAGCATTAAAACTCAGGAATCGACATGTACCTCCCCGAGCATTTCAAGGAAACAAATTCAGAACGTATCTCGGCGCTCATCGAGAGCAATTCCTTTGGAATGCTGGTCACGGCTCCTGATGGTGTGCCTTTCGTTAGCCACTTGCCCTTCATCTTTGACCGCGCCGCAAGTTCCAAAGGCAAGCTGCTCTGCCACATGGCACGGGCAAATCCGCAATGGCAGCACTTTTCATCATGCGGTGAGGTTCTGGCTGTATTCCAAGGGCCGCATGCTTATGTATCCCCTTCGTGGTATTCGTCGCCTGGCGTCCCAACATGGAATTACGCAGTGGTTCACCTACGCGGAAAACCCCGGATCATCGAAAGTGAGTCCGAGCTTGAAGTCTTGGTTGAACGGTTAACCCATGTTTATGAATCTCACATGCCACGCCCGTGGATACCAAACCTTGCGGGAGAACGGCGCACAAAATTTCTTAACATGATTGTGGGCTTTGAAATTGAAATCACAGACATTCAAGCAAAGTTCAAGCTCAGCCAAAACCGCCCGATTGAAGACCAGCAGAGCGTGGTCGAGAAGTTGAGTCAATCAAGCGATCAAACTGAGGCCGCAATTGCAAAGCTCATGTCTGGGGTAATCTATGCAGAGTTCTAACATGGCGGCCAGGCAAAGCGGCGCCCACATAACTTTAGGCTAGCTCCCAATATTATCGAGACAAGGTATGGAAGAAATCGAATCACTTTTAATTGGTATTGTTGGAGCTTTCATCGTTCTAGGTCTACAAAAGGCGTACCGGCGATATGAGCGCAATAGCACTAAACAGGATATTGAAAATATTGAGTTTGAATTAAATCAACTTGAGCTTATGAAGGCATCTAGATTGGAAATGGAAAGAAGTGCTTTCCAATCAATATTTGTTGTTCTAACTTTCATTGCGACAGCTGAACTGGCAAGTATATTTACTCAAATTGTAACAACTGAACAGGTCCTTATTACCCAATGGATATCATTTACTTGTTGGGTTATGGCTGTCACTGTGGGAGTAAAATTTTGGAAACGTTATTACAGCCTTAAATATTTCGAAAAGGTTAAAGAAAGGATGGAAGGGAAACTAGAAAAGTTGAGAAATAAGTCTAATGAGCATAGCAGCTAACACGGCAAAGCAGTTTTCCACTGTTTACGGCACAAGGCGCTTGAGTTCGCGAAATGAATAATGTCAGACCGGCGACGCCAATGGACAGCAAACGGATAGCCGATCTATACGGCCAACTGGTCCAGAATCCGCAAATCAATGTTCTCCCCGAGCGCATCGAGAAGATCTCGGACGATCCCAACACCGCTCTATTCGTTTGCGAGTACAGAGGCGTGATTGAAGGAACAGCATTGGTTTCTCTGTGCGCCGATGTCATGTTCGGCTTCCAACCTTTCGCTGTGGTCGAGAACATCGTTGTTAACGAAGTGCATAGAGGTCAAGGCCTCGGTGCATTACTTCTACGGCACATTGAAGCTTTTTGTTTGAGCAGAGACTGTTCGAAGATCATGCTTCTCAGTTCTGCGCAGAGAGAAAATGCGCATCGCTTCTTCGAGAGATCAGGTTTCACTGGCTCTTCCAAGCGAGGGTTCGTCAAATACAGGCACCAGTTTCGAGCGTGAGCATGCAAGCAGCAATCTTCGACATAGACGGCACTCTCCTCCAATCCGACGCGAGCGACGATGCGATGTATCTGGAGTCAGTCCGCGATGCACTTGGCGATGTCAAATTACGTCCATCCTGGGGGATGTACACCCAATTCACGGCCGCTGGCATCTTGACCGAGATACTGCGCGACAATGACTTGGAAGCAACACCACAGAGAGTCGCAGCGGTGCGAGATCGTTTTGTTGAAGGCGTTCGCCGCCATATGGCTGAGCACGGACCATTCGCCGAGATTCCAGGCGCGCGGGCATATGTGCAGCGGCTGCACACATCGACCACGCATCGAATCGCGTACGCAACCGGTGGTTGGGGTGGCTCCGCGCTGCTAAAGCTATCGCTGGCAGGATTCCCGGTGAACGGCGTCCCGTTGGCCAGCTCGGATGATCACTTCGAGAGGCAGCAGATAATGCTACGCGCACTCGGGCAACTGGGCGGCGTCTTTGACACCATTACGTACTATGGCGACGGACACTGGGATGCCATCGCTGCGAAAGCGCTCGGGTGGCAGTTCGTCCCCGTCGGCAAAAAGCTAGACGGTTTGACAATGTACGCGGCGAGTGGAGCGTTGTAATGGAGCGGATACGGCATTAGCAGCCCGCACTGTTCAGCCACATTGCCAAAAGAGTAGAAAAGGAATAATTTATACTCATGAGCGATTTCGAGTTCGATGCTGACAAGCGCCAGGCAAATTTAGAGAAGCATGGAATAGACTTTCTGGATGCTCAGGCTCTTTGGAAAGACCCTGATTTGCTGGAAATTCGTGCTAGATCTGCTGACGAGCCTCGGTTTTTAGTCATAGGCCTTATTGGCCCGAAGCACTGGTCTGCAGTCATCACTTACAGAAACGGAACAATTCGGCTCATTTCTGTTAGGCGTTCTCGAAAAAGAGAGGTAGAGCTGTATGAAAGCTAAGGATTTTGACAAGAAATTTGACCAGGGCAACGAAGACATCATTGATGATCTTGATTTGTCTACGGCACGTCGTTCCAACCAGGAACAAAAGCGCATCAATGTCGACTTTCCTTCATGGGTTGTGGAGTCGTTGGATCGCGAAGCCGCTCGTATTGGAGTAACACGGCAGTCAATCATCAAGGTCTGGCTAGTTGAGCGATTGAACGCTGAAGCTGCTAACAACCGCTGAAGGGTGGCGCCTCTGGCGGCGCACATTAGCGGAGCGCTAGGTTAGTCAGTTTTGGACGCTGTTGAGATAGTCGAGCCAAACACTGGTGTCGACCAGTATCATTTGCGGCCTCGCATTTCGTCCAAGTCGCCTTCCCACTTGATTCGGCCCCGCAGTTTGCGAATTTCCTGCTGCTGGCAGCGCAAGACAAGCAGTTTCAGTCCTTGTTCTACTGCTTCTTTTTGGGTGCTATATCCGGACGCTTTGAGGGCTGCGTCCATTAAGCTGTCGTCTATTACGATATTGGTTCTCATAAATCACCTGCGTGTATTGAGAGCGTATTTTTACACGCTCTATCATCAGCAATGAAGCATCACAATCGGCTGCAGAGGTATTTCCGAAACACGAATTGCTGCTTGTTATATGCCTTGCCCGACATCAAACATGCGCATAGCAGATGAACATTACTAATACGGAGCAGTAAGCATGAATCATGCATACAACATTCAAGCCCCGAAAAGACCTACCAATGTAAGTATAAACAGCGACTTACTTGAAAAGGCCAAGGGACTTAACATCAATCTGTCCGCAATGCTTGAGCGGGCACTGGCTGAACAATTACGATCCGAGCAGCGTGCCCAGTGGTTACGCGAGAATGCCAATGCCATTGAGGAATACAACGAGTTTGTTGAAACCAACGGGACGTTCAGTAACGGCGTGAGGAAGTTCTAACGGGCCGGTTTTGCGCATACCAGAATACCAACCCTGGCACGCACGGCCAGTATCCGTACTTGCTGGATGAAATTATTTTTCCGGAACCACACAGATACGTCACTCACCACTCCCAGGCAATTCCCGCCTTGCAGCCCGACTAGCCACTGCCAGCCATCCAGCAACGCAAGCCGTGCTCGCCAGCGCGAACAAGGGCCCTAACACCAAGACCTCGTCACTCAAGGTCTCTCCTTCCAGAGCTGCGACGGCCGCGACAATCCCGGACAGCAAAAGACCGCTCACGGCACCCCACCCCCAAAAGTGCGACAGCGGCATGCGCTCACACCCGTAGCGGCTTTCGACAGTCACGAGTATCGCGAAGAATGTGAGGCCAGCAACAAAACCGAACGGCGTAAACACGATGGCAAACGGAAGGTCGCCGTCAAGGCTGGATACCCGTGCCAGCAGAAAGCCTGCACCAAACCATGCGGCGGCCCAGATGAGGCCCCTGCCGATTGCGCTGCGTGTGTGCTGCATCCAGTTATTCATGGTTGCCTCCGGAGGACTGATTGAAAAGTACTTTGCACTGCAGAGTATCTGAGCAGCAGACGAAGTTCAAGCGCTCCTTGGCCTGCACCTCTTTCGTCGACAAACTGGTTGCGCATGGAGGTGGCATCCTGCCAGAGAAGTCATTCTGAATCAGACTCCTTGGCACGGTAGGCCTGCTGCTCATGATTCGGCAGCTGCGGGAAACGGCGCTCCAGCAAATGCTCTTCCAGCATAGGTTTAATGAAGCGTTCGCGCAGTCCATGAGGGGTTCTTAGCAGTAACTTGCCAAGCTGCTGAGGCGTCAGAAAGCTCCCTCGGCACAGCGCCAGCAATGTGCGTCTGATTGCGTCCTTACTGGCCTTCCCTTTGCCACGCACCTCGTCAGCAATCATGATCAACATAGCGTCATCGCTCATATCGTTCTCGACGGGCAAATGTGTGGAGGTCATGTCCAAATGTGTGGAGCTGCCGGGCAAATGTGTGGAGCTCAACTCCAAATGTGTGGAGCTCCCGGGCAAATGTGTGGAGCTCGGCTCCAAATGTGTGGACCTACCGGGCAAATGTGTGGAGCTATCCAGATCCAAAAGCTCCTCTCCACTGATTCGATAACTACTGCCACGCCCCCTGCCGTCCGACACCATCAGAGGATTGCCGTTGATAAAAACCGGGCGAAGTTTGCGTGCCGCTCGCGGAACTTCGATCTCCAGCACCCACCGGCCAGTGTCCGTCACATAGCATCGCACTGATGCATCGGTAAGGAGATTGTGACTGACCTTCTGTGGATTGCCGAGCTGCGCCCACAGATCATTCAGCACTCGATCCGGTTCCGCGATACCCACAGGGTGAAACGTACCGTCCTCACGCTCTTCAACACCGAGAAAAATGATGCCGCCTTCCGTATTAGCGAAAGAGGAGTAAGTTGCCCAGATAGTGTCCGGCAAGGCCCCACGACCATCGCGCCCCGTGGCACGTTTGGCTTCGGTGTCGATGTCTTCACGGATACTGGCTGCGTCGAACAGAGGATTGTTCATTCCTTTGCAATGCTCCTTTTGCGTAGAAATGTGCTGCCCATCCGAATCAGGCTTTGGGTGGGCGGAAGAAAGCCATTACCATTCTCGTAACGCGGAATGATTGGCTACGTTGAATCACTAAGATATGAATAAATAGATAGGACAGCTTTTCAGTTTGGTCAATGAAGGTCAGCGGAATGCCTGCGTGTGCATGCGAATGTGAGGCCGCATCTCACGGCAGAGCCCCTATCCGGACAGACGTATCAAATTACACACTCCATCCCCGCCGAATGAGTTAGCCTGTTGCTCCCGCAAACCCCGGCAAGGATCAACAACACAGGGAGACGCCAATGACCGCAATCTATGCCAATCAGGGAGCTGGGGAATGGTGGGCCAGCGGCCGCGATACCCGCAGCAACCGCTTCACTCCGCTGACCCAGCTCAACCGGGATAACTTTCAGCAGCTCACGCTGGTGGCTGAGTGGAACCTGCCCTGCAACGATATCCCCATCGCCGATCTTCCGAACAAACAGTTCGGGCCCAACGAGGGCACGCCGATCAAGGTTGGCAGCTTCCTTTACACCGTCACCGCTGCGAGTCAGGTGGCCAAGTTCGATCTGCGTACCCTGGCCCCGGCCCTGAATCCCGATGGCCAACCCATCGTCTACGATCCGCAGCTTTACCGGCATTTTTCGGTGGCCCAGATCGGCTTCCTGCATCGCGGGCTGATCTACTGGCAGGACCAGCACGGCAACAATGCCCGCGTATTCCTCGCCCAGGGCAACGCCAAACTGGTGGCACTGGACCCGGATACGCTCACCCCCATCAAGACTTTCGGGGTTGCGGGCGTGGTGTCTTTCCATACCCACAGCACGCCCGTCGGCAAGCCACTGCGCTACGGCGCGACCTCGTCTCCGATGGTATGCAATGGCGTGGTGATCGTGGGCTGCGCGATTCCCGATGTCATCAACGAAACCCATCCGCCGAAGGGCAACGTGCAGGCGTTTGATGCCATCACGGGTGCGCCGCTGTGGAGTTTCAACACTATCCCCACCCATGAGGAAATGCTCGCGCTGGGGCTGAATCCGGAAAAGGAATGGGCGCACCACTCCAACGACAGCGCCGGTCAGGCCAATGTCTGGACCCTGATGAGTGCCGATGAACAACTGGGGCTGGTGTACTTGCCGACGGGCAGTGCCAACAACGACTCTTTCGGAGGACATCGCCCCGGCAACAATCTCTTCAGTCAGACACTGGTGGCCGTGGAGGCCGCGACCGGCAAAGTGCGCTGGTTTCAGCAGCTGATTCGCCACGGCATCTGGGACTATGACATCCCCGCCGCACCCAATCTGGTGGATCTCCACATCGACGGCAAGACCGAGAAGCTGGTGGTGCAGGTGACCAAGCAGGCGTTCGCCTATGTGTTCAACCGCGAGACAGGACAGCCGCGCTGGGACTTGATCGATGTGCCAGTGCCCGCGTCCAGCGTGCCGGGCGAGCGGGCCTCGCTCACACAACCCATTCCCCTCAAGCCGCTGCCGTTCGACCATCAAGGTGTGTATCCAGAGCCGGGGTTTGACCTGCTCGGCCGACCTGTCGCGGCCAATGTGCTCGACTTCACGCCTGCGCTGAAAGCACAGAGCATGCGCGTGCTGGAGCAATACTGCTGCGGCCCGCTCTATACGCCTCCGGTGGTCAAGACCAAGGACTGTCTCGGCACGCTGCAACTGCCCGGCTACATCGGCGGCGCGAGCTGGGCTGGCGCCGTGGTGAACGAGCAAACCGGGCAGCTTTTCGTCAGCTCCGTGACTGACCCTTTCATCAATGCCGTGGAGCCCACTGCCGCCGATTCCCGCTATGACATGTTCGTTGTCAAACCGCTGTTCTGGCGCCCCAAAGATCCGGCAAGCACCACCTTCAGCAAGTACCCCTTGCCTCTGTTTGCGCCGCCCTGGGGACGCATCACCGCCATCGATCTGCTGCACGGTGAACACAGCTGGCCACAGCCTCGCCCGGTCGGACGCGGCCCGGCAGCAGCATTGGCCGCAGAGATAGGAGCAGAGCATGTGCCTGACGGCGATCTGGGTTGGAACCGGCGCACGCATCTGCTGGCGACGCCGACGCTGCTGATCGGCGGGCAGGAGGCGGATCGTGAGGCCACCGGGTTCCTCGACCTGCTCACACAGCACACGGTGCTGTACAAATTGATTCCAGAAGAACCTCAGTACAGAACTCTTAACGCTTATGACCAGCTCAGCGGCGAGTTGGTCTCGTCGATCCCCGTGCCCGCACATCCGCAGGGGGCGCTGATGAGTTTTGAATTTGAAGGCCGGCAGTTTGTCGCGTATCCGGCTGGGGGATTTAATCTGGCGGCGAAGGTGTTGGTGTTTGGGGTGTGATGGAATGGGGTCCGGAGGTTATTGAAAGAGGAAGGAGCTGACGTTAAAACGCAAATCTGCACGCATTCTGCTCGACCAATTGCGAACGGTCGACAAGATGCGCCTGGGTGAAAAACTCGGCAATGTAGACCTCGACATATGGCACCCTGTATTGCTGGAGATGCTTGCCTGATCAGTACGCTGCTGAGAGCTTAACTGCTCGCTTCGGGAATGCGCGCAAGAGCTTCTTGTCCGCCGTGACCAGATTGATATTCAATTTCATGGCTAGTGCCACGAATTCACAATCATATGCAGAACAATCACTGTCACGCACCAGCTCAAGCACTGTCTGCGACTCCACTTCGAACTCGCCACCGGCAAGCAGACTTTCTGCTTCAGCCTGCAAGGCTATCGCTCGCTCAAACGAAATCTGTTTGCGTCGAATGTACCCAGCCATAATATTTCTGAATTCACTACGCCATAAGATCGGAGCAACCCATTCGGGATCACTTTCAAGTAGCGACTCAGCGGCCGCTGTGAATTCCCCTGCCACGTACAAGTACGCCAGCACGTTTGAGTCAACCACAATCATGGACGGCCCTCACGCTTCATAGCATCAATGTCCTCTGCCAGAAACTCCCCCTTGGGCAGCACAGCTCGCAGGTCACGTGCACGAGCAAGACGCTCCGCCGGGCTCAACTTAGTTGGTAACAACACAGACTCAAGACACACAATTGCCTCACTGTTCATGCTGCGCCGATGCATCTCGGCGGAGGTCTTCAGGCGCTCATACACAGCATCTGGAATATTTTTTAACGTCATAGTAGTTGGCATAGCGTTCACATCGAAAAGGAACCAAAGTGGTTCCATTGTTGCACAGCGCTCCTGCATTCCATATATAGCACATATGAAAAATATCGCCTGCAGGGCAGGCTCCTACAGGGTGCGGCGGGGGCGTGAAGGGTCATTCGACGATTTTGATCCACTCGCCGGGCTTGGGGTCGCCGGTGGGGTAGTAGCCGTTGAGGAGGCGCAGGGTTTCTTCGGGGTAGTTGGCGATGGGGCTCATACGCGCCAGCGCGGGGAAGCTGAAGTCTTCGCCGACTTGTACATAGCGGAGGCGGCTCTCGTTGCCGGAGAAGCGCTCGTTGTTCTGGATGGCGCGGAAGGTGCGGATGGACGCCAGCAGTTGCTCGTCGAGTTCGTCCTGCCTCGCGGCGTCCTTGATATCGCCGGTGAAGATGAAGACGCGCGGGCCCATGTAGATGACCGCGACGCGTTGCGGCGTGCCGTTGGTGTTCGCGACGCCGGTGTAGCCGATCAAGCGGAACTGGCTGAGGTCTTCGGTTTTTTGCAGGTTGGCGATGCCGAGCTTGTCGCGGATGAACAGGCGCGGCTCGATGCTTTCCTGCATGCGCTGCACTTCCACCCGCAGCCCGGCGTTGCCTTCAGCCCCCGTGGCGGAGACGGTGGTCGGGGTCTCCGCGATGGTCCACTCGTTGGGGAATACCATCGTGTAGCCCAGCAATTCCTGGTAGTAGCGGTTGCGGGCTTCACTGCCGGTCAGTGCCTGACTCTCGCCGACGATGAGGCCGTCCATCTTCTCGCGGAATTTCTGGTTGTCGACCAGTGTGGCCTGGGTGACCGGGAGCGCACCGACGCTGGCCACGGCTTCCTGCAGACGGGTGTCGTTGCGCGGGTGCGTCGCGAACAAGCCGTGGTAACTCGGCTGCTGGTTGGCGACCTTGGTGTTGAAATCTTCCTGGTTCTTGAGCACGGTGACGACGCGGATCACGGCCTGCGGGTCGTAACCGGCCGCCAGCAGATATTCAGCGCCGAGGCTGTCGGCCTCCAGTTCGTGCTCCCGGCCGAAGCCACTCAATCCTGCCTGTGCCCACAGTGAGCCGACGTCCATGATCTGCGAGCCGATGTAGCCACTGCCGGTCGCCACTGCGGCGACGATTCCACCGACTCCAGCAGCGATGCTGGCCAGCTTGCCGCTGGACTGTTGCTGCACCGCGTGTCGTGCCGTGATGTGACCAATCTCGTGGCCGAGCACAGCGGCGAGTTCGGCTTCTGAGTTCAGATAGGTGAGCAGGCCACGGTTGACGTAGACGTAGCCGCCGGGCAGCGCAAAGGCGTTGATCTCGGGGCTGTCGATGACGGTGAAAGTATAGGTGAGGTCGCTGCGGTGGCTGACAGCGGCGAGGCGCTGGCCGACTTCGTTGACATAGGCAGTGAGTTCTTCGTCAGTCATGACGGCGCTGCTCTGCATCACCTTGTCATGTTCTTCCTTGCCGATCTCCAGCTCGCGCTTCTCGGACATCATCACGATGTTGCCCTGCCCCGTGGCAGGGTTCACCGCGCAGGACGTGAGCAGCACCGAACCCGTCAGCAGCAGGCCGACGAGGGCGAATTTTTGTGGAGTGTGATTCATGGTTCTCATCGCTACGCCTTTCTATCAACCGCCATTGACGAACTGTTGCAGCTGCGCGGCAAGACTGCTGCAGGCGTTCGCCTCGACACGGGCAATCAGGGGAATGGGCACCACGACGGCGGGCACATAGGATTGCCCCGAGGAATCGGTGCTGATGGTGCCCACGGACGCGAAGGACGACACGTCCCAGACTCGCGCATCAAAATTCGAATCGTCTTCCCATGAACCAAAGCCGAAGCAACCACCGCCACCCGGGCCGACGGCGCAGGAGATGGAGCCCATGCGGTTGCTGGTCTCGGTTTGCCCGTCCACCCAGACGATGTAGCGGATGCCGTACTCGGTGATCTTCTGGGCGACCAGAGGCTCTTCCATCAGCGCCTGCAGATCGCTGGTACGCAGCGGCGCGGTGCGAGGTTCAAACCAGGGGAATAATGAATCGATGAATTCTTTTTCGGGGATCACACGAATGGCCTCTGTGCCACGTGCCACACGCTCACCAACGCAAGAAACAAACTCCTCGCGCGTCTCATACGTGCTGCCCTGGCGCCGACCGAGAATGACGATGGACTGATGCGCCTCGATGCCCGTCTCGCCCTGCCGGAACTCATCCACCGTGGTGGTGGTACACGCTGACAAGAACAGGGACAGCATCAACAAAAGCAGCGGCAAGCAGCACTGACGGAACAGATCTGTACCGGGTTTTTTTATTCTGGCAAGACTCGCGGACATCATATCCAGCCCCTGCATGCACTTCAGTGAACGGCTCAGTGAGAACGCTTCTGTTACGACGATCAGTTACCTGCCCCTTTGGCCTCCAGCCAGTCACTCACTTCCGGCACCGACCTGAAGGTGAGCGTAAAATTCGACGCCAGATCGCGCAGCGCGCCGACCGTTGCATCGTTGATTCCAGCCTCTACCGAACGCAGCGATTCGGTGGGCGTCTTGCCATAGGACGTCACTACCCAGTCAGCAATGTAGGCGCCATCGGGGCCGAGCAAACGCATGTTGTACTTCACCCAGACCTCGTAAGCATCCAGACGGGTCTTTTGCGGAAGTGCCAGCTGAAACTCTTCGATGCTGGGCGCAAACACGGCATCCACTTCAGCGCCTGCTGCCGCGTCCAGACTGTCGAGCACCACGACGTTTTCAAACATGGAGGGCAACAGGGAATTGAACAGCTGCATGTGGGTCTGACCGCTGGCGACCACATATTCTTCCTTGCCCGTCTCCGTGTATTCGATATAGCTGAAGTCCTTCAGCTCATCGTCGAAAAACACGCCCAGCGTCAGCGGAATCGGCCGCACGTTGGGGCTGGGATAGCTTCCCTCTACGACCACGGAATTCACGCCACAGGCACTGAGCAGCAGCGCCGCGCACAAGGGGCCAAGGACCTTCAGGGTGTTCACGCCAATCACTGCATTTCTCCGTTGTCACTAGTACCTGCAACCGATCTTAACAGGTTCCCGGCTGCGGCCAGGGTTATTGTTTTCGTTCATTCGAAACTGTTCAAGCCGACAAAAGTGCCGCCATTGCGCTGGGTCAGTTCGCGCATCAGGTTGGCATAACGGTACACGCTCTGATGGTAACGCGGCTCCAGTGCAAAGATGACCGGGAAACCGATGCCATGTATACGCACCATCGGATTACCGTTCTCGTCTTTGGCATTGAGACGATCTATGGTCTCGATCACATTGGTGATGGAACCGCCCGGCTGGAAGTCATCGCCCATAACATAGACGCTGATTTTCTTGTCGGGAGCGTAGTAAGTGTTGATCGCCGCCGTCACGCCTTCCACCGGGCTGCTGTCACTGAAGGGGCTCCAGTTGCGCAACGTGCTGATGATGGTCTGGCGGCGTGCGGGTGTGTCGGGAATCCATTGGCCGCGAAACGAATCGAACATGTAGTCGCCTTCGTCATTCATGACCTGGATGCCTTTCACTTCGGGATACACGTCCAGCGTGTCGACAACGACTTCCAGCAACTTGGGCCAGGCGTTCTGAAACATACTGCCCGAGGTGTCGATGACGAAAATGATGTACTCGCTGTCCACCGGGATACCGCCCACCAGATTATTCTTGCGGGTGGAGCCCTCGCCCAGCAGGCGCTGCATTTCGTCGGTCAGCGATTGCTTCGCGGCGGCGAGCTGCTCGGCTTCCTCAATACGTTCTTCGGCGATGCTGTCGGAGGCGTTGAACTGCCCTTGAATGGCAGAGAGTTCGCGCCGCAGATTGGCGATGCGATCCTGAAATGCGGAGAGCTGTTCACGTTTCGCGTTGAGATCGTTATTCACGATCTGCGTCTCGCCACGAATCTGGAAGAGTTGTTGCTGCAGATCGGAAATGGGCGGCGTTATTTCCTGCACTGTATTGCTTTCCACCGTGACGGAGGGGGAGATGTCGGTGATCAGCAGCAACAAAATCATGGCCCCGAAACCACAGGAGATCACGTCGAGAAACGACATGGCGGAGGATTCTGCTGAATCGTCTATTCGTCTACGCATTATGGCCAGTCTCGCGCTGGAGTGAGGAATGAACCTCGACTTATCTGTGCCAATTGCCAGTACGCTGCCGGAGCGCTGGGGTCGCCCTCAAGGGGCAGAAGGATGACGTTCACCGGGGTGCGCTGAGGAAGATACTCTACCGCCTCTTCGAAAAGTTCAAGCCTTTTGGCGGGCGTGATCAAGGTGTCCGACGACTGGTTGTTGGAGAGCGTTGGAAGCCCGTCGGTGATCAGATAAATGTTGTCCGGCGGCGGTGACAATTGCGCGGCTGCCAGGAAAACATTGGCGAGATTGGTGCCCTGATCCGGCAGGAAATCCTTCACGCCTTCGATGCTGCGGTTGAGTTCGTCGCGATCCGCGACTTCGAGCCAGGTGCCCTCGGTGCCCGCCAGCGCCGATTTGTACTCATTGCTGAAACCATAGATCTGGTATTGGCTGGCCACGGGCAGCTGGCTGCTGATCCATTCCACCGTGCGCACGGCGCGTTGCCATTTCTCCGCACCGCGTCGGCTGTCCTCGGACATGTTACGGGTACGGATGATGTTCACCAGCGTTTCGTCCAGCATGCTGGCGGAGGTGTCGACCAGAATCAGCACGCGGTTGCCGCCGAGAAACATGCCCGTGAGGTATTGCCTGTCCCCATCACCGACGAACGCGCGGGCACTGGTGCCAGTTTCTTCGATGGCACTGGCTTGCAGGCGCTGCAATTCTTCTTCAAGCGAACGAATGTCAGCACGCAGTTGTTCCATGCTCTCGTCGCTGGCCAGCGTGTTGTTTTCGAGATCGGCGAGCTGATCGAGGAAGGTGGTGATCTCCTGCTGAATGCGTTCCGCCAGCCCTTGCGCCGTGACCACTTCCAAGCTGACATCGTCGAGCGTGTTTCTGATCTGCACCAGATTCTGCTGTCCCTCAAGAATCTCCTCCTCTAGAAGCCTGACCTCGGTCACCATATTAGGGTCGGTGGTCACGGTCTGCCGCTGCTCGGAAATCTGGTGGTCAAGAATCAAGAAGATGAGCACGACGGCACCAAAGCCGCAGGACATGACGTCGAGAAACGACAGACTCATGGGGCTGAACGCCCGGCCCTGCGCCTTACGATTTTTATTCGTCGCCATGCTGCACCCGGATCAGTTCGAAGCCATGATCGCTGCCGACCAGCTGCACGCGGTCGCCCAATTCGAGGCGCTGCAAAGGACGCACGGCAGCGCCGTTGATCAGCACGTTGGCGCTCGCGTTGCGCAGGGAGTGATGTTCACCGTCGCTGACGATTTCTCCCTGTATGACTTCACCCGCTGCAGCAGGCAACAGGCGCTGCAACAACAATCCATCAAGGAGCGGACGGGCGCTGTGTCCGATCAATGCATGGGTGGGATGTGGTTGCGTGACAACGTGGTTCGGTGCCGCAGCGTCCTGTGCTCCGAGCGCTCGCAGCCGCGTCACAAAGTGCACGGCCTCCGGCGCACTGCGCAGAACCTCGTGATACCGCAGGCAGGCCGCACCGATGGCGTCCTCGGTCAGCGTGCTGATACGACCACCCTGACGGCCAAATTCTTCATGGAAGCCTGGCAGATGCTGGAGCCGGTCGGAGACCAGCAGACGGCTGCGTCCTTCGGGGTCGAGCAGCGTCAGTTGCTGTTGGATCTTCTGATAGAACGGTTGGAGGCGCGTGTGCAGACTGCTGCGCGGCAGCCGTGCCTGATGCACGCTGTTGTTGTGGCGCAGACTGATAAGCAGATTGCGACGCGCCTCCTCGTCATCCGCGCCCGGCGCAGCACCACCCTGCCCGTTCACAGCGGCCAACGGGTCATCACGCAACCAGCCCGGCAGACCGTCGAGCAGCATCTGCTCGGATTCGGCGTTGTGCTGCGGGTTGAAGCGCGCCTGCTGGATGAAGGCGGCATTCATGAGTTGCAGGAGACTGTCGGAGAGATTGACCCAGCCCGTGCCGGGCACCTGCACCACACTCTCGCGCACCATTTCACTGCCCTGCCGTGTCAGCTTCGACAGCACCACCTGATGCAGTTGCAGATCCGCATGAATCACGCTGTCGCTGTGAGTCTGATCGATAGCGGCGGCCAAACCGGAGTCGACAATGCCGACGGCCCGGAACGAGCACTGCTTGATGAGCCCGAGCAGAATCGCCAGCTGCTGCCGCGAGAAACTCCCAGGCACCGCCAGCAGCACGTCGCCCTGCAGTTCAGTGGCCGCTGCAAGATCCTGCAGATGCGAGAACGCGATGTCGGCGTTGTGTCGGTAATGAGCGACGGGGCGGGAAAAAGCGTCGAGGTTGAGCTTGTGCCAGAACTGGTTGTAGCAATGGAGCGGATTCAGGCGACTCTGCTGCCTGGCGCGCTCGCCGAATTCGATGCGCTTGCCGTTCACCAACGCATAACCGGGGCTGCTGAACAGGACACCGCTGTCGTCACTGACACGGATGCCGACATCGTTGAATTCGAGAACGCGCAGTGTCATGCCAGTGCGTCCTTGTCCGGGACTTGCAGGTAGCGAAGGATGTGTTCATCGCAATAAGACTGGGTGTCGAGCACCAACCGGTCCTGCAGCAGCAACAACTGCTGCAGGAGGAACATCAGCAGCATACTGGTGACCAACGCGACGAAGGTGGAGTTGAAGGCCACGCCGAGGCTGACCGTCACGCCCATGATGTCACCGGTCACGGCCTGGTGCGCCTGACTCAGTGCGGCGCCGATGCCGCGTACCGTGCCGATGAAGCCGATGGACGGGATCGCCCAGGCGATGTAGCGGATGATGCTCAGTTCACTCTCCAGCCGGTCGGATTCGCCGCTGCAGATGTCTTTGATGGTGTTGGAGGCGTCCTGAATGCTGCGGGTCGTTCCGAAGCGATGCAGCCCGGCCAGCACGGCACGTGGCAACAGAAAGACACGCTCCTGATCGGGCAGCGCCTGCACCGGCCGGGCGTACTGCCGTGCATCCTCGGGCAGAATGCTGGTGCCTTCGGAAACCTGCAGCAGCTCACGGTCGAGCAACGCCCGCTCCTGCAGCACACGCCGCGTCTTCATGCCGATGATGGCCAGCGCCCAGAACATCAGAATGATGCAGGTCTCCTGCTCCATGTCGCGCAGGATGATGTACATGGAGCGCGGTGCCACATAACTGCTGTCTGCGGCCTGCAGGGCAGCCTGTTGTTCAAGGATGAAAGCAGCGTTCGGCAGAATCACGGCGACGTAGACGGTGTGCACCACGATCACACAGATGATGAGTGCAAAGACCTGATAGATGACTTCGGAGAGGTAGTTCTGTTTCATGCTCAATCCTTGCCTGTGTTGGTGATCTGTTCTAAATGCGTGGTTCAAATATCGACAGGAAACGACGCCCCGAGATCCTGTGACAACTGCTCGCGGGGAATGAAGCGGCCTGGTGATGTGCCCGTGGGCACCTGCCCGTCCTGCGCGACTGCGTTTGGATCAGCGGGCTCTTCTGCTGCTTCAACATCGGCAGCCGCATCGTCTTGCTGCGCGGCGTCGGCCTGCTGGCCCTGCGCGGAAGCATCGGTGTTTTGATCGGCGGCCTGACCCGTCTGCGCCTGCGCCGTCAACGCAAGTGCGGCGCCGAACGCGGCCACTGCAAGCAGTCGCACCAGCCATGTCATCCGTGGGCGTTGCATCGTCTCATTCCTCCAGATAGCGCGCGATCCTGAAGCCCAGGTCGTTGCGCGCGGTGTCGCTGAAATCGCGGTAAGAAAGGCGCAGCTCGGTAATGCTGCTGTGCGCCCAGCTCGAACCTTTGATGGTGTGATAGGCGCCGGACTGCGGGCCGACCGGATCAACCTCTACGTTGGCGCTGAGGCTGAGCAGAGTGCCGTAATAATCGTGCACCCACTCCGAGACGTTGCCCGCCATGTCGTACATGCCACGGCTGTTCACGGGGAACTGGCCTGTCGGCGCGGTGCCGAGGAAGGTGTCGTCATAGCCCACAAGGAACTGACCCATGAACGGGCTCACCGAGACATCGGCAAAGTTGCCTGCTCCGGCTGGCGGTGGCAGTTGCTCGCCCCAAGGATAACGCAAGGTGTTGCCATTGCCATCGGTTCTGGCCGCCCATTCCCATTCCGCTTCGGTGGGCAGCCGATAACCCGTCGCTTCTGGATCGAAACCGGCCACCTGCCCATCCTGCACCTGATAGAACAGCGGCAGTCCTTCCTGTTCGCTCAACCAATTGCAATACAGCGCCGCATCCAACCATGAGACTTGTACGACAGGCTGGGTGTCGAGATCGAGAGTCCGCCCTTCCAGCACGCCCGAGGAGTGGTCGGCCTTGAAGCGTTTGAATTGGATATTGTTCACCTCGTGGGGCGACAGATAGAAAGGCCGCTCCAGTCGCACTTCACGCAAATCTTCGTTGGCCCGGCGCCCCGCCTCGCGGCGCGACGCGCCCATGGTGAACTGGCCGGGGTAGAGCAAGGTCAGGGATTGGCCGGCGGCTGTGGTGATGACCGGACGGATGGCCTCCAGACGCGCCTCCTCCAGCGACTTCAGCGTCACGCGCAGCTCCTGCTCCAACCCTGGTCGGGACGTAAAGCTGCTGGTGTAGGGCACATAACCTTCCTGGCGAATTTCGATGACCTGGCTCGCGGCCAGCAGCTCCAGGCGCTGATTGGCTGCGCCCTTGGGTTCGCCGTCGACAAAGAGCTGGGCCCCGGCAGGCTCGGCAATGATGGTGACCGCCGAAGTGATGGCGATCAGCGGCACATTGATGTCCTGCTCTTCGTCCGGACGGGTCTCGATCGTTCTGGTGGTCTCATCGAAGCCGCTCTTGAACAATGCAATCTCATGGCTGCGGCCGGGCGGCAGCGCGACCTCGACCGGGGTTTGGCCTCGGAACTGGCCATTGATGGTGACGTTGGCACCACTGGGCTGGGAGCGGATAAATACCAGACCGTCGGCGCGCTCCAGCGCCACGGCGGGCAGCTCCACTGTCTGCCCGGCAACCACTTCCAGACTGTCTTGCCAGGCCTTGTGCCCCGCGAGCTTGAGTGTGACTTCGTGGTCACCCTGCAGAATCTCAGCACGGTACGGCGTGGTGCCCAGCACTTGACCATCGACCAGGACTTCGGCGCCCGCCGGGGTGGTGCTGAAACTAAACTCGCCCCAAGCCTGTTGCAGCTGAGTGCTGACGGGATTGAGAGTGGAGCGGCCTTCTATCTTTATGCTCTGCGAGTAAGGAAGGTAGCGGTCGGCAGCAATGGTCAGTGTGTACTCGCCCGGCTCTATCGCCAGGTCGCGCAAGGGGGTGCGACCGATTTCCGCACCGTCGAGCTGCACAACAGCACCACTGATGGCGCCGGAAACGCCCAATGCTTCGACGCTGACAAGACCGGGCAGCTCGCGCAGCACGAACGGATGATTCTGAGCCTGTGCTGTGCCGACGTTGAGAGTCACCTGCTCGTCGTGGTAACCCTCGTTGCGCAGGAGCACGGGGTAATCGCCCGGCAGCATCAGATAACGCTGGCCGATCTGCAGGCTGAAACCGGTCTGAATCTCGACGCTCGCCGTCAGAGGCGTCACTTCAAGATAGACCGAGCGGGCACTGAGAATGAACCAGCCCGACACGCCTGCCAGCAATAGAAAACTCACGACCAGAATGTGTGGCCAGCGCAGACGAAATCCGACGCGCTTCTGCTGCTGATCAGGCGGCGAAAAATCGATGGGAACGATGGGGTCTGCGGCGTCACCGGCGACCTGCGGATGCGCCAGGTCTTGACTGGCTTGGGCTGAACGATATTCCTGCATGAGCTAGCGCCTGTTGACTGCGACGACTTCTTCGGTACACGCGATGGTCACCGGCGTGCTGCGACCATCGAAGCCCACCTCGAACTCCGCTCGCACATCACGATACCCCGGGCGGGTGCCCACGGCCACATAATTACCAGGCTTGAGCATCAGCGCATGAGTCTCGAAACGACCGAGCACGCCTACCTGATACAACGTGACTTCGGTGAGGTTGTCCGACACCAGTTGCACCTCGGCAGGCACCTGCGCCTTGTCCAGCAGCGTCTCTACTTCGGCCAGTTGCTGCTGCAGACGCGGGCCGGGGTTCTCCAACCCACGACCGGTGTAATAGACCTGCACGGCCTGAGCATGAACCTCGGCGTCGGCCAGCCTGACAGGCTGCTCGATAGCGCTCTGCAGGAGTCTGTCCAGCTGCAGACGTTTCTGCGCGTAGTCGCGGCCTTGCTGCGCGAACACGAGGTTCGCATCTATCGCCAGTGCAGCATCGTATTCCGCTACCGCTGACTCCCACTGCTCACTGGCTTCGAAGGTCTTAGCGTTGTTCTGATGGGTCGTGATCTGGTCGACGGCAAGCTGGTCGCGGGTCTGTGTGATGGCTTCAAGGGCCTGTTGCGAGCCGGGGCGCATCGCCAGCGCACGCTCGAAAGCGGCGATGGCGGTATCGGAGCTGCCTGTTTGCAGCGCCGCGAAACCCTCTGACATCACCGCCGTGAAAGCACCGTCGGCAAGTTGACTGCGGACCTGTGTCAGCTGCTCGCGGGCACCGGCATGCAGAGGATCGAGGGTTACTGCCTCTTGCAGCTGCGTCTCGGCAGCACTGAAGTCGCCGCGCGCAATCAACACTGCAGATTCATCGAGGAGCTGAGTCACCTGTTCCAGTGTTGCCGCCCGTGCCAATCCGGCCTGTGCCTCGGCGTCTTGCGGGCGCAGCGTCAGGGCACGGGTGAAATTCTCGTTCGCCAGCGTGGCATCGCCGTCTGCCAACGCGGCATTACCAGCGATCAGTGCGTCGCTGAACACTGTCGGCACCGAATCCAGCAAGGCAGCCAGCGAGGCATCACTCAATCGGTATTGCTCAGTGGCCTGACCGAACTCCTGCGTCCGATAAGCCTCGTCACCCAGACGTGCCAAGGCGATTGCGGCTTGATAGCCCTCCTCTGCCCAGACGCTGACGCTCAGCAGCTCCAGTTCACTCTGGCGGTTCAGCAAGCTGGCAAGCACGTCCTGAGCCTCGGCGCGCTGCCGGGCTTTCTGGGCTTCTTCGAAGGGGGAAATGGGGTTACCAACGGGGGCAGCGACTGCTCCTGTTGGCAAGGTGGAGACGGCGCTTTCCGGGCGGGGCGTAAAGGGCAATTCGTACTGCTCAACCACCCCCGGCAACACGAAGATCACGGCCAGCGCGAGCAGCGCCGAGATAGCCAGCATTGCCCAGATCACGGGCGAAGGCCCGCGATTGGCAGCGGCTCGCACCGCAGGTTTGAAGGGCGCGCCGGGGATGGTGTCCGCGTCGGCGTGCTGGGGATTATTCACGTGTTCCATTTCTGACATAGCGCTCGTCTGACCGACCCGGGTTTCAAACCCGGCTTAAATGTTTCCGGCTTCTGCCTCGTACATCTCTACAAGGATTTCCCGCCATTGGCTGTACTGCTCTTCGACGGTGCCGGTCAGCATCACGGTGCGATCATCCAGATCGATCATCTTCGGCGCGACTTCATTTTCCAGCGACTCTCCCAGTTCCTGCAACGCAGCGATGTGGATCTGCGCCTCGGCATTCATATCAAATCCGCTCTTGATCAGATAGGCGCCAGCGCCCACTCCGACCAGTGCACCCGTCTGCACAGCCCCGTTGCTGCTGGTGGCGGCGGCAATGCCACCGACAATCGCCGCAGCACCAGCGACAAAGCGTCGCCGCGCAGAACGCTCGGCCTTGTCGACTGCCTGCACAGCGCTGAAACTCTGCTCGCGCCAAGAGTCGTAAGGCACCCGCATCTGCCGCGCATAGTTGGCGTAGTAATCCTGCACAGTGTCCACGAACAGGTTGTCGCGTTGGCGTATGTCGCGAATGCGCGCCAGTGACGGGTCATTGTCTGCAGGCAAGCGGACGACACTGGTGATGCCACGGGAGTCGACGCTCAGATACTGTTCAAACAACTGCGGGGAGAAATTGCGGGCAAACTGCAGCTCGGAAATCGTGCGGATCTCCCGCGTGCGCTGCTCGCTCAGATTCTCTTTGCGCCAGGCCAGCAGGTCGTTGGCGATGTTGTTGTAGATCACCTGAAACGGATCGTTGGCCTGGCGCTGGGAAGCCTCATAATTGAACTCGCTGATGTGTTCCTCGTACTCCTTGGTGTACCAGATGGTGCCGCTGGAATCACGGGCAGAGACCTTGATGCGCATGCCCTCGCCGTCGGATTGCAGAATCTGCCCATGCAGGTAAATATCCATGGTCGTGGTCTCGTTAGGCAACACACGCACCACGCCCCAATTGCCGGAACGCTGCAGAGTTTCAGCGAGCATATAAGGCGCATAGCGAGCTTCAGCGTTGCGGATTTCCGGGCTGACGCGCTCTTCCTCATCTTCGTCAAGCTCATCGATACCCGGGTCGAACACGGTGATGCCGATATCCATCAACAGGTCTTCGGACACCGGCGTGCTGTCCTGCACGACCTGCACGTACTCAGTGGACTTGACCGTGGTAGTAGAACAGGCCAGCAGAGCCGGGGCCACGAGGCAGAACAGCAGCGCTCTGACACCTGCCGGAAAGCAATTTGGTCTGTGAATGGATAGTGATGCCAACATGATTTAGACGCCTATGCCTGTGTACTTCCGATACTCATCCCACAATTTTTCACGCAACTCCGGATCGGGCTCGCTCATCGCCGCCTCGCGCAACTGGCGGGCCACAATGTCGTCGTCCCGGCCACTGGGGATATCGTCGGGCGGCGGGAAGGTCTCCTGGTTCGCGCCTGAACCGCCGCCTGCGCCTGCTGCACCCTGCGGGCCTGATGGCGTGCCACCGGGGCTCGCCGAGACGATGACGGACTGCCCGCCAGCGCCAGCACTGCCAGAGTCGCTGCCGCCCGCGTCGCCGGGGATGCCCGCATTACGTTCGGCGTTGGCCTGGGCCTGTGCACGGGCGCGCTCTTCCAAAATGAATCCATCGAATTCTTCATAGCCACGGTTCAGCGCGCCATTCAAAACGGCCGCACGCTCTCCAGCGGTCATCGGTCCGGTGCCTGCATCACCCAGCCCGCCGGGCAGAGTGTCGAGGCTGTAGTTACCACCGGCACTGACGGAGCCGTTGACTCCCACCTGACCACCAGTGCCATCGCGCTGCCCGCCTGTGCTCTGCGCCCCTGCTGCGCCAGATGACTGAGTCCCCGTGGTCCCGACCGTGCTGCCAGTGCTACCGGGCATAGCGCCAGAAGCCCCACCAGCAGGGGTTGGCATCGCGCCGCCAGAAGAGGACTGACTGCCGGTGCCGGAGTCCCGACCTGCCGGAGAAGGCATGGACGGCATCGACGCCGTGCTGCCTGCGCTGGAGCTGGAGCTGGAGCTGGAGCTGGAGCTGGAGCTGGACGATGATGATGGTATGGACGGCCTGTCGCTGGATGAAGACGATGGCATCGACGGCATGCTCGGCGATGACGACGAGGAAGATGAGGACGACGGCATGGAGGGCATGGAACTCTGGGAAGACTGCTGACTGGCAGACTCACAGCCCGCCAGTAACAATGCCGCAGCGCTGACCACAACGAACTGTCTGACTGCTGAATGCTTCATTTTGAAAAGTCCTATGTCGTGCCAATGATCGCGTTGCCCATAATGGGACCTGTTGTGATCGGTTTCAACAATTTACTCCCCAGTTGTGTCAGCAACCGCTCTTTCTTCGCGATACCAGAACGGCAGACGATAGCGTTCGTCTGTCGTCGCCAGCGCCTCGCCGTCCTGAATTCTGGGCCGCAGTGTCAACGACCTTAGATGGCTGGTTGCCAGCATGTCCACCCTTGCCATGTCAGCGGGCTCTACTTTCAGAACGGTCAAGTTGGAAGCACGTCCGTAGCGCGACACATCAAACGAGACGTCCACATAGCCCTGTCGGGCACCAAAATCCGGTGACACCTGGAAAGCCTCGCGCTGCTCGTCTTCAAAACGAGAAAAGGTCGGCAGGAACACGACCCGGTCAAAGTATTGCTGCGCCAGAGCGCTTCCGTCTTCGAGCGTCAACAGCAGATTCCACGCCTCCATGTAAGTCTCCAGCGCCGCCTGGCGTTTTTGCTGCATGGTGTACCAATCTCCCAGTTCCGCCAGCGCCTGTACTCTGCGCATCTGGTTCTCCTGGGTGGCTGGCCTGTCGGAGTCACTGTAGAACTCAACAATGCGGCGCAAGGCCCCTTCTCCACCCCCGTTTGGCACCCTGACCTGATCATTCGGAACGCCGACAAATTCGCTGACCCGACGGATATTGGGATTCATGGCCGTCGCTTCGAGGGTTCCCGGCGGGGTATAGCGGGTAATCATGTCAGCGGCGCCTGCGACATCCTTGAGCAAGTTCACATAACGAGGGTCTGCTGTTCCGAAATGGAAGGCCACGGTGTTGGCGGCATTGCGGAAGAGTCGATAGGTCTCCAGCAGACGGGCACTGGGGTCCGGGTCGAGACCACGATAGAAACTGGTGACATTCCAGCGCGCCATATTCTCGAACACCTCCGCCATGCGCGGGTCGCGTGCCCCGTAGGCTTTGGTCTGCACATAGTAGGCATACTGCTGCTGCCGATCCGCTTCCACCCACTGACCAAGTGCAACATGGCTTTGCACAATACGGTCCACCAGGGGAATCTGCTGTGTGCTGTAAAGACCGTAGTTGATGCGATTGACGTGGACTGCCCTGTCGAACACTTTGATGGATTGCTCGTAATCGCCTTGGGCGTACAGCAAAGTCCCCAACGTGGAGAGTTCCTCTGCAATCTGCGAACTCCAGGCACCGTCCTCTTGTTCAAGCTGCTCCAGCACCTGTTCGTAACTGTCGATGTCCTGCAACCTCTGCAGGAACTCTTGCTGCTCGGGAGTCAGATCGTCGAAAACGGAGGGTTCCGGAAGAGGGGCCGCTCCCTCTGCGAACGCGTCGATCAGACCTGAAAACCTTGTATTGCCGGACTGGTCCAGTGCAACAGGCTGCTCGAAGTAGAGTATTCGCACGGCTGCTGTCTGATCGGTCGGCTGATCGGTCGCCTGGTCGCTGACTGCAGCGGGGTTCGGATCAGCCGCGAGCTGCTGAGCATGAATATTGGGAAGCGCCGACCACAATGCGGCGAAGAGGATTAGGGCCTTGCTATCACCTGAAAATTTCACGGGCTGATCCTGAAGTTTCTGAGGATATGTTTGCTGGCTTTACAGTAACCTGCTCTTGTTCCTGGAGCTTCCCTGAGTATGAGTTTCCTGTGTACGCTATGAGACCTTGAGTTTCAGCATCTGCTTTCAGTTATACACCTGCGCTCAGGGGGCTGTAAACAGCACAAAAAATGCCCGCAAGACCGCGTCACTGCTGCTTTTTCAACATTCTTTCCGCCAACTCTTCATCCATGTAAATCCGAGCCCTCATGCCTGAATTGCCCGAAGTCGAAACCACCTGTAGAGGCATTGCCCCTCACATCCTTGGACAGCAGGTAGCAGCCGTTGTTGTGCGCAATCCAAAATTGCGCTGGCCAGTGCCTGCCGAGCTGGCGCTGGAGCTGCCCGGCCGCTGTGTGGAGCGCGTTGAAAGGCGCGGCAAGTATCTGTTGCTGTACGCCGGCGATGCCTGTCTGCTGGTGCATCTGGGGATGTCCGGCAGCCTGCGGGTAACCTCCACCCAGGACGCGCTGCTCAAACACGACCACATCGACATCGTCATGGGCAGCGGCGCCGTCCTGCGCTACTCCGACCCACGACGCTTCGGCTGCATGCTGTGGCTCAAGGAATCCCCGTTTGAGCACCTCCTGCTAAAGACGCTCGGGCCGGAACCACTGACTGATGAGTTCAGTGGTCGCCTGCTGTACACCGGCTCCCGAGGGCGCAAAGTGCCGGTGAAATCGTTCATTATGGACAGCCATGTGGTCGTCGGCGTGGGCAACATTTATGCGAACGAAGCGCTGTTCATGGCAGGTATACGACCGAACCGCGCCGCTGGACGAGTATCAGCTGAACGTTACGAGCGGCTGGCGTCGTGCATCAAGGAAATTCTGGCGCGCGCCATCACGCAGGGGGGAACGACCTTACGGGATTTCGTGGGGGGCGACGGCAAGCCGGGCTATTTCAAACAGTCGCTGCACGTCTATGGCCGTGGCGGCGATGCTTGCACAACGTGCGGGGAGGTCTTGCAGGAAATCCGGCTCGGGCAGCGCAGCACGGTGTTCTGTCCACACTGCCAGCATTGAGAAGCAACAGCGGCGCTGCTGCTTACATCTCTCTTTGCTTACATCTCGTCGCGCTGTCTGTCTTCCAGCATGGCACGCGCCACGATGGGATTCACGAACTTGGAAATGTCGCCACCGTAGGAGGCAATTTCCCTGACCAGCGTGGAAGAGATATAGGAAAGGTGCTCGGCGGGGGCCAGAAAAACCGTCTCGATATTGGGCTCCAGCACCCGGTTCATGCCGACCAGCTGGAACTCGTATTCGAAGTCGGCAACGGTGCGCAGACCCCGCAGGATGATGTTGGCGCCGCGCTGTTTCACAAATTCTGTCAGCAGCGTATCGAAGGAGCAGACCTCGACATTCGGTAAATGCGCCAACACCTGAGAGGCAAGCTCGACACGTCTCTGCGCTGACAGCGTAGTGTGCTTCTGCCGATTGATGCCGACGGCGACAATGATATGGTCGAACAGCCGGGAGGCACGCTCCACCAGA
Source organism: Pseudomonadota bacterium (assembly GCA_040384465.1). GTDB lineage: Bacteria > Pseudomonadota > Gammaproteobacteria > Pseudomonadales > Pseudohongiellaceae > UBA5078. The sequence goes on along the minus strand of JAZKJF010000002.1, from coordinate 210,352 downwards.
TCGGTATGGCCATTCGTAATCGGATTAAACGTGCCCGGGTAGACGGCTGTTCTCATTGCTTTCTCGTTTCCTTATGCGTTTCGCGGCCATTCTAATGCGGCGAGTATGCGCTGCTCAAGCCACAAAGGCTGCCCCGCACAGGTAAACCCGACATGCCCTCCCGAACCGGTCAGATGCAGGCGCACATGGGCTGGCAGTGCGCCTGCGTCTGGCAAAGAACTGGCGGGGATGATGGGGTCGTTGGCGCTCTGGATCAGCTGCACTGGTGTCTGAATGACCGGCAGTAGCGGGCCGCTGCTGCAAGTTTCGTAGTAATGCCGGGCACCCTCGAAGCCATGCAGAGGCGCCGTCACCTGATCGTCAAACTCCCAGAGTGTCTGCAAGCGTTGCAAATCGCCCAACGCCGCTAGTTTCTCGAACTCGTCGGGGAGGCCGCTCACGCGAAAATGGTCGCGCTTGCGCTCCATGTCAGCCACCAGACGACGTCGAAAGTAGTGCCCGTAGGCTTTGCTGAGCCCACTGTTCATGGCGCTTGAACACTGCGCCAGCGCGAACGGCGCAGAGACGGCCACACCGGATACCACCTCCGCACGACGTCCGATCTCCGACAACCATTTCAGCAGCACATTGCCTCCCAACGAAAACCCGACAAAGGCCAGTGAGCGCCCGCCTGTCTGCCGCTGCAGCGTCTGGTAGACCTCTTCGACATCCTCGATACAACCGGAGTGGTAGGCGCGGGCAAGGCGATTGATCTCGCCGCTGCAGCCCCGGAAATTCATCGCGACGCTGGTGTAGCCATGGGAGTGCAGCAACCGCTGCAGGGACAGGATGTAGGGTGAGGCGGAGCTGCCGCAGAGCCCGTGCAGCAGGAAAACGCTGGGAAGGTCCGGGCTAGGGGCTGCTTCCAACCAATCGAGATCGATGAAATCGCCGTCGGCAAGTTCGATCCGCTGACGCCGCCTCGGCAAAGGCGCGTGAGAGACGAAGCGCCGCCACAGGGTCTGCGTGTGCCCATCGGGCAACCACCAGGGCGAAGCGAATTCGGGCACATGACGAGGGGCTGTCACGGTGTGATCGACTCGGTGTTGTGGCGACGATACAGGCAGAAATTCACGGCTCCGGCGCGCTTGGACTTCAACAACTGCCAGGTGGCGGGCAATCCTGCGGACGGGATGTCCTGCGCCCACTCCAGATAGATCAGCGCTCCCTCTCGCAGCAGCCCGCTCTGCTCCAGCGCCTGCGCGCTGCGGGACAGCAGATCGGTGGAAAACGGAGGATCGATGAACACCAGCCCGTATTGGGTCGGTGTCGGTTGGCTGCCCGCCCTGCCGGGGCTCTGCAGCCAGCGCAGAGAATCCTCACAGAACAGCGCATAACCCTCGGCCTTCAGCAGCTGAAGATTGGCGCGGATGGCCTGCACGGCAGCACTCGCACTATCGACGAAAGTCACATGCCGTGCGCCCCGAGACAAAGCCTCGATACCGCAGGCGCCGCTGCCCGCGAAGAGGTCGAGGCAGTCCTCGCGCGCGATGGTGTCCTGCAACCAATTGAAGAGCGTCTCACGCACGCGGTCGGCGGTGGGGCGCAGACCAGTGACATCGGGAAAGGTCAGTTTGCGACTGCGCCATTGGCCCGCAATGATGCGCAGGCTGTTGTCTGGTCTCCCGGTGGACTTTTTCATGCGTGACTTCTGCTGTCTCACAGCACCATGGCTGAGTTTCTGTTTATGGAACGGCGGAAATGGTAGCATGGCCAGCCACGACAGCGCGCCGGAAGACGTTTACCCATGTTCAGTTTCCTCAAGAAAAAATCGCCTGAAACCTCTGCTTCGTCAGAGCAACCCGGCACCGACCTTTCTTCGACACCTTCAACACCCTCGACGCCCTCTTCGGCCACCGCCCCGATAACCACAGACGCCACGGTCGTCGCTGCCGAGGCTGCTGCGGAAACCGTTGCCACACCCGGCGAAGACACCAAACTCGGATTGTTTGCCCGCCTGCGCCAGAGCCTCAGCAAGACGCGCAGCGCGCTCACCGATTCGCTAAGCAGCCTGATTCTCGGCCGCAAGACCATCGATCAGTCATTGCTGGATGACATCGAAACCCAGCTGCTGTCGGCCGACATGGGGCTGGAGGCCACTGATCATATCGTCAAGGCGCTGACTCAAAAGCTGGACCGCAAGCAACTGGCTAATCCGCAAGCCCTGCTCGACAGTCTCAAGGCCGAACTCGCCGCCATGCTGCGGCCCTGCGAAGTGCCGCTCGTCATCAAAAGATCCGACAAACCATACGTGATTCTGGTGGTGGGCGTGAACGGCGCAGGCAAGACCACGACCATCGGCAAGCTCGCCAAACGTCTGCAAAGTGAGGGACACAAGCTGGTGCTGGCCGCCGGTGACACCTTCCGCGCCGCTGCCGTCGAACAGCTCAAAGTCTGGGGCGAGCGCAATCATGTGCCGGTCATCGCTCAACCTACAGGCTCGGACAGCGCCTCGGTGATTTTCGATGCCTACCAATCGGCCTGCGCGCGTGGCGCCGATGTGCTGATCGCCGACACCGCCGGCCGTCTGCACACCAAGGACAATCTGATGCAGGAGCTGGAGAAGATTGTGCGCGTCCTGCGCAAGCTCGACCCCGATCTGCCTCACGAGACGCTGCTGGTGCTGGACTCCACCACAGGTCAGAACTCGCTCAATCAGGCGCGCACCTTCCACAAATTCGTCAAGGTCACCGGTATCGCGCTGACCAAACTGGATGGCACGGCCAAGGGCGGCATGGTGTTCGCGATTGCCAAAGAGCTGAAGCTGCCGATTCGCTTCCTCGGCGTCGGCGAAAAGGTGGACGACCTGCGGCCTTTCGAGGCCGAGCAATTTGTTCAGGCCCTGTTCACCGACGAATAACGGATTGATTCCATGATCAAGTTCGACAACGTCAGCAAGCGCTACCCCGGTGGACATCAGGCCCTGAGCCAGGTGAACTTCGAGCTTGGCGACGGCGAAATGGCCTTCCTCACCGGCCGCTCCGGCGCGGGCAAGAGCACGCTGCTGAAACTCATCATGCTGATGGAGAAGACCAGCCAGGGCGAGATCGTCGTCAACGGCAAGAACCTCGCGCGTATGCCACGTGACCAGATTCCCTTCTACAGGCGCCGCATCGGCGTGGTCTTTCAGGACCACCAGCTGCTGTTTGATCGCACGGTGTTCGACAACGTCGCTCTGCCCCTGCAGATCGAGGGCTACCCGAAGCACGAGGCAGACCGGCGGGTACGCGCAGCACTGGACAAAGTGGGGCTGCTGAAAAAGGAAAAGATGAACCCCATGGCGCTCTCGGGTGGCGAGCAGCAGCGGATCGGCATCGCCCGGGCAGTGGTAAACCGGCCTCAGATCCTGCTGGCGGACGAACCCACCGGCAACCTCGACCCCGAGCTGGCCGCAGAGATCATGAACCTGCTCGAACAGTTCAACCAGGTCGGCGTCAGCATGTTGATCGCCAGCCACGACCTGTCGCTGATCACCCGGCTCAGTCACCGTATTCTCACGCTGCACAATGGCCAGCTGGTCAATGATGCCACCTACCCCGTGCCGCCAGGTCTTGGTCGTCGAACGGAAGTGGAGCGCAGCACGGGGAGCGCGCCATGAGCAAGCACAAGCCCAAATCAGGTGCCAAACAGCGCCAACAGACTGCGACCAGCAAGTTCAAGTCACTGTGGCAGAGCCATCTGGCAATAGCCCTGCAAAGCATCCGCAAGCTGATCGGCGAGCCCGCCGCTTCCGCCATGACGATCGCCGTCATCGGCATCGCCTTGTTGCTGCCAACGACCTTGTTTGTGGCGATGAACAACTTGCAGATCCTCAGCGAAGGCGTCAGCGAATCCTCCAGAATCACACTCTATCTGACCGATACTCTCTCCGAAGCGGAGGGTCGCAGTCTCAGTGAGCAGTTGCTGGCACGGTCCGATATCACCAGCGGCGCATACATCTCCCCCACACAGGCAGCAGAGGAGTTCCGCGAATACTCCGGCCTCGGCGACGTGCTGAGCGAGCTGGAAGAGAACCCGTTGCCTGCCGTCATCGTCCTCAGCCCGCAAGACATCGACGAAGCATCCGGTGCGGCGTTGCTGGCGGAACTCAACGGGCTGCCCGGTGTAGAGTCCGCGCAACTGGATCTGGAGTGGATCGCGCGCCTGCAGCGCTTCCTCGACCTGGCACAGCGGATGTCCACCGCCCTGATGCTGATCCTCGCCCTTGCCGTACTGTTCGTGGTGGGCAACACGATACGGCTGGCCATCGAGGGTCGCCGCGCCGAGATCGTGGTGGTCAAGCTGGTGGGCGGCACCGACAGCTATGTCGCACGCCCCTTCCTCTATACCGGCTTCTGGTACGGGCTGGGCGGCGGCCTGCTGGCCTGGTTGCTGCTGACCCTGATCATGCTGGCGCTGGGTGGCCCGCTCGATGCGCTGCTGGCACTGTATGACAATCAGCACAGTGTGCACGGCTTGTCGCTATTGCCTGGCCTGACTCTGCTCACAGGCAGCGCGCTGCTTGGCTGGCTGGGGGCCTGGATATCCGTGCGCCAGCATTTGTCAGCGATCGAGCCACGCTGAGATCGTTGCACTGACAACACATTGACAATATGTGTCGTTAAGATTTATTTAAGTAATTTGCGCTATTTTGCATTTCAGCGCATCTTGGGACTTGAAGTGCTGGATTAGTGCCCCAATCCAGAACTGACCAATGCGTTTGCGTGCTGAAGCTCCCCAGGCCCGATAGCCTAAGAGAAAGAAGCAGTGCTAGAATGAAATTGTACAGATTGCGAAATTGTACAGATTGCGAAGTTGTACGAATTGAAAGGGTGGCAGTGCCGATGCGGGCTGCGCGTACCGATCAACCAGTGTCAGAGGCTAAATATGAATATGGGAAAAAGTTTACAAGTGATGGGCCCGATTGTTCCGGGACGTGATTTGACGGCTTACATTGCATCCGTGAACAGCATTGCTGTGCTGACGCCGGAGCAGGAAAAGGAACTGGCGAACCAGTACTACTACGACAACAACGTAGATGCCGCCCGGCAGCTGGTGCTCGCGCACCTACGCTTCGTGGTGCATCTGGCCAAGAGCTACTCTGGCTACGGCCTGTCACAGGCTGACCTGATTCAAGAAGGCAATGTCGGTCTGATGAAGGCCGTGAAACGCTTCAACCCCGACGTGGGCGTACGCCTGGTGTCCTTTGCCGTGCATTGGATCAAGGCTGAAATGCACGAATTTATCCTGCGCAACTGGCGCATCGTGAAGATTGCGACCACCAAAGCGCAACGCAAACTGTTCTTCAACCTGCGCAGCTCCAAAAAAGGCCTGGGCTGGTTGACCAATGACGAAGCGCAGACGATGGCAGATGAGCTGGGCGTGGACGCCAAGGTCGTTCGACAGATGGAAGGCCGCATGAGCGCCTACGACATGGCTTTCGATGCCGATCCGGATGCCGATGATGACGTGGCCTACAAGTCTCCGGCTTACTTCCTGGAAGACGCTGCGTCCGACATGGCCGAGTCTCTGGAAGCTGCAGAGTGGGAAGAGACCAAGAACAACAGCCTGTATGTCGCCATGAACGGATTGGATGAGCGCAGCCGCGACATCATCACCAGCCGCTGGCTGGCCGATGACAAAGCAACGCTGCACGACTTGGCCGCAAAGTACAACGTGTCTGCTGAACGTATCCGTCAGCTGGAAAAGAATGCGATGGACAAAGTAAAGGCCATGATCCTGGCCTGATCCGCAAGGCTCAGGCTCCAAGCCAGAAAGCCGCTGAGTGTAAACTTGAGCGGCTTTTTTGTTTCCGCCGTCATTTACTGGAGAGAACCCACAATGAACAATCTGTTTCTGGTACTGGCCAGCTTCAATGGCTTCCTCGCCGTGGCACTCGGTGCCTTCGCGGCACACGGGCTGAAGAACATCGTCACGCCCGAGTTGCTCAATACCTTCCAGACCGGCGTGCAGTACCACATGTATCACGCTCTGGCGCTGTTCGGCGTTGGCCTGCTCGCCCTTTACTATCCCAATCAGTCTGCCGTCCGCATCAGTGGTTACCTGTTTCTGGTTGGCATCATCGTGTTCTCGGGCAGCCTGTACGTATTAAGTCTGACAGGCATTCGCTGGCTGGGTGCTATCACTCCACTTGGTGGCTTGGCGTTCCTGGCGGGCTGGGGCCTGCTGGCGTGGACACTGCTGCGCCTGCCAGCCTGAAGGTTTTTCTATGCGCGTAATAGTCAACGGTGACGAGGTAGAGCTGCCAGCCGATGCCACTCTCATCGATCTGCTGCAAGTGCTGGCACTGGGCTCCACCAAAGTAGCGGTGGAATTGAACCAGACCATTGTGCCGCGCAGCCAACACGCCCAGCAGCGCCTGCAGCAGGGCGATTGCGTCGAAATCGTCTACGCCATTGGCGGCGGCTAGGCTTGCCTGCCTGCCTGCCTACGGATCCACCTTTCCAGAATCAGTTATCGAACAGGTTAAATCATGACAAGCAGTGACAGCCCTTTTGACGCCCCCTTGCGTATTGCAGGCAAGGATTACCAATCCCGTCTTATCATCGGCAGCGGCAAGTACCAAAGCTTTCAGCAGAATCTCGATGCCCTCGTCGCCAGTGGCGCCGAGATGATTACGGTGGCAATTCGCCGCGTCAATCTCGGGCAGCACGCTGGCGAGCCGAGTCTGCTGGAGGTCATCTCTCCCGCGAAATACACCATATTGCCCAACACGGCAGGCTGTTATAACGCCGCCGACGCGGTGCGCACCTGTCGCATGGCGCGCGAACTGCTGGATGGCCACAAGCTGGTGAAGCTCGAAGTGCTGGGCGACCAGAAGACGCTTTATCCCAACGTCACCGAAACGCTGATTGCTGCAGAAGAGCTGGTGAAAGACGGCTTCGACGTGATGGTCTACACCAGTGATGATCCCTTGATCGCGAAGCGACTCGAAGAACTGGGTTGTGTCGCAGTGATGCCGCTGGGCGCACCTATCGGATCCGGCCTCGGCATTCGCAACCCCTACAACATCCGCATGATTCTCGAAAATGCCACGGTGCCGATCATCGTCGATGCTGGTGTCGGCACCGCCTCGGATGCCGCTATCGCCATGGAGCTTGGCTGCCATGGCGTGTTGATGAACACCGCCATTGCTGAAGCACGTAATCCCGTGCTGATGGCATCCGCCATGAAGAAGGCCGTCGAGAGCGGACGTGAGGCATTTCTTGCGGGGCGCATGCCCCGTCGTCTCTATGCCAGTGCTTCTTCTCCCATAGACGGGACTTTTTTTTGACCCCAAGCTTTTAATGGCGGCTTTTTGTCCGCGATCTTTGACGGCGACCTTTTGATGACCACAGCACCTGACGTTGAACACCCCAGAACCATCCGCAGCTACGTGATCCGTGGCGGCAGACTGACCACCTCACAGCAGCACGCGCTCGACAATTACTGGTCGCAGTACGGCATCGATGACATTAAAGCCCCACTCGATTGTGTCGCCTTATTCGGCAGACAGGCGCCTGTAGTCATGGAAATCGGTTTCGGAATGGGCGATTCGTTACTTGCCATGGCACGAAGCAATCCAGACAAGAATTTCATCGGCGTGGAAGTGCACAAACCGGGAGTCGGCAGATTGCTGCACGAGATCGATGCACTCTCTCTGAGCAATCTCCGCATCTACTGTCACGACGCCAAGGAAATTCTGGAGTATTGCGTCGCCGACAACACCCTCGACACCGTGCAGATTTTTTTTCCGGACCCGTGGCACAAGAAGAAGCACAACAAACGTCGTCTGGTGCAACCCGAATTCATGCAACTCGTGCGGCAGAAATTGGCAATCGGTGGGCGTGTGCACATGGCGACCGATTGGGTGCCTTATGCTGAACACATGATGGAAGTGATGAGTGCAGCGCCGGGCTATGTGAATCCATCAGGCGCCGGACTCTACAGTACCGACGCGGAACGTCCGGTGACGAAATTTGAAAAGCGCGGACATCGTCTGGGTCATGCGGTGCACGATCTGATGTTTGTCCGCGCAGAATAGGCGAGGCGCTCTCAGCGTTTTTCAAGAATGGCGTCGTATACGCCATTCTTGAATTCCTCGCGAAAACCTTCACCGTCGGCCGGAGAAATCTGCGCCATGATCACCGTGACAAGTCCCTGCACGGGATCGATCCAGAAGCGTGTCCCCGCCGAACCATCCCACCAGACCTCCCCGGGGCTGACGGTGTGGTCATAGCGTGCAGGGTCCAGTGCATACGCAAAGCCACCCAGTGTCCACCCGGAAGCGGCCATGTAGCCGGAATTGCCAATCGGTTGCAGTGCAGGCGCGATGCTGTCTTGCATCATCAGCGTGATGGTCTCCGGTTTCAAAATACGATTGCCGTTCAATTCACCGCCACTGAGAAAGAGCTGCGAGAATCTGGCGAAATCGAGCGTGGAAGACACCAACCCCACCCCGCCTTCAATAAGCGGCACTTTTTCGGTGAAGGGAATTTCCTCCATTTCATGCGGGCGCAAAGTACCATCAGTCGACGGTCTGTAAACGGTTGCGAGACGATCGACACGCGCAGGGTCTACCCAGAACACCGAGTCTGTCATGCCCAGCGGAGTGAAGACGCGCTGCTGCAGAAACTCATCGTAGGGCATGCCAGACCACACCTCTACAAGTCGCCCGAGCACGGAGGCCGAGAGGCCATAACGGAAACTGGTGCCGGGGTCTTCAAACAAGGGGACCCGTGCCGCGTTATTGGCCAATTGTTCCGCTGTAATGGAGCGCAAGCGCACTTGTTCGGCGACATAAATAGCGGAGCTGCGACTACCCAGACCGGAAGTATGCCGCATCAGATCTGCCACCGTGATGTCCCCCACACGCTCACGGGTTTGCGACATATCAGGCGCGGATGAATTCACGAAGACACGCTGCTGTGCGAACTGCGGGAGATATTTGGAAATCGGGTCATCGAGTTGAAACTTACCCTCTTCCCATAAAATCATCGCAGCCAGACTGGTGACAGGCCGAGTCATGGAGTAGATGCGAAACAACGCATCTTCAGACATCGCACTTGCCGTTTCGATATCGCGCTGACCCAATGCTTCCAGATAGACGAGCTTGCCGTCGCGTAGCACCGCCGCAACCACCCCCGCAATATGCCCATCGTCAATATGAGTCTGCAGATTGGCTGTCACCTCTGCCAATCCAGCGCTGGAGATGCCAACAGATTCCGGCGTGGCGCGCGGGAACTCCTGTGCGCTGCTAGAAAAAGAGACAACTGTTAGCAACAGCATCATCAACAGATGTTGCATATTCATACTCCAGAAACGAGAACTTGATTATTGTTGGAACTGCGGATGTTATCGGCCACGCTCTGCACTGCCAGCATAACTATAAAAATATAAAAAGGGATGAAAAATCTGTCCCAACTTTCAACGAGAGGAAACATTAGAAAATAACAAACGAAATTGAGAAAGCAGATCACCACTATCATCCTTAGTGTAGCAAACCTGCCTCGACTGGCAAGCAGTGCCAGGATGGCGAACAACAAAAACGGCAACAGGTTTGTCACCATCACAAAGTTGCCAATCACAATCTGGCGGAGACGTGTGCTCAGTACTTGCAGGTACTGATCGAAAGAAAAGTTTACAGCGAAGGTGTTAATGTCGACGATGCTTTCGATAAACGTGTGATGGAAGAGCCTCCACCATTGGTGATTGAACGAGGCACTGACGACGAAGTAACAGATCACTGCCGCCACGAGCACAATCGCTGGCTCGCGCACACTCGAACTCTGCCATCCCCTGAGCCTGCTCTCCGCGTACGCCACATAGGCCAGCAATGGCGCTACGAAAAGTATGTTATTGGTACGCACCAGAATTGATAATACCAACAGGATAAATGCCCATCGTGCGGTAGCAGGTCGCTCCAACCACAGACATACAGCCAACACCAGAATCAAGGCCGAAAGCGAGTCTGGCAGTATGGCACGTGCCACGTCGAACAGACGCGAGCACAAGCTCAGAAGTACCGTGATCGACAGCGCGAAATTGGCCGACACATGACGCTTCAGCCAGGCATAGATCAGAACACACAGCAGCGCCGCAGGAACCACAGAGAGCACCTTGCCGGCATCGACCAGAGAGAGGCCGATAGCATTCAGCACCGTCAGCAAGCCGACGTAGAGCGGTTTGATCCGATACATATCCAGTTGACTGTAAAATTGCTCTGCATTCGTCGCCATCGCTGTCGCGTATGGACCACCGAGCAAACCTGCGAACGCCTGTTCCGGTAATTCGAGTCGCAACAGTTCGTAGGTCTGGGAATGCACAGCAAGAGGATCGCTAGTCTGCCAGGACAGCGCGGCCCCCACGTAACCTACGACGTCCCATGTGTAGAGAAAATTTCCCAGTATCGAAGTAATGAACAGAACGACAAATAAGAAAAAAATCACGTCGGAGGGACAGCGCAGCGAGAAAGGTTTCAGTGAAACTTTACCGGGTTCCATTGGCATCGAAAATTCCTGTAGCAGTTCTTTGAGGTGCCTGTGCCCATTTCTTAAAGGCAGGCTTTTATTGGTAGCTATTCACTACTTCTGATCATCTTCGCACTTGACCCAGCGCCCGTCGCGCAACACAACCTCAAACCTCGCCCACTGTCGAAACACTTCGCGCTCACAGATACCCGTATCGTAGGATCCATCACCAGCCAGCGTCTTGTAGATGACTTCATCCTTTCTTCTGTTGCCCTGCGCTGAGTTCTCATCGATCACCTGGCGCACGCTCCATAGCCTTCCCAGTTTACCATTGCTGTAGCAGGAGCCGGGTTGTACGCTGGAAGGATGCTGCTGGTGCAGCTCGGCATGGCGTGAAGCCAGCTCAAGCAACTCTATCAATTCTTCCGTGGTCACGTCGATGAACGTATCCAGCTTTTGCCGTGCGGCCTCGAAGTCTTCCTGCGTCAACTCCAACTGGCGGTCCAGCGGACCCGCCACAGCCAGATGCTTTCGTCTCGTGAGGTAGGCAGGGTAACGGCGCCAGAAGAACACACTATTGAACAGCAACGCCACCACAAGGATGCCCAGCACATTCACGAGCACAGGGTATAACAGATAGCCATAACCGAGAGAGTGGATTTCTGCGCCGCCAATCACAGCAGCCAACGCTGTCGCACCTCCTGGAGGGTGAACACATCGCAGATATTGCATGCCGATGATGGCCAGTGCGACCGCCAGCGCTGGCGTCCACAGATGTTCGGGAAACCATTGCTGCACGGTCACCCCTATCAACGCGGAAATAAGATGGCCGCCAACCAGCGGCCAAGGTTGCGAAAGCGCGCCATGAGGAACAACAAACAGAAGGACTGCAGAGGCGCCCATCGAGGCCAGCACCATGGCGGCCCCTGCTCCCCTCAGAGACCAGAAAGACACGATGCTGACACTGAGAATTCCCAGCAACGCGCCAAGCCCCGAAATCATCTTCTCGGCATGGCTGGTGGTGCTGAGCTCAACACCGCAATAGGCGGCCATTTCCTTTAGTACCGTCTTCACGGTGACTCTCCTTCCGACTCCCCAGTCTTAAACTCGCAGTCTTAAACCCACAGCCTTAGACCCAGAGTCGGTGCTCGTGCTTTTTCAGCCACGTTACGTAGGTGCGATAGTCCGGACATACCGACTCCACGATGCTCCAAAAGCGCTTGGAGTGATTCATGTGCAACAAGTGGCTCACCTCATGGGCAATCATGTAATCGATAACAGCGTCAGGTGCCATCATGATCAGCCAATTGAATTGAATGCGGCCGGAAGACGTGCAGTGCCCCCATTTGGTTTTAGTTTTGCGGAACACGACCTCCTTCAATTTTGACCCCACTTGTAAGTAGGTCGCTAACGCCTTGGTTCGCGGTGGCAGGAGTGTCCGCGCCTGCACCAACAGCCAGCGCTGCAGTATCCGCGCTGCCGCCTCTGCGTTCAAGCCACGGCCATGAATGCGAAACTCTTTGTCGGTAACGACAATATCGTCGCGGGGAGCAGTGACAAAGCGAACCGTCAGGTTTCGCGCTTTATAGTAGATGCGGCCTCCGTCTGCGAGCACCAGCCGCTGCACTTCTTGATCGGCCTTGTGTTCAAGCTTGCGACGGATCCAGTCCGAATGCCGGGCCACAAAGTCCTTTATCTGAGCATCACTCACAAACAGGGGTGCGCGCACTTGCACACTGTCGTGCCGAACGTGCACGACCATGGTCTTGCGCTGGGCGCGAACGACCGTGTAAGCATGATGTGCCGTCTGATTTGAATGTGTCATGAATTCACGCATAATACGCAAAACTTTTTCGAGGCGAAACTGCAAGTCCTCCCCCAGGAATCATGAACGAGCCCAAGCAGGATAGAATTTACGCCAGTGAACGGCCGTTGCAGGACTTCGTCTTCGATGAAAAGGTCGCAGATGTCTTTACAGACATGATCAACCGCTCCGTGCCTGGGTATGCGACCATCATCTCCATGATCGGCATGCTGGCCGACCGCTACTGCACCCCTGGCTCCACCGTGTATGACCTCGGATGTTCTCTGGGCGGCGCTGCCCTGGCGATGACGCATCATATCTCCCACAAAGACTACCAGTTGATTGCCATCGACAATTCGGCTGCGATGATCGAGCGCTTTCGGATCGCTCTGGATAAGCGGTCGGACAGTGGCCCTATTCAGTTGATCTGCGCAGACCTTGACGACATCGCCATCAGCAATGCCTCCGTCGTCGTGCTCAATTTCACTTTGCAGTTCATTGCCCCCGAAAAGCGTGCCAGGCTTATCCGAAAAATTTACGAAGGCATGCTGCCTGGCGGCATTCTCATCCTCTCAGAAAAGATTCGATTTCCCGACACGCATTTGAACGAACTTCTTATCGACATGTACCATCAGTTCAAACAGGCGCAAGGCTATTCTCAGCTGGAGATCGCTCAGAAGCGCTCCGCTCTGGAGAATGTACTAATCCCCGAAACTATTGCCGATCACAAAGCCCGCATACAAGAAGCAGGCTTCAGCAGCTGCGACACCTGGTTTCAATGCTTCAACTTCACGTCAATGGTCGCCATCAAATCACCCCTATGAGCTACAGACACCTGCGCGAGCTGATAGAAGGCACTCCTCTGGAACCTTTACTGGTATTCAGCACTGAGGAGTGGTTTGAGAGTCGCAACAACGGTGACCTGCCCCGTTGGCGGCGTGCTGTCGATGGCTTGCCGGACATCACACCAAGCCGCGTCGATCTCTTGAATGCTGTCAGTCTGGGAGTGGCCGCAGATTGCTCACCCACTGAGCTGACGGCAATTCAGGACAGCCTTCGTTTACTGATGCCGTGGCGCAAAGGTCCGTTCGAATTGTTCGGGCTCCACATCGACACCGAGTGGCGCTCGGATTGGAAGTGGGAGCGCCTGCGCAGCCAGATTTCTCCGCTGGCAGGAAGAACCATTCTGGATGTTGGTTGCGGCAGCGGATACCACTGCTTCAGGATGGCGGGTGAAGGTGCCAGGATGGTCGTTGGAGTAGACCCGCAGCTGGCCTATGCCATGCAATTCCGTTCCATCAAACGTTACGTGCCGGATGTACCGGTATACGTTCTGCCTGCCACACTGGAACAACTGCCTGAAGAAACGAAGTCCTTTGATTCCGTCTTTTCGATGGGAGTTTTATATCACCGCCGCTCTCCGATTGATCACTTGCTGCAACTGCAGGGCTGCTTGAAGACGGGCGGTGAACTGATTCTGGAAACACTGGTTGTGGATGGCCCGGAAGGGTATGCACTGACACCACAGGATCGCTACAGTCGCATGCCGAATGTCTGGTTCATCCCCTCGTGCGCAACCATCTTGAACTGGCTGCAACGTTGTGGATACAAGAATATTCGGGTAATTGATGTGAGTGTCACCACTATTGAAGAACAACGCACCACGGACTGGATGCGCTTCCAATCCCTGATTGACAGCCTTGATCCAGATAATCTGTCATTGACAGTGGAAGGATTGCCCGCACCAAAAAGAGCCATTTTTGTCGCAGAAAGTCCATGAGACTAATTTTGGCAGTGCCTACCGTCGCAGCGAAGGTGCCTATTCTCGCTTTCACTATCCGGTGGAATAAGTAGTTAATAACGCGTCTCAATACCACGCCAAACACCAAGCAAAAAAAGCGATCCTGCGACTTTTACACCTCTCGTCTCGTATTTTTTTCGTATGCCGAATACGGGTTGACGTCCTTTTCCAATTGAGCTATCTGTACCCAGACGATTAGGGTCAACTCTAATTCAATAGTCATATTTATAATAAAAACAGGACTCGGGAAGCAAATCAATGGCCAGACCGCTACGTATAGAATACCCAGACGCCTACTATCACGTTTCTAATATCGGACTCGACAATCAGCGGATTTTTCCTTCTTCCCGTTACTTTGAAGCTTTCATCGCAGGCTTGGAAGAGACCTGTTTTCGCTTGAATGTGGAAGTGCACGCCTACTGCCTTCTGAAAGATCAATATCATCTCCTGATCAAAACACCCGAGGCGAATCTCAGCCGCTTCATGCGCCAGGTCGATGGGCTCTACACACAGCATTATCAACGCCTCAAGAAGACAGAAGGCTCGTTGTTCAAAGGCAGATACAAAGCCGTATTGATTCAACCAGAGCAATATCTTCTTCCGCTGACTCGCTATATTCACCTGGGAGTCAAAAAAACCGAACTGGAATCCTGGGAATGGTCAAGTTACCCGGCCTACATGAACAAAGCCAAAGCCCCGGCGTGGCTGATCCGGGATGAAGCATTGGCGCAGATCAATGCCACCGGCGCGAAACGTATTGCTCGCTTCGCCGAGTACACCGACGCCGGGATTGATGAGGAGATGTCCCACTTCTACGGCAAGAAAAATCTGTCGTCCATCATGGGCGATGAGAAATTCAAGAAGACAGCAAAAAGTAAACGGGAAGCCACCAAAGTCAGAGGAGTTTCACGCGGAGCCAATGCTCAATGGCGCCCGTCCTGCAAGCAGATCATTGCTGCTGTGGCGCAACAATTCAAAGTGGCAGAGGAAGGTATTTATACAGCGGCCAGAGGCCCCGGCTCCAAGAATGTTCCACGCTGGGTCGCCATGTATCTGTGCCAGGAACTCTCGGCGGTGACACTGCAGTCGATCGCCAAATTGTTCAAGCTCAAACGCTACGGCACGGTCTCCACGACGGTTGGCAAACTGAAGAAAGAGTTTGTGGAAAACGCAAAGATACTCACGGTCACCAACAAACTGCTGAAGGACCTGAGCAAGGAAAGACTGGCCTGAAGCGGCTCTTTGCAGCCCTTCTCCAACGCTGGTCTTGTTGTGATTCTTCCGTAAAGGCAAACGCCGGGGCTCTGTTGTCAGAGCCCCGGCGTTCAGGCAAGGCAGTCTCTCTATGCAAGCTATCTGCAGATCAGATCTTACTTGATCTTGGCTTCTTTATAGATCACGTGCTTGCGGACGACGGGATCATATTTTTTGATCTCCATCTTGTCCGGCATCGTGCGCTTGTTCTTGTCTGTTGTGTAGAAATGTCCTGTGTCGGCTGTCGACACCAATTTGATTAAATCACGCATTGCTGCTCACCACCTGATTCCGGATAGCCGGTTTGGGTCTTAAATTTAGATTTTTACGCCGTTGGCGCGGATATCAGACAGTACGGCGTCAATGCCATTCTTGTCGATGATGCGCATGCCTTTTGTGGAAACTTTCAGTTTCACAAAACGATTTTCAGACTCCACCCAAAAGCGATGCGTATGGATGTTGGGAGAAAAGCGGCGCTTGGTTTTGTTGTTCGCGTGAGAAATATTGTTGCCTGTAAGCGGTTTTTTGCCGGTTACGATACATACGTTTGCCATTGCCTTGCCTCGTTACATAACCCGAATGATCGGCGGCAAGCCTTATGCACGACGCCCAGCGGAGTCTTGCTGCCAACTTGCCAAAAAAAGAGCTGCGTTTTATACCAAAACGGCCTGCCAATAGCAACACAAAAGCTGCGCTGTTCGCAGATCGCTCATATCAACCTCTACTATATCAATCCTCGTTCTGCGAAGGACACTACATCACTGCTGCCCACCACAATATGATCGAGAACCCTGACATCGATAGTATTGAGAGCGCTCTTCAGCCGTTGGGTGATGGAGACATCGGCCTGGCTGGGCTCCGCAATGCCAGACGGATGGTTGTGAGCAAATATGACGGCAGCAGCATTGTTGTACAAGCACCGTTTGACGACTTCTCGCGGATAGACAGCCGCGCCATCGATAGTGCCTGAAAACAGCTCTTCGATAGTGACCACTCGATGCTGATTGTCCAGATACAGGCAGGCAAAGACTTCGTGCTCGTATCTGCTCAGGCGGGCGCGCAGGTACTGGCGGGTCAGCTCCGAACTGGTCAAGACATCACGGTCCTCAAGCTGCTCGCGAAGATGCCGCTGCGACAGCTCCAGCATGGCCTGCAATTGCACGTATTTCGCCAACCCGAGACCATCCTGCAAGCAGAATTCCTCTGAGGTGGCGGTCAGAATACCGGTCAAGCTTCCGAACCGCAGCAGCAGGTCACGGGACAAATCCAGCACTGTTTTCCCTTTTATCCCCGAGCGCAGAAATATCGCCAGCAATTCGGCGTCCGACAATCCTGCAGCACCGGCACTCAGTAATTTTTCCCGTGGACGTTCATTCTCCGGCCAATCCTTGATCCCCATGGCGCCTCCCTGGCTATGCATAGTCATGTCTCGATAATAGCAAAGAATGGCTAATCCGCTTTCGCGCGCTCAAATTGAAACCGGGGAGGCATGCTGTTAGTCTTTCCAGCCTGATGTTCCCCCTCCAATATCGACCAGAGCAGGTAAGCTCCAGCATGAACAGTCTCAGCACGCGACGAGTATTGTTAGGTATTACCGGGGGTATCGCCGCGTACAAGAGCGCCGAACTGACACGCCTGCTGGTCAAGGCAGGCGCAGAGGTGCGCGTCGTCATGACACCCGCAGCAACCGAGTTCATTACCCCGTTGACCTTGCAGGCGCTCTCCGGCAATCGTGTCCACACCGAGCTGTTGGACGCTGATGCCGAGGCGGGCATGGGGCATATCGAACTGGCTCGCTGGCCCGATCTCATTATCATCGCGCCAGCCAGTGCTGACTTCATGGCAAGGCTCGCGGCTGGACAAGCTGACGATATCCTCAGCACCCTGATACTGGCCAGTAAGGCGCCAGTCGCCATCGCCCCTGCCATGAATCAGGCGATGTGGAGCAATCCGGCCACTCAGGCCAATCTCGATCTTTTGCGCGCACGACAATTCATCATCTTCGGACCTGCAAGCGGGGAACAAGCCTGCGGCGACGTTGGCTTGGGCCGCATGCTCGAACCTCAGCAATTGCTGGAGTTCAGCGCAAGCCTTTTCCAAAGTGGATTGCTGGCCGGGCTGCACATCACCATTACCGCAGGCCCGACACAGGAAGCCATCGATCCCGTGCGCTACATCAGCAACCGCAGCTCCGGCAAGATGGCTTATGCCCTGGCGACCGAAGCCGCCGAGGCCGGTGCGCTGGTGACATTGATCAGCGGCCCTGTTGCTCTGCCAACCCCTGAGCGGGTCCAACGTATCGACGTCATCAGTGCCGATGACATGCTGACGGCGAGCCTGCAACACATTGAACAATGCGACATTTTCATTGGTGTGGCAGCCGTCGCAGACTACAGACCCGAAAGCATCGCGGAGCAGAAGATCAAGAAATCAGCAGATTCGATGCAGCTGACGCTGATCAAGAACCCGGACATCATCAGCACCGTGGCAAACCTGCCCAGTCGCCCCTTCACCGTTGGTTTTGCGGCGGAAACCGACAACATCGAAGACTTCGGATTAGAGAAACTGCAGCGCAAGAATCTGGACCTCCTGTTCGCCAATGACGCACGCACCACGCTTGGTAGCGATAGCATCACTGCCATATCACTTTGGACTCAGGGTCGCGAAACTCTCGGCCCTGCCAGTAAGCGTGTGATCGCCAGGCAAATGCTGGAGCTGATCCGCAAACGCTTTGATGTTGCGAACGCCTGAAGCGCCACCGAAAGAAGAACAATATGCACTCACATCCTCGCACCAAGATCACCACGTCAACCTCGGTTGTCCCTCACACGATCTTCAGAGCCTATGACATTCGAGGCATTGCCGGAGACAGCCTCAACACCACCAATATCGAGATTATCGGCAAAGCCCTAGCCAGCCTTGCCCGCGAGGCAGGAGAACATACTGTTCTGTTTGGTGCCGACGGCCGCCTCTCCAGCCCGTCGCTCAAAGCGGCACTGCTCAAAGGGATATTGTCCACCGGACTCAACGTCATCGATCTCGGCACCATTCCGACACCCTTGTTGTACTTCGCGACGCACACTTCGGAATGGGGTTCCGGGTTGATGCTGACCGCCAGTCACAATCCGCCCGACTACAACGGCATCAAAATCGTTCGCCAGCGTTCCTGTCTGACGCCGGAACAGATCCAGCAGATTCGTGAGCGGGCTGAAAGTGGCAACTTCTTTGAAGGGGCTGGCACGCTGGCTCAAAGGAATTTCAAGACACTCTACATCAAGCGCCTGCAGCAGGATCTTCGTTTGCAGCGCAAGCTCAAGGTCGTGGTCGATTGCGCCAATGCGGTACCGGGCCTGATTGCCCCGGAGCTGTTCGCGGCTCTGGGTTGTGAGGTAATTCCTCTTTATTGCGAGATGGATGGACGCTTCCCCAATCACCACCCGGACCCTACCGTCGCCGACAACATGCACGACATTATTCATGAGGTGCGGGCCCACAAAGCGGACCTCGGTATCGCGCTGGATGGTGACGGAGATCGCGTAGTGCTGGTGACCAACGCGGGCAATGTTATCGACACGGATCGCCTCCTGATGCTGCTGATCAAAGACATCGTGCCACGCTACCAGAACCCGAATGTGGTCTTTGACGTCAAGTGCAGCACCTTGCTGTTGCCACTGATCAAGGCCTGTGGGGGGCAACCAGTGATGAGTCGCAGCGGGCACTCGTTCATGAAGCAAACTATGCAGGAATCCGGTGCCGTCGTCGGGGCCGAGTTCTCCGCGCATGTCTTCATCAAGGACCGCTGGTACGGCTACGACGACGGGATGTACGTCGCGGCCCGCTTCCTGGAGCTGTTAAGTGGGCAGGAACAGAGCGCCGAAGACCTGCTGTGTGCACTGCCGCGCAGCATCGTTACGCCCGAATTACGCATCTCCGTCAGCGACGAAAGCAAGTTTCAGCTTATGGAGAGAATCAAACAACTGGCCAGTTTCCCGCATGGCACTGTCAATATCCTGGACGGGATTCGCGTCGATTTCGCCGATGGCTGGGGGCTGATCCGTGCGTCCAATACGACTCCCGCCCTGCTTTTGCGCTTCGAAGCCAGTAGCAGCACGTCGCTGCAAAGCATCCAGACGATGTTCCAAGAACTTCTGTCCCAGGTCGACGACGTGTTGAAATTCGACTTCTGAGCCTCCGGCTCAGCCTGTATACTCTGCGCATTCTTAAAGACCACCCCAGCACAACGGAAACTCACCCATGCCTCTCGATTTTGCCGCTGCCAAGAACATCGCCAACGTACTCACCGAAGCCCTGCCCTACATTCAGCAGTTCACGGGTTGCACCATCGTCGTCAAATACGGTGGCAACGCCATGACCGACGAAGTGCTGAAGAACAGCTTCGCCCGCGACATCGTGCTGATGAAACTGGTCGGCATGAACCCGGTCGTCGTACACGGTGGCGGCCCTCAGATTGGCTCGTTGTTGACCAAGCTCGACATCCAGTCCGAGTTCATTGACGGCATCCGCGTGACCGACAGCAAGACCATGGACGTGGTGGAGATGGTGCTCGGCGGCCTCGTGAACAAGGAGATCGTGAGCCTGCTCAACAAGAACCAAGGCAAGGCGATCGGCATCACCGGCAAAGACGGCAATCTGATCCAAGCCACCAAACTGCTGAAGAAAAGCTCGACAGATGACACCAAGATGCTGGACATGGGCCAGGTCGGAGCCATCGAGAAGATCAACCGCGAAGTGCTGGACGTGCTCAAGAACAGCGATTTCATCCCCGTCATCGCCCCCATCGGCACCGACCGTTTCGGCAACACCTACAACATCAACGCCGATACCGTCGCCGGTGAGATTGCCAAGGTGCTGGGCGCCGAGAAGCTCATGTTGCTGACCAATATCGCAGGCGTCATGGACAAGTCCGGCACCGTCGTCACGGGCCTGACCACCGCGCAGGTCGACGAGATGATTGCCGATGGCACCATCTACGGTGGCATGCTGCCGAAGATCGAATGCGCTCTGGATGCCGTCAACAATGGCGTCCGCAGTGCCCACATCATCGATGGCCGTGTGGAACACTCCGTATTGCTGGAGATTTTCACCAACACCGGCGTCGGTACACTGATCAGCAACAAGAAAAACGCCGCCCTCTAAGGAACGCCTTTCAACGCCACCATCGATTCAGGAAGACTCAGCGCCATCATGTCGTCAGAAACACGCTCATCCCGCAAGGAACAGATTCTCCAATCCCTCGCCCGCATGCTGGAAACCGGCCCGGGCGAGAGAATCACCACCGCCGCGCTCGCCAGAGAAGTGGGGGTATCGGAGGCTGCTCTCTACCGGCACTTCCCCAGCAAGGCCAAGATGTTCGAGGGGCTCATCGTCTTCATCGAGGACACGTTGTTTACCCGCATCACGCGCATTCTGGAGGACGAGCCTTCTGCCGCACGCCGCTGTGAGAAGATCCTGACGCTGTTGCTGACGTTTGCAGAGAAGAACCCTGGCATGACCCGCCTGATGACTGGCGATGCCCTGCAGGGCGAAACAGAGAGACTGCGGCTGCGTATCAGCCAGCTGTTTGACCGGCTGGAAGCGCAGATCAAGCAGATCCTGCGCGAGGCGCAGATCAGGGAGAATCTGAAGACGGCGATCTCGCCGACCATCATGGCAAACCTGCTGATGGCGAGTGCTGAAGGACGGCTGATGCAGTTTGTGCGCAGTGAATTCAAGCGGCCGCCTACTGCGCAGTGGGAAGAGCAGTGGCAGTACTTGTCGAAAGAGATGCTGGCGCCGTTTGCGTAAGAGCCGCGACTTCCCACTTGTATGAGCCTGCTCTGCAGGCGACCTGAGAGAGCGCGTCAAGTGGTCGCCTGCAGGGCAGGCTCCTACAGAGGGCTGGCTCCTACACGCCAAACTCCTCACGATAACGCCGCACATCGGCCAGATGCCCAGCTAGCGCCGGGTTATCCTGACGGCCGAGATACGCGATGATCTGCTCAAGAGCGATGATGCTGATCACCGGAATCTGATACTGCTCTCGAATCTCCTGAATCGCCGACAAGCGGCCAGTGCCGCGCTCCTGACGATCGAGCGCCACCACGATCCCCGCAGGCGTCGCCCCTGTGCGTTGCAACAACTCCATCACCTCGCGGATCGCGGTGCCAGCCGTGATCACGTCATCGACAATCAACACCCGACCCTGCAACGGAGCACCAACCGTCAGCCCGCCCTCGCCATGATCCTTGGCCTCTTTGCGATTGAAGCAATAAGGCTTGTTGATGCCATGCTGCTGCGCCAGCGCCGCCACCGTGACGGACACCAGCGGAATGCCCTTGTAGGCCGGCCCGAACAAAAGGTCGTAGTCGACTCCCGATTGAGCAATCGCCGCCGCATAGCTGTTACCGATGAAGGACAAAGCCTCCCCGGTATTGAACAGCCCGGCATTGAAGAAATAGGGGCTGGTGCGGCCCGACTTCAGCGTAAAACTGCCAAAGCGCAGAATCTCGTGGCGAATGACAAACTCGATAAACGCTTTCTGGAAATCCTGCATGACCTGCACCTCTTCCTGTTTTACAGCGGTTGTTTAACCTTGAATCGTTTTACAAACCAAGCGCCTCGCGCTGCTTGTCCAGCAGCTCACTGATGCCCTTCTGCGCCAGCACGATCATCGCCTGCAGCTCGGTGGTGTCGAAGTCGTTCTCCTCACCCGTGCCCTGCAGCTCGATGAAGCGCAGCCGCTCGGTCATGACCACATTCATGTCGGTCTCGGCATTGGAGTCTTCGTCGTAATCCAGATCCAGCACCGGTACACCCTTGAAGATGCCAACCGACACGGACGCAATCAGCTGCTTCATCGGGTTCTTCTTCAGCTTGCCGCTCTTCATCAGGAAGCTGATGGCGTCGTGCAGTGCGACACAGCCGCCGGTAATGGACGCGGTGCGCGTGCCGCCATCGGCCTGAATGACGTCGCAATCGATCTTGATGGTGTTCTCGCCCAGAGCCCTCATGTCCATCGCCGCGCGCAGCGAACGGCCAATCAGTCGAGAGATCTCCAGTGTGCGGCCACCCTGTCTGCCACTGACCGCCTCGCGATCCATGCGCGACCCGGTCGAACGCGGCAGCATGCCGTACTCCGCAGTCACCCAGCCGGTGCCACTGCCCTTCAGAAAGCGCGGCACGGATTCTTCCACGCTGGCGGTGCAGATCACCTTGGTGTCGCCAAACTCGACCAAGACGGAGCCCTCGGCATGTTTGGTGTAGCGGCGGGTAATACGGATATCACGCAACTGATCGGGCTGGCGCTGACTGGGTCTGATCTGGGCTTGCATACTGCCTCGCAAAACGTCGTTTGAATTGAGGCGCGATTATCCTTGATATGGCTGGGGATGGCGAGCCGAAGGAAGGGTGAATCTGGCGCGTCCTGGCGAAGCGCTGCGGCAGTCGGGGGGCTGGCAGGCGGCGAATTGAGTGTCCAGCGATGTAATTCGACGTCTTCGCCAACGGTCTTTTGACAACGGTAAAGAACACTGCTGCCTTCAACCCAAAGGACTACTTAATGAGCACACCTGAAATCAGACCTGAACACCGCAACAAGAAGTGGATGGTCATCCTGCTGGGGATGATGTCGACGCTTGTATCGCTCCCACTTGTGCATGGACAACAACCGGCGGTGCCGATGGTGCGCAGCGGGGTCACCGAGCAGATTGCGGAGCATGTGTATGTCATTCCCGATGGCGGGACGGGCGGTGTGCCTAACGTCGGCTTTATTGTCGGCAACAACGCCACTCTGGTCGTTGATACCGGGATGGGGCAGGAGAACGGCGCCATTGTATTAGCCGAAGCCTTGAAAATAAGTCGTGGCACCTCGTTGTATCTCGTCACCACCCATGTACATCCGGAGCACGATCTCGGTGCCAACGCATTTCCCGACAGCACGCAAATGATCCGCTCCCAGACGCAAGTGGCAGAGATTGCAGAGACAGGCATGCAGACGGCGGATGCGTTTCGCGCTCGCTCGGAGCGGAACAGACAATTGCTGGAAGGGGCGGAGTTCCGCAACGCAGACATCACTTTCGAGGAAGAGTATGTCTTGGACCTCGGCGGCGTGAGCGTCACCCTGCGGGCCATGGGGCCCAACCATACCGCCGGTGACACGGCCATCTTTGTAGAACAGGACAGTGTGCTTTTCTCCGGCGATATTGCCATGCAGGCGCTACCCGCTTTTGCCAGCGCCAGATCGAGCCTCGATCACTGGTTGCAAAGCCTTGAAATGCTGGAGGCCCTCAATCCAGGTATTGTCGTGCCCAGCCATGGTCCGCTCGGTGACGAGCAGTTCATTCGCCACTATCAGGAATATCTCAGCACCGTCAGGGACAGAACCAGCACGCTGAAGACCGCCGGCAACACCGTGGAGCAAGTCATGACAACCCTGCGCACCGAACTGGAAGCGCAGTACGGTGCTTCCACACGAATCGATGGCGCCGTGCGTTCCGCCTATGCGGAAGCACTGCCGGTGGCAAACCCCTGACGCAGGTGCCGGCGCGATTTGTGACTGCGGCTCCCTAGCTGCTGACTCTTCCCTCCGCTATCATGCGAACCCGCCGGGCTTACCGATGAGTGTAGAGAAGGGTCTTTTATGTTGTTAAGCATGACCGCGTTCGCGAGGAAGCAAACCAACTGTGGCCGAGGTGTGCTGGTCTGGGAGATTCGCTCCGTCAACCACCGTTATCTGGAGCCCGGCTTTCGTCTTCCCGACGCGCTGCGCAGTCTGGAGCCCGCAATCCGCGACGCCCTGCGCAAGCACATTTCGCGCGGCAAGGTCGATTGTCAGCTGCGCCTGGAATGTGACGACAAGGGCCACAGTGCCCTGCAGATCGACGAGGACGCCGTGACTCGTCTCAATGACGCGAGCGGCCAAATCCTGTCACTCACCGGCGGTGGCCCTGCCCTCACCGTCATGGAAATCCTCAAGTGGCCCGGCGTCCTGCGCGAATCCGATGCCGTACCTGAAGACTTGGAAGAGAAGGCGCTCGCCCTCTTCAACGAGACCCTGACCGACCTGATTCATACTCGCCAGCGCGAAGGCCAGGAGCTGTTCGGATTCATCAGCAAGCGTATCGATGCGGTGCGCGAGATCGTCGACACCGTGCGTGTGCGCATGCCGGAAATCCTCGCCCGCCAGCAGCAGGTGCTGCGCGAACGTCTCGCCGACCTGAAGATTGAACTCGACCCGGCCCGTCTCGAACAGGAGATCGTGGTCTACGCCCAGAAGTGCGATATCGACGAAGAGCTGGACCGCCTGGAAACGCATCTGAACGAGGTAGAGCGCGTTCTGCGCCTGGATGAACCCTCGGGCCGTCGTCTCGACTTCCTGATGCAGGAACTCAACCGTGAAGCCAATACCCTGTCATCCAAGTCCATCGTCGCAGAGACGACGCTGAATGCGGTCGATCTGAAGGTGTTGATAGAGCAGATGCGGGAGCAGATTCAGAATATTGAATGAGTAGCAGAAAGGTGAAGAATCTATACATGTCGGAAAAACATGTATAGAAAATAGAAAAAACTATACATGTTTCTCGATACATGTATAAATAGTCCCTGTTTTCTATACATGACTCTGGAGCCGGGATGAACACCACTCTGCCGACCTTGCCATTCTTGCCCCTGCCCCGGTTGCCCCTACCCCTTTTGCCCCTGCTGACGATCAGCAATCTCGAAACCCGCGCCGTATTGAAAAAAACGGCTGAGGCTCACCGCTATCTGGCCGAGCTGAAAGGGATCGTCGCCAGCATCCCCAACGAAGCGATCCTGATCAACACTCTTGTGTTGCAAGAGGCAAAAGACAGCTCCGAAATCGAAAACATCATCACCACGCACGACGAACTCTACAAAACCGGACTCCTGACCGAGAGCCCCGTGAATGCAGCCGCAAAGGAGGTGCAAGACTACGCCATCGCACTCCGGCATGGCTTCAATCGGGTCCGCCAAAGCAAGATCATCCGGCTGAACGACATTCTGGAAATTCAGCAAATCATCGAAAACAACAACGCCGGTCTGCGTAAACTGCCAGGCACAGCGCTCAAGAATGTGCAAACCGGGGAAGTCGTCTATACCCCGCCGCAACACCCGGCAGAAATTCAGGATTTGATGAGCAATTTGCTGGAGTACATCAATGACGACTCTCTCTGCGATGCCGATCCGCTGGTCAAGATGGCGCTGATCCATCATCAATTTGAGAGCATCCACCCGTTCTACGATGGCAACGGCCGCACCGGGCGAATCATCAACCTGCTCTACCTGGTGGCGAAAGATCTGCAGGACCTGCCGGTGCTCTATCTGAGCCGCTACATCATCCGCAACAAGGCCACGTATTACCGTGAGTTGCAGGGAGCGCGCGACAGCGGAGATTGGGAACCGTGGTTGCTGTATATGATGGAAGGGGTGGTGCAAACAGCGCAGCACACGATTGCACTGATCAAGCAGATCAAATTGCTGATGCAGCAGTACAAACAAACCATGCGCAAGCAACTGCCCAAAATCTACCGGCAGGAACTGCTGAACAATCTGTTCAATCACCCCTACACCAGAATTGAATACGTGATGAATGATCTGGGGGTCTCGCGCATCACTGCGACACGTTATCTGGATCAACTGGCCACTTGCGGTCTCGTAGAAAAATCCAGAATTGGCAAAGGCAGCTACTACATCAATAGGCCCTTGTTTGCGCTGCTCTCCAGCGAGAATTGACGATGGTGAAGAAGTAGAAAGCTGGCTCTTGACGCGCCCCCCTCTCCAGAGGGGACACTATGCGCATCAAGCACACAGTCAATGTCATCAGGAGCCAACATGCTGAACCTTACAGTCCCCGCTATGAGCTGCGGTCACTGCGTCAAAGCGATCACCGCTGCGGTGAAGACGCTCGATGCCAACGCGGTGGTGGAGACCGATCTGGAGAGCAAGAACGTCTCCGTGGACAGCACTGCAGGAGCAGACGCAATCAAGCACGCACTGACCGAAGCGGGATACCCACCGGCCTGAAATTTACTGATCGTGGTGTGATGGCGTGGCCACCTGATTCCACTCGATCGCTCGACTGCGCCAGTGCTCCTCGATCGCCTGCACAAAGTTTTTGTTCACACACTTCGCGCGCTCCTCGTTCCATTCTTCTGAGTCGTGGCGCACCACGATGCCTTCCACTTGTCCTGGCCGATAACGACTGTCGGCGCCTTCCAGAAAATGTGTCAACTGCTCCTTGGTGAAGATGCCGCGCTTTAGCTCCGGCACCATGGTCAGGCCCAAGGCATAACCCAACTCGTTGCGACGCGCCACACTCCAGAATTTTTCTGTCGCACGATCATAAACGTCGAACAACAGAAACCAATCGGGCAGCTCGTGATAGTCGAGAGAATGCCGTGCGGCACACCATTCGCCGAACAGAATCAGCTCGGGGCTCAGGTGAACCTTCAACTCGTATTCGTACTGTCCCAACCAGGCGTTCAATCTGGAGAACTGTCCGTTG
This sequence comes from Pseudomonadota bacterium, assembly GCA_040384465.1. Classification (GTDB taxonomy): domain Bacteria; phylum Pseudomonadota; class Gammaproteobacteria; order Pseudomonadales; family Pseudohongiellaceae; genus UBA5078. Next base: position 183,485 of record JAZKJF010000002.1, on the reverse strand, counting down.
TAAGGTTTTTCGAGGTAGTGCCCACGGTTCTGCGCCTGCAGTTCCCCGTTGTCGTCCAGAGAAATTCCGAGGTTCGCGCCATCGAGTTTCTCTTCGATGATGATCTCGTTTTCAAGCAGCAAGTTTGCTTCCGGAGGAGTAAGCACCTTGTCGCCGCGTGGCTCACCTTCGCCAAGCCACAGCAGATGACAGGTGTGGGGAAAACGAAAGAATTCAGTCATGACTCTTAACCTTGTGGTGTCTTTTAGTGGTGTTTCTGCTGATGATGTCGCTTGGCTTGCTTTGATGCTTTCTCTGCATACTTCGCACGTGACCAGGTCTCGATGATCGGCTCCAGAATCAGTCCGGTCTGCACCAGCACCGTCTCCCAATCGTACCAGTCCGTGTCTCCGGCGAAGGCGACGGCGCTGCTGCCGGGCAGCTGCAGTGCCACAATCGCAGCGGCCACCATTTTGCGATCGGCAAGATCATGCACCGTTTCATCGAGCGGCTGCGGGACGATGCCGTTGCCGTCAGCATCATACTCGACGTTGACGCGGTCAATCTGTTCGCTGCTGAGCTTGAGCATCACCACCTGAATGCCATAGTCATAAAAATCGAGCTTGTGGTGGTACTCCGCGTCGATCTGTCCTGCATTGTCCAGCACCAATCGCGATTCACTCTCCGCAAAGGCAATCAACCAGTCGAGAATCTTTTCCAGCTGCTCCGCGTCCTGTGGCGTGACCTCCAGATGATGAGGCAGCAGGGGCTTGCCGGAACGTACGGCCATCGCAGCGCTGGCCGCGATGAGTACGTTGGTATCGATGACATAGCGGTCTTTCAATGGCTTGCTCCGGTGCGACAGATTTGTCTCAACAGTAGTAGGAATCGGAAGCCTCGTATACCGTAAAAATCAAAGTTCGCGTACTCTCGCGGCATGATGCAGTAGCGCACAACAGACACCGGAAGAGAGCCTGCTTGAAAGACGTGAATCCCATACCCGACAACACCTTGCCCATCGACGCCGTCCTCCCCCAACTCCTGGACGCGCTGCGAGGCAATACGCGCTGCCTGCTGGTCGCACAGCCCGGCGCGGGCAAGACCACGCGGGTGCCATTGGCATTGCTCGACGCCTTGGAGTTCTCACAAGCGCAAGGACGCTGGCTATTGCTCGAACCTCGCCGCGTGGCGGCACGGCTCGCGGCAGGATTCATGGCAGAACAACTCGGCGAGCCCCTGGGGCAAACAGTGGGCTACCGGGTGCGCGGCGAATCGAAGGTCAGCCGCCAGACCCGCCTCGAAGTGGTGACACAGGGCATTCTCACCCGCATGTTGCAGGATGATCCGAGCCTGGACGGTGTGGCCGGGATTATCTTCGACGAGTTTCATGAGCGCAGCCTCGAAGCAGACCTGGGCCTGGCGCTGGCGCTGGACGCCCAGCAGGGGCTGCGCGAGGACCTGCGCCTGCTGGTCATGTCCGCCACTCTGGACGTCGGTGCGCTGCTGCTGGTGCTCGGTGCACAGACGCCCGTGATCGATTGTCCCGGCCGTCTCTGGCCCATCACCACACACTACCGCTCGCCTCCTCTGCGCGAACCAGCGGAGCGCCATCAGGCCGCCGTGGTCCGCGAGGCCTTGGCGATTCAGTCAGGCAACGTGCTGGTGTTTCTGCCCGGCCAGGCGGAGATACGCCGTCTGCATAACGCATTGGGGGACAGCCTGCCTTCCTCCATCGAGATTTGCCCCTTGCACGGCCAGCTGAGTCTCGCGCAGCAACAGGCGGTGCTCAGCCGTCCGCTCGATGGGCGCCGCCGGGTCATCCTGTCCACCGCCATCGCCGAATCCAGCCTCACTGTGCCGGGAGTACACATCGTCATCGATGCCGGGTTGGAGCGCGTGCCTGTATTTCAGCCCCGTTCGGGCCTCACTTCGTTGGAGACTCGCCGTGTCAACCGGGCCAGTGCCGATCAGCGCCGTGGCCGAGCAGGACGCGAAGCCGCCGGGCATTGCTACCGGTTGTGGGCCGAAGAGCACATGCTCGCTGCACACCGGGAGCCGGAAATCGCGCAGGCAGACCTCGCCGCGCTGGTATTCGAACTGATCCGCTGGGGGGTGAGCGATCCCCTGCAGCTGAGCTGGGTGACCCCTCCGCCAATCGCTGCCATCAACAGCGGCAGGCAATTGCTGCAGACCCTGCAAGTGGCGCAGGCCGATGGCACGCTGACGGCCCTGGGTCGCCAGTGTGCGCGGTGGCCAGCGCATCCGCGTCTGGCGGTACTGCTGGAGGTTGCAGCGCGGCTGCAGGTATTGCCGCTGGCCTGCTGGATGATCGCGTGGGTCGAAGAATCGATAGGCGGCACAGAACTCGATATCGCGCAAATTCTGGCGCACCGACCGAGCGGCCATGGACGGGATGCAAGCGGCACCGACGGGCGCTGGCGCAGAGCCGCCCAACAGTGGGCTACGCGGGCGGGTTGCAATCTTGACGTCAGCACTCTGGACACCTTGTCGGTCCTGCTGGCCCAGGCTTGGCCGGATCGCATCGCGCAGAACCAGCAACAAACCACCGATCGGAATCAGGTGCGCTTCAAGCTCGTCAGTGGTGGGCAGGCGCTGCTGCAGGAGAGCCACGGCCTCAGCCGCGTAGAGTTCATCGTGGCCGTCGAACTGGACGGCGATGCCACCGGCGCCCGGGTGTTTCATGCCATCGCCATCAGCCGCCAGCAACTCGAAAGCTGTTTCCCGCAGACACGCGAGTGGCGCGCAGAAGTGCGTTGGGACACCGCTGCCGGACGTCTGATCGGCGAGGAGGGGCGCTCACTCGGGCCGTTGGTGCTGGAGCAGCGTCCCATGAGTTCGTTGCCGCCCGAGGCCATTCGCAGCGGCTTGCTCAATGCGCTGCGGCAGCGTGGCCAGCTGAAATGGTCGAATGAGGATCAGCAACTGCTCGGCCGCCTGCGTCTGCTGCAGCGGGTGGTGGGTTCGCCGTGGCCGGATGTCGGTGACAGCGCCTTGCTCGGCAGCCTCGAACAATGGCTCGCCCCCCGACTGGATGGCATCACCCGCATGGAACAGCTCGACCGTCTGCCACTCGGACGCTACCTGCTGGAATCTCTGGACTGGACGCTGCAACAACAGCTCAATCAGCTGGCGCCAACCCATATCGGCGTCCCCAGCGGCAGTCAGATCACGGTCGACTACACCGGTCTGGAGCCGATACTGGCGGTCAAACTCCAGGAGCTGTTCGGGCAGACCCATACCCCGACGCTGGTCAATGGCCGCGTGCCTGTCTTGCTGCACCTGCTTTCTCCAGCACGCCGCCCGGTGCAGGTGACGCGCGACCTGGCAGGGTTCTGGAGCAATTCCTATTTTGAAGTCCGCAAGGATCTGCGTGGCCGCTATCCACGACACCCCTGGCCTGATGACCCATTGCAGGCCGAACCTACCAGTCGCGCCAAGAAACGAGGCACATGATGAGTTTCCCACCCCACACCCGCTACGCCGACAGCATCCACCTGAGCGACGCGCCCACGGCCTGCGTGTTCGAGAACTTCTTGAGCGAAGAGGAAATCGACCACCTGTTGCACGCGGGCCGGGATCGCGCAAAGCCCGCTCAGGCGATCACGGATAACGGCGTCATCGGCAACACCGGCCGTACCGGCACCGTGTGCTGGATACCACAGCGCCACGACGCAGTAATCGCCGCACTCGCCGAGCGCATCTGCGCGGTAGTGGGTTTGCCCCTAGCCAATACCGAGCCGTTCCAGCTCGTGCATTACCTGCCCTCGCAGGGTTATGCGCCGCACTACGATGGTTGGAATCCGGAGACTGAGGCGGGCAAACGCTGCATGGCGCGCGGCGGTCAGCGTTTGGTGACCTGCCTGCTGTATCTCAACGATGTGATAGACAGCGGCGCCACCGTGTTCCCAAAACTGCGGATGGGAGTAGATGCCCGCAAAGGCAGGATGCTGCTGTTTCACAACTGCGTCACCGGCACCACCGACCTGCATCCGGACAGTCTTCACGCTGGCCTGCCGATACGCGACGGCGAGAAGTGGGTGTGCAATCTCTGGTTCAGGGAGAGGAGTTACTGACGATCCCTTAATGGCATCCCTTGATGATATAGTCGCGCAGTCAAATGTTTACGGAATCCGGATTTATGGCCAGAGGTACGCTCTACACCATCTCCGCCCCCTCGGGCGCGGGCAAGACCAGTCTCGTCAACGCGCTGCTCAAGGACAACCTCGACCCGCTGCTGTGCGTCTCCGTGTCCCACACCACCAGGCCGAGCAGACCGGGCGAAGTCGATGGCGTGAACTATCACTTCGTCAATCGTGAGACCTTTCTCGCCATGCGCCAGCAGAATGCATTTCTGGAATCCGCCGAAGTCTTCGGCAATCTCTATGGCACCTCGCGAGACTGGGTGCAGTCACAGCTGGACAAGGGCATTGACGTAATTCTGGAGATTGACTGGCAGGGCGCCGCGCAGGTGCGCGACCGCGTTGCTCCCAACAAGAGCATCTTCATTCTGCCGCCTTCCTTGGAGTGTCTTGAGGAGCGCTTGAACAATCGCGGTCAGGACGATGCAGAGACCATCAATCGCCGCATGCGCGAGGCAAAAGCAGAGATATCTCACTACGACGCCGCCGACTATCTGGTGATCAACGAAGACTTCAACACAGCGCTGCAGGACCTCAAGGCCATCATCCGGGCCTCCCGTCTGGAGCGCCAGCAGCAGCACCAGAACAACGCCGCTTTGTTGCAGGCGCTGCTTGAAAAGCCCTGAAGGCGCCACATATGCTCATACCAAGGGGATATCGCAAGTGCTCATAAATAAAGGGCTGCAAGCAAATTAGTCATGCAATGTTGGCGCTCTTTTAGTAGAATCGCCGGTCTTCTCAATACCACAGATCCAACAACAGGTGTTTTTATGGCCCGTATTACCGTCGAAGATTGTCTGGACAAGGTCGACAATCGATTCCAGCTGGTCATGATTTCCAGCAAGAGAGCCCGTCAGATTCAGACCGGTGGCAAAGACCCACTGGTGCCTGCAGACAACGACAAGCCCACCGTAATCGCGCTGCGCGAGATCGCTGCCGGCCTGATCGATGCCAGCATTCTGACTGCACGCACTAACACGCCGATCATCACGCTGTCGCGTGACGAGCTGAAAGCGCCACCACCCAAAGTCATCGACAACGACGACGACGATTCTTTCGGCGAAGACCTCTGAGTGAGGAAGGAGTCGGCTTGTGACCACAATCGACTCTCTGGCCACCAACCTTTCAGGATACCTGGAAGGCGAGCAGGTTAACCTCGTCCGCCGCGCTTACTACTACGCCGAACAGGCCCACGATGGCCAGTTCCGGCGCAGTGGTGAGCCCTACGTTACCCACCCCCTCGCCGTTGCCGGCATTCTCAGCGAAATGCATATGGACCCCCAGAGTCTGGTGGCGGCCATGCTGCATGACGTCATCGAGGATACCGGCATCAGCAAGCTGGCCGTCCGCGGCCAGTTCGGCGATGCCATTGCCGAGATGGTGGATGGCGTCAGCAAGCTCAACAAGATCACCTTCAGCAGTCACGCCGAGGCGCAGGCCGAGAACTTCCAGAAGATGGCGCTCGCCATGGCCAAGGACATCCGCGTCATTCTGGTGAAACTGGCTGACCGCCTGCACAACATGCGCACGCTCGATGTGCTGAGCCCGGAAAAGCGCCGTCGCGTCGCCCGTGAAACCCTGGACATCTACGCCCCCATCGCCAACCGCCTGGGCATGAACTCCATCCGCCTCGAATTCGAAGAGCTGGGTTTCTCTGCGCTCTACCCGATGCGGGCGCGACGCATCAATGCCGCCGTGAAAAGCGTGCGTGGCAACCGCAAAGAGATCGTCAAGCAGATCCAGACGGCGCTGGAAGCCTGCCTCGTTCGGGAAGGCATGCCCGCCCGCATCTTCGGCCGGGAAAAACACCTCTACGGCATTTACGAGAAGATGCGCGCCAAGCGCAAGTCGTTCTCGGACATCATGGACGTTTACGCCTTCCGCATCATCGTGGACAAAGTAGACACCTGTTACCGTGTGCTGGGCGCCGTGCACAATCTCTACAAACCGGTGCCGGGGCGCTTCAAGGACTACATCGCCATCCCCAAAGCCAATGGCTATCAGTCCCTGCACACCACGCTGTTCGGCATGCACGGCGTGCCCATCGAGATCCAGATCCGCACTGAAGAGATGGAGGCCATGGCCAATAACGGCATCGCCGCGCACTGGCTGTACAAGTCCCACGACGACTCCCCGAACAATGCCCATATCCGGGCCCGCCAGTGGATCAACGGCCTGCTGGAGATGCAGCAGAACGCGGGCAACTCGCTCGAATTCATCGAGAACGTGAAGATCGACCTGTTCCCGGACGAGATCTACGTGTTCACGCCCAAGGGCACCATCATGGAACTGCCCGCTGGCTCCACCGCTGTGGATTTTGCCTATGCGGTGCACACCGACGTCGGTAACTCCTGCGTCGCGTGCCGAATCAGCCGTCGTCTCGCACCCCTCAGCGAGCCGCTGGAAAGCGGCCAGACCGTGGAAATCATCACCGCGCCAGGCACTCAGCCCAATCCGGCCTGGCTGAGCTTCGTCGTCACCGGCAAGGCTCGCAGCAATATCCGTCACTTCCTCAAGAACCAGCGGCACTCCGAATCTGTGTCGCTGGGCAGACGGCTTCTCAACAAAGTGCTGGGCAGCTTCGGCACCCAGCTGGAAAAGATTCCGGCGGAGGAGATTCAGAAGGCGCTGCGCCAGATCAACCTGGTGGAGCTGGACAACCTGCTGGAGGACATCGGGCTGGGCAATCGCATGGCGCACGTCGTGGCGCGGCTGTTGATGCCCGACACCGTCCCCGAAACCATTCAGGACAACGGCAAAGACAGCAAGCACAGCTCACTGGCCATCCGGGGCTCGGAAGGCATGGTGATGAGCTACGCCAAATGCTGCCACCCGATTCCGGGCGACCCCATCATCGGCCACATCAGCACAGGCCGTGGCATGGTCATTCACACCGACAGCTGCAGCAACATCGCCGAGATTCACGACAACCCGGAGAAGTGCATTTCCGTGCGCTGGGATCCGAACGTGGAGGGCGAGTTCTCGGTGGAAATTCGCGTGGAGCTGGAAAACGAGCGTGGCATCATCGCCAAGCTGGCGACGACGATTACCGGCGCCGAGGCCAATATTGAGAAGATCAGCACTGTCGAGCGTGACGCGCGCTTCAGCATCGTCAATCTCTCGCTGAACGTGCGCAACCGTATCCATCTGGCGCGGGTCATGAAGCGCATCCGACTGATCAAACCGGTGAGCAAGGTCACGCGCGTCAAGACCCGCAAGGCGACCCCGAAAACGCTCAAGAGTGCGGCAGCTTCCTAGAATATGTGGGAGCGAGCCTTGCTCGCGAAGTTTGTGAGTCACGATTAATCGCGGGCAAGGCCCGCTCCCACAGGAGAGTTCTCCGTGTCCAACAAAATCATTGTAAGTACTCCATTAGCCCCCGCCGCCATCGGCCCCTACTCGCAAGGCGTACACGTCGGCAATCTGGTGTTCCTCTCCGGACAGATTCCGCTGGACCCGGTCAGCATGACCGTCGTCAGCGGTGGCATCGAAGCTCAGGCAGTGCGCGTCTTTGACAACCTGCAGGCCGTGTCCGAGGCAGCCGGTGGCAGCCTGCGCGACATCGTCAAACTGACCATCTTCCTGACCGATCTTGCTGACTTCACCATCGTCAATGACACCATGAAACGCTACTTCGAAGCCCCATTCCCCGCCCGCTCCACCGTGCAGGTATCAGCACTGCCCAGAGGCGTGGCGATCGAAGTGGAAGCGATCATGGCACTGCCTTTCGCGGACTGAGGAGTTCAGGTGCTGCCGGAGCAAACCCCACTTACCGCGCTCAAGGGCGTGGGCCCCGGCATCGCGGCCAAGCTGGCGACTCTGCACCTGTGTACCATTCAGGATCTGCTCTTTCATCTCCCTCTGCGTTATCAAGATCGTACCCGTATCAGCCCGATTGCTGCCTGTCGTATGGGCGCCGAGCTGATGCTGGAGGGCGAAGTGCTGGCCACCGAGCTGGTCTTCGGACGTCGACGCAGCCTGCTGTGCCGCATCAAGGACAGCAGTGGCATCATCACGCTGCGCTTCTTCCACTTCAGCGCCGCGCAAAAGAATGCTCTGACACCCGGAGCGCACATCCGCTGCTATGGCGAAGTGCGGGCTGGCAAGACGGGTATGGAGATGTATCACCCGGAATATCAGCTCATTGCTCCGGATCAGGTCGCTGTCGTGCAGACGCATCTGACCCCTGTCTACCCCGTCACCGAAGGCCTGCAACAGCCACGCCTGCGCGCACTGGTCGATCAGGCGCTCGGGATGCTGGGCGATGGCGAGCAGCTGGTGGATTGGATTCCACCGACGATTCGCAGCGACCTCGGCTTTGCCTCACTCACCGACGCCATTCGGTTCCTGCATCACCCGCCCGTCAGCGGCGCGACAGGCAGCATGCTGATGAAGCTCGCTGAGGGTCAGCATCCGGCCCAGCGCCGACTGGCCTTCGAGGAGCTGCTCAGTCACCGGCTGTGTCTGCGCAGGCTCCGCGAGCAGGCCGAACTGCTAAGCGCCCCCCCGATGGCGCTGCGCAAACAGCTCACTGTGCAGTTTCTGCGCGGTCTCCCCTTCGCGCTGACCACCGCCCAGAAGCGGGTGTGCCGCGAGATCGCCGATGACCTCGCGCAAGGTAACCCGATGTTGCGCCTGCTGCAGGGTGATGTGGGCTCGGGCAAGACCGTGGTCGCCGCCATCGCCGCGCTGCAAGCCGTGGAGAATGGCTACCAGGCAGCCGTGATGGCGCCGACCGAAATTCTTGCCGAACAGCACTACCTCAATTTCTCCCGTTGGCTGGAGCCCTTGGGTCTGCAGGTCGGCTGGCTCAGTGGCAAGGTCAAAGGCAAAAAGCGCGAAGAACAGTTGCACGCCTTCAGCAGCGGCAGTGCACAGATCATCGTCGGCACCCACGCCCTGTTTCAGGAAGAGGTGAGCTTTGCGAAGCTGGGCCTGGTCATCATCGATGAGCAGCACCGCTTTGGTGTGCATCAGCGTCTGGCGCTGCGCGAGAAGGGCGCCACCGGGCACTTCATTCCGCATCAACTGGTGATGACCGCCACGCCGATCCCGCGCACGCTGGCGATGAGCGCTTATGCCGATCTGGATTGCAGCGTCATCGACGAGCTACCGCCCGGTCGCAGCCCGGTCAACACCCTCATCATCGCCAACACCCGGCGTGCAGAGGTGATCGAGCGCATCCACCACGCCTGCGCCCAGGGCAGTCAGGCCTACTGGGTCTGCACGCTGATCGAGGAATCGGAAGCTCTCCAGTGCCAGGCGGCGGAAGTAAGCGCAGAAACGCTGCGCGCTCAATTGCCCGATATCGCCATCGGTCTGATTCACGGGCGCATGAAGCCGCGCGACAAAGCTGCCGTCATGGATGCCTTCAAGGGCGGGCTGTTGCAGCTATTGGTCGCCACCACGGTCATCGAGGTCGGTGTCGATGTGCCTAACGCCAGTCTCATGGTCATCGAAAATCCCGAACGGCTCGGGCTGGCCCAGTTGCATCAACTGCGCGGGCGAGTCGGGCGCGGCGCTATCGCCAGTCACTGCCTGCTCCTGTATCAGGCGCCGTTGTCACAGGTCGCAAAACAGCGCCTGTCCATCATGCGCGACAGCAATGACGGTTTTTATATTGCCGAGCAGGATCTGCAGATTCGCGGGCCAGGCCAGGTACTGGGCACTCAGCAGACCGGGCTGATGAGTTTCCGCATCGCCGATCTGAGCCGCGACTCCGGCATGTTGGACGAGGTGAAGACTCAGGCCGAGGTGATACAGCGGCAATATCCGGACAATGTGGAACCTCTGATCCGTCGTTGGTTAGGCGACCGGGAACTCTACGGCAACGTGTGACACTGACGTTGCCGCGGTAGGCGACTGAGCGGTGGTTCTATATAATGGCGCCGCTTTCGTCGCCCCGGCCCTTGCAAACGAGCGCTGCGCGGTTTGTTCTGAATAAAAAACAACCAAAAGTGATGCAAAAAAATCATGTCCGTCGCGATATCAGGTCAGAATTTTTCACAAAAGCATTCAGAAGTTGAACGACTGGTTCGTGTTGTCCTCTTGCAAGACAGCAAAGGCATGTTGCAGGTTGTCGTCCCCAACAGCCATCTGCTAGACCTGAAACTGCTCAACACCATCACAGAGCGCGAGCTGCTGCCTGTTCATCAGACAGACATTGCGGCGTTGACGCGCAGCAAAAAACTCAAACAACTCGATGTCGCAGCAGGCTTCTTTCAACTGCCCACAGTGCTCGAAGAATCCGTGGCGGCGCATCAGAACTGCAGCTATGAAATTTTCGAGACTGACGGAGTACAGATTCAGCACCTGCGGCTCGACGATCTCAAAACAGCGCTGACCAATAAAGATTTTCGCGTCAGTGTAGTGAAGTGCGTCGTGGCACCCGAGGCACTGATTCTGCACGCCCCGGACAGCAGCGCTGATCTTGAGCAGATATTCGACTCCATCAGAAACTTCACTACACTGCGCATCAAACAGCGTCTTGAAGAAACACTGGAGATTCCACCACTGCCGCAGACGGCACGACGCATCATCAATCTGCGCGCCAATCCCGATGCCGAAGTGCGCGAACTGGCAGACATCGTGGAATCCGATGCGAGCCTCGCGGCACAAGTAGTGAGCTGGGCCGCGTCGCCCTACTACGCGGCCCCCGGCAAAATTCGCTCGGTGCAGGACGCCATCGTGCGCGTGCTGGGCTTCGATCTGGTGAGCAATCTGGCCGTCGGCATGGCGTTGGGTAGCACCATCGCGCTGCCGAAGGACAGTGTGCACGGCATTACGCCGTACTGGCTGCAGTCGGTGTACTGCTCAACGGCAATCGAGGCAATCGTGCGGCAGATTCCCGCGCGCAAACGCCCCAGCCAAGGGTTGGCGTGTCTGGCCGGACTGCTGCATAACTTCGGCTATCTGGTGCTGGCGCATACCTTCCCGCCACACTTCTCGTCGATCTGCCGGTACATGGAGGTCAATCCAGCCATCAGTCATGTGGCTATCGACAATCATCTGCTAGGGATCAGTCGCGAGCAGATCAGCGCCTGGCTGATGCACCTCTGGAACATGCCCGCTGAAGTCACCACTGCGTTGCGTTTTCAGCACGAGCCGGATTATGTGGGTGAGCACAGCGTGTATCCGCACCTGATCTACATCGTGCTGCGCCTGCTGCGGCAACAGGGTATCGGGGACGCACCGCCGGAAGAGATTCCGTTGGCGCTTTATGCGCGCTATGACCTTGATCCAGAGAAAGTGCAGGAAGCGCTGCAGAAAGTGCTGGCCGCCAGCAGTGATCTGAAGCAGATTGCCGACAACTTCAATATTTGATCGGTCACCTGACGGCAGCTGTCAGCACACCTGTTTATGCGTCGTTGAGTGCTTCTTTCAGCTTTTTGGCAGGTCGAAAAACGACGCTCCGCTGGGCTGGAATCTCCAAAGTCTGACCGGTAGCAGGGTTCTTACCGGTGCGGGCCTGACGCTGCACCGGGGCCAGCACCCCGAGACCGGGCAGGCTGACCTTGCGGTCGAAAGCTAGCGCATTGGCAATCTCATCCAATACTGCATTCAAGGACTCGGCGGCGGCCTGTCGGGAAATTCCGGCCTGTGCGGCGATGGCCTCGGCCAATTCTGGTTTGTGCATAGTCACTCCTTTACGGTTTACCCCACATCCGGCTTATACTCTCGCCGCTCAGAACCGCGGAGAACAGGCTTTTGCAGACAATCACTGACATTAAACAGAAACTCGGCCAGTGGCTGCAGTCCAGCGCGTTTTCCAAGCTGTTGTCGCAATTGCGATCCAGCCTCCAGGCTCGATTTCCCCGAGTGTACGAGCGCGCCCCCGCCTTTGTACAGCTGACTCGCCTCGACAAACCCATCGGCGTCTATCTGCTGCTGTGGCCGACCCTCGGCGCACTGTGGATCGCGGCACAGGGTTTTCCCGATCTGAAGCTGCTGGTGATCTTTGTGCTCGGCACATTGATCATGCGTTCGGCCGGTTGCGCCATCAACGACTATGCCGACACCAATTTCGACGGCAACGTCCTGCGCACTCGCAACCGTCCCATCATCACCGGCGCGGTGAAGCGCCACGAGGCACTGCTGACCTTCGCTGTGCTGTGTGGTCTTGGCTTTATTCTGCTGTTGTTTACCAACGCGCTGACCATTCAACTGTCGTTCGGCGCCGTGGCGGTGGCGGCGCTGTACCCCTTCATGAAACGCTTCACCAATCTGCCCCAACTGGTGCTGGGCGTGGCGTTCTCGTGGGGGATTCTGATGGCCTTCGCAGCGCAGGCCGGTGAGCTGCCTGCACACGCCTGGCTGCTGTTCGTGGCCAATTGTTTGTGGACGGTGGCGTATGACACCGAGTACGCCATGGTGGACCGCGAGTACGATCTCCAGATCGGGGTCAAATCGACGGCGATCCTGTTCGGGGAAGCCGACACCGTCATCATCGGAACGCTGCAGGCATTCTTCTTGTTGGCCATGCTGTTGGCGGCATCGCGCTTCGAGCTGGGCGTGTGGCTCTATCTGGGACTGCTCGTCGCGCTGATCCTCTTTGTGAAACAGCAGAAGATGATCCGCAATCGCGAACCCGATGCGTGCTTCCGGGCCTTCCTCAACAACCACCAGGTCGGCGCTGCGGTGTTCGCGGGCATTGTGCTGCACTACCTCTTCAACTGACTCTCTTCACCTGACTATATGAGGCTGCCCTGCAGGCGACTGTCTCTAGATTTGGGGTCAGAGTAAAAATACAGTCTGTATTTTTACTCTGACCCCAAATCTGGCCGAACCGAAGTAGTCGCCAGCAGGGCTGGCTCGTACGGAAGCGGAGCGTTAGCTGAAGGCCTGGATGCCCGTCTGGGCCCGGCCCAGGATCAGCGCGTGAATGTCCTGCGTGCCTTCGTAAGTGTTGACCACTTCCAGATTCTGCAGGTGACGCATCACCGGAAACTCATCCGAGATACCATTGCCACCCAGCATGTCGCGCGCCTCGCGGGCAGTGTCCAGCGCCTTCAGGCAGGAGTTGCGCTTAAGCAACGAGATCAGCGGCGGCGACAGCTTGTTCTCGTCGCGCAGACGCGACCCCTGCAGACAGCCCAGCAGCCCCAGCGAAATGTCTGTCTGCATCACCGCCAGCTTCTTCTGAATCAGCTGATTCGCAGCCAGCGGACGATCAAATTGCTTACGATCCAACGTGTACTGCAACGCCGTTTTCCAGCAGGTCTCCGCAGCGCCCAACGCACCCCAGGCGATACCCAGCCGCGCCGAGTTCAGGCAGCTGAACGGGCCTTTCAAACCCTGCACGTTCGGCAGCATGTTCTCCGCAGGGACGAAGACATTGTCCATGACGATCTCGCCGGTGATCGACGCACGCAGCGCGAGCTTGCCCTCGATCTTCGGCGCGGACAGCCCCGGCATGCCTTTCTCCAGGATGTAACCCCGGATCACTCCCTCGTCGTCCTTCGCCCACACCACGAACACGTCGGCGATCGGAGAATTGCTGATCCAGTTCTTGGCGCCGCTGAGGCGAAAGCCACCTTCGACGGTGCGTGCGCGTGTGATCATGCCGCCCGGATCGGAACCGTAATCAGGCTCGGTGAGACCGAAACAGCCGATCCACTCGCCGGTGGCCAGCTTCGGCAGATACTTCTGCTTCTGCGCCTCGGAACCGAAGCTGTAGATGGGATGCATCACGAGGCTGGACTGCACGCTCATCATGGAGCGGTAGCCAGAATCCACGGCCTCCACCTCGCGCGCCATCAGGCCATAACACACGTAGTTCACTCCCGCGCAGCCGTAGCCGTGCAGCGTCGCGCCAAGCAGGCCCAGTTCGCCCATCTCGCGGAAAATGGCAGGGTCGGTATATTCGCGACGATAGGCATCGCGTACGCGGGGCAGCAGTTTCTCCTGTGCGTATTGCCGTGCCGTGTCACGCACCATGCGCTCTTCTTCGGTGAGCAGGTCGTTCATCAGGAATGGGTCCTGCCAGTTGAACTTGGCAGAATCTGAGCTAGCAGACATACGGGACTCCTTCGAGCGTAGCAGGGGGATTAAGTGGCGCGGCAGGTGGCACCCGCGTCGAACGACCGTTCATAACTTGTCGGGCATCTTAGCAAGTTGTTTCGTTTGAAAGAAAGCCTGCAGTGGGAGCGTGTACTGGTTATTTATTCAGGCTAGAATACCGCGCCATGGACGTCTCACACCTGCTCGACTCACTCAATGAACCGCAACGCGAAGCTGTCGCTGCGCCCGCCAACAACCTGCTGGTACTGGCTGGCGCTGGCAGTGGCAAGACCCGTGTGCTGGTACATCGCATCGCCTGGCTGATGCAGATTGAGAACATCTCACCCTTCAGCATCCTCGCCGTAACCTTCACCAATAAGGCTGCCCGCGAGATGCGTCATCGCATCGAACATCTGCTGGGGCAACCGCTCGGAGGCATGTGGGTCGGCACCTTTCACGGTCTGGCCCACCGGCTGTTGCGCACTCACTGGCGCGAGGCGAAGCTGCCCGAAAACTTTCACATCCTCGACAGCGACGACCAGCTGCGGCTGATCAAACGCCTCTGTAAAGCATTGAATATGGACGAGGAGCGCTGGCCGCCCCGCCAGTGCCAGTGGTACATCAACTCGCAGAAGGACGAAGGCCTGCGCGCTGCCAACATCGAGCACTACGGTGACGAATACACCCGCACCATGCTGGCCCTCTATGCCGCCTACGAAGACGCCTGCAACCGTGGCGGCATGGTGGATTTCGGCGAGATACTGCTGCGCGCCCACGAACTGTGGCTGCACAACCCCCAGATACTGCAGCACTATCAGCGGCGCTTTCAGCACATTCTGGTGGACGAGTTCCAGGACACCAACACGATTCAATACGCCTGGCTGCGCGTGCTGGCTGGCCGCGACAACCATCTGATGGTAGTGGGAGACGACGACCAGTCCATCTACGGCTGGCGCGGCGCCAAGATCGAGAATATCCAGCGCTTCAGTCAGGATTTTCCTGGTGCCAACATGGTTCGGCTGGAGCAGAACTACCGCTCCACCTCCAACATTCTCAAGGCCGCCAACAAGCTGATCGCCAACAACTCTGGCCGCCTCGGCAAAGAGCTGTGGACCGATGATGGCGATGGCGAGCCGATCTCCCTCTACGAAGCCTTCAACGAGCAGGACGAGGCACGCTTCATCGTCGAACGCCTGCAGTCCTGGCTCAACACCGGCAATCGGCTCTCTGACGCGGCCATCCTCTATCGCTCCAACGCCCAGTCCCGAGAGATGGAGGATGCGCTGTTGCGAGTCGGCCTGCCTTATCGTATCTACGGCGGCCACCGCTTCTACGAGCGTCTGGAGATCAAGAACGCGCTGTCTTATCTGCGCCTGCTGGTGAATCGTCACGACGACACCGCCGTCGAGCGCGTCATCAACGTGCCCACCCGTGGCATCGGCGACCAGACCCTGGAGATTCTGCGCAGTGTCGCTCGTGACGAAGGAATCTCGCTGTGGGCCGCCTCTGGCAAATGCCTGACCCATGGCCTGCTGGCCGCGCGCGCCGCCACGGCCGTGCAGCGCTTCATGGAGCTGATCCAGCAGATGCACGAGAACAGCGAAGCATTGGCACTGGCGAAGAAGGTCGAATACGTCATCACCCACAGCGGCCTGATTCCGCACCACGAAAAGGAAGGCGGCGAGAAGGCCAGCGGCCGGATCGAAAACCTGCAGGAGCTGGTCAACGCCGCAGGCAGTTTCGATGAGCTGGATGAGGACGCCGAGGCCATGGCCATCGAATCCATGGAATTCCTTGCGGCGTTTCTGGATCAGGCCTCGCTCGATGCGGGCGAAGGTCAGGCCAGCGAATCTGCGGACGCCGTGCAGCTGATGACACTGCACTCTGCCAAGGGTCTGGAGTTCCGACTGGTGTTCCTGGCTGGCATGGAAGAAGGCCTGTTCCCGCACAAGATGTCGATGGAAGGTCTGGCCGGTCTCGAAGAAGAGCGCCGCCTCTGCTACGTCGGCATCACCCGCGCCATGACCAAGCTCTACCTGACCCATGCCGAATCGCGGCGCCTGCACGGGGAGGTCAACATCACCCGCCCCTCGCGCTTCATTCGCGAAATTCCGGCCGACTTGATCGAGCATGTCCGCATCAAATCGACTATCACGCGGCCTTCCGGGTTCTATGGTCGTCCGGCGTTGTCGCCCTCACTGGTGCAACAGGAGGTGCCGGACACCGGTATCTCGCTGGGCGCGCGCGTGCGCCACGGCAAGTTCGGCGAGGGGGTCGTCCTCAACTGCGAGGGCCACGGCGCCAACGCCCGGGTGCAGGTCAATTTCCGCGAGGGCGGCAGCAAGTGGCTGGTGCTGTCGTATGCGAAGTTGGAAGTTCTGTAGCGGAGCTGGTCGCCTGCAGGGCAGGCGACCAGATTGAATCGTCATCCCCCAACACCAACCGCAGCGACTTGAAACCGCGAAAGTATGCATTCGGATAGCGCTCTCCAGGTGCCGCCAGCCCGATAGCCGCGTAACGATCCAGCATCCTGTTCAGCACTATCTCCGCCTCCAGCCTCGTCAGCCCCGCCCCTATGCAATAGTGAATGCCATGTGAAAAGGCCAGGTGGCCCTTCTCGTATCGCGCCGGGTTGAACACCTCCGGCTCAGCAAAAAACGCTGGATCACGATTAGCCGCACCGATATCCACAAGCACGGTGTCGCCGCAATTCAATGCAATGCCCTCGACCACTACTGGCCGGGCCACGAGGCGGCTCACAAACTGAATTGGCGGATCAAAGCGCAGCGCCTCCTCAATGACCGCGCCAATCAGAGACCGATCCTCCCGCAACGCGCTCCACAGCATGGGCCGGGTAGCGAGCAGATGCAGTACATTGCTCAGCAGGCTGGCGGTGGTCTCGTTGCCCGCAATCATCAAGGTCACGCAGAAGTTGATCAGCTCCAGTTCGTTGGCGCAACGCGTCAGCAGATGCCCGATCACACCGTCGGTTGGCTGCTCCCGTTGCGCTTGAATCTGTCCTCGGAAGAATTTGTGCAGCTCCACAAAGGCCCTGCGTCCCAGCACCGCTGGCACTCCTCCGTCCTTATGCCCCACCGCCTGCGCGGTCCAGTGTTTGAACGCCTGCGAGTCGGCATCCGCCACGCCCAGCAGCCGGTTGATCACCCGCATGGGTAATGGCAGAGTCAGCGTAGCGACAATATCGACCTCGGCCGTGGCAGTGGGATAACCGTCCAGCACCGTGTCGACTTCACTCGCGACCCAACCGCGCAGCGCCTGCAGACGGCTGCTGATGAACTCCCGTTGAATGAGCATCCGCAGCCGACCATGCTCGGGCGGGTCCTGACAGAAGAGCACGAAGCTGTAGCCGAGCCCGTCCCCCATCGTCGTGAGCGGCCTGGCAGAGGAAAAGGTCAGCGGGTCCATCAGGACGCGCCGGGCTTCGAGGTAATGGCTAACCGTGAGAGTATTCGGCGCTTCCTTGTTTGACATAATCACATCCTGTGATCTTGAGTATTGGCTATACTGGGTTGGTATCAACCGTATCGATTGTCAGTATAGACCACCAGGAAGTTCTCACATGCCACTGCAGGTATCCCTCAATGTCGCCATCCCGGACGACGAGATCGAGCTGAGCGCGATCCGTGCGCAGGGTGCGGGCGGCCAGAACGTCAACAAGGTGTCGACGGCGATTCATTTGCGCTTTGATATCAACGCGTCATCACTGCCCTTCTTCTACAAACACCGCTTGCTCAATTTGCGGGACAGCCGCATCACGCGCGAGGGTGTCGTCGTCATCAAGGCGCAGCAGCACCGCACCCAGGAACAGAACCGCGACGATGCCCTGCGGCGTCTGCAGGAATTGATCCGCGAGGCCAGTGTGGTACGCAAGGCGCGCACGCCGACGAAGCCCACCAAGTCTTCGCAGCGCAAGCGCGTCGAGGGCAAAGTGCTGCGTGGCAAGACGAAAGAGTTGCGGGGACGAGTCGGGGACGATTGAGCGAGGAAACGCTACGTGAACGCTATTGGACAACCTTGCTTTTGCCCGCAAGCTTCGCTCCATGGGCTTCCCAATTCTCACCGTCAAAACTGACGATTTTTACATGATCAGGTTGTGTGGTCAGACATCGAAGATTGACATCCATACCATCGGGGTTGGAGCGTGGAATGTAGAAGGACTTGATGCCGCAGACTCTACAGAATTTATGCTCCGCCACTCCTGTATTGAATTTGTACGTCGTCAGCGTCTCCGCACCGGAGAGCAGTCGAAAACTCTGCAGCGGCACAATCAGATGCAGAAAGCCTGTCTTTCGGCAAATCGAACAATTGCAGTCTTCCACTTCCACCGACTCTGGCGCCTCAACCTCAAACTGCACGGCGCCACAATGGCATCCACCCCGGTAAATCACAGTACTTCTCCTTTCACTCTCATAGACTTGCGTGGCAATCCGAACGTCGCGATGGCCAGGCCGCACAACACCGCGAAGCAACCACTCCATTGCAACCAGGACAAATGTTCATCCAGCACGACGCTGGCGGTAAGGAGTCCCGTCACCGGCACCAGCAGGGACAATGGCGCGACGCTCGCAGTGGGGTATCGGGAGAGCAGGCTGCTCCATGCGCCGAATCCGAATAGTGTCGCGCAGAAGGAAAGGTAGAGGAAGACCAGAATGGATGCAGCGTCGATATGGCTCACGGCGACCTTCATGGTCTGCAGGGTATCCAGCTGCAATGCCAGCACGAGCAGCGGAATCGGTGGCACCAGGCTCGACCATACGACGAGGCTGAACATGTTCACGCTCTCACCGCGCTGCATAGCCGCAGCCGACGCCTTGCGCACCAGAATGTTGGAGCCTCCCCAGCATGCGGCTCCCGCCAGACACAGCAACAGTGCTCCCAACGGCAAAGCAGCGAAACCCGGACTACTGCCGCCCTGGGCAATCAGAAACAAACCACAGGCCGCCACCACGACGCCACTCGCTTGCGAGGTCGAGACAGATTCTCTTAGAAATATCGCCGCCAACGCGAGTGTGAAGAACGCCTGCGACTGCAGCACTACCGATGCCAGACCGGCCGGCATGCCGATATGCATGGCATAAAAGAGACAACCAAACTGGCCTACTCCGACCAGCAATCCATAACCAGTCAGGTAGCGCAACTCGACTGCAGGACGGCGCACAAAGAATACTGCCGGAACCGCCGCCAGCGCAAAACGAATGGCCGCAAGCAGCATCGGAGGAACACCATCCAGCCCCAGACTGACAACGGTGAAACTGGCGCCCCAGATCGTGACGACCAAAAGGGCCAGACCCATATCTCGATTTTTCATCGGTACATTCCTGTCAATCATCCACCGCCAATTCCCGCAACGCAGCACCACCAAGGTGCCACGTCTGCCATCCAGTATTGGGCTGTGCTCCAAGCGAGCCATAGAAGCGCTGTGCTGGGAGATTGTCCGTCAGCACCTCCCAGCGCAAGCGACTGCCGCCCTGCAGATAACAATGCCCGGCAACGCTCTTCATCAACATTCTGCCCACTCCCGCACCACGGAACGAATCCCGCACGTACAGTTCCTTGATCACGAACCAGGGCTTGAGATCATAGGTGAATGGCTGCTCGTAATACACCAGCATGCCGAGCAACTCGCCACCGGCATCCGCTACCAGCACTTGAAAGTCCTGGCGAACAAAACAGCGCTGGACAAGTTCATCAAGCGTGACGCGAAAGTCGGCGCTGTAGCCCTCGAACTCTGCCAGCGCCTGCATCAACGCCAGCACTGCTTCAGCGTCTTCCTTTTCTGCAGAGCGCACTCGCCATTCAACACTCATTGCCCGTCGCCACTTGTCAGTGTAAAGCCTTCATCCACCCAGCCGCACACGCCACCGATCATTTTCTTGACCGGCCGTTGCAGTTTCGCGAGGCGGATAGCCGCCTTCTCGGTAGCGTTGCAATGCGGCCCGGCGCAGTAGACCACGAACAGCGTGTCTTGCGGATAGGCGGCGAGCGTCTCCACTGAAAGCCGCGCATGCGGAATGTTGACTGCTCCGGCCACATGGCCCTTGCGAAAACCTTCCTCGCCGCGCACGTCCAGCAGCACAAAGTCCTGACGGCCGTTGGTCAGCGCATGATGCACGTCCCAGCAGTCGGTCTCAAACCGCAGCAGAGATTCAAAATGAGCCAGCGCTTCAAGGCTGCCAGCGGCTTCGGGTCTGGATACAGCGGATGACATGGTGATGCTCCTTTCAGATTTTTGAAACAAAGGTTGATTGATAGAACGTCATTTGACAGGAGCCAGTATTGCAGGGAACAATCACGTCGAAAATTGGCTGGCAGGACATATTTCGTTAAGATCAGGCCAATATCAAACCAAGATCTGCCAAAGAAGGACAACCCATGCGCCGTGTCGCCATTCTCAGCTACAACCACACTGCACTCTTCGAGCTGGGCTGCGCCGTGGAGCTGTTCGCCCTGCCCCGCCCCGAATACGCAGACTGGTATCAGACAGAGGTAGTCAGCTTCGAAAGCGGCCCGCTTGGCGCCACCGGTGGCCTGCAGATTCTGCCCAAGGTCGTGGCCTCGCTGGACGACTACGACATGGTGGTCGTCCCCAGCTGGCCAACTGCTGCTGATAGCGAGGCAATGCACAGCCCGCTCAACACGCTGCTGCGCGAACAGATTGTCCAGTTGCACGCTCGCGGCGGGCGTCTGCTGTCGTTCTGCTCCGGCTCCTTCCTGCTGGCGGAGACGGGTTTGCTTGACGGTCACCAGGCGACCACCCACTGGCGTTACGCGCAGCGCTTTCGGGAACGTTTTCCAGCGGTGTCGTATGTGGACGACGTGTTGTATGTCTACGACGGTGACATTGGCTGTTCGGCAGGTAGCGCGGCAGGAATCGATCTGGGCATTGAGGTGATCCGGGGCGACTTCGGGCACCACATCGCCAATCAGGTTGCCCGACGATTGGTGATTGCAGCCCATCGCAGCGGCGGGCAGGCGCAGTTCGTGGAGACGCCAGTGCTGGAGAAGCCCGGCCAGTTCGCAGCGGCACTGGACTGGGCGCTGACCAATCTGGACCAACCCATCGACATCGATCAACTCGCGCAGCGCGCACGCATGGCGCGCCGCACCTTTGATCGCCGCTTCCGTGCCGCGCTAGGCATGACACCGAAGGACTGGCTTACCCATCAGCGTCTGCAGCTGGCACGCGGGCTGCTGGAGACCAGCCAGCACTCCATGGACATCATCGCCAGCAAATGTGGCTTCGATAACGCGACCACCATGCGACATCATTTCCGCAAGGTGTGGCAGCTATCGCCGGGACAGTTAAGAGAGCAGTTCGGGAGGGGGGGTTAACTTGAAGGGGATCGTAAACCGTGCCCACCGGAGCGGGCACGGGATCAGCAAATGCGAGGCTACCCGTGAAGAGTTACTCCAGCACTCTGCCAGGAATATCGATGCGACGGGTGCGGCCGAGATCATCGATCGCGACGTAGACGAATTCGCCTTCAGCCACTTTGCGTTTGCCATGGTTGGTCAGCGAATTGGAAATCCACACTTCGATGTTGACGTGCATGGAGCTACGCCCGATCTCGCCCATCTCGGCATAGCAGCTGACAATCGAGCCCACGCTGACAGGCGAGTGAAACGCCACATTGTTCATGGCGACGGTGGCACTGCGGCCACGGCTCACCTGTTTGGTGGCGATGCCTGCGGCGAGGTCCATCTGCGACACCAGCCAGCCACCGAAGATGTCACCGTTGGCATTGGTGTCTTTGGGCATGGCGAGAGTCTGCAGCGCCAGCTCTCCCTTGGGATGTAATTCTGTAGTTTGGTCTTCCTGTTGCGAACCCATGCGGGCCTCCTGCGGTACTGATTTGAAAATCAAGGTTGAAAGTGGAAATTTGCCCCGGCAGGTTAGCACATCTGCCCTTCCCGAGGACACGCTTGCGCCTGCCTTTGGCCATGGCCGCGCAAAGCGGGTTAAAATGCCCGGCCTGTGAAATGCACAGAATCCGCCACATTGATCGATATTTGCCTGATGGAAATGCCCATGCCCAGCCATGATTCACGCACCAACCCACCTGCCAGCCCTCCTGCCAACCCCGTGCAGGCGGAAGCTCCTGTGACGATTTCACTGATCGCCGGTTACCGCAACGACGGCGAGCCCGTGCTGGAGAAGATTGTCGTGGAGGCCCTAGCACCGGCCGCGAAAGAGTACCGCCTGCTCAAATCCCCGGCATTCGTGCGCAGCCTGGCAGCGGGCGACAAGATCCAGTACCCGGCGGACAACCCGGCCGGTTACGAGCTGCTCAAGCGCAGCGGCAACCTGTGCATCCGCGTGTTACGCAAGGAAGGGATCGAGGACGTCGCCAATACCTTGAGCCCCGAGCTGGAGTTGCTCGATGGCACCCTGGATCTGCAGTCCCCGCGCGTGCTGGTCTACAGCATTCACGTCTCCATCGGTTTCCAGAACATCGAAACTGTGTTGGATCGCGTCATTGGCCAGTTTCCGGGGACGGTCTGGTACTATGGCAACGTCTACGATCCGGCCGACGGAGTGACGCCGCTGGACTGGTGGCAGGAATTCCTCGCCCCGGTATGATCCACGCACCAGCCCCTGAATCGAATCTCCGCTACGAGGCAGCACCATGTTAGTTGTCATCTCGCCAGCCAAGTCGCTGGACTACGAGACCCCAGTCAGGATTCGGAAGTTTACGCAGCCCGATTTTCTGCAGGATTCGCAACAGCTGATCAATACCCTGCGCCAGTTGTCCTCCGCTCAGGTTTCCGAGCTGATGTCCATCAGCACTGCGCTGGGCGATCTCAACCACGCGCGCTTCAACCACTGGCAGCTGCCTTTCGACAAGCACAACGCCAGGCAGGCGTTGTTTGCCTTCAAGGGTGATGTCTATCTCGGTCTCGATGCGCCGTCACTGTCCAATGACGACATCAGCTACGCGCAAAAGCATCTGCGAATTCTCTCCGGGCTCTACGGGCTATTGCGCCCACTGGACCTCATACAGCCCTACCGGCTGGAAATGGGCACTGCGTTGAAAGTGGCAGGTACCAGCTCACTCTATGGCTTCTGGGGCAACCGGATTACGGAGGCGCTCAACACACAGCTCAGCCTCGAAAAGAGGCCGGTGCTGGTGAATCTGGCGTCCAATGAGTACTTCCATGCGGTTAATGAAAAACGTCTGGCGGCCGATGTTATCAGTCCAGTATTCAAAGATTTCAAAGGTGGGCAATACAAACTGATCAGCTTCTTCGCCAAGCGCGCCCGTGGTTTGATGACGGCCTTCATCATCAAGAATCGCCTGCGCAAACCGGTAGACCTGTTCGCCTTCGATGTGGACGGGTACCGCTACAGCGAGAAGGATTCCAGCGCGAATGCGCCGGTATTTTTACGTAAGAACAGCGAGTGAGTTGCAACACTTTCTCTAACATTTTCTACAACACGTTCTCTGACAAGAAATCAACGCATGAAATTACGCATACTGCTCGTAGACGACGCCACCTTCATCAGAGATCTGATCAAGCGCACGCTGCGCAAATTCCTTCCGGCCTGTGAAATCGTCGAGGCTTCCGATGGTCGCAAAGCGCAGTCGATCCTCAACAAACAACACGTCGACCTGATCCTGAGTGATTGGGAGATGCCCGGCATGAGCGGCGAGGAGCTGTTGATCTGGGTGCGCGCCGAGGAAAGAATCGCCAGCACCCCATTCATCATGGTCTCCAGCCTGGGTGCCAAGACACACATCGTGCGTGCGGTAGAGCTGGGAGTGAACGACTATCTCGGCAAGCCCTTCACCAGCGAAGAGCTGATGCAGAAAGTGCACAAGGCGCTGGTGCGCGCTGGACACCTCAAACCAGTGCAGCAAAACAATGTCCAGAACACCGGCGTGTTCAGCTCTCTGGAAATTTTCAGTTCGCGCGGAGAGACACCGGTCAGCGGATCAGCCGACGCCCTGCTCTCATCTGCAGGGGCGGAGACAAAACCCGCCAGAGAAACCTCCAAGATGAAAGGCACCGGGCTGATTCGATTTGATGATCAGCAGCTCAAATGCATGATCAAGAGCATCGACAACGAAGAGATGTCGGTCATCTCTCGTCGTGCATCGCGTCTGCCATCCGTTTTCGAGCGTCTGCAACTGGATCTGTCACCCGGCAACGATGCCGGTGGCATTCTTTCCGGACTCAACGCCTATGTGCACAGCATGACCGCCGTCGAGAAGAAGCCCGATGCAGAATTCCTGACGCTCGTCATTCGTTTCGACACCGCCGATGCGCACACCAAGGAGCAACTGTCCCTGTTCCTGGCGAGCGGTCAGGACACCTGAACCCGTGCAGCTGCCCTTCAGTCAAGCGTGTGAGAATAACAAGGATCCGATTCTTGCTGTTCTGCAGAAACACCTCAGGCCAAGCAGTGACGAGCGCCTGTTGCGTGTGCTGGAAATCGCTGGCGGCACCGGGCAGCATGCCGTGCATTTCATCACGCATATGCCATGGTTGCACTGGCAGAGTTCCGACATTCCGGAACAGGTCAACTCGCTCAATCTTCGCCTGATTGCCGCATCAAGTCCGCATCTACCGCCAGCCCTGCCGCTGGATGTGACTCAGGAGGATTGGGGAACTGATCAGTTCGATGCCGTATTCACCGCCAACAGCCTGCACATCATGCCAGCCAGTGCCGTCGAAGAATGTTTTCGCCATCTGAACAACGTCATCGCTCCCGGTGGTTTTCTGTGCGTGTACGGGCCGTTCAAATACGGCGGAGAATTCACCACGCCAAGCAATGCCCAGTTCGATCTGTGGCTGAAAAGCAGAAATCCGTTGAGCGGTGTGCGCGACTTCGAGTGGGTAAACGAGTTGGCGATCAAGACCGGACTGACCTTGCTGGAAGACAATGCCATGCCGGCAAATAATCAATTGCTGGTGTGGAGAAAATAAGGGCTTTCATTCGCTTTGCGCCTCTTGCTCCATCACGCCGCCAGCATGTCATCAGGGTGCAACTGGTTTGGTGCAACACCCACCAGCTTGACTGAATCGCCATTACCCAGACTGATGATCGTGTCGCCATTCTGGTAGAGCGCCGCCGCCTGCACATCGTTGATCGTGAGCAGCGATGTGAACGCCAGCAGGTCCAGAATGTCGTCGCTGCTCGCGCCCGGCGTGAAGTCAGTGATGGTGTCAGCGCCAGTGCCGGGCATGAACGTGAACAGGTCGTTGCCGGTGCCACCCGTGAGAATATCGATGCCCTCCCCGCCCGCCAGCAGGTCGTCCGCCGCCGAGCCGATGATCATGTCGTCCGTCAACGTGATACCGCCTTCGACATTCGCTGAGCCAAGATCGAACTTGAAGCGCGATTCGAAAACGTCGGCACTGGCTAGATCGAGATCACCCTGCACACGCAGGAGTGGCCCGAGATGGATGTCGGCGACGTTGATCTTGATGTCACCAATACCGGGCAGGCTGATGCCGAGCAGATCGTCAATGGGCAGTTTAAGATCCGCTGTCAGGGTCGCCTGCAGGAAGTCCAACACATAGCCAATCGCCAGACCGATCTCGGTATCGTTCGAGAACATCGCGCTGGGCACGATCTGCATTGAGTAGTCGACCTGGCCATCACCATTCTTGTCGTGGCTGCTGGCATTGGCGATCTGCAGGCTACCCTGCGAATTAGCCGCGAAGGCGTGCTGCGAACCATCTTCCAGGGTAACCAGGTAGGACATGTCGTCGATGGACAACGAGAAATCCTGAGAGAACCGCACTGCCGAGTAGACATCGAGGTCGGCGGCTTCCACACCAATACTGAGATCCAGGAACTTGGCGATCTGATCAGCCATCTCCTGCGGGGCTTCGATAATCTCCAGCAGCTCGGCAATACCCAGCTCGATATTGAGCGGGTTGAAGTCCGGTAGTGCCTGGAGAATCTGCAGCGTGGCGCCGGAGGTGCCCGCTGCAATCGCCGCTTCGACAATCTTGTTGATGATGACAAACACCGCCTGATCAACGTCGAAGGTCACCTTCACCATGTCATTGCTCTCGCCGTAAGCGGCGTAGAAACCGAACTTGGCGGTGTCCGCGCCCAGCGTGCTGCCCATCACCGAATCCGGAAAGAAATTGGCGTGCAGCAGGGATGTGCTGGTCTGATCATTCGCGTCTACGAGGAACACGGGCATGCTTTCCGTCTGCAGATCGAGCAGATCGTAGATGGTACCCATCACCGCTTTGCCGACCTGTTCGATGGCATCGGCAATGCTTGCGCTCTCGGCCAGCGAACCTACGTTGTAAAGCGCGCGCAGCTCGGGGCTGAAATCGAGGCGAGCGTTTAGATGATTCATCACCACGCCGACGATCTCCTCCAGATTCAGCGCCACAAAACCTCCCTCAGCGAAGCGCGCGGAATTGTAGGGAGCGGCCTTGCCCTCAGTCTTGATGCTTGGCAAGCCGATCTCAGCAGAGACGATGTCCTCGGTCAGGCTCTCGATGAAAGGCACTGGGATCTGGCCGATCTCAGTGGAATCGAAGTCGATCAGCACCAGCTCGCCATTGGTCAGGCCGCCCAGCGCGGGCACTTCGGAAAGACCGAGATCCACCAGAATCTGCAGGTCATTGGCCCAGCCGTCGGAGGAAATTCCGGTGTTGAAACGGATGCCGTCGGCAGCGCCGGACAGATCGAAGATGGTCGTGCCGGAGACGATCAGATTGCTGTCCACGTAGACGTTCAGATTCGCGCCCACGTCATAGAGCAGCACTGCTTTGAACTGGGCGTTAGGACTGATTGTCTCGAATGCCACAGTCGCACCAGTGGTCTGATTGGTGAACTGCGGGGTAATCATCAGGACGTCGGTGGTGCGGTTGTGTTGCAGCAGAGAGGTCAGGTTATAACCTACCTCCGCGTCCACAGAGCCGGAGTCCAGCTTGAAGTCGACCTGCACGCCCACCTCGGCGAACAGCTCTGCATCGATCTCCAGTTTGGTTTCGCCCTGAATCACATCAAGCGCGCTCACTGTGTCGTTGTAGATATTCTGTGCCGCGCTGAACACTGCTCCCGCACCCTCGTCGAACAGACGCTTGCCCTCGTTGTAGACCAGTTTTGCGCCATCGAACAGCCACTGGGCTCCCTGCAAGGTGGTGTCCTTGATCCAGTTGGCGACAGCGACGGCGTCGTCATAGACCTTCTGCGCGACGGCTCTGATAGCGCCTTCCGTCCAGGCCTCTACGGCGAGAGCCGCATTCAGCGCGTCTGTCGCAATCCTCATGGTGTTGTTGTACACGTTCCAGGCATCAGTGCGTGCGACGTCCGCAAATATCGTTGGTGCCCAGAAATTGATATGCGTATCTCTGGCCCACGCGGCCACGTCTTCGGCGGCATTGTAGATATCCCAGGCAACCTGCTCTGCCACCTGGCTGATGTTGTTCACGGCCGTGTTAAAGGCGCTATAGGCGGCACTGGTCGCAGTGTTGAACACTTCCCACGCGCCCGTCACCGCGTTATCAAATGTCGTCTTGGCGCCATTGAAAGTCGCCAGCACCGTGCGGTTGAACAGCGCCACGGCCTCATCGAAAATCCGGCGCGCATCATTGAGTATCTGCTGTGGCACTTTCAGCGCGAAAGCTTTCACGTCTGCCGCACTGATACCTGCCGAGAACACCGTGAATTTACCGCTCTCCCAGGCACCATTGCCGGTGTCTTCCCACGCCTCGGTGCCGCTGTTCCAAACTCGGCCGACAGAGCCAATGAATGGGGCATATTCATGCCATTCCACGATGGGGGCAGCGCCCGACGCCCACATCCCTTGATCTTTGGCGTTGAAAGTCAGCTGGTCGACAGGCCGGGAGACGTCGTAGGAGAGATCAACAGGCCGGACGCTCTGCCCGATGACGCTGCCATCCGGCCGCATACCAGAGACCGTCACATCGAGATCGGCTTTGGTATCCGCCTCGGGAGGCAGCAACACGGTGAAATCGTGAGTCCCGATGAAATTGTCCACCCCGAGATTGACGACCTGCTGCGCCGCGTTAAGTACCGTGGCTCCGACCGGCAGCTTGTTGAAATTGAGCACGACGCGCTCATCACGCGCCGGTTGGCTGGTGATCGTCAGCTTGATCTGATTGACGGCCGCCCCAGCAGATGCGACCACTTCCAGCGAGGGGGCATCCGTGTAGCCTTCGATAGTAACCGCGAGGGTCTGGTCAGCCGACGCACCGTGTTCGTCGATGACTTTGTAAGTGAGATCGAGTACCGCTCTCTCCCCATCGTTCAGGCGGTCGAAGTGATCCGGATTGATCGACAGTACATTGCCGTTGAGTGTCCAGCCCTTGGTGCCCTTGCTCTCAGCAAGACCACTGACCTTGAGCACAGCCCCAGCGTCTTTGTCAGCCGCGCCAGCCAGCAGATCGATGGTGTAAACGGGATCTTCTTCACTGGCCTTGCTCGTGAGAGATTGCGCGACTGTCGGCGCGTCGTTGCTACCGACGACGGTGAGCGTCAGTCCGGAGGACGCCTCAGCGCCTTGGTTGTCACTCTGGGTGTATGCAATCTGCACAGTCGCCGTCTGGCTCAGCGCCAGCGCGTCGTAGTCCGTGCCCGGCGTCCACTGCACTTGATTGTTGGCGATGGCGACACTGCCTCTGCCACTTGCAATGCTGACCTGCTTCACCGCATGCGTGTCGCTGGCGTCGACATCGGTGTCGTTGCCGAGCACGTTGACGGTGATCGTCTGATTCTCGTCTGTCGTGGCGGTGTCAAGATTGGCAATCGGAGCGTCGTTGGTGCCGGTGAGCGAAAAATTGACCGTTGCGGTGGCGCTGTCTCTGTCTGCGTCGCTCACTCGGTAGCTGAAGCTGGCCTGTGCAGTCTCGCCTTGAGCCAGCGAATCGAAGTCGTTGCCTGGATTGTAGACGTAGCTGCCGTCATCATTCAGCGTCAGCTGCCCCTTGATCGGGCCACTGATCAGCTCCACAGCGCGCACCATATCCGGCACGCTATCGTTTACCAGGACGTTGCCAGTGATAATACTGTGCTCGGTCATGGTGGTCTGGGTGTCATTGACGGCGACGACGGCCTGGTCGCGCGGGTCCAGCTCCACACCGTCAACGAACACTCTGAAGAGCTCCACTTTTCTGACTTCCAGGTTCAGAGAGTTGAACTTGAAAGAGTCCCCCTCCTGCTTGCCAGTGCCGGCCGTTGTGTACTTGGCAAGGTGAGTCAGGAAAGCAGCCACATCCGCCTGGATGGCATCCCGCATCCACTCGGCGCGGGTCAACTCCAGCACCAGCGTGTCGCTGCCTGAGCCACCGTCGTAGACATCGGCAGTTCCGGTATTCTCGCTGACCTTGTACGTCATTCGATCATTTCCGGAGCCGCCGTCGACGCGGTCAGTACCTGCGCCACCGTCTACGGCATCATCCCCTGAGCCTCCTTTCACCCAATCGTCCCCAGCGCCTCCGCTTCCCGTATCAGCACCTGCTTTGGCATCGACCTTTTCTGCGGCCACTGTGCCGGTGACAAGTTCGTTGCTGTTGGTACCGTTGATCTTGTCGGTGCTGTTGCTCGCAGTCTTGTTATTACTCACAATGGAGGCTCCTAGGCAATTGGACGTATTCGCACGTCATCACGACGTAGTGAAAAAAAGTTACGCAAAGCAAGTGTTATCCTGCTTTGCGCTGGTCGAATATTAGCCAATTTGCTCGATCATGATTTGTTCGCACGTCCCAAAAGGTTTGACCCAGCGTCTCATGGGGTGATAGAAAACGTGGCCGATCCAGCGTAGGTCCGGCGCATGCTGATAACAAACAGCTCATAAAAACAGAGACTTTCCCCCGCCATGGGACAGATTCAGAGATCGACATTCAGCACCGCCCTCTTGCCACCCGAACAGCGTATTCCTGCCTGGCGGGAGAGTATTGCCGCGCTGTTCGATATCACCACGTCGCCAATGGCGCCGGAAGAGAGTTTCAATACCAGCGTCGACAGTCACCTGATCAACAACCAGATCATCCTCTCCCGCTGCCAGACCAGTGCTCAGCGCTTTGAGCGCAGCCCCCTCAAGGTGGCGCGCGACGGGCTCGATTACTACATGATCCAGACCCACCTCAGTGGCTCACAAGTGATCAACATGGGGCGCCGCGAGGTCGAGTGCCGAACGGGAGATCTGATGATCATCGATCTCGCGGAGCAGCATGACGCCACCACCACCGACTTTAGTCAGTTGACGATAGTCATCCCCCGTCACCTGCTGGCTCGTCATCTCCTGCAGCCCGACTCACAGGAAGGCCGTGTGCTCAGTGGCAACACGGGACTGACCATGCTCGCGGTGAACCACCTGAAGACGCTTTATGGAATGATGAGTGCTTTTTCGGAAGAAGAAGCAGTGCAGGTCATCGAGCCCACTCTTCTACTGCTGGCGAGTGCGCTCAACGGCTCAACGGAACGAGTGGAAAATGGCGGCAGCGGTGTCGCGGTCAGTCTGCTGGCGCGCGCCAAAGTCGAGATAGAGAAGAACCTGCGCCGACAACTTTCCGCAGAAAAACTTTGTGCAACACTGGGGCTTTCACGCTCCACACTATATCGCCTGTTTGAACCTCTGGGTGGTGTGCGCGCCTACATTCAAGAGCGCCGTTTACGCCGCAGCGTCGAGGCACTGGTACAGGATCAATCCGGGACGCGCCGAATCTGCGACATCGCTTATGCCTGGGGATTTGTGAGCGAAGCGCACTATTCACGCGCCTTCCGCCAACGCTTCGGGATGACTCCCAGTGATGCGCGTCTGGGGCTGGGTCTGCAGCAGCAACGGAATCTGATTTCCCCAACACAACAGGTAGGCGATCGCGACTACGAGCAATGGCTGGCAGAGAATCTGCGCATTTAACACTGCGGCTGAGAGACCGGCACGCGCAGGATCGTCAGCCGCGCATCGACAGTGACCACAAGACTCGTCAGCGCCGCTGCGCGGGCACGCCCCTCGGCCGTGGCCCGATAAAGATGTGGCGTCATGGCGAGAAGATCGCCAATCTGCTCCTGACCCCGCAGATCCAGAGAAAAGCGTACAGTTTCAGCAGACTCTCTTTCTTCAGACCTCCGCTCGAATCCATCTGGCACAGGAACCTCCTCTGTGCGCTCCGCTTTCAATGTCGGGTAAATGATCTCGCGCAGCTCACGTAAATGATCCGGACCGGAATCCACTTGCAACAGCAATCCTCCCGGCTTGAGCACGCGCAGAAATTCCGCATACACCGGAAAACCAAACATGCACAGTACGCAATCCAGCGAGTGGGACTCCACCGGCAGATTGGCATTACTGCCGACCACCCAGCACATCTGCTTGTCCTGCTTTGCGGCAGACAACACCGCCCATTTGGAGATATCCAGGCCGATGAGTGAAAGCAAACTTGTAGGAAGCGAATCGATATCGCCACTCGCGGCGACCAGCTCCCGCAGGTAATAACCTTCACCACAACCTGCGTCCAGACAGCTGAGAATGGCACCAGGTGCAGCGTCGGTCCGGAAGTTACGAAGCACTGCACGGCTAACAGCCGCAGCGATTGGCAGATAGCACCCAGCTCCGAGAAAACGCCGCCGCGCCGCGACCATTTCCTTGCTGTCCCCCGGGTCACGGGAGCGCTTGTTCTGCACCGGCAACAGATGAATATAGCCTTCGCGAGCGACATCAAACGTGTGGCCAGATGCGCAGCGCCACGATGCCCCTGCTCGCTGCAGGGGGTGGTTGTCGAGGGGGCAGATCAGAGAGTCAAATGAAGTGACGATCATCAGGTTGCGTGCAACACCGCTCGCTGTATTAACTCGGGAAGGGTGATGGGAAGGAAGAATTCCTCAGGATATTGGTAATCTTCACCTGATTCATCAATTACACGAATCTGACCCAACTGCTCGGCAAGTTGATCGGGTACTACTTCATAGAGCTTGCGCAGCTCAAGAGAAGCTTCGTAGTCGTTGTTTTTGATGCAAACTGCAAAGTGTTGCGTCATGGTTTAATCCAAAATGTTTTTTATCTTAAATTCAAACTTGCCTAACCCGCTTACCTCGTACCAGTGTACTTCGGCATTCAGCACAGATCCACCAGGAAATCGCACCAGTGCGTCTCCTTTGCGTTTTCGCCAATTGCCGCGACCATATCGCTTGATGAAGGGAATCAGGAAAGCTGATAAATCCCACCAAACTTCTCGCGCACATAGCGCACAAACGGGTCAGCGCTGAGCACCTGACCTGTCGCGCGCTGACACAGCTCCGGCGCATCGTACTTACTGCCGTGTCGATGAATATTATGGCGCAGCCACGCCAGCAGACGTGCAGTGTTGCCCTGCGCCAGCTCAGCGGCTATCTGGGCGTCGTGGCTCTTCGCGGTTTCCATGAACAACGCCGCGTAAAGATTGCCGAGTGTGTAAGTGGGGAAATAACCGAATGCGGCCTGCGACCAGTGCACATCCTGCAGCACACCGTGCGTGTCATCGGGCGGTGTGATGCCGAGCAGTGTCTGCATCTTTTCATTCCATGCGGCAGGCAGATCGTCGACGCTCAGCTCACCATTGATCAGCGCCTGCTCCAATTCGAAACGCAGAATGATGTGCATGTTGTAGGTCAGTTCGTCGGCCTCCACGCGAATGAAGGAGGGCTGCACTTTGTTGATGGCCCGATAGAAATTGTCGGTGTCGACTCTGTTCATCTGCTGAGGGAAATGAGTTTGCAGTTGCGAAAAATGCACGCTCCAATAGCCTTTACTGCGCCCCACCTGATTTTCGAAAAGACGCGACTGACTCTCGTGAATTCCAGAGGAGGTTCCCTGCGCCAGCGGCGTGCGCTCCAACTCTTCTCCGACGCCTTTTTCATAGAGCGCATGACCCGCTTCGTGCAGCGTTGCGAACAGTGATGAGTTGGCGAATTCGGGATTGAAACGTGTGGTGATGCGCACATCGTTGCGACCAAAACTGGTGCTGAATGGATGTTCTACCTGACCCAGATGCCCGCGTGTGAAGTCGTAGCCAATCGATTCTGCCGCATAGCGCGCGAGTTTTTTCTGCGCGTCCACGTCGAAAGATTGAAAAAGAAAACTGTCGTCGACCGCTTCGCGTTGCGCACTGATGGCATGGATCAAGGGCACAGTCTCGCGTTTCACTGTTTCAAAAATCGCGCGCACATCTTTGGTCTTCATGCCGCGCTCGTATTGATTCAACAGTGCGTCGTATTTCTCATCGTCATAGCCGAGAATTTCTGCAGACTCCTGTGCGATGCTGACCGCCGCCTTCAGGTGTGGAGCAAAAGACGCGAAGTCATTCTGCGCGCGCGCCTGTGCCCAGGCGAAGCCAGCCGCGCCGGTAATTTCACTGCAACGACGCACAAAGTCGCTGGAAAATTTGCGCTGCTCGTCGTACTGCCTGCGTACATAACGCAACAGACTCGCTTCGGTGCTGTCATAGTCTGCATTGGCCTGTTCCGTTTCTGCTGCAGCAAGCAGCTCACCCATCTCGTTGCTCGCACCAATCTCATGAGCGAGCTGAGTGAGCGTGGTGATCTGCTGGGTGCGCCCACTGTTGCCTTGCGGTGGCATGTTGGTTTCACGGTCCCAGTGCAGAACAGCGATGGATTTCTGCAGGTCATTGAGTGTGTGCAAGCGGGCAAGGAGATTGGTGTATTTCTCAGTCATGATGTGCTCTTGTTTGCAGTAAGGTCGTTGGCAATGATGTGATTGGCAGCGAAGCTGCACGGACAATATCGCTGGCAATTGCTCGGCACAAGAGACAATCGGAAAGAATGGCGAGATAATGAAATCATAGACGACTCAAGAGGTAGCCCATGTTGACAACAGTGATAGAGAAGCGCCCAACGCACCGCGCCAAACTCGCGCGGCTGTTGTTGACTTCGCTGCTGTGCACATCACTGCTGCTGACGAACACCGCCTGGTCGGCCGAAGACAGAACTGCGCAACGCGCCCTGTATTTGCAGGCGCTTGAACTGCAGAGCCAGTCGAAAGCTCTGAGTCCTGAATACCAGTCCGTGCTGGCACAGCTGAACGGCTACCCTCTGCTCCCTTATCTCGAATACGCCAACCTCAGCCCGCGTATCGACGAACTGGCGGCACCCGGCACCGATCACACACCGGTAGATGAATTCCTGACCCGCAACGCTGGGACGTATCTCGGCCAGCGCCTTGAGCGAGAGTGGGTGCTGGCACTCGCCCAGCAGGCCCGTTGGAGCGATGTGGTGGATCATCACAACAAAGCCAACACCACGACCGAGCTGACCTGTCACGCCCTGCGAGCACGGCTTGAAACCGGCGACACGAGCGCACTGCAGGAAGTCGCGCCGCTCTGGAACGTTTCGGTATCGCAGCCTAATGTCTGCGACCCGGTGTTCGAGACCTGGATCGCGGCAGGCTACCCGACACCCGACATCGCCTGGCAACGCTTCGAGAAGACCTTGAAGGCGGATCAGGATTCACTCGCCAACTACATCGCGCGGCAGATGCCGGCCCGTGAACAGGAGCTGGCGCAGCTTTACATCCGTGTCGATAGCGAACCGCAGACATTGAACGATTTGCCTGACTTCACGGTACCGGCCGCCACGCCCGAAATGAAGGCGATCATTCTGCACGGCCTGCGCCAGCTGGCGCAGAGCGATGCCGCACAAGCTCTGACCCTGCTCAAGCGTGACAACTTCGACCAAACCCTGAGCGAGGCTGAGCGAGTCGAGCTGGAACGCTTCATCATCATGCGTCTGCTGACCCAAGGCCACGTCAACGAAGCGGAGATCGTGCTCCAGACCAACCCCTTGCTGATTTCGGAAGCCCTCGGTGGCTGGATTCTGCGCGATGCCCTGAAGCAGCAGGATTGGCCGCGCATCGAAATCTGGCTGGATCGGTTGCCCGCCGACCTGGGGACAAGTGAGCGGTGGCAGTACTGGCGCGCCCGCATGCTGCTTGAGAAGGACACTCAGGAATCCAGGGCCGAGGCGCGTGAACTCTACGCTACGCTGGCCGGGCTACGCAGCTTCTACGGCTTCATGGCTGCGGATTTCCTGGGGCGCGACTACGAGATGGTCGACAAACCGGTCGAGTTCGACCCTGCGCAGGTCGAAGCACTCGCCGACATCCCGGCCATCGAGCGCGCACACGAACTGTACTTGATCGGTGAAGAAGCCAGTGCGCGCGCCGAGTGGCAACATGCCACAGCCGGGATGCCGCAAGAACAGATCATCGCCAGCGGCAAGCTCGCGGACAGCTGGGGCTGGCACCGCAATGGCATCCAGGCCATGATCCAGGTGAGCTACTGGGACGACCTGCAGCTGCGCTTCCCACTGGCCTATTCCGACATCGTCGCCGAGGCCGCCGACGAGAACGACCTGACGCCCCATCTCGTGTTCGCCATCGCCCGTCAGGAAAGTGCCTTCATGCAGGACGTCCGCTCCTCCGCTGGTGCCATGGGCCTCATGCAGCTGATGCCCGCCACGGCCCAGCAGACTGCCAAAGGCGTGGGCATGCAGATCACGAATCAGGATCTGTTCCGCCCCGAGGTGAATCTCCAGCTCGGCAGCCGCTACCTGTCCCAGTTGATGGAGCAGTTCGACGACAACCGCATCCTCGCAGCAGCGGCCTACAACGCAGGCCCCAACCGCGTGAAGCGCTGGCTGGAGGAAACCGGCGAGACGCCGGTACCGCTGGATATCTGGATCGAAACCATCCCCTTCGGCGAGACGCGCGGCTATGTGCAGAACGTCCTGGCCTACTCGGTGATCTACGGATATCGGATGGGACGTGCGATTGAGCTGTTGACCGAGGACGAAGCGGGGGGCGTTTAACCGCCTCCGATAGCGCGACCGAAGGCAGTTTCTTATTCACCTCAAGAGGCTTTGTCGTGACTCTTGAAGCCCCCGACACACCATTCAATTCCATTCACCACACTTCGCGCCATCATCAGAAATCCGAGCTTGATGCGCTCGCCGACGCTTAACGAGTCGGCAGCATCCAAGTGACGCATATGGCGGTTGAACCACGGCTGGCTGTGAGCGTAGGCAGCCGCGCGACGCGAGATGCGCGTCAGCACATAGACGGCTAGTAGCAGAAACACGATGCCGGGAATGATCGGCAGGATCAGGCCTACCAGACCAATCAGCAGAAATCCGACGACAAGAATGATCCCCAGGATTCTGTAGATCAGCGGCAGTGGGCGAAAACGCGGACGGGAAAGATGCACTGTAGAACTCCTCTTGGCTGTTGCTGAATAGGCGGTAGTGTTCAACCTTCTATGCAGCCCTTGTGCCATGCTCCAACGCACTGTATTCCCTTGAATATTTTCAAATGCAACAAGTGTTTGCTGGTGTGAACCGGCAGAAACTGGTCAATGCAGCCACTCGATCTAGAAAATTTGGGGTCAGAGTAAAAATACAGTACTGTATTTTTACTCTGACCCCAAATCTCCGGATGTAGCACCAATAAAAAAGGGGCCACTGCGGCCCCTTTCCTTTTATCCAACCACCTGCGAACAGGCGCGAGTGTCGTTACTTCGAGTACTTGGTATACGCCCCACCCGCCTGACTCAGCGAGTTCGGGCCTTCGGCGGCAAACACTGTACCGTCTGCATCCACAGCCACGCCTTCACCGGCAGTGCCTTGGTACACGCGATCTTCACGCTCGAACGGAGGAATCATCGCAGTGACGACATCGCTGTCGATGTGGCCAATGCGAACACCATTACGCCAGCCTGGATGGCCGGTCGGGCTGGACTCGGAGTCAATCGCATACAGCATGTCGTCTTCGGTGATGAAGATGCCGCTGATACGACTGAAGGCATAGCGTGACTCAAGGTAGTTGCCGTCCTGGTCGAAGATCTCGATGCGGTGGTTACCACGGTCAGCCACCCAGAGACGGCCGCGTGAATCGAACTCCATTGCATGCGGAGTACGGAATTCGCCGTGACGCACACCGATCTCGCCCCACTGCTTGATGAACGTGCCGTCCGGCGCGAACTTCATGATGCGGGAGGTTTCGCCATTGGCCTTGCCTTCGGCAATCGCGGCGTTGGTCGTCATGCCTTGAGCGTTGTGACCGTCAGACACGTAGATGCTGCCATCAGGACCGACGATGACATCGTTCGGCTGATTGAAGTGGGCACTGTCGTTGCCAGTCTGGCCAGGGGTTCCCAGGCTCAGCAGCAGCTCGCCAGTCGGGCTGAACTTGTGCACCTGCTGACCTTTAGTGCCGTCAGCATTGGTGGCGAAGTCAGTTACCCACACGTTGCTCTCGGAATCCACGTGGATGCCGTGCGGCGTCACCATGACGCCAGCGCCGAAGTTGGCGAGAACGGCACCGGTAGCGCGGTCAAATTTGAAGATCGGGTCGACGACATTGGTATCGCAAGTCACAGGAGCACCAGCACCGAAGCTGCCTGCACCGCAACGCTCGTAGGCCCAGACCTGGCCATCATTCGGATCAATGTCGATACCTGCGGTGGAACCCCAGGTACGGCCTGCTGGCAGTGCACCCCAGTTCTGGGTCACAACAGGGTTTGGATTAGGCATGCCTTCGCCAGTGATGTTGTTGCCGACTGGGGCAGGCGCTGCTACTGGCGCAGGCGCAGCGGCCGGGGCGGTTGGAGCAGGGGCTTGTGCTGATGCGGTAGGTGCAGCGGGCTCACTGCAACCCACCAGCAGTGCGCTGGCACAGGCGATGGCAGTAAAAAGCAGTTTTCGTGACGGTGTCATGGCGGCTCCTTGTTATGGTGTTGTTATTGATATCAGTTCTAACGGACCGTTGGCTGAGCTTTCTCGGCTTGGGGCGGAGCATAAAAGCTATCGCAGCGTAAGTCCAATCAACCACAACACCAATGACTCTCAGGATTTGACATAGTTCCTTAACCGCTGCCCGCGTTCTGCAAGATTGAGTAGCTCGTACAGCAACTCGATACAGTCCGGATCGGTCTCGCGGTCGATCAACGCTTCAATGTAATCGACGTCGTAGTAGGCCTCATCGGCGTAAGTGAGCAGATAATCGAGATAGTACGCGCGAAATTCTGCGCGCGGATCTTCAATCAACCCCTGAGCGCTGGCCAGAATATTCTCGTTCTCCTGGCCCAGTGCCGAAAGAATGTAGAGCCCGTTGAGTTTGCGCAGCGGCTCTTGTGAATTTTCCATCTCTTTGGCTTCCCGATACAACTGTGTATGGTCGCCGTTGCGCTCGACAAAGGCTTGCAACGATGCAAACTCCACCGCCTCGAAACTCGCCAGCCGATACTGCCGCCATCCTGTCGCGGCGACTGCAACCAGCACCACGCAGGCGACGCTCACCCGCAGCATTTGCGGCCATGAAAACCACGCGCTGCGAATGGGTTTCTGCGTCACAATTTTCTGTCGTGCGGCGGCCTCCATCGAGAGTGCCAAACGCTGACGACTCTGCATCAGCTCCACCTCAACAGGTTCGATGTCGTCGTAAAGATTTTTCAAATCTCGATGTTCCACTTGCGGACCTCCTCGTCAGCACGAATTTTTTCGCGTGCACGATGGACATGTGTTTTGGCGGTGCTGATGCTGCATTCCAACAGCACAGCGAGATCGTCGATGGACCATTGCTCGACATAGAACAGATGAAACGCAATCTGCTGCGAACCCAGCAGTTTTTTCTGTGCGTTGGTCACGGCTTGCAGCTGCGCCGTGCGCTCCCAGTTCTCTCCTTCTGCGGCGACGTCTTCTTCGGGCTCGAAGGTTTTGCGGCCGCGAATGAAACTGATGCATTGGTTCAGCGCGATGCGATGCAGCCAGGTGTAAAACGCACAACTGCTATTGAAGCGCGGCAATGCCAGATAGCACGCAGTAAAAATATCCTGATACAAATCATCGCGATCGAAACGATTGCCGGTGAAGCGCAGGATCACGCCCATCACTCTTCTATCATGCGTTTCGAGCAACCGCGTGAAAGCACGATGATCGCCCGCTTTGGCGAGAGCAACCAGCGTCGCTTCACTTTCTGAGCTTAGCGCTGCATCAACCGGTGATTCGTGAATGTCTATTTCACGTGG
Organism: Pseudomonadota bacterium; assembly: GCA_040384465.1. Taxonomy (GTDB): domain Bacteria; phylum Pseudomonadota; class Gammaproteobacteria; order Pseudomonadales; family Pseudohongiellaceae; genus UBA5078. The sequence goes on along the minus strand of JAZKJF010000002.1, from coordinate 144,318 downwards.
CACGTATGCCGTGTCTGCTGCCAACTTGTTCAACCTTATTTACGACCGTGCCATTAATTGCGAAAGTTCAGCTGCAGATCACCGCGCTCAACATCAAAACTCACGAAACCGCTGCCCGTGCCACTGACATAATCGACGCGCTCACCGCGCTCACGGTCCTGCGCGACAATGTCCTGTCCGGTAATTCGCAAGTTGCCCCTGCTGGTTTCCCCTGACAGCGTGAAATCAGTCATCGCAAAAATGTCCAGCCGTATATTGCTGCGCTGCCCTTCGACATCCACATCGTGCAGCTCCTGAATTTCGATATCGTAGTTGCCACGTGTGGTGACAATTTCAAAATCGTTGCGTACACCGGTGATGCGCCCAGTGCTACGGCTCGTGTCGATATCAATCCGACCTGCAGGCGCTGCGATATCCAGCTGTGAACGGTGGGCTTCGATCTTCAAGGACGCCGCATCGGGAAGCACGATGACGAAACGGATTTCAGGATAGTCATAGTCTCTGAGGCCGATGAAGTCAAAGTCCACATTGTCGGCGGGATCATCATAGCCCACACGTACGGCAACGTCCGAGAGTTCACGGTCGATGTTGATGGCGACTTCATCCACCACCTTTTGCTCGTCATGCTCAATGTAGACGGTAATCTCGATGGCATCGACACTGCCGGTGGTGATCTCCAGTTCTCCGCGACTGCTCTCAATCGAGAACCGCACGTCCGGGTTCACCGGAATAGTTTCCTGGACAACACGCTCGACAGCATTGGCGCTGGCAGACATCAAAAAGAACGCAAGCAGAATGGGGGTACGCATGGCAACAGGCTCCTGGGTTGGCGAATGAATTCGGTTTCTCTATAGCCTTGGTAGCGTGGGGCGAGGTTTGGTTTACAGGCTGTACAAATGATTCAGGACAAGTACAATATCCTGTACATGTACTGGAGAGCCCTATGGACACCGTCACCTACACCACCGCACGCGCCAATCTCGCATCCACAATGAACCGGGTCTGCGAAGACCATGAGCCCTTGATCATCACCCGCAATAGTGAACAATCCGTGGTGATGATGTCCTTGGAAGACTACAAAGCGTTGGAGGAAACTGCTTATCTCCTGCGCAGTCCGGCCAACGCTCAGCGACTTCTCGCCTCTGTTGCACAGCTCGAAGCGGGTCAGGGGAAGGAGCAGGGTCTCATTGAATGAAGCTGATTTTCTCCGAGCAGGCGTGGGAGGACTATTTGTACTGGCAGAAAACCGACACAAAAATTTTCGCCCGCATCAACAATCTGATCAAGGAAGTTGCCCGCCAACCTTTTACCGGGACTGGTAAGCCGGAAGCACTCCGGCATGCACTGGCAGGCTACTGGTCACGGCGCATTACGGATGAACACCGCTTCGTTTACAAGATCCATGAAAACGCTTTGTTGGTCGCGCAATTGCGCTACCACTACAGCACACGCTAAGGCTGGTGTAATCTCCTCCCAGCCCTCTCAACTTCCGGAATCACTGCATGCCTCCTCGCAAACCGCTCTACATCTCCTACGCCGGCCCCACACTGCTCGAAACGCCGCTGCTGAACAAGGGCTCCGCGTTCACCGAGGACGAGCGGCGTGCCTTCAATCTGCTGGGCCTGCTGCCGCCGCGCTACGAAACCATCGAGGAGCAGGTCGAGCGCGCCTACCGGCAATACCGCAGTTTCGAGCTGCCGATTAACCAGCACATCTACCTGCGTGCCATGCAGGACACCAACGAGACGCTGTTCTACCGGCTCGTCAGCGAGCATCTGGTGGAGATGCTGCCGATCATCTACACCCCGACTGTGGGCGATGCCTGCGAGCACTTCTCCGACATCTACCGCCGCGCCAGGGGGCTCTTCATCTCCTGGGAGGAGCGGGAGTTCATGAGCGACATCCTGCAGAGCGTCACCAAGGATCTGGTCAAAGTGATCGTGGTGACCGATGGCGAGCGCGTGCTGGGGCTTGGTGATCAGGGCATCGGCGGCATGGGCATCACCATCGGCAAGCTCTCCATCTACACCGCTGGCGGTGGCGTCAGCCCTGCTTACACACTGCCAGTGGCGCTGGATGTCGGCACCAACAACCAGACACTGCTGGACGATCCGATGTACATGGGTCGTCGCCATCCTCGCGTTGCCCGCGAGGATTACGACGCGTTTGTGGACCAATTCATTAACGCCGCGCAGGAGCGCTGGCCTGGCGTGTTGATTCAATTCGAGGACTTCGCTCAGCCCAACGCGATGCCGATTCTGCAGCGTCACCGCCACCGCGTGTGCTGCTTCAACGACGACATTCAGGGCACGGCGGCAGTGACGCTGGGTACCTTGCTGGCGGCCAGCCGCAAGAAAGGCGAAAGACTGCGGGACCAGAAGATCGTGTTCGTAGGCGCCGGGTCAGCAGGTTGTGGCATCGCGGAGCTGATCATCAGCGCGATGATCGCGCAGGGGTTGGACGAGGCGCAGGCCCGCGCGCGGATCTTCATGGTGGATCGCTTCGGCTTGTTGACCGAGGGGATGGAAGACGCCATCGAAGGCATGATGGATTTCCAGATTCGACTCCTGCAGCGCAAAGCGGCTCTCGCCGACTGGAAGATCGAGGCAGGCAACCACTACGCCAGCCTGCTCGACGTGGTGAACAATGCGCGGCCGACGGTGCTGGTCGGCGTATCCGGCAAGCCCGGTTTGTTTACCGAGACCATCATCCGACAGATGCAGACCACTTGCCCTCGGCCGATCATCCTGCCGTTGAGCAATCCGTCGCGCCTTGTCGAAGCGCACCCCGCGCAGGTGATCGAATGGACCGACGGCGAGGCCATCGTCGCCACCGGCAGCCCCTTCGGCACGGTGGAATCCGGCGGCAAGACCTACAACATCGCGCAGTGCAACAACAGCTACATCTTCCCCGGCATCGGTCTGGGCGTGATCGCTTCAAAAGCCAGCCGCATCACCAACGAAATGCTGATGGTGGCGAGCATCACGCTGTCCGAGTGCGCGCCGCTGTCAGACGAGCGCACCGCGTCGATTCTGCCGCCACTGACCGCGCTGCCCCAGATCAGTCGCCAGATCGCCTTTGCCATCGCGAAGACGGCGATGGGTCAGGGTCACGCAGCATTGAAAACTGATGAAGAGTTACGCGAGGCCATCGAGCGTAACTTCTGGACGCCCGAGTATCGGGAGTATCGGAGGATTGCGTCGCGGGCGCGGTGAGGTTCGTTTACAGCCCAGGGTGTCTTTATTCCATTGTGGGGATTGTGTCTGATAGGCCTGATCGATAGTCTGACTCGCAAAACAACAATGGTCCCTCCCATATGTTCCATTACAAATCGCTCTACTTTCAGGTTCTGGTAGCAATCGCCATCGGCATTTCTCTAGGCGTGATGGCCCCCGAGCTTGGCGCGGCCATGAAACCGCTGGGCGATGGCTTCATCAAGCTCATCAAAATGATCATCGCGCCGGTGATTTTCTGCACCGTCGTCATGGGTATTGCCGGCATGGAAGACATGAAGTCGGTGGGCAAGACCGGCGGCTATGCGTTGCTGTACTTCGAAATTGTAAGCACGCTTGCACTGGTGATCGGCCTCGTGGTCATCAACTTGGTCCAACCGGGTGTCGGTATGAATATCGATCCGGCGACGCTCGATGCCAGCTCCGTTGCCACCTACGCGACCACCGCCGAGAATCAGTCCACTGTCGATTTTCTTCTGAATGTCATTCCGACGACGGTCGTTGATGCGTTTGCCAGGGGCGAAATCCTGCAGGTCCTGCTGTTTTCGCTGCTCTTCGGTTTCGCGCTGCATGCCATGGGCGAGACCGGCAAACCCGTGTTCAATTTTATCGATACTCTGTCCCACGTCCTGTTTCGCATCATTGGTTACATCATGAAGGTCGCGCCCATCGGTGCGTTCGGGGCCATGGCGTTCACCATCGGTCGATACGGCGTGGAGTCGCTGATTTCACTTGGCGCGCTCATGTTGTGCTTCTATGCAACCTGTCTGTTATTTGTGTTTGTCGTGCTTGGCCTCATCGCGCGGCTGCACGGCTTTAGCATTTGGAAGTTCGTGGTCTACATTCGCGAAGAGCTGGCGATTGTGCTCGGCACCTCGTCCTCCGAATCGGTACTGCCACGCATGATTCACAAGATGGAATTGGTCGGATGCCGCAAATCTGTTGTCGGTCTGGTGATTCCGACAGGCTATTCATTCAATCTCGATGGCACGTCAATCTACCTCACGATGGCAGCGATCTTTCTCGCACAGGCGACCAACATTCCGCTATCGCTGATGGATCAGCTGGGGTTGCTCGCAGTACTGGTGCTCACCTCGAAGGGCGCCGCTGGGGTGACGGGCAGCGGATTCATCGTGCTGGCCGCAACCTTGTCGGCGACGGGCACAGTGCCCGTGGCGGCACTGGCGCTGATACTTGGCATTGACCGCTTCATGTCGGAAGCGCGGGCTCTCACCAATCTGGTTGGCAATGGCGTGGCAACTATCGTCGTGGCGAAATGGTGCGGGCAGCTCGATGAGAAAAAAATGCGGGAGCAAATTGGGTAGGGAGTCAGATATTCAGGAAGGATTCGAGCTGCTCACTGTCGGCGCAGACTCACCGATCTGACAAGGCTCTCCTGCAGCGATATCGACAGTGATCTATTCATGGACTGCCGGTACACGATAATTCTGGCGATGTGCTCGCCGGATTTGACAAACCCCCAGCGCATGCCGCACCTTCCGCACAACCGTTCCACAACAAGAACAACAGGACACTTTGCCCATGACCCACTTCAAGCCCCTCCAGTCCATCTCCTGTCCGCTGCTGCTTCTGACGCTGTGTCTGAGCAGCCCACTGGCCCTCGCCCAAAGCCCGCGCACCATCACCACCGAAGCCGAGTTCCAACAGGCGATGGACGAACTCTCCAACTGGAATCGCTGGGGACCGGAAGACGGCATGGGCGCGTCCAATCTCATCACGGCAGAGAAACGCGTGCAGGCAGCGGCACTCGTTACCGAGGGCATCACGGTGTCGCTCGCCCACGATGCCAATCAGGAAGACGCTGTCGATGCCTCGGCCAAACTCGTGCGGCAGGTGTTGCGCGTCAGCCCGACCGGCGCCTCGGACCAGATCCAGTACGACGGTACCTATCACGGCACCATCCACAGCCATCTCGACTCCATCAACTGCCACATCATGCACGAAGGTTTCGGCTACAACGGCATGAGCTATCAGGAAGTGGAAGCGGCCGGTGGCTGCCCGCGTGGCGACATCAATGCGCAGAAGGATGGTGTGATCACGCGCGGCATCCTCTTTGATGCAACGCTGCTGCCCGGCAAGGCAACGCCCGAAGGCTGGCTTGAGCCAGGCACCGCAATTCATTACGAAGATTTGTTGGAATTGGAGAGAATTCAGGGCGTCACCGTCGAGCCCGGCGATGTGATCCTGCTTTACACCGGCCGCTGGAAGCGTCGTGAAGCATTAGGTGCCTGGCCCACCTCGGAAGGTGTCGCAGGCTATCACGCGGATGTCGCCTTCTTCCTGAAGGAGCGCGGTGTCTCCTTCATCGGGCATGACTTGTGGAACGACGTGTCGCCGAGCGGTGTACCCAATGTGCGTCTCCCTCTGCACAGCCTGGCGCTGGTATCGCTGGGCGTGGGCATCTTCGACAATCTGGATTTCGAGCGAGTGGCACAGACCGCGAAGGAGCTGGGGCGTTACGAATTCCTGTTCATGGCGTCACCGCTAAGAATCGACAAGGGCATGGGTTCGCCGTTGAATCCGATTGCGATGTTTTGAGAATGCGGAGTGTTAGCGGCTGTCGCTTCTCGAAACGACGCTGCTAGCGACATGCTCAAAGTGATGAGCAGAACCACGACCATCGTGAGCACGATCCCGAGTTTGATGAAGTTACTTTTCAGCGAATTCATATGGCACCTCTAATGGCAAAGTTGAAAAATTGAACCCATGTTCAGTATGCAACTTTGCCATCGCGGGGCATTGAGGTAGATCAAGAAGATCGAGGGTGATGATCGCTTATTTGGACTTCGCAACGACCGGCCAGAAAATCTCCGTCCTCCACTGCTCCGGGTCCGGGACTTCACCCGGATCTGTGACATAAGACTCCCAGTGCGGCCCGGCGCTCTGCAGATTGTTCGCCTCCATCCAGTGCTCAATTGCCACATAGCTCTCGGGCAGCCGCTCATAGGGGCCGGTGTGGACCGCCAGCACGACCTCGCCATCAGCAAGATAGCCTGCCTGCATTTCGCCCTCAGACGTAGCGGGGACCAGCAACGGCATGATGCTATCGACCGTCCACAGCCCCGCCCCGATAACCACATACCGCGCCATGGGGTGACCTGCAATCGCCAGCCCGGCTTGGTGGCCGTGCATGTACAACTTGCCGAAGCACTCGGCGAATAGGGGCTGCAGCTGAGTACCCGGCACGCGGCGCTGGATGAACAGAATGGGCTGGGCTTGGAGTTGCTTGAAGGTGATGGTCGGTGCGGGCATCGCTGTTTTCCTCGCAGGGGTGGGTTGAGCAGGTAAATGGAATAATCGGACGCAGGGCCCGATGCTGCGCATCAATTCGAGATGCGTGGCGCGCTCTTGAGCGGAAGCCCCGGTCAGCGCTTTTTGACGATATTGGGTGGGCGTGCAGTCGAAGTGACGACGAAAAGCGCGGCTGAAAACCTCGTGGCTGCCGAACCCGAACGCGAGCGCCACGGCTACCACCGACACTTTGCTCGCTGCCAAGGTGGCGGCGGCACGCTCCAGGCGCAGACGTTCGATGAATTGCCTCGGGGTCTCGCCCACCGTTTGGCGGAACGCACGGTGCAGATGAAAGGGCGACCAACCCGCACGCCGCGCCAGCAGCGGCAGCGACTGGCGGCAGTGGATGTCGGCACTGGCGACTTTCACCAGTTGCAGGATGTCTCGGTTAGGAATCATGGTGATGAAATGCTAGCGCCCGCGCGCGGCATCGTCTTGATGTTTCTTGCGAACCCGACCGCTACTGCGCTCGCTCCGCCGCAATCCGTGCTTCTATCGACGCTCTGCGCTCGGCGACCAGTTCCTGCCACGGCTGTTGCTGCAGCAGAGGGTGTGGACGCACCTGCACGCGCATCTGCTCCATGATGCCTTCGAACGGCCCCTCGGGGTGGCCGGTGAGGTAGATGTCCGGGTTCAGCTTGGCGAGATTGTCGAAGCCGAACAGCGAGTCTTCGGCCAGCGTGGGAAAGCGCGGATTGTTGACGATCTGCACACCATCGTTCGGGCCGTTGCAGCCAAAGATCACGACGCTCACCGTCTCACCGCTGTCTTCGGTATCTGTGCTCCAAGTGGTGCAACCCGGCGTGTGGCCCGGCACCAGCGTCGGTCTCATGGTGGTGCCGCCGAGGCTGATGCTCTCGCCGTCCTGCAGGCGTCTATCCACCTTTACCGGCTCCCAGCCTTCGAAACCCAGCGGCGACAGATCTCTGCCTGCTTCCAGGGCATCCGCGTCGGCCTCCAGCGCCATCACCTGGGCTCCGGTCATGCGCTGCAGCACGGCGTGAGCCTGCACGTGGTCGAAGTGCGCGTGGCTGGACAACATGATCTTGATGTCGCTCATGCGGAAACCGAGCTTCTCGACGCTGTCGCGAATCGTGGCGCTCATCTCGTTAACGCCCGAGTCCACGAGAATGTGTCCCTCCGGTGTTGCGATCAGATAGATGCCGATGTTGGTGGAGCCAACGAAGTAGATGTTGCCGACGATGCGGAAGGGTTCGAGAGGCACCGCCTGTCGGCCGTGATAACTCTCCCCTGCCGCCACCTTCTCGGCCATCGTCATGGTCTCGAAACGGCCGGTCTGGGCACTGGCTTGAGAGAGTGTCAGCGGCCCCAATCCGGAAAAGGCCAATGCGGAGATAAGGACCTGCAGCGATTTTTTCATTCTGACTCCATGGTTCGGTTGACGGCCAAGGCACTCCAGGACTGGCAGGTAGGCATCACCTCCAGCGTGTTGATGTTCACATGCGCGGGCATCGCGTTCACCCAGTGGATGATGTCGGCGACATCCTCGGCGCTGAGCGGCTGCGTGCCTTCGTAGACTTTGTCTGCGCGCGCGTCGTCGCCCTTGAAACGCACGTTGGAAAAGTTGGTCTCGGACATGCCCGGCTCGATACAGGTGACGCGGATGCGTTTGCCGAGCAGATCCGCCCGCAGGCCGCGCGAAAAATTCTGTACGAAGGCTTTGGTCCCCCCGTAGGTATTGCCGCCCGGATAAGGCCAGTTGCCCGCAGTGGAACCGATGTTGATGATGTGCCCGCGATTGCGCTCCACCATGCCCGGCAGCACTGCGCGGGTGACGCGCAACATGCCAGTGATGTTGGTGTCGATCATCGTTTCCCAATCGGCGAAATCCACCTTGTGCGCAGGCTCCAGGCCGAGCGCGAGACCGGCACTGTTGATCAGCACATCGATGTTCTGGAACTCTTCCGGGAGCGTCGCGAAGAATGCGGCGACGGATTCGGGTTGAGTGACATCCAGTGCGGCGACGTGGATGCGGCATTGCGTGGAAGATTGAGAGGAGCTTGACGCGGTGAGTTCGGTGGCCAGCGCGGTGAGCTTGCCGAGGCTCCTCGCGGCAAGGATCAATTTGCAGGGCTCTTTTTGATTGTGGCCCTGCGCAAACTTCCTGGCAGCAGCGGCGCCGAAGCCGGAGGAGGCGCCGGTGATGAGGACGACTTTGGTCATGGGGTTTCCTTTATTTATTTCCGGCGAGAGTACCAGTAATTCAGCCGTCTTTGCAGATGAGCGACAACCACAAAGCAAAACAGGCGAGCCCCGTTAAAGAGACTCGCCTGTTTTCATGACCCGCGTTTCAGTAATGCCTTATGCCAGCTTCAACTCTATGCGAGTTTCAGCGGCAAGCGCGTCAGCACCTGACCCGTGATGGCGGCCAAGGCGTTCGCCACGGCGGGCGCGATGGGCGGGGTGCCCGGCTCGCCCACGCCGGACGGTGCGTTAGTGGAAGCAATGATGTGGGTCTCCACTTCCGGCATCGCGTCCATACGCAGCACGCGATAGGTGTGGAAGTTGGTCTGGTCGACGTTGCCGTCGGTCAGCGTCACTTCGTCGGCCAGTGCCGCAGACAAACCGTAGGCGATGGCGCCTTCGACCTGCGCGCGCACCACGTTCGGGTTGACGGCGATGCCGCAGTCAATTGCCGCCACTACGCGCTCCACCTTGAAGGTGCTGCCTGTGACGGATACATCGACAATCTCTGCAACAGTGGAACCGAAGGACGTGTGTATGGCGACGCCGCGTCCCCAGCCAGCGGGCAGCTCTTTCGTACCCCAGCCCGCCTTCTCGGCAGCGAGTTTCAGAACGGCTGTTTCTCGCGGATTGTTCTTCAGCAGATCGAGACGATACTGCACGGGATCAACGCCCGCTTTTCTCGCCAGCACATCGATGAACACTTCCTTGCTGAACGCTGTGTGCGTGTGGCCCACGGAACGCCACCATTGCACCGGCACACCTACGGTCGGAGAGTGCAACTCCACCTGACGCTCAGGGATATCGTAGGTCATTCCAGTGAGACCTTCGACAGAAGTCGTGTCGATACCATTGACCATCATCATCGCGGCCAGTGGTGTGCCTTCCATAATGGATTGCCCCGCGACACGAATGTGTATCGCGCTCGGTTTGCCGTTGCTATCGAGCGATGCGGCCAGTTTGTGTACGTAGGCCGGACGATAATAACCGCCCTTCATGTCGTCTTCGCGTGACCACACCAGCTTCACCGGCGTGCCGGGCAACTGTTGTGCAATGCGCACGGATTCCAGCACATAATCGGACACCGGATTAGCGCGACGACCGAAACCACCGCCAGCGAACACGGTGTTGATCTTCACGTTCTCAATGCCTGTGCCTAACAGCTGTGCGATGGCCGCTTGGTCACCCGTCGCGCTCTGACATCCGTACCACATTTCCGCGCTGTTCCCATTCACCTGTGCAACACAGTTCAGCGGTTCCATCTGCGCGTGGGCCAGGTACGGGAATTCGAACACCAGCTCCTGCACGTCGCTGGACTGACTCAGCGCGTTCGCCGCATTGCCCTGCGACTCGGCGACGAGACCATCGGTCTCCACCAGTTCGCGGAACTGTTCCAGAATGCGGCCACTGCTGCGGGTTTCGGCAGCCGTGTCATCCCACTCGATCTGGAGCAGGTCTCTGCCCTTCAAGGCAGTCCAGTAATTGCTCGCGACCACAACCACACCAGTCTCGATCTGGAAAACTTTCTCAACGCCATTTCGCGCCAGCGCTTGCGTGGCGTCCAGTGATTTTACCTTGCCACCGAAACGCGGCGCATGCGCCACCACTGCCGTCAGCATACCCGGGAGCTGCACGTCCTGCGTGTAGATCGCGGTGCCGTTGTGCTTACCGGTATCTTTACGCAGCGTGTTCTCGCGGCCGATCAGCGTGAACTCGGACGGATCTTTCAAAGCGAGCGTATTCACGTCCGGCGCAGGTTGCTGCGCTGCGGCCACGGCCAACTCACCGAAAGTGGCTGAGTGCGAACCGTGTGACACGACGCCTTGAGACACTTTGATTTCACTCGCAGGCACGCTCCACTGAGCAGCGGCTGCGCTGACCAGCATAGACTTCGCCGCTGCACCTGCCTGACGCATCTGCGTGAAGCTGTTGGCGATGGCGGTGCTGCCGCCGGTGCCTTGCTGACCCATCAGCAGGTTGGCGTACTTTTCGGTATTGGCCGGCGCATGCTCACAGACCACCTGCGCCCAGTCCGCATCCATTTCGTCGGCGATGCAGGTGGCCAGACCGGTGTAGACGCCCTGCCCCATCTCCAGATGCTTGATCAGCACCTTCACGGTGTTATCCGGTGTGATGCTGACGAAGGCGTTGAATTCCATCGCACCTTCTGCGGCTGCTCCTGCTGCCGATTGTGCGACGGCGGCTGAGCCGGTCAGGTTCACGCCCAGCACGAGGCCCGCTGTTCCGCCAGCGGTGATTTTCAGAAACGAGCGGCGACTGAGGTTGCCGGAGTTGCTGGCATCGCCAGCCTTGCTGCCAAACAGACGTTGAAGATTCATTATGCGGCTCCCCCTGCGTTCTTGACCTGCGCGGCCGCCATGTGGATGCCCGCCTTGATGCGTGAGTAAGTGCCACAACGGCAGATGTTGCCGGACATGGCCGCTTCGATATCAGCGTCGGTCGGGCTGGCGTTCTTTTCCAGCAGCGCGGTTGCGGACATGATCTGCCCGGACTGACAGTAACCGCACTGCGGCACCTGCAGCTCTACCCACGCCGCTTGCAGAGCGAGCGCTTGCGGCGACTGTAGACCTTCGATAGTCGTGATGTTCTTGCCCACCGCATTGGCAACGGTCAGCACGCAAGTACGCTGCGCCACGCCGTCGATCTGCATGGTGCAGGCGCCACACTGGGCAACACCGCAGCCGAACTTGGTGCCGGTGAAATTCAGGTGATCGCGGACCACCCACAGCAGCGGCATGTCACCGTCGACATCCACTTCGTGGATCTGTCCGTTGATGGTTAATTGATAGGCCATGAGTCCTCCTGAGACTGTGGTCGAGTTGATAGCGTGTGGCGTGACTTATATGCGAAGGTTGACAAATAGTCAATTTCTGTAAAGATGCATCGCCATGGAAACTCGTGAAATCAATATCGTTGAAGCCGCCATTCGCATGATCCTGCGCTATGGCATGGCCCGCACCACCATGAGCGACGTCGCCCAGGAAGCCGGGATTTCGCGGCAGACGCTCTATGCCAGCTTCCCCAGCAAAGAAGACCTTCTGCGCGGCAGCATCCGTTATCTTGCAGACCGCAACGTGGCCGACATTATTGCCGACTGCGCCAAGACTTCAGACGTCGCCGCACAACTGGACGCCGTCATCCACCACACCGCCGTGAAAAGCTTCGAGCTTCTCCACGCGTCCCCCGATGCGGATGACATCGTCAGCGGCTTCAACAATGCTTGCAAGGAAGAACTCACTGAAGCGTCGGCACGCTACCAGGCGCTAATCGAAGATATCTTGCGGCCCTACGTAGGCAACATCGAAGCCAGCGGCATGTCGCTGGCACAGCTCGCCGATTTCATTCAGAAGTCGACTCTCACTATCAAGCACGAAGCCAAGGACATGGCGCATTTGCAGCAGCTTACGCAGGCGTTGCGGGTGATGGTGTTGCGGGTGGTGGTGTAGCTTATTTTCCTTTGGACGAAGGACTCGTGCCATGCAGCCCGACCATTCTGGTCAGAATTGCCTGGAACTCCGCCTGACTCATATCCACTTTTTCCACGACACGACCGTACAGCATGAGAGTCGGGACGTTCCTGCCATTGAGTTCGTTCTGCGTTTCACGCAAGCAGTAGAGGACGGCTCGCTCTTTGCGAGTGAGGCCGTCTCGTACATCGGGGATGAGATCCTGCAGCATCTGTCTTTGCTACCTCGACTCGTTGATTTGAATGTCGCACTCCACCTGTAACCTCACCACAAATACATACTCGCCTTCTTGTTCATGACGACAACTTCGTACAGCTGTGCGCAGGGAGTTTGCGCTGCGCCGTAACACACATGCAACGGCAACAGATGCTCCTCGCGCGGATGACAGAAGCGTGCTCCTGGCGCCTTGCTCCAGTGGATTAGTTGTTCGCGCCTCGCGCGCTCGGGGAGTTCGCGATCACTGCAAGTGTTCTGCAACCACGTTTCGAAGGCATCGTTGCGTTGACGAGAATCAGCGGTATCGGCCGAGAAAAATGCTCTCAGATTGTGGAAGGAAAACCCTGAACCAATGATCAGAACTCGCCGTTCTGCCAGGCTGCGCAGTGCGTTCCCCATTTCGATATGAACGAGCGGATCGAGCGTGTTTACCAGAGACAATTGCACGCAGGGAATGTCAGCTTCTGGATACATGATCTTCAACGGGATGAACACACCGTGATCGAGCCCTCGCGCCTCATCCAGCGACGCATCGATTCCACCACTTTCCAACAATCGCTGAACTTCACGCGCCAGCGCTGGATCGCCGGGACACGGATATTGAATCTCGTATGACTCTGGTGGAAAGCCGTAGTAATCGTAAATCAGCGCGGGTTTGCTGCCCGATGTGATGGTTGGAATCTGCTCCTCCCAATGGGCGCTGATGACGAGGATTGCGTCGGGCTTGGGGATGCTCGCCGCGATGCCTTGCAGACACGCCACCATCTGGCGATGACCCGGGTCTCCGAGCAACGGCATGGGGCCGCCGCCGTGGGAGATGAAGAGTGCGCGAGGGAAGACGTTCATTCTGATGTCCTTACGGAATAAAAATCTCGCGGCTATACCAAGGAATTGCCGTTACACCCGTCAGTACCTCCGTGCCATCGAATATCTGCGAGAACAGCGGCCCAGCCACGGTGAACGACAGCTGCTCGATCCGGCTGTCGGGGGCATCGGGAAGGCCCAGCACATCGGACGCCTGATCGATGTGATAAGTGCGCGTAAACTCGGGCCGGCTGCCGGAGCGAATAACGACTTCGGATTGTCGCCTCACAGCCGCTGCCTTGCGATAGCGCAGATTCAACGTCACGCTGTCGCCACTTTCTGCCGCCAGCTGCCATGTCTCTTCCGAGAGCCCACTCTCCTCGCCCTGCCCGGTGGTAGTACGCTCCACCTCGGCAACGACGGCCTGTTGATACACCTCGTACGCCCCAGGGCCCTCCGCCGAAATGCCATTCACGATCATGGTGCCAACCTGCTCACCGTTCGCGTTGCGCGCCTGCACTGACATCACCATGTAACGGCTCGTGCCGGTGCGTACTGGTTGGCCTTGCGCGTCCAGCACCAGATGGCGATCCATGAACGTGACCGAAAGATTCACCAGGCCCGGTGAGTCTGCGATGGTGGCAACGCTCCACTCTTCGGGGAGTAGAGGAGTGATCGATGCTGCATTGACGCGAAAGCCTAGCGAGGTGCGTGTCTCAGTGCTCCATTCGACGTAGTCCTGGGCTGTGACGATGGTGGGCCAGGTGAAAATGGCGAGGGTCAGAAGGAGCAGGTGCAGGGTTGTGCGTTTCAGGGTTGTCATTCCGAAATCCTTGGTTGTGATTGTGTGGTTATCCGGCATTGTGCACTTCATAGCGCAACTCAACCATCCCCACCCCCATCTGCTGAACAGACATCAGGCGCAGAGTCGGGCTCAGCACTCTGCGGGGAAAAAGTGGTTTGCCTTTGCCGAGAGTGGCCGAACCTACCTGGAGGATCAGCTCGTCCAACAAACCGGCATCGTAGAACTGGCCAGCAAGATCTCCACCGCCCACCACCCAGATGTTCCTGCTACCCGCCGCTGCTCGCATTTCAGCGTGGACGTGTTGCACATCGCCACTCACAAAGTGGATGTCCGCGCCTTCGATTACTGGAAGCTTGCGACTGGTGAATACCCACGTTGGTTGGGTATACGGCCAGGCCTCACCCGTAGTAGCAGCAACCAATTCCGAGTTGCGCATCATCCACTCGTAAGTGGCTGATCCCATTACCAACGCACCCACATTCGCAATGAATTCCGGATAGCTGGAGTTATTCAAATCACCAAGCGGAAACAGCCAGTCGAGTGAGTCATCCTCAGTGGCGATGAAACCGTCGAGGCTGGTGGCTGTGAAGTATTGTGTTTTCATTAGTCATCCAACGTCAGCGCATCAGGATTCTTCAGCGGCGAAGTCTTTGGCCTTGAGAATGATGGTCGGTGCAAAGTCTGCCAACGGGCGGCTGCCCGGCACTTTCCACTGCGCCTTCATGGCCTGGGTGTTCTTGTTGAACAGTGCATGGTCGCCCTTGCTGCGGATGAGTGCGAAGCTCTCGGTGCCGCCGGTCTGCTCGAAGATGACATCAGAGAGTTCTTTTTCGGTGGCACTGAGCTTCTTGCGCGCGCTGACACGTTCTGCTTCCAACAAGCGCTGCTCGATCAGTTCAGCGCGACGGGTCTGAATGGCGAAGTAGGTTTGGGCAAAGGCGATTTCTGGCTTCTTGGGATCACCGTTCTGCGCAACCAGGTAGCAGGCGTAGCGGGTGAGCATGATATCGGGGACTTCTTTAGTTGCGCCTTTGGGCATCTGGATCGTTTTGCCGACGTCGGCAAAATGATCGGGCGCCTTGTAGCCAGAGACTTCGCAAGACGTTTTGGCCTTGGATATGACGCCGACAAAGTTATCCCACTTGCTGTAGCCCAAAAGATACTGCAGGTCGCGGGCCAGCCAGTATTCGATACCGCCTTCAGTTTGTTGGGCGTGCCCTTCAAAAGTATCGGTCAGACTATGTATGAGTTCAGTTTTCATGATTCCAGTGTCTCTACATCATTCAAGGCATATCCATAAATTTCTACAGTACTGAAAGAATAGCACCACAAACCGATTGTCGCTTTTTGTAGAACTCCATTAAGGACCCATCAATCAACACGTCCCGAAATCGCACTGTTGAATACCGACTCATAGTGCTGAACCACCGGGAAAGGATCGTAAAAATGGTGTAGCAGGGAACGCCATTCCTGGTACTGAGGCGACTCACGAAAACCAACGGTGTGATGCTCCAGCGTTTCCCAATTGACCAGCAGAATGTAGCGGTTGGTTTTCTCCAGGCAGTGCTGTAATTCGTGCGAAATGTATCCGGGCATGCTGGAGATGATTTTCTGCGCAAGCCCGAAAGCGTTTTCAAAATCGGCCTCCACGCCAGGCCTTAAATCCAAGATTGCCACTTCTAAAATCACAGTGCCCCCTTGTCTTCTTCTAGAATGTTTTGATCGGAAAATGATGAAACGTCAACGGACCATGTGAGCGCCTTGTACTCTTCCCTTAACGTTGTTGCCCTACTTCTTCCGCTGAAAGGATACACAGGACGAAAAATTCATGACAGCACAAATCACTGATGCTGATGATTGATAGGAATCTCGGGAAATATTGCGTGAGTAGAGTAAGCGCGGAGAGGATTGACTATGGGTTTAGTGTGCTTCCGTGGGTCAGGGTTGGTGGGTTGCATTTTTCGTAGGGGATTCTACTAGCGTGCGCCCTGACCTTACGGAGGATTGCTCTACTGCCCGAGATTCATGATTGCATCAAACACCATTTCTGTTCCATCGATGAGCAACAGAATGTCCGAGTCCACCATGCCGTAGTGATAACCCGGTTGCGGGCGACCCAGCAAATTGATCAACTCAATGGGCAACGCGTGGTAAGTAATTTCCCGCTGCAACGGCTGGCCTAGCTGCCAGCGCTTGACCTGACCGGGGGGATTGCAGCCATTGTTCTTCTTCGCCAGACCGGGCGGGCATCGACCTTGACGGCTTTCTTCTCTGAAGTAGTCGCGCACAGCGATTTTGTGACTGTCGTCAAAGTGCTTTCGACTGTCGTTGCGATCCGACTTGTTGTTCTTATCATCATTACCCTGATTGCCATTGCCCGCGCTGGCAGCCATAAGCTGGCCGGACATCACTAGCCCGCCTGCAAGGAGGACGAGGACATAACGGGTTATAAATTTAGAAAGTTTCATGCTTGCTCACTTTTGCTTGGGTGTTAGGCGCTGAGGAGGCTCAGCTCCAGAGCATCCTAATCCACCTTTGCGGCGAGAACTGTGCGGCGCACCACTTGCTCAGGCGTGGACGCCGACTCTCTCTTGACGACCCAATGCACAGTGGATAGCACTTAACTTTTGCGACGCTTCTGACTTTCCTCTAGCACGATCACTTTGCCTGCTAGCGGTTTCTACCGTTTGCTATCGTGTTCTTTGCACAAAAGGCGCATAAAAGGCGTATAAAACCGCTAGGATTTAACGGCAATATAGGATGTATTTTTCCTATCCCCTTGTTTTTCAATAGGATTTTCTTCAGCTAGCTTTTTAAGCAGTTTATACGCTTGGTCCGCATTCAAGATAATTTTACGAACATATTCATCTCACACACTCCTCGCCGCCACCCTGAACAAGTGACCAATCGAAATTATCAAGATAGGTGTCATCTCATCTATTGTGCAAAAATGACCTTTCTTATGCTCGGAAAATCTTACTGGCTTTAAACTCGCGCAAACTTCAATGATCGATTCGCTGAAGTATAGAAATCCCCTACAGGAGCGGCAGATTTCTCGATATCAGGGGAAACTTCTGCAGTGGTTATTATAATTTGATGGTCTACTTCAAGACTGTCAGACAAGGCTAGTATTACTCTCTGAAGATTATGACTACGCTCTCTTTCCATGCCTCCATTTTCTATCCCGTCCAGCAATAAAAATCTGGGAAATCTTAGTCGTTCATCTCTCGCCGAAACTGCGAGCAACCCAAGTAGAAAGGCGTTCTTGAGAAAAACTGTTGAACTTTCTGAAAAAGTTGTTTCACCGTCAACAGACACCGAATTGGCCCCAAAATCAAATTGAACGGTTTCTGCTGCAGAGAATTGGTCTTGCCTTGAAAGGTCTTGTCTAAGAAGACCAACGACGGCTTCTGAAATCTTAAGCGCAATTTCCCTGCGTCTTGCGTCTTGCTTCAATTCGTTCTGATCAATGAAGTCATGTAACTCTGACTTCTCGTGATTAAGGCGGTCTCTTAGATCTGCAACCTCCTTTATTTGCTCGATAATGCCTCGGGTCTTTTCCAAGTCCTCGATTGATCTTTCAAGGTAACCAATTTTTTTATAGTTTTCCTGCAGTTTTTTCTGTTTATCGGATGCAATATCTGTAGCGATTTCGCGGTATTGGTAGTCTAAACTCTTAGTTTCATTTGTGAGTACACGTATAGCGCCCTTTAACTCGCGAGCTTCCTCCTTCTTATGCTCTAATAGTTTACGGCTTTCTTTGATTTGCATTTCAATTTCATTGCGAATCTTATGAAAATTGATTGCCGAAGTTTCTTTCTCTAGTTGAGTGCCGCAGAGACTACATTCATCTTGAATTCTTTTGAGATTGGATAAGTCCGTGTAGCAAGCAGGACAATTCTTGTACGAGAAGGTGTTAATGACGGTTGCTACTGCTATCGAGTCATTCAGTCCTTTGACTTTATTCTGAAGCTCATTAATAAAAATCTCTGAGTCTGAAATATCAAACGTAAGATGCAAATTCCTCTCTTGCATGGTGTATAAGGCAATCTTACTTTTTTGAAGGGCATCGCGGATTTTTTTTGTTTGCTCATTTGATTCTTGGATATACCCTGTAGCCTTTATTTTGTCATTTTCGTTCTTGGCATCTTCGATCTGATTTCTTGTTAAATCTATCTCTGCTTCTATATTCAAGCTCTTAATATCTGTATTTTCTTTGCCTAAGATTCGATAAAGGTTCTTTAGATTCGAAACTACCGAGCTCACTTGGGCATCTACAATCTTCAGTCTTGTGCGAGCATTAAAAAGGGCATCGCTGTAGATGCCGCAGAGGAGATCGCCAATTGATTCTCTGGTTATAGTGGAGTCAAAGTCTTCAGTTCCAAGTATCTTTGTTGCTGGTGAAGATTGATCTCCATACATAAGCCTAAGCACTTGATGCATAGTGACATTGCTTTCTTGGTATCCCTTTACTTCTGGAAGCTCCAGTGCCTCAAACAGGACTTTCGAGAACCCTTTCTTATTTTCGTAGTTTGCATATGGGTATCTTTCCCAACTTGCTGGTGACGCATTGGATGCCTCTATGTAACTCCCCCAATAAATTTCCATGGGACTTCGCTTTTCATCATCAACGGCTCGACGAAGAGTTACAAATTCTCGATTAATACTTACTTCAGCAATTACAAAGTCGCAACTTAAAAGTTCTGGTGTCCATTGCTTTATATCGCCACCTAAAGCGTAAACTATCGCTCGCGAGATAGTAGTTTTACCTGAACTATTGCTCCCTCGAATGACGTTTAATCCGTAGTGATACTTTTCGTCATAGACTGCACCGCCAGATTTTGTTATGAGCAGCCGCGTCAGTATTAATGTGGGTTTATACCAAGTCATATCTATGATCCATCAATCCGCTGCGATCCTTTAGCCCGTTCACGCCAAGAAGAGGAATTTGCGCGAGGTCTTTAATAGCAAGTTCACTGATGTCTTGGTCGATACTTGAGCTGTTCTCAATTACCTGGGATATCTCGTTCGTTAAATGATCTCGCAATAGATAGACGCTGCCTTTCTTTAGCATTTCGCTGTCAATCAGCCCAATCGATGCGAGCATGTCAAATACCGCTTTATGTATGTGTTGCATTTCAAAGAACAAGGACTGCTGATTAGGAATTTTGTTGTACTCATTCACTTTATCGCTAAATATCTTTCTTCTATTTTTCAGCTCCATTGGGAATTTAAAATATTTTAGAGCGGCTGGAGAGCTCAAATAGAAATCGATTATGCGCATCTTGTCGATCTCAAAAGCGGTGTTTTCGGCTCTACTTAGAAAATAGATCATGCGGAAAAAACAATGATAAGCGTCCAGCGACGGATGATATGTCAGCATTCCTTGCTCCAGCGTATGTGGCAATTCCCTGTTAAATAATAGACCATTCCCCAAATCTCGTCGTGGTATAAATCAAGGACGTTTCGATCAAGACTTTGAAGCGCGGGAGAAATCACCTTTTCGAATACAATTCGATCAATTTCACATGTTGGCGCCTCTTCCTCAATTATGGGTTTAGCGTACACGCGAAATCTTTGTAACAACTCTCCTAACAGATACAGAAATATTCTCTGGGCAGCTTGGCTAGTCGCGTGCTTATGCAACTGCTTTGCGAACAATTCTTTTTGTCGAGATGCGTCTACCATCTGACCGTTTCGGTTTGCATTCAACAATTTTTGTTCTAGACCTTGGACCTGGCTGGAGGTCACTGCGCTCATATAATGTTTCAGCTCAGGCAAGAACTGGGAGACGCCGGGCGAAGAACGCCCAATCTCCTTCTCATACTCAATCGATAGGTGAGTGATTGGCGACACGGGCCCTGCAAAGACATAGGTAGGAGAGTACTTATTACCTCCCACTACATCACCATTTTCAACGGCAATGTCGCTTTGAATTGTTTTGTTCGACATGGATTTCTCTGTCAGCCGCTCTTATCGCCGCCCACTACATCTCCTTTGCCAACGGAAATGTTGGTTTGTATTGTTTTTCGTGTAGTTACCTTAACGGTAATTAGACTCCCGACTGCTCCACCTAATAGGAAGATTGCTATATGGCTAATCAAATTTATTAGTTCCATCAATTTTCCTTGGGTATTTTTACTGAATTGACGATGCGATAGCGGGTAGAGCAGCATGTCTCTGATCTGACGGGAGTCTATTCTGAATTCTCGGTAAAAGACAGTCTCTTAACCTGCGATCAATACAGCATGGATGGGACCCTGCTCGCTCGATGTAAATGGCATTTCTTCGCTCTAACTTCCCCTAAACGGCAACCCTCCCTCCGCCTCAACCCTATACTCCCTGATGTACTCCCCCTCCCTCTCCAAAAACTCCCCAATCGCCACATCAAACCGCGCATCCGCAATCCAATGATTTGAATGCGTAATGATCGGCTCAAATCCCCGCTGAATCTTGTGCTCCCCCTGCGCCCCTGAATCGAAACTCTGCAACCCCTCTTCTATGGCGTACTCGATGCCCTGGTAGTAGCACGTTTCAAAATGCAGAAACTGATACTCCTCCAGACATCCCCAGTAACGTCCATAGAGCTTCTCGGAATCGCGGAAGCTGAGCGCCGCGGCGATGGGGCGCGCGTGGAGGGTGGCGACGACGAGCAGGAGGTTGTCGGGCATCACGTCACTCAGCCGCTGGAAGAATGCCTGGGTGAGGTAGCCCTGCTGGCCGCGGATCTGGTAGGTGTTCTGGTAGAAGTGGTAGAACTGTTGCCACATGGCTGGCGTGATGGCGTTTCCGCGGAAACGTGTGAACTGGATACCGGCGCTGTGGACGGCGTCGCGTTCCTTACGCAGGTTCTTCCGCTTGCGGGAGTTGAAGGTGGCGAGGAAGTCGTTGAAGGTTTTGTAGCCTCGGTTGTACCAGTGGAACTGGCAGGCGATGCGCGGGCGCAGGCCGGCTTTGGTGAGGTGGTCGCTTTGCTGCTGGCCGGGGAAGAGGACGTGCCAGGTGCTGGCGCCGATGCGTCTGGCTTCTGCGATGACGGCCTGGGCGATGGCGCGGGTGATGTGTGCGTAGTCCTCGCCTTCGGCAATGAGCAGACGTGGTCCGGTGCTGGGGGTGAAGGGGACGGATGTCACCAGTTTGGGGTAGTAGCGCTCGCCGTGCTGTCGGTAGGCGTCGGCCCAGGACCAGTCGAAGACGTATTCGCCATAGGAGTGGCTCTTGATGTAGAGGGGCATGGCAGCGATGGGACGGCCACTTTGCGTCACGACGAGGTGGTGCGGTTGCCAGCCCGTGTCGGCGCAGGCGCTGCCGCTTTGTTCCAGCGCCAGCAGGAATTCATGGCGCAGGAAGGGGTTGGCGGTGTTGGGATTGGCGTTGGCCAGGCCGTTCCAGAGATCGGCGCTGATGGCGGCGATGGTAGGGTGGAAGTGGAATTCGTAGGGTGTTGGCAATGTTGAGCCCATGCGCGGTGGTGTGAGTGCTTTGGTCGCCTGCAGGGCATTTATACCCTTGGGTAGGCTCGTACAGGCATTCTGGGCATCGCGCGGCGGGTTATCAACTTATTCGATGGCCGGGTAGTAGTGGGCGGCGCCAGCGGTGACCATGCCTTGCGCGTTGAAGCGCACGACCTCCACGCAGAGGCGGCTACCGGAGCGGTAGTGAATGGCGATGCTGTCCACCGAGACCAGCGCCTGAATGAGTTCAAACTGCAGCGTGGAGCCCGGACCGACGGCTGGCGTCCAGTAGGCGCGAACGGCCTCTTTGCCCTGCAGGCTTCCTGTGGCACTGAACCCCCGCTGAGCGATCAGCGGGGATGCCATCTCGAAATCGTCGCTGTAGTGGGAGAGGATGCGTTCGATATCGTGGCTGTTCCAGGCGGCGACCCACTCGTGGGCGAAGTCATCAGCGAATGCCTGGGTGATGGGTTGCGTGAACGTGTGCTGTTCTGCGGCATGGGTGGTCATGGCGGCTCCTCCAATCAAGATGGAAAAAAGACAGTAAGCAATTCTTCGGAATACGGACATGGGCAACTCCTCGATTTACATCAACCTGGTTAATATATATCTGCCGCGCAATTTAGATCAACATGCTTGATGTATTGTGACGTCGAATGCTTGGCCAGACGTGTCGAGCGGAGGAAGAGCCATGACCGAAGCAGAACTGGATCGCTATTTGACCTTGATGCACCGCGCGTTTCGCGAGTTGGTGCGCGGGCCCGACACCGTGCTGGCACAGTATGGGCTGGGGCGCGCGCATCACCGTGCCCTGTTCATGATCCGGCGCGAGGGCGAGCTTTCGGTGGGAGATCTGGCCGCGCACCTTACAGTGACCACGCAAGCGCTGCACAAAACGCTGCAGCCGCTGTTGCAACAGGCGCTTGTGCTGACCCGGGCCGATGCGGTGGACGCACGGCGCAAGTGCCTCACTCTCAGCACCGAAGGCACGAAGCTGGAGGACCAGATTTCGGGAATGCAGCGCGACGTCTTCGCGCGGGTTCAGAGCGGCGTGGGTGACGCGTGCATGGAGGATTGGTGCCGGGTAATGATGGCGATCGAGAAAGAGGCGCTGGCGCTGCTGCCCGGTAGTTAAACCTCTGTATTTCCTGCTATATTGCGGACTGCTTCGAATCAGGGAAACTCCGCGTGGAACCGCATAATCCGATCAACAAGATCAAGGAACACCATGACGCGCTGCGCAAGTCCGAGCGCAGGGTGGCCGATTTCATTCTCGACCACGCCACCGCCGTCATCAACATGCGGATTGTGGATGTGGCCTCGGCTGCCGAGGTGAGTGAACCGACGGTGCTGCGCTTCTGCCGCGCACTGGGCTTCGATGGTTTCCAGTCTTTCAAGCTGCAGCTGGCCCAGCACCTGGGGGCAGCCGCGAGTTACTCTCAATTCTCGGTGGACGACACCGATACCGCCGCAGACCTGAGCAACAAGGTGTTCGAATCCACCATCGGCTCGCTACTAGCGGTGCGCGATCAGTTGGACCCCGCAGTGCTTGAGAAAGCAATCGATACGCTGTGTCATGCCAGCCGCGTGGAGTTCTACGGCTTCGGGGCGTCGGGTTCGGTGGCGGCGGATGCACAGCACAAATTCTTCCGTCTGCAACTCTCTACGGCCGCGTACACGGACCCCCACATTCAGCTGATGTCGGCGATTTCGCTTGGCGCGAAGGATGTGGTGGTGGCGATATCGCAGTCAGGCCGCACCAAGGCGCTGATTCAGAGCGTGACGCTGGCGCTGGAGGCCGGTGCAACGGTGATTGGTCTGGCGCCGCAGGGCACGCCGCTGAGTGAGTTGTGCAGCATTCCCATCTACGTGAACGTGGAAGAAGACCAGCATGCCTTCACGCCTGTATCCTCGCGCATCGCTCACCTGCTGGTGATCGACGTGTTGGCGATGGGCGTGGCGCGACATCGCAAGGAACTGCTGAAGGATCACCTGAAGCGGATGAACAAGAGCCTGCGTTCGCTGCGGACGTACAAGACTTAACCCCCCTCTGTACTCCCTCACTCTCTGTATGAGCCTACCCAAAGGGCATAAATGCCCTGCAGGCGACTTTTCCAGATCGCCCTGCAGCCGCCGGTCGCCTGCAGGGCAGGCTCGTACAAGGTATTCAAAACTCCCCCTATACTTGAACTGACTACGCCATCGAGCAGGAAGCTCAATGGCCTTGCCTTAATACCCATATAGGTATAATTTCATGGACGAATTCACAAAGCCTCTCTTCTGGGTTGGAACCTCAAAGCGCGATCTGAAAGCCATGCCCGAGGATGTTCAAGATGTTTTTGGCTACGCGCTGCACCTTGCCCAGAATGGCGAAAAACACGTGCAGTCGAAGCCACTGAAAGGGTTCGGAGGTGCGGGTGTACTTGAGATCGTGGAGGCTTTCATGGGCAACGCTTACAGGGCTGTGTACACACTCATCGTTGGCGATGCGGTTTATGTCCTGCACTGTTTCCATAAGAAATCGACTCGCGGGATGAAAACGCCAAAACGCGACATTGAGCTAATTCACGCAAGACTGAGCGCTGCGCAGGCTCACGCTGCAGGAGGTACGCAATGAACAGTATTGAAATCAGCAGCGGCAATGTCTATGACGATCTTGGTCATCCAGACGCCGCCGAAATGCAGATAAAAGCGCGCCTCGCTGGCAGGATTGCACAAATCATCAAGAGCGCCAGAATGACCCAGGCCAGTGCTTCGGAAATACTCGGGATGCCGCAACCAAAGTTGTCCGGCATGCTGCGGGGCCAGTTCCGGGGAATCAGCGAAACCAAAATGCTCGACTGTCTCAATCGCTTGGGGCAGGACGTGGAGATTGTGATTCGTGAGTCCTCAAGCGCCCCACGCAATGGGCGCACGAGTGTTTTATTTGCGGAGTGAGGTGAGTCTGTATGAGCCTGCCTGCAGGCGACGTTTCAAGATTGCCCTGCAGCTGCCGGTCGCCTGCAGGGCAGGCTCGTACAGGGTTATTCCACCGTCACCGACTTCGCCAGGTTACGCGGCTGGTCCACATCCGTGCCTTTGAGAATGGCGACGTGGTAGGACAGCAACTGCAGCGGAATGGTGTAGATAATCGGCGTGAGCACATCCGGCACGCTCGGCATGTGCACCACCTTGCAGTTGCGGTCATTTTCGAAACCGGCCTTCTCGTCGGCGAACAGGAACAACTTCCCGCCGCGCGCACTGACTTCCATCAGGTTGCCTTTCACTTTCGCCAGCAAGTCATCGTTAGGAACTGTGGCGATCACCGGCATTTTTTCATCTACCAACGCCAGCGGTCCGTGTTTGAGTTCGCCTGCAGGATAAGCCTCGGCGTGGATGTAGGAAATCTCCTTGAGCTTGAGCGCGCCCTCCTTCGCCACCGGGTATTGGATTCCTCGTCCCAGAAACAGCGCGTGCTGTTTGTCACGCAGCGCCTTGGAAAGTGTGCGGATTTCCGGGTCCAGCTCCAGCGTTTTGGTGACCAGCGCAGGCAGCTCGTTGAGGTCACGCACGTGCTGTTGCTCGGCGGCATCGGTCATGCCGTGGCGACGCGCAACCACAAGAGTCATTAGCAGCAGAGCGCACAACTGGGTGGTAAAAGCCTTGGTGGACGCCACACCAATCTCACGCCCCGCGTTGGTCATCAGACAGAAATCCGACTCACGCACGAGCGAACTGGTGGCGACATTGCAGATTGCCAGACGGCCCACGTAGTTCGCCTCTTTCGCGAAACGCAGTGCGGCGAGCGTATCGGCGGTCTCGCCGGATTGAGAGATGCTAATGAACAAGGTGCCGGGTTGCACGATGATATTGCGATAGCGATAGTCGCTGGCGATGTCGACGTGGCAGGGAATTCTAGCGATGTTCTCCAGCCAGTATTTGGTGACCATGCCGGCGTGAAAGCTGGTGCCACACGCGACGATCTGCACACTGGTCGTCATGTCGAAAATCGCCTTGGCTTTCACACCGAAGGCTTCTTCCAGCACATGAGTGTCGCTGATACGGCCATTCAACGTATTGCGGATGACGTGTGCCTGCTCGTAGACTTCCTTGAGCATGAAGTGGCCGAATTCGCCTTTATCTGTCGAAGCAATCTCGCTGGTGATCATAGTGACGCTGCGCTGCACGGGCTTGCCGTTGACGTCCCAGATGCGCACAGAGGTAAGTGTAATCTCCGCGATATCGCCCTCTTCCAAATACATAAAACGGTCCGTGACCTGCCCGAGAGCGAGTGCGTCGGAGGCGATAAAGTTTTCGCCAATACCAACGCCGATCACCAAAGGACTGCCACTGCGCGCAACAATAATTTTATCGGGTTCGCTGCGACTAATCACAGAAAGACCATAGGCACCGTGCAATTGCTTCACGGTTTTCTTTACTGCGTCGAGCAAACTTAGTTTGTCGTCCTGACATGCCTGATGAATAAGATGCACCACGGCTTCGGTGTCGGTCTCTGACAAGAATCGATAACCGACATCCTGCAGATTGGTGCGCAGAGTTTGGTAGTTTTCGATAATGCCGTTGTGAACTACGGCGATTTCATCGTCGGAGATGTGTGGGTGGGCGTTGCGCTCGCTTGGTTCGCCGTGTGTGGCCCAGCGCGTGTGCGCGATGCCGACACGACCGACGAAAGGTCGTTGTTTCATCGAGGCATCGAGCTTCTCGACCTTGCCCATTGCTTTGATGCAATCAATCTGATTGGTTTGCGCGCTGATGAGCGCCATGCCAGCGGAATCGTAGCCTCGGTATTCGAGACGCTTTAAACCTTCGAGAAGAATCTGGGATACATCACGTTGCGCAACTGCGCCGACTATTCCACAC
Source organism: Pseudomonadota bacterium (assembly GCA_040384465.1). GTDB lineage: Bacteria > Pseudomonadota > Gammaproteobacteria > Pseudomonadales > Pseudohongiellaceae > UBA5078. The sequence goes on along the minus strand of JAZKJF010000002.1, from coordinate 117,941 downwards.
ATTGTCTTGCTCCTTTTGAAATCTGTTTTGGGTTTGCTGTATGGTAACAATCAGTCGCCTGCAGGCAGGCTCATACAGGGGTGTGCTGAGGCCGTCGCCTACAGGGCAGGCTCTTATTTTTTAACTGGGCGCTTCCAATTGTCGATGTTTCTCTGGCGGCCCCTGGCAACAGCCAGATTCGCTTTCGGTACGTCACCGGTGATGGTCGAACCGGCGCCGATGGTGACATTTTCACCGAGCGTCACGGGGGCAACGATTGCGGTGTTTGAGCCGACGAACACACCATCATCGATATGCGTCTCAAATTTGTTGACGCCGTCGTAGTTACAAGTGATCGTACCAGCACCGACGTTAACATTCTTGCCTAACGTGGCATCTCCGATGTAACTCAGGTGATTTACCTTGGAACCTGCTCCAATTTTCGCTTTTTTGGTCTCTACGAAGTTACCAATTTTTGAACCGGTGTTCAGCACAGTGCCCGGACGAAGACGAGCGTAGGGCCCAACGGCACACTTATCCGCAATCTCGACATGATCAAGATGGGAGTTCGCGAGGATGTGCGTGTCGTCGCCGATGGTGGCGTTCTTGATGTACACATTCGGCCCGATGACGACGCGATTGCCGAGCATCACTTTGCCTTCGATGATGACGTTGATATCGATTTCGACATCTTTGCCGCAGTGCAATTCTCCGCGCAGATCGAAGCGGGCGGGATCAGCGAGTGTTACACCGCTGAGCAACAGCTCGCGTGCACGCAGTTGCTGATAGTGACGCTCCAACTCCGCAAGCTGCAGGCGATTGTTCACGCCCTGCACTTCCATCGGATCTTCTACTGTCAGGGTTGTGACATGCGCGCCATCGGCTACCGCCATCTCGATCACATCGGTCAGGTAGTATTCACCCTGTGCGTTGTTGGTCTGCAACTGGCTGATCCAATGCCGCATCTGCCGCGCAGGGCCAGCGAGAATTCCACTGTTGGTTTCTTTGATGAGCTTTTGCTCCGGGCTGGCGTCTTTCTCCTCAACAATCGCCACAGGGAGCCCTTTGGCATCACGAATGATACGGCCCAGACCGGTGGGGTCGGGGCTGATCAACGTTAATACGGCCAGCGCACCATCAGCAGTTTTCGCAATCAGTTTGGCGAGGGTGTCGGCACTGATGAGCGGCACATCCCCGTACAGCACCAGGATCGTGCTGTCGTCGTCGATGGCAGGCAGTGCCTGCATCACCGCATGACCGGTGCCTAGTTGCTGATCCTGATTGACCCAGAGCAGATCCTGCCCCACCAACGCATCGCGAATCTTCTGACCTTCGAAGCCAACAACCAGGTGGATACGACCCGCCAGCAGACGTTGCGCGCTTTCCACCACATGCTGCAACATGGCTTTGCCCGCAATGCGGTGCAGCACTTTGGGGGTGTCGGAATACATGCGCGTGCCTTTACCGGCTGCAAGGATGACAACTTCAAGCGTGGTGTGGGGCTGTTGACTCATAGTGATTGGTACCGGGAGGACAATGATCGGACTTCTTGATTTATGTTTCGATTCCAGCGGGCTGTTTCTCCGCCCGAAAAAAAAGGGTGGCATCAGCCACCCTTTTTAATAGGTTTTACCGCGAATGTAAAAGCTATTTTCTCAGCTGCTTCAGTGCTCGCAGCTGAGCGACGGCCTCAGCCAACTGGGCTGCGGCACGTGAGTACTCGAACTCGGCGTCCTTGTTGGCAATCGCGTCGTTGGCGTCCTGAATCGCCTGCAGAGCAGCCGCTTCATTCACGTCATCGGCGCGCAGCGCGGTGTCGGCCAGAATGCTGACGACGCCACTCTGCACTTCGAGGAATCCGCCTGATACGTAGAACACTTGCTCTGACCCATCCTGCATCACCAGTCTGACCGGGCCTGGAATCAGGGCGGTCAGCAGTGGCGCGTGGCCGGGGGTAACACCGAGGTCACCGAGGGTTCCAGTTGCCACGACCAGTTCTACCAGCCCGGCAAATATCTTTTCCTCTGCGCTTACGATGTCACAATGCATTGTCATAGCCATGGCGTAGCTCTCTGTTTACCGGTTCTTCTTACAGGTTCTTGGCTTTGGCAACAGCTTCGTCGATGCTGCCTACCATGTTGAAAGCCTGCTCTGGGATATGGTCGTAATCACCAGCCAGAAGGCCTTTGAACCCTGCGATCGTGTCTTTCAGTGGTACGTATTTGCCTGGGGTGTTGGTGAACACCTCGGCCACGAAGAACGGCTGTGACAGGAAGCGCTGAATCTTACGCGCACGAGACACGATCAGCTTGTCGCCTTCTGACAGTTCGTCCATACCCAGAATCGCGATGATGTCTTTCAGTTCTTTGTAGCGCTGCAGAACAGACTGCACGCCACGAGCGACGTCGTAGTGTTCCTGACCGATTACCAGCGGGTCCAGCTGACGTGAGGTAGAGTCCAGCGGGTCGATAGCAGGGTAGATACCCTGTTCAGCGATCGCACGGGACAGCACCACTGTTGCGTCAAGGTGCGCGAAGGTGGTGGCAGGTGACGGGTCGGTCAAGTCGTCCGCAGGCACGTATACGGCTTGGATCGACGTGATCGAGCCAGTCTTGGTAGACGTAATACGCTCTTGCAGAACGCCCATCTCTTCCGCCAGTGTTGGCTGGTATCCCACCGCTGAAGGCATACGGCCCAGCAGTGCTGATACTTCGGTACCGGCCAGTGTGTAACGGTAGATGTTGTCGACGAAGAAGAGTACGTCACGGCCTTCGTCACGGAATTTCTCGGCCATGGTCAGACCGGTCAGCGCTACACGCAGACGGTTGCCGGGCGGCTCGTTCATCTGGCCGTACACCATCGCCACTTTGGAGTTGGTCAGGTTGTCCAGATCGATTACTTTGGAGTCTGCCATTTCGTGATAGAAGTCGTTACCTTCACGAGTACGCTCACCCACACCGGCGAATACCGACAGACCGGAGTGTGCCTTCGCGATGTTGTTGATCAGTTCCATCATGTTCACGGTCTTGCCCACACCGGCACCACCGAACAGGCCCACTTTACCGCCTTTTGCGAAGGGGCAGACCAGGTCGATTACCTTGATACCAGTTTCCAGCAGCTCGTTGGAGGCTGACAATTCTTCGTAGGCTGGTGCCTTGCGGTGAATGGGCATACGCTCCTTTTCACCAATAGCGCCACGCTCGTCGATTGGGTTGCCGAGAACATCCATGATGCGGCCGAGTGTTTCCAGACCAACCGGGACAGAGATCGGTGCGCCTGAGTCGGTGACATTCAGTCCCCTGGACAGACCTTCTGTACTGCCCATCGCAATGGTACGAACCACGCCGTCGCCCAGCTGCTGCTGCACTTCAAGCGTTGTTTCCTTACCTTCGACCTGCAGTGCGTCATAAACCTTAGGGACAGATTCCCTGGGGAATTGCACGTCAATCACCGCGCCAATAATTTGAACGATACGACCGCTACTCATGTTCGGTTCCTCTTAATTACTAAATTCCGGATTCTTTCTGAATGTCTGTTTGCCAATCTTTGCGCCTTGCGGCGCCGACCTGCGGTCTTGTCAGACTGCGGCCGCGCCACCGACGATCTCGGACAGTTCCTGCGTGATCGATGCCTGTCTGGCTTTGTTGTAAATCAAGCCCAGGTCTTTGATCAAATCACCGGCATTCTCCGTGGCATTTTTCATTGCCATCATCCTGGCCGCCTGCTCGCAGGCGATATTCTCCACTACAGCCTGATACACCTGTGATTCGATGTAACGGACAAGGAGGGAATCGAGAAGCTGTTGGGCTTCCGGCTCGTAGATGTAGTCCCAGTGGTGCTTGAACGCTTTGTTGTCGGATGCCTCCAGAGGCAGCAACTGTGCGACCACGGGCGTCTGAGTCATGGTGTTTACAAAGGTGTTGCTGACTATATACAGGCGGTCAATATCACCGGCTGCAAACTTGTCCAGCATCACCTTCACGGCGCCAATCACGTCTTCCACTTTCGGGGCATCACCGATGCCGCGTACGGAGGCAACCACATTGCCGCCGTAGTTGTTGAAGAAGGACGCCGCTTTGGCTCCGATCACACCAATGTCGATACCGACGTTTTGTTCTTTCCATCCCATCATCGCCTTCATCGTTGCCTTGAAGGTGTTGATGTTCAGGCCGCCACACAAACCACGATCCGAGGATACGACGATGTAGCCAACCCGCTTGACCGCCCTGTTGCTGAAATAAACATGGTGGTACTCAGGCGTCGCGTTAGCTACATGCCCGATAACCTCTCTCATGCGCGACGCATAAGGCTTACCAAGTGACATGCGGTTCTGGGCCTTGCGCATCTTGCTGGCCGCAACCATCTCCATTGCACTGGTAATCTTCGCCGTGTTCTTGATGCTGGAGATCTTGGTTCTAATCTCTTTGCCGACAGCCATATCTCACCGTTCTTTATCAGTTACCAGGTCTGTGTAGCTTTGAACTTCTGGAGAGAAGCTCGCAGCTGTGCAGCGATGTCGTCGTTGTAATCGCCTTTCTCGTTGATCTTAGCCAGCAGCGCTGAACACTCGGCGTTGGCGTAAGACAACAGGGCGCGTTCGAATGCCACCACCTGCTTCAGCTCGACATCCTTCAGGAAGCCTTCGTTGGCTGCGAACAGCACCAGTGCCATCTCCGCGACTGACAGCGGGGAGTACTGTGATTGCTTCATCAGCTCGGTAACGCGCTGACCGTGTTCCAACTGCGCACGAGTGAACTCGTCCAGGTCTGACGCGAACTGGGCGAAGGCCGCAAGGTCACGATACTGCGCGAGTGCCAGACGGATACCGCCACCGAGCTTCTTGATGATCTTGGTCTGTGCCGCACCACCGACTCGGGATACCGACAGACCGGCGTTAATCGCAGGACGGATACCAGAGTTGAACAGGTTGCTTTCCAGGAAGATCTGACCGTCGGTGATGGAGATCACGTTGGTCGGAACGAACGCGGAAACGTCACCGGCCTGAGTTTCGATGATTGGTAGCGCGGTCAAAGAACCGGTCTTGCCCTTCACTTCACCATTGGTGAACTTCTCAACATAATCAGCGTTCACGCGTGATGCGCGCTCCAGCAGACGGGAGTGCAAATAGAACACGTCGCCTGGGTAGGCTTCACGACCTGGCGGACGACGCAGTAGCAGGGAGATCTGACGATAGGCCCATGCTTGTTTAGTCAAGTCGTCGTAAATGATCAGGGCGTCTTCGCCACGGTCACGGTAATACTCACCCATTGAGCAGCCCGCGTAAGGAGCGATGAACTGCATGGAGGCGGGGTCAGAGGCGCTGGCAGCTACTACGATGGTGTATTCCATCGCGCCGTGTTCTTCCAGCTTGGATACTACGTTGGCGATAGAGGACTGCTTCTGGCCCACTGCCACGTAGATACATTTAACGTTCTTGCCTTTCTGGTTGATGATGGCATCGACGGCTACTGCAGTCTTGCCGACCTGACGGTCACCAATGATCAACTCGCGCTGGCCACGACCGATAGGAACCATCGCGTCGATTGCTTTCAGACCAGTTTGTACTGGCTGGTCAACGGATTGACGGGCGATTACACCAGGGGCCACTTTTTCAACAGGAGAGCTGTGCTTGGCATTGATCGGGCCCTTGCCATCGATTGGCTTGCCCAGTGCGTCCACAACGCGGCCTTCGAGTTCCGGACCAACCGGCACTTCCAGAATGCGCTTGGTGCAGCGACAGGTTTGACCTTCCGCCAGCGTTTTGTAGTCGCCGAGAACAACGGCACCAACTGAGTCTCTTTCCAGGTTCAACGCCATTCCGAAGATGCCGCCACCGAATTCGATCATCTCGCCATACATGACGTCGGCGAGACCATGAATACGGATAATACCGTCGGATACGCTGACGATCGTGCCTTCGTTTTTGGATTGCACGGAAACATCGAGATTATCAATTCGCTGCTTAATAATTTCACTGATTTCTGATGGATTCAGTTGTTGCATGCTTTTTCCCTCATTCCCAGATTTTCTAGGAATTCATTGCTTCGGCTAATTTGGTCAATTTTCCCCGGACAGAACTATCAATCACGGTGTCGCCTGCTCTGATAACAGCGCCACCAATCAGATATTGATCAACTCGAGTCTGCAGATTGATTGCTCTGTTCAAGCGAGTCTGGAGTGCCTGGGTAATTTTGTTCACAACTTCTTTGTTCAGTTCAAACGCAGTTGACAGTTCTACATCAACAGTCATTTCCTGATTCGCTTTCAATGCTTCGAACAGCTGGGAAATCTCTGGCAGAAGCAGCAGACGCTTGTTTTCTGCCAACAAGCGGACCAGATTCCTGGCCTTCGGCAGAAGCTCATCGCCGCACAACTCCACCAGCAGGCTGGCCTGCTCTGCTGCTGTCAGTGCGGGCGACAACATGGTTCTGCGAACGGTGTCGTTCGCAGCGACATCTGCCAGCAACTTGAGCGCCTGAGACCAGACGTTCAGCTCGCCGGCCGCGAGCGCGACTTCAAAAGAAGCCTTCGCGTAGGGTCGGGCTAATGTAATTGACTCTGCCATTGCTTATCGCCTATAGCTCTGCTGCGAGCTTATTCATCAGCTCTTCGTTGGCGGCCTGATCGATTGCGTGTCCCAGAATCTTCTCTGCGCCCGCCACTGCAATTGCAGCAACTTGTGCACGCAGCGCTTCTCTGGCTCTTTGCGTTTCCATTTCGATCTCGGCTTGCGCAGCAGTAATCAGACGCTGCCCTTCGAGTCGAGCTTTGTCTTTCGCTTCATCAATGATCTGATTGGCGCGCTTGTTCGCTTGCTCAATCAGTTCAGCACCCTGCTGCTTCGCTGCGCGCAACTCATCAGCCGCTTTATTCTGTGCAAGATTCAAATCGCGCTGGGCTCGTTCAGCTGCTTCAAGCCCGTCGGCAATTTTCTTCTGTCTTTCTTCAAGAATCGCGGTAATGGGAGGCCACACATATTTCATGCAGAATATGACAAATACTGCGAACGCAATAAGTTGCCCGATTATGGTTGCGTTGAGATTCATGCAAGTACCCCAAAATAAACGTTTGTAGTTAACATCGTTCTAGCCGTTAACTGCCTGACTATCCGCTTTATCGATTAGATGAAGGGGTTTGCAAAAATGAACAGGAACGCCATGCCCACGCCGATGATGGAGATTACGTCCACGAATGCTGCGACCAGGAAGAACTGGGTCTGCAGTTTCGGTGTCAGCTCTGGTTGACGAGCAGAGCTCTCAATCAGTTTGCCACCCAGGTTTCCGAATCCGATCGCGGTGCCAGCACCACAGATACCGAAAATGATTGCGGCTGCGAGCAAAGAAAAGGCTTGTATAGTTTCCATTTTTATCTCCAAGGTTTACTAAGATTTAAAGTTATTAATTAATGGGTTTATCAGTGAGTCGTTTGGTGAGCCTGGTTCATGTACACAATGGTCAACATCATGAACAGATAGGCTTGCAGCGTGACCACCAGAATGTGGAATACCGACCAGCCAAAATGCATTGGCAACTGCCAGTAGCCCACAAGGCCGATCACAAGGAAGATCACCTCGCCAGCGAAAAAGTTACCGTAGAGTCGCAATGCCAGTGATACAAATTTCGCGAAGAAGCCGGGCAGCTCCAGCAGCAGGTTCAGAGGAAGCGCCCACTTGCCGAAGGGGTGGAATGCAAACTCACCAAGGAAACCACCGAGGCCTTTGACTTTGATGCTGTAGTAAATAATCAGGATGAACACGCCAATGGCGAAACCGGCGGTGATGTTGAGGTCGGTTGTTGGCACTGCTTTGAAGTACAGGTGAGGATCGCCAGCAACCCACTGTGCGAACATCGGGATGACATCCACCGGAATCAGGTCCATGGTGTTCATCAGGAAAATCCAGCAGAAAATGGTCAGGGCCAGCGGGCCGATCAAATCATTCTTGCCGAAGAAGGTATTCTTGACGTTGGTCTGTACCATCTCGACGATGATTTCGATGAAATTCTGCAGGCCGCCCGGTTTGCCGGAGGTCGCTTTGGAAATACAGAAGCGGAAAAGACCGAGGAACAATACGCCCAACAGCAGGGAAATCATCATGGAGTCAACATTGATCGCCCAGAAGCCCATCTCTGCAGCTTCTTCTGTCGAATGGGCAAACCCCCAGGTTCCGTCAGCGTGCTTGCCATACGTCAGGAATCCAAGGTGGTGTTGGACGTACTCCGACGCGGTTTGTGCCGTTTCTACTACTTCGTGTGAATTTGCCATGAATTAAACTTTATAAAAGTAAATTTTGGGAACTTAAATTCCGTGCTTGTCCGTATGCGTCATGATCAACGCCGTCAAGCCTGTTAAATACACAATTATGAACCCTGAAAACAGTGCTGGCGTGCTCAAAGGTTCTACGAATACAAAGGCCAAAGCGAAACCGGCACAGGTCAACAAAATCTTGATCCCTTCACCGACGTAAAATGCTCTGACGATTTTCTTTGCTGCTCTCGCGCCCCTGTACCGAAATGCTTTTACTGAAAAGTAAGCATTGGGTATGGCGCATATCAAACCGCCAGACAGCAAAGAATAAGCTACTAACCAACCCTGTGCCGCGTAGCCGACCACTGCAATAAGTACCGCAGTAGCGAACTGACTGACAATTATCTTTCGGATAGGAGGAGCTTTTATGGTTGACACGGTGCTTTTATTTTTTTGAACAGCATCCAATGCCATGCAAGGCAGCGCATTATAGGGACATTGGGAACCCTAATCAACACCAAACCACCTTCATTTGATATGGGACAATATGCCGTCAAGTTCATCCAGGCTGTTGTATTTTAATGTCAATTTGCCCGCACCCTTGGAGGTGTGCTGGATTTTGACGTGTGCCCCGAGCTTTTCCGAGAGGCTCTCTTCCAAGCTTTTAATGTCTGGATCTCGCACAAAACTCGGCTTTTTCTCTGCGCCTTCATCGGCTTGAAGTCGTCGTGCCAATGCTTCTGTCTGCCTCACTGACAAGCCTTTGCCAACCACCGTTTTCGCGGCTTCACTCTGCAAAGACTCGGACAGTGTTAACAAGGCGCGAGCATGGCCCATCTCCAGATCGCCGTGCTCAAGCATCAGTCGCACGTCAGGGGTCAGGCCAATCAGGCGTAGCAGATTGGCGACTGCTGCACGGGAACGACCCACCGCATCCGCGACTTCCTGTTGTGTCAGGTCGAACTCATCCTGCAGACGCTTTAGCGCTACGGCCTCTTCGATGGGATTGAGATTCTCTCTCTGAATGTTTTCTATCAGCGCCATCGCGATGGCGGACTCGTCGCTGACCGGTTTGATAATCGCAGGAATCATGTCGAGGCCCGCAATTTGTGTCGCACGCCAACGTCTTTCGCCCGCGATGATTTCATATCGCGTATCGGAAATAGGTCGTACTACAATCGGCTGCATCACCCCTTGCGCCTTGATCGAGAGGGCAAGACTTTGAAGAGCTTCTTCGTGCATATCCGTACGCGGCTGGTATTTGCCGCGTTGGATCAGATCTATCGGAATGTTCCTGAGATCACCATCTTTGTCCTGGCGGATCGGGCTCGATTCCACGTCAGCCGCTGACTTGCTCCCCGATTTATTGCCGGAGCCACCCAGTAGCGCATCAAGTCCTCTGCCCAGTTTCTTTTTAGCTGTCATCTCTGTATCCGTTTTTGCAAATTTTTCACGCAATCTGACGCGCTTGTTCGATGCGTCTTATCATTTCACCCGCCAATGCCAGATAAGCAATTGCACCTCTGGACTGGCGATCGTACTGCAGCACCGGCATACCATAACTCGGCGCCTCTGCCAGACGAATATTGCGTGGCACGACGGTGCGGTAAACCCTGTCACCAAAATGGGTGTATAGCTGGTTGGAGACTTCTACCGTCAATCTGCTGCGCGGATCATACATAGTTCTCAGGATGCCCTCGATCTGCAGTTCTGGATTGAAGGTACTGCTGATCGCCTGAATGGTTTCCACCAATGCCGACAATCCTTCCAGTGCATAGTATTCACACTGCATCGGGATCAGTACGCCTTCCGCTGCAACCAACGCATTGATGGTCAGCATATTCAGAGACGGAGGGCAGTCGATCACGATGAAATCGTACTGATCCTTGATGGTCGCAATGATTTCTCGCAGACGTGTTTCGCGGTTGTCTGCTTGCAGAAGCGCCACTTCTGCCGCTGTGAGATCGCCGTTCGCAGGCAGTAAATCGTAGCCGCCTGGCGTTTCAAGCACTGCCTCTGGAATACCGGCCTCGTTCATCAACACTTCGTAGATAGAGAGTTCGAGATCGGATTTGTTGATACCGCTACCCATCGTGGCATTGCCCTGCGGATCGAGATCGATCAGCAGCACACGCCTTTTGGTTGCACTCAACGAGGCTGCCAGATTGACTGACGTTGTCGTTTTTCCAACTCCGCCTTTCTGATTTGCAACTGCCAGTACTCTACCCAATTGGATGTAACTCCGAGGCGCTTATTTCAATAATATGTCGTTCTCCCGGGTTGCCGGGAACGTCTACTTTGCTTGCTCTCACCAGCGTGAAACCATGGGGCAATACAGCCAGCTCATCCGCAGGATATATGCCTTTCATGGCAATAATCTTCGCAGGACTTTTAGTCAGATGCTTTGTCACAGTCACCAGGTCGGCAAGCGATGAAAACGCCCGACAGACGATGATGTCGACAAGTTCCTGGCTGTGATATTTCTCGATGCGTGTGTTCTGTACCTCGACATTCGCAAGTCCCAGCTGCAGTTTGGCTTGAAAGACGAAGCGGGTTTTCTTGCCATTACTGTCCAGCAATATGAATGCTTTATCCGGGAAACATATCGCAAGAGGAATGCCGGGCAATCCCGGTCCAGTGCCGACATCCAGAATACGGTTTCCTGCAATAAACGGGACCAGTGTCAGGCTGTCCAGCAAATGTCGGGACAACATCTCCGTAGAGTCTTTTACCCCAGACAGATTGAAGGCTTTGTTCCACTTGTTGAGCAGATCGAGGTAATCCAACAGCTGGGACTTCTGATGCTCATCCAGCTTTAACCCTAGCTCATCAAGCCCGAGCTGCAATTTTTTCGTTTCGCTTTCACTTGCCATGTCAGACCTGTTTTGATCAAGCCGACTTGGTGCGGACTGCCTGGTATTTTTTCAGATGGATTAACAACAGAGAGATCGCCGCTGGTGTCATCCCAGGGATTCTTGTAGCCCTGGAAATATTTTCCGGTCGCACTTTCTGCAGTTTTTGTTTCAATTCGTTGGAGAGACCCTGCATCTGCTGATAGTCAAAGTCTTCAGGCAGCGGAGTATCTTCCTGGCGCTTCAGCTTCTTGACGTCCTCTTCCTGGCGATCGATGTAACCCTGATATTTCAACTGGATCTCGACCTGCCCAGTGATCTGTCTGGCAAGTTCTGGAGAGGAGGGTAAATCCGTCGAACCGTCGGCAACGGCATGAATCAGAGTCTCATAGGTGAGTTCAGGCCGCGCCAGAAGATCAGCTAGGCTGTATTCCCGAATCATGGGCTTCTCAAGCAACTTGTTCACTTCCGCTGCTTTGGCGGAGGTGGGTTGAATCCACGAGGTTTTGAGACGTGAAAGTTCTTTGCCTATACCTTCTTTCTTGACGCTGAAGTGCTCCCAACGCTCATCATCAACCAGACCAAGTTCACGGCCTTTCGGGGTCAGACGCAGATCGGCATTATCTTCACGCAGCAGCAGTCGATACTCCGCACGACTGGTGAACATGCGATATGGCTCAGTGGTGCCCAAAGTGATCAGGTCGTCGACCAGCACGCCGATATAGGCTTCGTCGCGACGTGGGCACCAGGCTTCTTTGTCTTGAGCCAGCAGGGATGCATTGAGCCCGGCGAGCAGTCCTTGTGCGGCCGCTTCCTCGTAACCAGTAGTACCATTGATCTGGCCAGCGAAGAAAAGACCTTTTATAAATTTGGTTTCCAGTGAATATTTCAAATCGCGGGGGTCGAAATAATCATACTCAATGGCATACCCGGGTCTCGTGATATGCGCATTCTCAAAGCCTTTGATCTCTTTGACCAATGCCAGCTGAACGTCAAACGGCAGACTGGTAGAAATGCCATTGGGATAAAGTTCATGGGTGTTGAGACCTTCAGGTTCCACGAAAATCTGATGCGACGTTTTGTCAGCAAAGCGCATGACTTTATCTTCGATAGATGGGCAATAACGTGGCCCAAGTCCTTCGATTACACCGGTGTACATCGGTGAACGGTCAAGCCCGCCACGGATGATTTCATGGCATCGCTCATTGGTAGAGGTGATGTAGCAATTGATCTGCTGTGGGTGCTCTTCTGCGCGTCCGAGATAAGACATGACCGGCACAGGGGTATCACCAGCTTGCGGTGTCATCACTGAAAAATCGACTGAGCGCGCATCGATTCTCGGTGGGGTACCGGTTTTTAGCCTGCCGACGTTAAAGGGTAGCTCTCTGAGTCTATGTGCCAAGGCGATCGAAGGTGGATCGCCTGCTCTGCCGCCAGAGCTGTTTTCCAGGCCAATGTGTATCTTGCCACCGAGAAATGTCCCGGTTGTCAGTACGACTGCAGGAGCAAAGAAACGCAATCCCATCTGAGTAACTACACCAGCAACCGCTTCCGAGTGTATGATGAGGTCTTCAACAGGCTGTTGAAATATATCGAGATTTTTTTGGTTTTCGAGGATATTTCTAACGGCAGCTCTGTATAAAACTCTGTCTGCTTGAGCCCGTGTAGCACGTACAGCAGGACCTTTGCTGCTGTTTAGAACGCGAAATTGGATTCCGCCACGATCAGTAGCACGCGCCATAGCCCCGCCCATGGCATCAATTTCCATCACAAGATGACTTTTGCCAATACCACCAACGGCAGGATTGCAGGACATCTGCCCCAATGTCTCAATGTTGTGAGTTATCAGCAGAGTACGAGAACCCATGCGGGCTGCTGCCAAAGCCGCTTCAGTGCCGGCATGGCCGCCACCCACGACAATCACATCGTACTTTTTTGAAAAATCCATGAATCACCAAGTTTAGGTTTTTGACCAAAGCAAACGGCCGGTAAGTATAAGCCTTAGAATTGAAATTTGAAGTACTAAATTCCAAGCAGAAATTTGAGCACGAGTAAATTATTAAAATGATAAATGTATAAAGTTATAGATAGGTATATAAGAAAAGAACTTAATGCTGTTAATGATTATGGTAACAACGATGTTTGTGGAAAAGACATTAAATTTAATTATTTTCAAATAGTTAGAATAAAGATAACTTGGTTGATAGAGTCTGTTTAAGCTCTTCAGAAGCGTTGTGTGTGCTGTGTGTAAAAGACTGACTTATACAAAGGTGTTTCCGAGCTATTTTTCTATCCACAGAAATTGAGAGACATTCGACCGCTTATAAACACCTTATCCTAAGCTTTCTGACATGAAAAAAAGACTATTTTCCGACACAAAAACTCGAGAATATCTTCCCAAGCAGATCGTCTGTGGAAAACTCCCCTGTAATTTCTCCCAAATGTCGATGAGCATGACGAAGATCTTCTGCAACCAGTTCTCCCGCTCTTTTCTCCAATAATTGATTTTCGGCCTGAAGAAGACAGATTCGAGCACTTTCTAAGGAGTCGAGATGCCGACGTCTGGCGATGAAGCCCCCTTCTCCTGCCGATTGGTATCCCATGCAGTCTTTGAGGTGATCCCGTAATAGAGTGAGTCCTACCTGATTTTTTGCAGAAATGTGGAGAGTTGTAATGGCATTGCCGTGTTCGTCGTGACTGGCGTAGATACTTTCAGAGAGGTTTGCCTTGTCGATTTTATTTTGAATAATGGTAACCCTGTTTGGGTTTATTGCAGTGTTCAGCTTTTGGAAACCAAGCCCTGAGAGGTAGCTGAGAAGATTCTGTGGCGTTACCTCATCCTGTGATGAATCCACCATCAACAGTATTCTGTCCGCACTCTCAATGGCTTGTAGTGCACGCCTGATCCCTTCTTTTTCTACAACGTCGTCACTCTCTCGCAGTCCTGCGGTATCAGTAATATGCAGTGGCATACCATCGATGTTGATGTGCTCTATCAAAGTGTCTCTGGTGGTTCCAGCGATGTCTGTAACGATTGCGCTTTCCTTTCCTGCTAATGCATTAAGCAGACTGGATTTACCCGCGTTAGGTTTACCTGCGATCACGACAGACATTCCTTCACGCAATAAAGCGCCCTGCTTTGCCTGGGCAAGTATTGAGTCAAGCTGAGCTATTACTGATCGGAGTGATTCTGCAGTTTTCCCTTCAGTGAGGAAATCAATCTCTTCTTCCGAAAAATCAATAGAGGCTTCTATATAAACTCTTAACTCTACGATGGCGGTACAAAGCGCATTAATGAGCTTAGAGAAATCTCCCTGCAAAGTTCGCATGGCACTTCTTGCTGCTTCCTCCGAACTTGATTCGATAAGATCGGCGATAGCCTCTGCCTGAGCGAGATCGATCTTGTCATTCAGGAAAGCACGTTCTGAAAACTCACCTGGTCTGGCAATTCTGGCGCCAGCCTTGATAGCTTCTTTGAGAAGAAAATCCAGAATGAAATAGCCACCATGACCCTGTAGCTCAAGGACGTCTTCACCCGTGAAGGAGTTGGGTGATGGAAAGTACAACGCCAACCCCTGATCAATCAGCGTAGAGTCGGTGCCGTAGAATCCAGTGAAATGTGCATGACGAGGCGTAGGAAGAAAGTGCAGTATCTTGAGGGCGATATTGCCCGACAAAGGACCCGATATTCGCACAATACCCACACCACTTCTGCCTGGTGGTGTGGCTATTGCGCATATGGTATCTGTGTCAGTGGGTAACGACATCACTGGTTTGCCGTATTGCTGTTATGAGGTAGTTTTGGCCTCATACTCGTTTTCTATCTTACGAGTAATGTACCACTGTTGCAGAATGCCCAGAACGCTGTTGGCAAGCCAATACAGAACAAGCCCTGCTGGGAACCACAAGAAGAAAACGGTCATGACAACAGGCATGAATTTCATGATCTTTGCCTGGGTCGGATCTGCAGGTGCGGGGCTGAGTAGTGACTGCGCGTACATGGAAGCACCCATGAGTAAAGGCAGTACGAAATAGGGATCCATAACCGAGAGGTCATTGATCCACAAAATGAAAGGTGCCTGCCGTAACTCAACGCTTTCCATCAGTACCCAGTACAATGCAATAAAAACCGGCATCTGCACAAGCATAGGCAAACACCCACCAAAAGGATTAATTTTTTCCTTCTGATAAAGTTCCATCGTTGCTTTCTGCATCTTCATTTTATCGTCGCCATAACGCTCTTTGAGCTGCGCCATTTTCGGCATCACTCGGCGCATATTGGCCATTGAACGATAACTGGCAGCGGAGAGTTTATAGAAGAGACCTTTTACGCAAACAGTAAGCAGCAGGATCGACCAGCCATAATTACCCACTAGTGAATCGATTTGTCTGAGTAACCAGTAAATGGGCGATGCAATAAACCAGAGGACACCGTAATCGATAGTCAGATCAAGATTCTGGGAAATATCTCGCAATGTGTACTGATCTTTCGGGCCTGCATAAAAGCTCAGATTCTGAGAACCAACAGTCCCTGGCGCGACAGAGAATTCCTGGCTGGTAAAACCGCCGATAAATTCACTTGAATTCTGCGGACTGATCCGAGTAGAAAAGGTGTTCACTGAATCGGCTGGTGGAATCCAGGCCGACAGGAAATAGTGTTGGCTCAAACCAATCCATCCACCAGTCACTTCATGAGATGGCATCGCATTCTCGATATCTTCGAATGCCACTTTGAAATAAGGATCGTCAACAGAAGTCAAAGCGAAACCGAGAAAAGAAGACATCCCTACCCCGCCTGCACTGCTGGGGTCTTCGAAGTTGTTTCGGTTTATTTGTCCAAAGACATTGGCCTGCCAGACGGCTGAAGATGTGTTGTTGATTTCGTACTCTACATTGATGAGGTAGCTACTACGTTCAAACGTAAAGCGTTTGGTCACTTCAACACCAAGGGAATCAGTATGTTTCATTTCGACAACAAGGCTGTCGGTATTACCTGGTAGTTCATAGGCATTGGCACTGGTCTGATAAACAGCTCTGCGTGTACTGTCGATGCCGTTTCTTCCTACGAGACCGCTCTTCGCAACAAAGGTTCTTGAAGCACTATTTTCCAAAAGAACAAAGGGGTCATTTTCTACATCGATTTGTCGTCGGTATTCGGGAAGAGTCACTGCGACGATATCTCCACCATTACGATCAAGAGTCACAGTAAGAACGTCGGTTTTTACAGAGATGGTGTTGTTTGCAGAATCCGAGTTAAAAGAGACAGCAGAATCGACAACCGGAACATCAGAACCGGCAGCAGCGGATTGCCCAGGAGTCACGCCAGGGACATCACTTGCTATTGACGGAGTCGCTGCTCCTGCGTCCTGGACTTGTTGCGCTACAGGAGTGACAGCTGGGACTCTTGGATAGTCCTCTTGCCAGGCGAGGAGTAACAAATAGGAGACGACGGCCAGGCCACCAAAGATTAAATATTTAATAGAGTCCATATGCAGCTGCTACAGAAGAGATGACTTTGAGGGATTATTGAAAGTGTCAGGCTCGGGCACCGGATCTATGCCGCCAGGATGCCACGGATGACAGCGAAGAATTCTGCCTGTCCCCATCCGAACACCTTTGATCAGGCCATATTTCTGAATGGCGTCTTGGGTGTAATGCGAACAGGAGGGATAGAAGCGACATTGATTGCCAATTAAATAGCTCAGTGTGTGCTGGTAAACGGTGATCAGCTTGATGGCAAAATTATCCAGCATTCGCTTGGTCTCTTGTCACTGAGGAGCGGCGAGTTTTATTGGTAAGCTCCTGCCACAGCCGTTCGATATTCTTGTGCACCTGCTCGTTATCCAATGAGCCTAAGCCACTGCGCGCTAGGATAACGATGTCGAGCGCGGGGAGCAAACGCTGATTGTGTCGAAAGGACTCGCGAAAGATTCGCTTGACGCGATTCCGCTCTGTAGCCTTCGCAATATTCTTCTTGGCAATGACAAGACCGAGACGTGGACGAGACACATTACTGGCCACTGCCAATATCAGAATGTATTGGCAGGAGACTTTATAGCGGGCGTTTTTAAATACGGGTTGGTAATCTGCGGCACCCAGCAGACGCAGCTTCTTGCTAAAGCCAAAGTCAGACACAGGTTCTACTTTCGTGAGTGCTGCAGACTAAAAGGAAAACCGATTACGCTGTAAGTTTGGCGCGACCACAGGCACGACGACGCTTGATTACAAGACGACCACCGCGGGTTGCCATGCGTGCACGGAAACCATGTGTACGGGCGCGTTTCAATAAGCTGGGTTGAAAGGTTCTTTTCATGATGAAATCCAGGGTGATCTGTTGAGCTGAAAATAATTTAGCCGGTTCTAAACCGAGCGCGAATTCTAGAGGTTTCAGTAAGTCATTGCAATCCAAACCTGGAGAAATGTCATGTAAGTTCTGGCTTTTTCAGGAAATCAAAAAAATACAGGGGGCTTAGGTTTTATACGCTGTTAATAACAAGTTATCCACAGGATTGCTGCCTGTCAGTTTGTGTTTTATTGCACCGTAAAAGTATGTCAGCTGGGCGCATAAAAATACCTAACACTATGATACTTAATTATTTTATTCGTTAAGCGAAGCACACTTAAGAGACGTTCTGGGTGTGGATAACTATGCACAAGAAGGCTAGAATCGTTGCTCCAATTAATTCCAGACGATAATGGATAGGTAATAAGAAGAGTGAATTCGGTAAATTGGCAAAGCTGTGTGAGTTGTTTAAAAAATGAGCTGCCCTCTCAACAATTCAATACTTGGATAAGACCCCTGCACGCAGAAAGCTCCGCAAATGAGCTCAGGCTTTATGCTCCCAATCGATTTGTGTTGGACTGGGTGAAGGATAAGTTTCTTAGCCGGATTATGGAGCTGCTCACCGAAAATTCGCGAGGGACGACAGTCGATGTCGTCTTTGAGATTGGTGGTCAACGACAAGTGCAGCAAACCGCTGAAACGTTCGCCTCCACTTTGACTAAACCTATCGTAGATATCGCTAACGATCCTATCGAAATCAAAACCAGTGATTCTCTGCAGGTTATTCGTGCCCCAGCATCCGAGAGATCCAGCAAGCCTGTTACGGGGAGCTTGATCAGACGCTCCTCAAGAAACATGGAAGTGATTATCGATGGCAAGCTGAGCCACAAAGGAAGTTTGAATCCGGAAAATACTTTCGATAATTTCATTGAGGGAAAGTCTAACCAGCTGGCTCGTGCGGCAGCCCTCCAGGTTGCAGAGAATCCTGGTGGAGCATACAACCCTCTCTTTATATACGGTGGCGTAGGTCTCGGTAAGACCCACCTCATGCATGCGATTGGTAACTATCTGGTGGCTAGAAAGCCGGACGCCAAGGTGGTTTATCTGCATTCCGAGACATTTGTAGCCACCATGGTGACCGCACTGCAGCTGAACGCTATAAATGAATTCAAGCGCTACTACAGGTCCGTGGATGCGCTGTTAATCGATGATATACAATTCTTCGCAGGCAAAGAGCGATCTCAAGAAGAGTTCTTTCACACTTTCAACGCGTTGTTGGAAGGGGGCCAGCAAATTATCTTGACAAGCGATAAGTATCATAAAGAAATCAATGGGTTAGAAGAAAGGTTGAAGTCTCGTTTCGGATGGGGCCTATCTGTTGCTGTAGAGCCCCCTGAGCTTGAAACGCGTGCAGCGATTCTAATCAACAAGGCCGAACAAAGTAATGTGGAATTGCCAAGCGACGCAGCCATGTTTATCGCTCAGCGGCTTCGTTCTCATGTGCGAGAGTTGGAAGGTGCCTTGAAAAAGGTGATTGTTCATGCGCACTTTGTGGGCAGGCCCATTGATCTTGAGCTGGTGAAAGAGGCCTTGAAAGATCTCTTTGCTCTTCACGACAAACTGGTCACGATAGACAATATCCAGCGGTCCGTGGCCGAATACTACAAAATTAAAATGTCGGACATGTTGTCGAAGCGACGCAACCGCTCAGTGGCACGTCCCAGGCAAGTTGCCATGTGCTTGTCCAAGGAGCTGACCAACCATAGCCTTCCGGAAATCGGGGATGCTTTTGGCGGGCGAGACCACACGACAGTTCTACATGCCTGCAAGCAAGTAAAGAATCTGCGCGGTTCGTCTTCCGATATCGCAGAGGACTACAACAATTTATTGCGGGCTTTGGCGACTTGAGCGACATTGCAGCACCAGAATCAACCGGGCTGAATTCTTAACAACGATAAACAGATCTAGTGAGATAGCTATGCATTTTGTAATTTCCAGGGAAGCTATACTGAAACCTCTGCAGCTTGTATCAGGCGTGGTCGAAAGACGTCAGACCTTGCCCGTATTGTCTAACGTTCTGCTGTCACTTGACGCAAATTCAGTGCTGTCGATTACCGGGACGGACCTGGAAGTGGAGTTGATTGGGCGGGTCGCTGTTGAGAAAGTCAACAGACCAGGAGAGATCACCGTTCCGGCACGCAAGCTTGTGGATATCTGTAAGTCTCTTGGTGAGGATGCGAAGCTGGAGTTTATGGTTGAGGATTCAAAGATGGTTATCAAGTCGGGGCGTAGCCGCTTCAGCTTGGCTACTTTGGCCGCCAGCGACTTCCCTAATACCGAAGAAGAGCCGGGTACAATTGAGCTCTCTTTACTCCAGAAGGATCTCAAAGCGTTGTTGGACGGCACTTCCTTTGCCATGGCTCAACAAGATGTGCGCTACTATTTGAACGGAATGCTGTTTGAGTTGGCGGGCAGCTATTTGCGCGTGGTTGCCACTGACGGCCACCGTTTGGCAATGCAAACTCTTCCGATGAACAACCCGGTGGATGCACCAGTACAGTTGATATTGCCTCGGAAGGGTGTTGTGGAGCTTGGTCGGTTGTTGACCTTGGACCAGGACAGTATCTCGATGGTGTTCGGCCGGAATCATGTGCGTGCTCGCACCCAGGACTTCACTTTCACGTCAAAGCTAGTTGACGGCAAGTTCCCCGACTATAACCGTGTACTGCCGAAAGGCGGCGACAAGATTGTAATTGGCGACAGGAATGAGCTTAAGCAGGCCTTCGCACGGACCTCGATCCTTTCCAACGAGAAATACCGAGGAGTGAGGATATTGCTGACAGATGGCGAGGTCAGAATTCTGGCCAATAACCCGGATCAGGAAGAGGCAGAAGAATCGGTATCTGTTGACTATAAGGGAGAGGCGTTGGAAGTTGGCTTTAACGTCAGCTATCTTGTTGATGTACTGTCAGTGCTTAGCTCAGAGAAGGTCAAAATATGCCTCTTGGACTCTAACAGTAGTGCTCTGTTGGAGGCCGCTGGTGGTAACGGGAATGCCTTGTATGTGGTCATGCCAATGCGTCTGTAACACCTCTTATCACCCCCTGCTCCTTCTTTCCATATGGCCGTAATTTCTCGTCTGGATGTGCTGAATGTTCGAAATCTCTCGAACATTCAGCTCCTGCCTGCAGAAAAGTTCAATGTTATTTTTGGAGATAACGGCAGCGGGAAAACCAGTTTGCTGGAGGCGATACATTTGCTGGGGCTTGGTCGCTCATTTCGCAGTCAGAAGCTCGACTCCATTATTCAGCACGAAAAAGAAGAATGTATTATTTTTTGTGATCTTATCGAGGGTGCGGCAATCGGCTTGAGTAAGTCCAGGAGACAGGGGCATCTGCTTAAGCTTATGGGTGAAAAGCAGAGGAGCTGGGCTGAGGCCGCCAGACATCTTCCGGTGCAGATTCTAAACTCTGAGAGCTTTTTGCTATTGGAGGGCAGTTCAAAAGTTAGAAGACGTTATTTGGACTGGGGTGTGTTCCACGTGGAACAAGAGTTTGTTAGTGCCTGGAGAAAAGCGGCTAAATGTTTGGCTCATAGAAACTTGTTGCTTAAGCAGCGGAGCCTGGACAGGGCACAGCTGGCGGCGTGGGATGTTGAGCTTTGCAGGCTTTCAAAAAGCATAGATAAGTCGCGTAGAGACTACTTTTCCTTGCTCTGCCCTGCCCTGCTAGAGACGGTAGGAAAGCTTATAAATATCCCAGGATTGAATCTGACCTACTTCAGGGGCTGGGATGATGATATCGACCTTGCTACGGTGCTGGAGGCTGGGCTGATCAAAGATTTGAAGTATGGTGCAACCCAGCATGGGCCTCATCGTGCCGACCTCGTGGTCAAAGTGGGGCGTAACGCTGCCATTGAGGTTCTATCGAGAGGGCAGCAAAAGTTACTTGTCAGTGCAATGAAAATTGCTCAAGGCTATTTGCTCTCGCAATTGAGTGGAGTCAAAAGCATCTACTTGCTGGATGACCTGCCCTCTGAGTTAGATCTACCTAACAGGGCGCGGGTCTGCGGACTTCTGAGCGAGCTTGAGTGCCAGGTATTCATGACATGCGTCGATGCGGCTGATCTAGAGAAATCCTGGCCCTCCGGATTATTGCCAAGAAAGTTCCACGTGGAACATGGTAAAATAGCCCAACGAAATTAGAGAATTGCCCTTTGGCAAGTAGCCGCAAATTCCGGCAAACATAAGACGCACAGCCCTCTATTGAGGCCGCTCTGCATCGAACACAGCAAGAATTCAGTGAGTAGGAGAAAGCATAGATGGCTCAGGACTCTACATACAATTCGTCAAGCATCAAGGTTTTGAAAGGACTTGATGCTGTCAGAAAAAGGCCCGGAATGTACATCGGTGATACTGATGATGGCACGGGCCTTCATCACATGGTGTTTGAGTTGGTAGACAACTCCATTGACGAATCTTTGGCTGGATATTGCGATGATATTCGCGTCACTATCCATCCGGGCGAAACAGTGACTGTTTCTGACAATGGACGCGGTATTCCCACCGATATGCACTCCGAAGGTGTCTCTGCCGCAGAAGTCATCATGACCGTGCTGCATGCCGGCGGTAAGTTCGATGACAATAGCTACAAGGTGTCTGGGGGGCTGCACGGAGTCGGAGTTTCCGTGGTTAATGCGCTTTCCGAAGAGCTGAAGTTGACTATTCGCAGAGGTGGCAAGGTTCACGAGCAAAACTACGTACATGGCGTGCCGCAAGCCCCGTTGGCTGTCGTGGGAGAAACGGATGCCACAGGAACCGAATGTCATTTCAAACCATCCAAGGACACCTTCTCCAACATAGAATTCCATTACGACATCCTGGCCAAGAAGCTCAGAGAGCTGGCCTTCCTCAATGCAGGCGTCTCCATTCAACTCAAAGACGAGAGAACCGGCAAGCATGATCTCTTCAAATACGAAGGCGGACTGAAAGCCTTTGTGAATTACCTCAACACCAACAAAGCGCCGATAAACAAAATATTCCACTTTATGGCAGAGCGGGAAGAAGATGGCATAACTGTCGAAATCGCCTTGCAGTGGAACGATACCTACCAGGAAAATATTTTTCCCTACACCAATAATATTCCTCAAAAAGATGGCGGCACTCACCTTGCGGGCTTCAGGGCTGCGCTCACTCGTGTGTTGAACAGCTACATAGAGAAAGAGTTAGCGGCCAAGAAAAACAAAGAAGTCGCGACGACTGGGGATGACGCTCGCGAAGGACTCACAGCGATTATTTCCGTGAAAGTGCCGGACCCTAAATTCTCCTCTCAGACTAAAGACAAGCTTGTATCTTCGGAGGTGAAAGTGGTTGTGGAGCAAGAAATGGCCAGCCACTTCACAGACTATCTGATGGAGAACCCGCTTGAGGCGAAGCAAATCGTCAACAAGATGCTGGATGCGGCCCGGGCGCGTGAAGCGGCTCGAAAAGCTCGCGAGATGACTCGTCGGAAAGGAGCGCTAGATATAGCAGGATTGCCTGGCAAACTAGCCGACTGCCAGGAAAAAGATCCAGCATTATCAGAGATTTACCTCGTCGAGGGTGATTCGGCGGGTGGTTCAGCCAAGCAAGGTCGAAACCGTAAGAATCAAGCTATTCTGCCGCTGAAAGGTAAGATCTTGAATGTCGAGAAGGCTCGATTCGACAAAATGCTGAGTTCAGCAGAGATCGGCACTTTGATCAAAGCGCTTGGTTGTGGCATAGGCAACGAAGAGTTCTCTCCGGCTAACTTGCGCTATCACAGCATCATTATCATGACGGACGCTGACGTGGACGGTTCACACATCCGCACCCTGCTGCTCACTTTCTTTTTCCGGCAGATGCGCGAACTGGTGGAGCGTGGGCATATTTTCATTGCTCAACCCCCGCTCTACAAGATTAGAAAAGGAAAGCACGAACAGTATCTGAAAGATGAAGATGAACTGGCGAAGTATCAGAACCATATCGCACTGGAGGGTGCTAGCCTGTACGTAAACCCCGAGGCTCCGGCCATTTCTGGCGATGCTCTGGATGCAATCGTCAAACAGTACCACAGCACCTACGCCATTATTAAACGGTTGAACCGCCTCTACCCTGCTGAAATTCTTGAAGCGATGGTATTTACGTCAGAGCTGCAGGAGTCTTCTCTGGGTTCAATGGAGGGTGTTGAGGCCTGGGTAAACACCCTTTCGGCGACGCTTGCACGTATTCACCCGAAAACCAGCCTTGGCTACCAGATCACGGCGGTTAAGGATCGCGAGAGAAGTGTCTATCTGCCGCATATTCGCCAGTCCTTCCATGGCTTGACCAAGGATTATCAGTTCAACACCGACTTCTTCCATTCGGGAGAGTATCGAACGATTGTGAAGTTAGGGACTACTTTGGAAGGGTTGATTGAACCGGGCGCCTATGTGCAACGAGGCGAGCGCAAACAGGAAGTAGCGAGTTTCGCGGAAGCGCTCGATTGGCTGACCACTGACGCGATGAAGGGCCATTACCTGCAGCGTTACAAAGGTTTGGGTGAAATGAACCCTGATCAACTCTGGGAAACGACGATGGACCCGGAGAGCAGACGCATGCTGCAAGTGACTATTGAAGATGCTATCGGCGCGGACCAGCTCTTTACCACCCTAATGGGTGATCAGGTCGAGCCGCGTCGAGAGTTTATTGAAGCCAACGCCTTGGCAGCGCAAAATCTCGATATATAACAGTATGTTAAGAGATTTTATCTGACGACTCTGCAACAAGGCCATCATCCATAATGATGGCCTTGTTGCTTTCAACCCAGGCAGAAAATGCGTCAGTGACTTCTGTAGAGGTTTTGCCTGTTACCTGCAGTGGCTCCCCTATTTTTGCCTTGATAGTTCCAGGCTGCTTGATGATCGTGCGGGCAGGCCAACATACTCCGGCATTGTGAATCACAGGCAGTACAGGAAAGTTTGCTGTCACCGCCAGCTTGGCTCCGCCACGTGAAAAGTCCTTGATCGTACCGGCTGGGCTGCGTGTCCCTTCGGGAAATATGACCACAGACAAGCCCTCTTCCAGCCGCGCTTTACCCTGAATCAGGAGCGATCTACCCGCTTCCCGTGGTTTGTTTCTGTCGATAGCGATCGGCTTCTGAAGGCTCATGGCCCAACCCCAGAAGGGAATCTTCAAAAGCTCTTTTTTAAGAATCGGGCATACGGGGGATATGGCGTAATAGAGGAAAATGGTCTCCCAGGCGCTTTGGTGCGTGCTCAGGACGACGACTGGGTGATCCGGGATATTATCCATGCCTTCAATTTCATACTTGATGCCGCACGTGATTCGCAACCAGAACAACACGAAACGACACCACGTGGAATAAAGAGCGAATCTTTTTCGCCAGGGCAGCAAGAAGAAAACCGTCATGCTGAGCAAGGATGTCACAAGGGTTGCTAAAAAATACCCAGCATAGAAGAGGATGGAGCGGACGAATAAAACAGAGTGCTTCAACATGGCAGAAGACTTTTGGCGAAATCATGCAGAGTGTCAAAGATCTCAACCCCGGCAAGTTCTGTCGCGCTGATCTGTGTCAGCGTTATGGCCCCCTTCCCTGTTTTCACGAGGATTGGGCGACATCCTGCCAGTTTGGCGACGAGGATGTCTTTCGAGGTGTCCCCCACGAATGGAGCACCCTCTACAGAAGTGCCGAATTCGGTTTCGATTTGTTTTATCAATCCCAGCGCGGGTTTACGGCACTCACAACCTTCTTCCGGTCCATGGGGGCAGAAGAAAACGCCACTGATCTCACCGCCAGCGTCTTCGACGAGTAAGCACATTTTCTGGTGCATGGCAGCGAGTTCGTATTCGTCAAAGTACTTGCGGGCGATCCCGGACTGATTGGTGGCCACCACGATGGTGTAGCCGGCAGTGCTCAAGGCTGCGATAGCCTCAATACTGCCGGGGATGGGAATCCACTCATCCACAGATTTAATGTACTCGTTTGAGTCCTCATTAATGACACCGTCCCTGTCGAGGATAATCAATTTCACTCTTTAGCTACTCCGCAACGATGACTGGCTTAACTGCTTTGTAGATGAGAAATATCTGCAACTTCCAGAAAAAGCTCACGAAGTGCTCGCAACAGCGCAATACGGTTGTTGCGGATGAGGAGATCGTCGTCCATGACCAGAACGCTGTCAAAGAATGCGTCGATGGCATTCTTGCACCCGGCCAAGCTTTCAAGTCCACGTGTGTAATCGCGAGCTTTGAACAGAGGGCTTACCAGCGCCTTCTGTTCTTCAAGTACGCGCGCAAGCTGACGTTCGGCGTCTTCTTTGAAAAGGGCCGTCTGAACCTGAGCCGTCGCTGCTGTCGGCACTTCTTTTTGCAGGATATTCGATACGCGCTTGTTCGCAGATGCGAGCGATTGAGCTTCGGGCAAGCGACTGAAATGATGCACGGCACGTACTCTCAGATCGAAGTCCAAGGGTTTGCTCGGTCGCAACACGAAGACTGACTGGAAGACTTCTGCACTAACGCCTTCAGCCTGGTACCAAGCCTTGAAGCGATCCAACAGGAACTCAAAAACCTGGTTGTCTAGCCCCGGTTTCAACGCCAGATTGCTGAAGTTGCTGCAGGCGAAGTTGATGCTGCGCAGGATATCCAGATCCAACTTCTTCTCTACGATAATACGCAGTACACCGAGCGCTGCACGGCGCAGAGCGAAGGGATCTTTGGAGCCGGTGGGAGGTTGTCCAATCGCGAACAGCCCGACGATCGTATCGATCTTGTCTGCAATGGCGAGCACGCTACCAGTCAGGGTGGCGGGCAGTTGGTCGCCGGAGAAGCGCGGCATGTATTGTTCGTTGAGAGCAGTCGGGACTTCGCCGGGCTCATTGTCATGCAAGGCATAGTAATAACCGACAATGCCTTGTAGCTCAGCGAACTCGGAGACCATGTTGGTGACGAGATCGCACTTGGACAGCAAGGCGGCGCGCTCGCACCAGGCTTGATTCGCAGAAAGTTCGCCAGCAATAAAACCAGCCAGTGCAGACACCCGCTGGGACTTCTCGTACACCGTGCCAAGTTCCTGCTGGAAAACGATGGTCTTGAGTTGCTCCTGACGCGAGGCCAGCGATTGCTTGCGGTCGGTGTCGAAGAAGAACCTGGCATCGGCAAGCCGGGGACGGATCACCCGTTCATTGCCGGCAATCACCTGAGCCGGGTCGAGACTCTCGATGTTGCAAACCGTAATGAAATTCGGCAGCAGATTTCCCTGCATATCCAACAGATAGAAACACTTCTGGTGCGATTTCATGGACGACACGAGCGCTTCGCGTGGCACTGACAGGAAGTGCTGGTCAAATTTCCCGGTAAGAGCAACGGGCCATTCCACAAGGCTGGTGACCTCTTCAAGCAGGTCTTCCTCGATGACAACACGCGCACCTAGCTTTTCGCCTTCAGCATTGACCAGCGCGCGAATAATCGCTTTACGCCTCTCGTAGTCAGCAACCACCTTGGCATCGGCCAACTTGGACTCGTATTCACTGGCAGCGTTGATAGTCACCGCCCGATTGTGCTGGAAGCGATGACCACGAGATTGATTGCCGGACTGAATGCCGAGAATGCTGGCTGGTATCACTTCCGCACCGAAGATCATAACGACCCAGTGAACAGGGCGGACGAACTCGTCTCGACTGCTGCCCCAGCGCATTTTCTTGGGTATCGGAAGAGCCGCCAAAGAGCGAGACACGATGTCTGCCAACAGGTTGCGGGTTTCGCCGCCTTTGGTCACTGACCGAAACACGAGCTTGACGACACCCTCCTTCTCGACACGATCGAGGGCTTCCAGGGCGACTCCGCAAGAGCGCGCGAAACCAGAGGCGGCTGGCGTGGGTTTCCCTTCCTTGTCATAAGCGGCGGACACGGCCGGACCCAATCGCTCCATCGCCTTGTCAGCCTGGTGCTCTTGCAGCCCTTCCACTATCACAGCGAGGCGTCGTGGTGTCGCGAAAGAAGTAATCGCGTCGAAGCGCAGATCGGCAGATTCAAGTGACGAACGAATGCCCGCAAGGAAAGACTCCGACAACATTCTCAGAGCCTTGGGGGGAAGTTCTCCCGTGCCTATTTCAACCAAAAAATCTTTTGTTGCCATGGTGTCCTGGGATCCAATTGTTATTTATCCAGATACTGCCTGCGCAGTTCCTCGGGAGCCAGCGGGAAGCCCAAGGCTTTGCGGCTTGCGTAATAGGCCTCGGCCACTAAGCGGGATAAGGTTCGGACTCTGAGAATGTAGCGCTGCCGCTCCGTAACGGAAATCGCGTGGCGTGCATCCAGGAGGTTGAAGTAGTGAGACGCCTTCAAGACTTGCTCATAAGCTGGTAATGCCAGACCCTTCTCGATCAGCGACTGGCACTGCTGCTCGCAGTCATTGAAGTTTCTGAACAGGATGTCGACATTGGCGTGTTCAAAATTGTACGCAGACATTTCCACTTCGTTCTGGTGGAAGACGTCGCCGTAGGTCACGGTACCATTGGGACCTTTGGTCCAGACGATGTCATAGATGCTGTCCACACCTTGCAGGTACATGGCTATGCGTTCGATTCCATAAGTAATCTCGCCGCTGACGGGGTGACACTCCAGACCGCCCACCTGCTGGAAGTAAGTAAACTGCGTTACTTCCATGCCATTGAGCCAGACTTCCCAACCGAGACCCCAGGCTCCCAGAGTTGGCGATTCCCAGTTATCTTCGACGAAACGGATATCGTGGATACGGGTATCAATGCCGAGACTGGCGAGAGATTCAAGGTACAACTCTTGAATATCAGGAGGCGAAGGCTTCAGGATGACTTGAAACTGATAGTAGTGCTGCAGACGATTGGGGTTCTCTCCGTAACGTCCGTCGGTCGGTCGACGACTCGGTTGCACGTAAGCGGTGTGCCAGCTTTCAGGGCCGATTGCGCGTAGAAAAGTGGCGGGATGAAAGGTCCCTGCCCCTACCTCCATGTCGAGCGGCTGCATTAGAACACAACCCTTGTTTGCCCAGAATTGTTGAAGAGCAAGAATGAGACCTTGGAAGGTGCCAAGATCGGGCTGTGGGGCTGAGGCGGACAAGAGGAACTCCCTTGGTCTGATTTTTAAGAGCTGGCAATTATCCTTGATTCGCCAGTCAATATCTATACTGGGGCCTGTCGGCATAATCGCCGACGAGCATTTTGCCGCGTGACTGAGGCTGGGTTAGAATCCACCGCCATCGTGAGCATTCTGCTACTTGAATTGGTTAAGATCAGGAGTCAGCACATCCAATCCCTCAAGGTACTTCTGATCAAAGTGATATTGCGTTTCTGTTCCTGGTTGCCACTCCGAGTGAATCAGGCTCTTGGCACACTCATTGGTTCATTCGCGTATTACGTCCCTTCTGATTCACGCAAGGTCACGCAAACCAACCTGCGTTTGTGTTTTCCGGAATTAGGGGAAACCGAATTGAAATCGTTAACCCGGCAAAGCTTGATTGAAACTGGCAAGACGGGCTGTGAGTTCGGTTATATCTGGCATGCATCGCTCGCCAAAGTTCTTTCCAGTATCGTTAGCATCACAAGACACGAGTTGCTCGATAATGCGCTTGCCGCCAAAAAGGGAGTCATTGTTCTTGCCCCGCATCTGGGAAGCTGGGAGACCTGCGGCCCGTTTCTGACTAATTGCGCGCCTACCACCTATTTGTACAAACCACCCAAGCTGGCTGGCTTCGAGGAATCGATGGTGGCCTTCCGCAGTCGAGGTAGCGCCAGCCTCGCCCCGACCAACAGGAAAGGCATTGCGATGTTGATCAAGGCGCTGGAGCGTGGCGAAATCGTAGGCATCCTTCCGGATCAGGAGCCTACTGAAGATGGTGGTGTCTTTGCTCCCTTCTTCGGGGTTAATGCGCTGACGATGACGTTGATTTCCAGGCTTGCCGCAAAAACGGGGGCTACGGTAGTGACGATTTTTGCCAAACGATTGTCACAGGGGAAAGGGTTTGAAATTATCTTCGGGGCCGCGCGTCCAGGAATCGACAGCGAAGACCCGCTGACGGCAGCGGCAGCGTTGAATTTATCCATCGAGGACTGTGTTCGTCAGGCGCCTAGCCAGTATCAATGGGAATACCGACGCTTCAAGCACCAACCCGACAACTCCAAGAATGCCTTGTATCGTTAACGTCGCCAGAACATCGGCAGGAACAATACCAACAAGGTGAAGATCTCAAGACGCCCCAGCAGCATGGCAAAACAGAGAATCCATTTTGCTGTAGCGGGAATTTCACTGTAATTCAGTGCCACCCCCTCCAGTCCTGGGCCGAGATTATTGATGCTCGCGCCCACCGCGCTGAAGGCGGTCACAACGTCAAGTCCAGTGGCGATGGTGGCCAGCAACAAGGCCAGAAATACCATCACGTAAACGGCGAAAAATCCCCAGACCGACTCAATAACCCGATCTGGAACCAATGTCCTGCCAAGCTTGATGGGGATGACGGAGTTGGGGTGAATCAGCCGCTGCACCTCTCGCAGTCCTTGCTTGAGAATCAGCAGGATACGGATGACCTTCATGCCACCACCAGTCGAGCCTGCACAGGCCCCGATGATGGAGGCATAAATCAGCATATAGGGCAGTACGGATGGCCAGGAACTGAAGTCTGCAGTGGTGAATCCGGTTGTCGTGGCGATCGAAACGCTCTGAAATACTCCGTGGACCACGGAGTCCAGTACACCGTAAGTGTTGGAAAAATACAGCACCATGACCGTCACGGCTGACACAATCCCAAGGATAGCGGCGTAGAATTTGAGTTCAGTGTCCTTGAGATACTGCGTGATGCTGTGATGTCGCCAGGCGGCGAAATGCAGCGCGAAATTGATACCAGCGAGAAACATGAAAACGATAGCGATGGTGTTGATGATGTGACTGTCAAAGAACGCCAGGCTGCTGTCGTGTGTCGAGAACCCTCCAATCGATACGGTCGCGAAGCTGTGGCAAATGGCGTCAAACAGACTCATTCCTGCCGCCCAGAAACAGAGGGTACACACGGCTGTCAGTGCCAGATAAATGTACCAAAGGGCTTGTGCCGTTTCTGCGAGTCTTGGCACGAGGTTGTCGTTCTTCACGGGGCCCGGACTCTCTGCGCGATAGAGTTGCATGCCGCCGATCCCAAGCATTGGCAGCACAGCTACCGCCAACGCCACAATTCCCATACCACCCAGCCATTGCAGTTGCTGTCGGTAAAAGAGCATCGATCTTGGCAGATCATCAAGCCCTACGATGACAGTCGCCCCGGTCGTGCTCAAACCCGAGATCGACTCAAAGACAGCATTGGTGATGGAGAGAGGCAGGGCCTCTGAAAAGAAAAAAGGTAACGCCCCGAATACCCCCAGCACTGACCAGAACAATGTCACGATCAGAAAACCGTCGCGTGTGCGCAGTTCTTTGCCGGATTTGAGAGTCAGCACCCAAAGCAAAAAACCGGTCAGGAAGGTAATCAGCAGTGAGGTGACAAACGAGGACAATTCGCTATCGGCATAGAGTAATGACACCAGGATTGATGGCAGGTTGGCGAGGACGCTGAAGAGCATCAGCAGTACGCCAAGAATCCTGAAGACGATGGAAAAGTGCATAGGTTGTTAGTGATAGCCGTCAGTTGAAAACAGGGTCAGAAGAAAGTCAGCCCAACCTGGAAGAGTCTCTCTACCTCTGGAATTCGCTTCTTGTCGACCAGGAAGAGAATAACGTGATCACCGGATTGCACGACAATATCATCGTGTGCGATCAACACCTCATCATTACGGACGATTGCACCGATGGTGGTTCCGTGCGGCAGATCGATATCCTCAATGGCCTTGCCGACCACTTTCGAGGAGTGGATATCGCCGTGCGCGATGGCCTCCAGCGCTTCAGCGGCGCCTCGGCGCAGGGAGTGTACGTTGACGATATCGCCGCGCCGCACATGGGTGAGCAGGCTGCCGATGGATGCCAGTTGAGGAGAAATCGCGATATCAATCTCGCCACCCTGTACCAAATCGACATAGGCGGGGTTGTTGATCAGCGTCATCACTTTGCGGGCACCCAGACGCTTGGCGAGCATGGAAGACATGATATTGGCTTCGTCATCGTTGGTCAGGGCGAGAAAGACATCAGTGTCTTCGATGCTTTCTGCCAGCAGCAGTTTTTTATCTGATGCGACACCATTCAGAACAATCGCTTTGTTGAGACGCTCTGAGAGATGGGTGCAGCGATCTGCATTGCTTTCGATAATTTTGACTTGATAACGGTGTTCTATAGCTTCCGCAAGACGTGAACCGATATTGCCGCCACCGGCGATGATCAGGCGCTTGTAGGGTTTGTCCAAACGTCGAAGCTCGCCCATGACGGCTCTGATATTGCCTTGCGCGGCGATGAAAAACACTTCGTCGTCCGCTTCGATCACGGTCGACCCTTCGGGCATGATGGCCCGGTCACGACGAAAAATGGCGGCAACCCGAGTATCGACGGAAGGCATGTGTGCGCGCAGGAAGCGAATTTCCTGCCCTACGAGTGGGCCGCCGTAATAGGCTTTCACCGCGACGAGCTGCGCCTTGCCATCCGCAAAATCCAGCACCTGCAGTGAGCCGGGCAAGTCAATCAGGCGTTCGATGTACAGCGATACCAGTTGTTCGGGACTGATCACGACGTCAGCGGCAATACCGCTTGGGCTGAACAGGCTTTCATTGGCCATGTAGGAGGCCGAACGCAGGCGACAGATTTTCTTGGGAGTTTTGAACAGGGTATGAGCAATCTGGCAGGCGACCAGATTGACTTCGTCATTCTCGGTCACCGCGATCAGCATGTCTGCGTCCTCGGCACCCGCCATCCGCAGAACATCAGGGTATGACGGTTGTCCGACGACCGTGCCAACATCGATCCGGTCTTTCAGCTCTCGCAAATGGTCGGCGTCCGTGTCGACAATCGTGATGTCATTTGCTTCGCTGGCAAGATTCTCTGCAAGTGAAACGGCTACATGGTTTGCGCCGAGAATGATGATCTTCATTTACTGTTGTAGCCCACCCATTTCAATTGACTGCCAGGCTTGTGCTGGTGACACCGTGACTCGAATCAGGACTTCCGCAATCTGGCGAAATAGAAACCGTCATTGCCATGAGGAAGCGGAAGCAGTTGTCTGCCACGGGCGCATTCTACTCCCCAATCCGCGTGAATTGCTTCATGTTCTGCATCGGAATGCTGATGCAGAAAGGCCTCGACGATATTCGTGTTTTCTTCCGGCAGCACAGAGCACGTGGAGTACAGCAACAAGCCGCCGGGCTTGAGACAGGTCCACAGGCTCTGCAACAGGTCAGACTGAATTTGTCGCAGCTTTTCCAGATCGGTATCCCGTCGCAGCAATTTGATATCTGGGTGACGCCGGATGATTCCGGTGGCGGAGCACGGAGCGTCCAGAAGGATTCTGTCGAATAGTCTCCCATCCCACCAGTCTGTGACAGCACTGGCGTCTGCCACCACGACCTCGGCAGAGAACTGCAGGCGCGCGAGATTCTGGTGCAACCTCTCTAATCTGCGCGCGTCGTTATCGATTGCAACCATGCGCGAAGGTAAGCGCACGCTTTCCAGGAGATGGCAGGTTTTGCCACCAGGCGCCGCGCAGGCATCGAGAATAGACAAACCAGATTCAAGAGCCATGAGGCCCGGGATCAGCTGGGAAGCTTCATCCTGTACGCTGACCAGGCCGTCTCTGAAACCGGGCAACGCATCTACGGGACAGGGTGATTCCAGATAAATAGCAGTGGATGTCAGCGCGCCGGGCTGAGCAGGCAAATCGGACTGTGCCAACAAGTCCAAATAGTCTGCGCGGGAGATCTTGCTGCAATTGACCCTCAGCGTCATAGGAGGATGCTGGTTGTTGGCGGCCAATACGGCTTCCCAATGGTCGGGCCAGGCAGTCCGAATACGTTTTATCAGCCATAAAGGGTGCGCGTAACGTGACTCCTGTGATGCGTTGGCTTTTTGCAGCAAGTTTTCGCTATCACGCAGGAAGTTACGTAATACAGCATTGACCAAGCCCTTCGCCCACTGCTTGCCGAGCGCCTGAGTCGCCGCCACGGTCTCGTTGACAACGGCGTACTCGGGAACCCGCAGATAATGAAGCTGGTAAATGCCGATCAGAAGCAGGCAACGCACATCGGCGTCCTTCTCCTTCAAGGGTTTGGTGATCAACTGCCGGAGGATCGCCTCAAGCTGGTAATACCAGCGACAAGTCCCAAAGCAGATTTCCTGCAAAAGAGCGCCCTCTTGAGGCTTGCTCAACTCTGCTGCCTTTGAGGAAAGCGTCGCGAGTGAGCCCTCCTGATTGAGAAGGCCGCTCAGAATGACTGCTGCACTGGCACGTAAAGGGAGAGGCTTCATGGCCCGGTGGGTTCAAGAATGGTTTCAAGAGTGGGTTCAAGCGCGGTTTCAGCGGACGAGAAAGACTGCCCCGGTGCGAAGCTCTCTCTCCGGGAATTAAGGATGTCACCAATCAGCAACGGATTTTTGCCGGGCAACTGCAGCAACGTCACATCGAGCACGGAGTCGACGCAAGCAATGCGGAGATGCTCCCGGTCGGCCTGCAGGATGGTGCCTGGAGGCGCCGAGGGTTTCTGCGAATTTGGACAGGCTTTCAGCAAGCGGATGCGCTCCCCGCCGAGCAGGCTGTACGCGGGGGTTCTGCCGATACCGCTGCGAATCTGCAGGTTGATGGCTTGCGCGCTTTGTGCCCAGTTGATCAGCGCCTCGGCTTTGTCCAGTTTGCTGGCATAGGTGCTGAGGCTGTCGTCTTGTATTTGTGCCGTGTTACGCAGTGCTTCCAGATTCTGGAGGCAATACACGAGACCAGTTTTGCCAATGTCTGCGAGACGGGATTCAAGCGTTTGTCGATCATCGTCTGCTGAGATCGGCAAGGGGATCTTGCAAAGCATGGCGCCGGTGTCCAGACCTTTGTCCATTTGCATGATGGTGACGCCGGTTTCCTGGTCACCAGCCAACAATGCTCTTTCGATGGGGGCCGCTCCGCGCCAGCGCGGCAGCAGCGAAGCATGGACGTTGATGCAACCAAACCGGGGGATATCAAGCACGGCCTGCGGGAGCAGAAGGCCGTAGGCCACCACAATCATCAGGTCCGGCGCGAGTGCTGCCAGGTCTTGTTGTGCCTCTTCAGTGCGCAGGCTCATCGGCTGATAGACTGGCAGGCCATGCGTCTGAGCCAGGGATTTCACGGCGCTCGGATGCAGTTGTTTGCCTCGTCCCGCCGCCCTGTCCGGCTGAGTATAAACGCCGACAATCTGATGCGGAGTGTCCAGCAACGCTTGCAAATGCTGGGCTGCGAACGGCGGGGTTCCGGCGAAGACTATTTTCAAAGGGTGCATGCATATTCCGAAGTGGCGAGCGAGGTCAGGCGGATTCTTTGTGGGCTTTTTCCAGTTTGGAGCGAATACGTTCCCGCTTCAGCGCACTCAGGTAGTCCACAAAAAGTTTTCCGTTCAGGTGATCCATCTCGTGTTGAATGCAGGTTGCCAGCAGGCCATCCGTCTCCAGCTCGAAGGGTTTGCCATCCCGATCCAGAGCTTTGATGCGGACCAGACGCGGGCGCGAGACGGTCTCATAGAAACCGGGCACCGACAGGCAGCCTTCGTCATACTCGGCCAGTTCCTGATCTATAATCTCAACCGAGGGGTTGATGAAAACCAGGGGACAATCCTTATTTTCGGAAATGTCGATAACGATAAGCTGCTTGTGAACATCCACTTGTGTCGCGGCGAGCCCGATGCCAGGGGCGGCATACATGGTCTCGAACATGTCGTCGATGGTCTTTCTCAATGCATCCGTGACCTCTGTCACCGGAGTCGCTTTTTTGCGTAGCCGAAGGTCGGGGAATTCGAGAATTGCTAGTATTGCCATAGTGTTAACTGACCCGTTTGCACGGCTGTCAGGCCTGAAATAATTGTCCGTACTGTGAACTGCTTCTAGTGCTCAGTATACCTAATTGCTAAGATGACGAACCCCACCACCAGGTTGGAATTGTAATGATGAACGTGTCAGGACTGAAGAGTTTAGTGACATTTTGCGCCGTTGGCGTTGTTATGGCGCTCACATGGGTGAGTGTTCAGGCACAAACCCTGCAGCTTTCCCCCAACGCACCGGCTACCTATGTCGTCAAGGAAGGGGACACGCTCTGGGATATTTCATCGGTTTTTCTTGAAGATCCCTGGCGCTGGCCAGAAATCTGGCAAGTCAATTCCGCGATCAGTGACCCGGATTTGATTTACCCCGGCGATACATTGAGCCTGGTCTATCAAGATGGAAGTCCGCGCATTGTGCTTGATCGTGGCACGCGCCCAACGGTGAGACTGAGCCCTCAAGTTCGTGAAGCCCCCCTGCTCAGCCCGATCCCAGCCATTCCTCGTCAGGCCTTGTCAGGCTTTCTGGTAGAAAATCGTATCGTCGACATCGAGACCTACGAGTCTGCTCCTTACATTCTTGCGAGTGCGGCAGGAAATTTGATTGTTGGCGCAGGACACGAAATTTATGCGAAAGGAGATTGGGCAAGCGGCGTCAGCAGTTACGATGTCTTCAGGCTGGGTGTCGCCTATGAAGACGCAGAGAATGATGAATTGCTGGGGCAGGAAGCCATCAACCTAGGGTCTGTTGAAATCGTGGCTGATGAGGGAGCGGACCTGCGCAAGGCCATCATTTCCAGCAGCAAGGAAGAGCTCAAGGCTGGCGACAGATTGTTGCCGCGTGAAGTCAATCCGATCAACCCCAGCTTTTTCCCAACCACCCCCGTGAATGGGATAGATGGAGAGATCATCGGACTGCTCAGCAACCAGAGCAAGGCCGCTCAGTTCGAATCAGTGGTGATGAATCTGGGGGAGCGTGACGGGCTCAAGCTTGGCGATGTGTTGTCCATTCACAAAGCGGGTGATCTGGTTCGTGATCCAGTGACGGACAAGAGAGTCGAGCTGCCGTCCACTGAGATCGGCATACTGATGGCCTACAAGATTTTTGACAAGGTCAGTTACGGCGTCATTCTGTCCCTGAGTGAGCCCGCCTTGGCGGGGAGCGAAGTCAAAGCTCCCTGATAGATATACATCTGTCTTCTGAACCTGCTGATCAAGGATGATCAAAATGGACCAAACGAACCTTAGCCGATGGCTCGCCCTTTCTGAATACGCAGCTCTTCCCTCCACTCTGTTAAGTCGCCTTTTAAAGGAGTTTGTTTCTCCAGAAGCGGCTTTGGATTCGCCTGCCTTGCGTGCAAGCGGCGCTTCTACAGAGTTGCAGAGGAGCATTTGCCACTCACTGCAGCAGACGGTGGTGCCACCGCACACAGCAAGCGCGTTGTTGTGGCGTCAGCAGTCAGGCAACCACATCATCACGATACGCGACAACGGCTACCCTCCTTTGTTGAAACAGATTGTTGATCCTCCGGCGTGGCTTTTCGTCAGAGGTCAGCCGGAAGCGCTATTGATTCCCCAGATCGCCATTGTGGGCAGTCGACATTGCAGTGTTGATGGTCGCGAAGTCGCCGCACTGTTTGCTGCTGATCTGGGGCGTCGTGGATTTTCCGTTTGCAGTGGACTCGCCCGGGGGATCGACACCGCTGCGCATCTGGCGGCGAGCAAGGCTCGCGCGACCACAGTTGGTGTTTTAGGTTGTGGGGTTGATCGGATCTATCCGCCCAGCAATCTCAAACTGGCTCAGCAGATGTGTGAGAGAGGGGCTCTGGTTTCCGAGTTACCGCTGGGCAGTGCCGCCCGTGCCGAACACTTTCCGAGACGTAATCGCATCATCAGCGGCATGAGTCTGGGCGTCATTGTCATTGAGGCCGCTGAGCGGAGTGGTTCACTGATCACGGCACGAATGGCCATGGAGCAGAATAGAGAGGTTTTTGCTGTGCCGGGCTCTGTCCGCAATCCTCTAAGCCGAGGATGTCATCGCCTGATTCGTGAGGGAGCAACGTTGGTCGATGCTCCTGAGCAGGTAGTAGAGCAGATTGGTGCGCTTGTCGAATTTCAGCTTGAAGCCTTGCTGATGCCGGGCGTTGAGCAGGCTGCTACCCGGCAGCTGACGGTTGTGCATGACGGCAAACCAGACAAAGAAGAGCGAGCAGTTTTGCAGCAGATTGGTTACGATCCAGTCACAGTCGACGACTTGATCGAACGCCTGCAGATGGAGCTGCCCGCACTGCACGCTATCCTGCTGGGGCTCGAGTTAAGTGGAAGGGTGCGTTGTGAATCGGGTCGCTATGTCTTGGGCTGATTGAGAGGTTGACCATGCACTTGCAACCCCAAACAGACTGCTGTAATTTCACGTCCTCAAAAATTCCTGTAGGGGTAATGTAATGGCTGGCGCATTTGTTGCGGTACTCATGGGGTCTGAATCGGACCTTTCTGTCATGCAGGGAGCTGCTGACGTTCTGGGCAGCCTGGGTGTTCGCTGCGAAATGAAAATCACGTCCGCACACCGGACCCCGGCTGCGACTCAGCAATACATTGCTGACGCGGTCACTCGTGGTTGTGAGGTATTTATCGCGGGTGCCGGTCTGGCTGCTCACCTGGCTGGTGCGGTTGCTGCTCACACACTGAAGCCGGTCATTGGAGTGCCAATCGACTCCGGCCCCATGCAGGGAATGGATTCACTGCTCTCGACAGTGCAAATGCCTGCGGGCATCCCGGTAGCGACTGTCGCCATTGGCAAGACCGGCGCCAAGAATGCGGGCTATCTTGCCGCGCAGATTCTTGCTCTCAAAGATGAGGCACTGGCCTTGCGTGTGAAAGCGGAGCGGGAACAGAAAGCTCAGAATGTCATGGCACAGGATCGTGCACTGCAGGAAACCCGCAAATAAGCGTCATACGGAGCGGCACAGTGGCAACAGCAGCGATCAACAGCTGGCAGGTGACACAGGCCGCGAACCGTTTGCTTGATGGAGAGGTTCTCGCCTACCCCACTGAAGCCGTTTGGGGGCTGGGCTGTGATCCCGACAACGAAGCCGCCACCCTGCGGTTGTTAGAGATCAAAAAGCGACCAGTGAGCAAAGGATTAATCCTGGTCGCTGGCTCTGTTGATCAAGTCGCTGACTTGCTTGACCCTCTGACATCCGCACAGCGCAAGCAATTGCTGGCCTCCTGGCCTGGCCCCACAACCTGGCTCCTTCCAGACGACAACCAGCTGATCCCGCCGTGGATCAAAGGTGACCACGACAGCGTGGCAGTAAGAGTGTCAGCACACCCCTTGGTAGCGGCTCTCTGTCTGGCGTTTGGTGGACCACTGGTTTCGACTTCTGCCAACAAGGCGGGACATCAGCCTGCCCGAACCTCACTGCAGGTCGTCAAACAACTAGGACGTGATATTGATGGCCTGCTTCATGGCAGGCTGGGTGCCAGGGACAAACCTTCTACTATTATCGATCTCCAGTCCGGACGAGTCCTGCGCGGATAATCGTTCAAACAAAAGCATTTTGGGGGAATTCACTTGGCAACAAGCAAGATTGGTCCGGACGATGTCAGCCAGGTCAGGAGTTACCTGATGGAGCTGCAGGATAGAATCTGCAGCACGCTGGAGGCTGTCGATGGGGGAGCAACCTTCATCACTGATGCCTGGCAACGAGACTCTGGCGGCAGCGGCCGCAGCCGGGTAATCAGCAATGGCGCGGTGATTGAGAAAGGTGGAGTCAACTTCTCGCACGTCTTCGGCGATAAGCTCCCGCCTTCGGCAACCGCTACTCGTCCGGATCTGGCTGGCGGCTCCTTTCAGGCGATGGGCGTCTCTCTGGTCATCCACCCCAACAATCCGTTTGCACCCACCTCCCACGCCAACTTTCGTTTCTTCATTGCTGAGAAGCCAGGGCATGAGCCAGTCTGGTGGTTTGGTGGTGGTTATGACCTGACGCCGTACTATGGTTTTGAAGAGGATTGCCAGCATTGGCACCGCACCGCCAAAGCCGCTTGCGACAAAGCCGGTCCGCAGTTGTACGCGCGTTTCAAGAAGGAGTGTGACGAGTATTTTTATCTCAAGCATCGCCAGGAGCCGAGAGGCATTGGCGGTCTCTTTTTCGACGATTTCAACGAGGCTGGCTTTGCGGACAGCTTCGCGATGGTCAAGGTGCTGGGAGACAGCTATCTGGAAGCCTATTGTCCGATAGTGGCGCGCAGGAAAGACACGCCCTACACGGAGCAACACAAACAGTTTCAATGTTATCGGCGTGGACGCTATGTGGAATTCAACCTCGTGTATGACCGAGGGACTTTGTTCGGCCTGCAGTCAGGGGTTGGCAGAATCGAATCGATATTGATGTCTCTGCCCCCGGTCGTGCGTTGGGACTACAACTGGCACCCGGAGCCCGGCAGTGAAGAGGCGCGTCTCTATACCGATTTCCTGCGTGCGCGTGACTGGGTCTGAAGCCGGTCGAGTTGGAGGTGAATGTGGATCGTTACGCGGTATTTGGTCACCCGATAAAGCACAGCAGATCTCCCTGGATTCATGCCCGGTTTGCCCAGCAGACCGGGCAGCAACTGGTCTATACCGCTGAAGAAATCCCTCTGGATGCTTTCGATGCCCGAGTGCAGAGTTTCTTTGCCCTTGGCGGTAAAGGGCTGAACGTCACGGTTCCCTTCAAGGAAAAGGCGTGGGCGCTGGCAGAAGTTCGCAGTGTGGCGGCGCAAATGGCCGGAGCCGTCAACACCCTGTATCGAAACACTGAAGGAAAGCTTGTTGGCGACAACACGGATGGCACGGGCATGCTGAGAGATATCCTCTCCAATCACGGCGGGAGCATTGTCGGCAAAGACGTGTTGATCGTCGGGGCCGGTGGCGCAGTGCGAGGCGTGTTGCCGGGGTTGTTGGCAGAGTCTCCGGCACGAGTGAGCATTGTGAATAGAACGGTGTCCCGAGCGCAGACGCTGGTGGACCTGTTCGCCGCTCAAGGGAGACTGCGAGCCCTGGGGTTTGAGCAGCTGTCGGGCAGCAGCTTCGATCTGATTATCAATGGCACGTCAGCGGGTCTTGAGGGGGAGCTGCCCCCATTGCCGGGCACGATTGTTCATTCGAACACCTGGTGCTACGACATGATCTATGGGCGTGGCGATACCCGTTTCCAGGCATGGGCGCAGGAGAGCGGTGCGATCAAGGCGCTGAATGGCATTGGCATGCTGGTCGAGCAGGCGGCAGAGGCTTTCTATCTTTGGCGCGGCGTGCGACCTGAAACAGGCAGTATCATCGCAGCCCTGCGCGCTGAATTGGCAGGGCCGATCTAGTTATATTTCGGCCGCGTTCCGGTGGCGATTCTTCAGCTCCACGTATTTCCCTGCGGTATAGCTGAAGTACTCCAACTCTTTTTCGGTCAGTTTTCTGACCTGCTTCACTGGAGAGCCGACGTACAGATATCCGCTGACCAGCGTCTTGCCCGGAGGCACCAGGCTCCCACCGCCGATCACCACTTCAGATTCAACTGTCACGCCGTCCATCAGAATGGCGCCCATGCCGATCAACACGCGGTCCCCGATGACGCAGCCGTGCAACATGACCTTGTGGCCAACGGTGACTTCGTCGCCGATCAGTGTCGGGAAGCCACCTGGGTTGAAAGGCCCGTCATGAGTGACATGGATAACGGTGCCGTCCTGAATACTGCAGCGACTGCCGATCCTGATTTTGTGGATGTCTGCGCGAAGGACTGCCGTTGGCCAGACAGAACTGTCATGACCGATGATCACGTCTCCTATCACCACAGCGCTCGGGTCGATAAAAACGGAACTGTCTATTACCGGTGTGTGATGTTCAAAGTCACGTATAGCCATGATGATTCTCGGTAGTTTTCTATTATTGGATTTGGGAATTCCACTCCTGCTTGCAGTAGTATACAGCCCATAACAACTACAGATCGCACTTCCTGGAAGAGGGCCTCATGACCGACAATCCTTTGCTGAACTTTAACGAATTGCCGCACTTTTCTGCTGTTGGCGCCGAGCATATCGAGCCTGCGGTCAGCACCGTTCTTGCAGAGAACAAGCAGTTGTTGAGTGCGATCATTGACACTCCTCTCAATAGAAATACCCCTGACTGGCAAAGCCTGATGTCCCCCCTTGATGACATGGAGGATCGGCTCAGCAAAGTCTGGTCGACGGTGAGTCATATGAATGCCGTGCGTAATACGCCGGAAATTCGTGAAGCCTACAATACCTGTCAGCCGATGATTACCGAATACTACACAGCACTGGGGCAGAATCGTGCGCTGTTTGAAGCGGTACAAAAACTCGCTGGGAGGGCCGATGCGTTGCACCTGAATCCCTCACAACGCAAGATTCTGCGGGACTATCTCCTTGAGTTCCGTCTGGCAGGTGTGGATCTCGACG
The DNA here is from genome assembly GCA_040384465.1 of Pseudomonadota bacterium. Classification (GTDB taxonomy): domain Bacteria; phylum Pseudomonadota; class Gammaproteobacteria; order Pseudomonadales; family Pseudohongiellaceae; genus UBA5078. The sequence continues at coordinate 76,184 of JAZKJF010000002.1, read as the reverse complement.
ACGAGCGGAAGAAGGAGTTCGCAGCCCTCGAAACCCGCCTTAGCAATCTTTCCAACCGCTTCAGCAACAATGTGCTGGATGCCACCATGGCCTGGAGCAAACAGATCACCGATGTCGCTGTGCTCAGCGGCATGCCCGAGACGGCGCTCAACGGAGCGGCAGAGCTTGCGGGTCGTCGCGGTCTTGAGGGCTACGTTCTGACACTCGATGCGCCTTGCTATATCAGTGTGATGACCAACGCCGACAACCGGGAGCTGCGCCGGGAGGTCTACGAAGCCTATGTGACTCGTGCTTCCGACCAGAGTGCTGCGAGCGCGGATTGGGACAACAAGAGCGTCATCGACGAGATACTCAGTTGCAGAGCCGAGCTGGCTCGGCTGCTCGGTTATGAGAGTTATGCCGAAGTCTCGGTCGCCAGAAAGATGGCCAGATCCGTGGGCCGGGTCAATGAGTTCCTGCACGAACTGGCGGACCTTGCCGTGCCTGCGGCACGGCGTGAATACGATGAGCTTCAGCAGTTTGCACGGTCTGGACATGGTCAGCTCTCACTGGAGGCGTGGGATATCCCCTATTTCAGTGAAAAGCTTCGCAAGCAGAACTTCGATATTTCGCAGGAAGAGTTGCGTCAGTACTTCCCCGTTGACCAGGTCAAGACAGGTTTGTTCGAGATTGCCACGCTTCTGTACGGCGTCAGCGTCGTCAAGAACGCCAGCATGGAGCTTTGGGCAGAGGATGTAGAGGCTTTCGACATTCGTAAAGACGGCGATGTCATTGCCCGCTTCTATCTGGACTTGTTTACACGCGAAGGCAAGAAGTCAGGCGCCTGGATGGCCGAATGTCGGTCAAGGCGCCAACTGGCCGATGGCTCCCTGCAGATTCCGGTCGCCTATCTGGTCTGCAACTTTGCCCAGGGTGCTGGCAGTGAACCGTCACTGTTGACGCATAACGAAGTGAACACCCTGTTCCATGAGTTCGGTCATGGCCTTCATCACATGCTGACCAGCGAGACGCACCTGCGCTCTTCCGGTATCAACGGGGTTGCCTGGGATGCGGTCGAGCTGCCCAGCCAGCTCATGGAAAACTGGTGTTGGGAGCCACGTGCTATCGCCTTGATTTCGAGCCATTACAAGACGGGCGAGACGTTACCGTCAAACCTGCTCAACAAACTGCTGGCGGCCAAGAATTTCCAGGCTGGCATGAAAACGGTTCGGCAATTGGAATTTGCCCTGTTTGACTTTGAGCTTCACCAGCTATCCGGCCCCATGGCCGATGATCACGTTTTACAAGTGATGAAGAAGGTGCGAGCCCTCACCTCTGTTTACGCGGCGCCCGCATTCAATCGCTTTCAAAACAGCTTTTCTCATATCTTTGCGGGTGGGTATGCAGCGGGGTATTACAGCTACAAATGGGCTGAAGTATTGTCTGCGGATGTGTTTTCGCAGTTTGCTGCACATGGAGTCTTCAACGCGGATATCGGGTCGCGTTTTCTGGAGCAAATTCTTTCCAAAGGTGGGGGAGCTGACCCCTTGGAGTTATTTACCGCATTCATGGGCCGGGAGCCCAGGATAGAGTCATTGCTCCGACAGGACGGTCTTTTGGCGTAGAAACAGCCCCAAAAACCATGGGTATGCCCCTTGAATGCCTTGATTTACGTCAACTTCGCACCAATTTGAGGATGGCATTTTAATTTCAAGCATTGCTATAATGCCCCGGCTTTTATTGCACCCGCGTGGTACTGGGCAGGACATTTTATTTTTTACCTGGGGTTTCCAGGAAAATTCCTGTTCGCTGTATGCGGTGATTCGGTTGGATATCCTGCCTTTCAATTCACTCAGATTGGATAATGGAGTTGGTTCACGAAACCAGCTTCAGGCTTAAATCAGATCGTGACTGTAATCTTAGCTGCCGACGCTCAACAATTGGGTCGGCGTAAAATAACTACTAAATTTAAACTCAGCCTTATTCTAAATTTAATGGAGACACGGCGAATGTTGCCTAAAGCAAAGCTGTGGTTAGGCCTGGTGGTTGCTGCGTTGATGACGCTTAGCACTAACCTTCAGGCAGCCTGGGAACTTAACATGACCCGAGGCGTAACCCAAATCAGTAGAGATACCTATGATCTTCATATGCAGATCCTTTGGTGGTGTGTTGCCATCGGAGTAGTTGTATTCGGGGTCATGCTCTGGTCCATCATCAACCACCGCAAATCAAAGGGAGCGGTTGCCGCCACTTTCCATGAGAGCACCAAGGTTGAAATTCTGTGGACCGTCGTCCCGTTCATCATACTGATTCTGATGGCTATCCCCGCAACCCGTGTTCTGACCGAAGCTTACGATTCCAGTGAATCGGATCTGGATATCCAGGTGACAGGCTATCAATGGCGCTGGGAATATCGTTACCTGCGCGAAGATGCGAGCGAAGAGGAAGTCTCCTTCTACAGCATCCTGAGTACCCCGCGTGACCAGATCAACAACAATCTGCCGAAAGAAGAGCATTACCTTCTTGAAGTGGACAAGCCGCTGGTAATCCCCGTCAACAAGAAAGTGCGTTTCCTCATTACCTCAAACGACGTTATCCACGCGTGGTGGGTGCCGGCTTTTGCTGTGAAGAAAGACGCGGTTCCGGGCTTCATCAATGAAGCGTGGGCAATTGCAGAGGAGCCCGGCATCTACCGTGGCCAGTGTACAGAGCTGTGCGGCATCGACCATGGCTTCATGCCGATCGTTGTGCATGCAGTGCCTCAGGAAGAGTACGACGCCTGGTACGCTGAACAGCAGCAGGCCGCTGTTGCTACTCGTGAAGCAGCCAACAACGTTGTGACGATGAGTGATGCGCTTGAACAAGGCGAGCAGATTTACAACCGCACCTGTATCGCCTGTCACCAGCCTGGCGGCACGGGGTTGCCACCTGCATTCCCGGCACTGGCAGGAAGCGCTGTTGCGAACGGTGATCTCGAAGCGAATATCCGCTTGCTCATCAACGGTGTGCCAGGAACAGCCATGGCCGCATACGGCCGTCAGCTGAGCCCAGTCGAACTGTCAGCAATCATCACCTATATCAGGAATTCCTTCGGCAACGCTACGGGTGACCTCGTTCAGCCGGCCGATGTGAACACCATTTTACAAGCAGCACAGTAGAGGACAGTAGAACAAATGAGCGCAGCACACGACGATCATCATCACGGTCCAGCGAAGGGATTATCCCGTTGGTTGTATACAACCAACCATAAGGATATCGGGTCCCTCTACCTGTGGTTCAGCTTTGCGATGTTCCTGCTTGGCGGTACTTTCGCCATGGTTATCAGGGCCGAACTCTTCCAGCCCGGTCTACAGCTGGTAGAGCCGAATTTCTTCAACCAGATGACGACCATGCACGGTCTTGTCATGGTGTTCGGTGCAGTAATGCCCGCGTTCGTGGGGCTCGCCAACTGGCTGATCCCGATGATGATCGGGGCGCCGGACATGGCGCTGCCACGGATGAACAACTGGAGCTTCTGGATTCTGCCATTTGCGTTCCTCCTGATGACTTCAACTCTCTTCATGGAAGCAGGGGCTCCGAACTTCGGATGGACCTTCTACGCGCCGCTCTCGACGACATACGCTCCTGAGACGGTGACGTTCTTCATCTTCGCGGTTCACATCATGGGCGCCTCGTCCATCATGGGTTCGATCAACATCATCGCCACCATTCTGAACATGCGCGCACCAGGCATGACGCTGATGAAGATGCCACTGTTCGTATGGACCTGGCTGATCACGGCATACCTGCTGATTGCTGTAATGCCAGTGCTGGCAGGCGTCGTGACCATGATGCTGTTCGATATCCACTTCGGCACGAGCTTCTTCAACGCCGCAGGTGGCGGTGACCCCGTGTTGTTCCAGCACGTGTTCTGGTTCTTCGGTCACCCTGAAGTGTACATCATGATTCTGCCGGCCTTCGGTATCGTCTCAGCGATCATCCCGACCTTCGCCAGAAAGCGTCTGTTCGGTTATGACTCAATGGTGTACGCCACTGCGTCAATCGCGTTCCTGTCCTTCATCGTATGGGCGCACCACATGTTCACAGTGGGTATGCCGATCGCGGGCGAACTGTTCTTCATGTACGCCACCATGCTGATTGCAGTACCGACGGGCGTGAAAGTGTTCAACTGGGTTGCCACCATGTTCCGTGGCTCCATGACGTTCGAGACACCGATGCTGTTTGCCATCGCTTTCGTGGTGTTGTTCACGATGGGTGGTTTTACAGGATTGATGCTTGCGATTACCCCCGCGGACTTCCAGTATCACGATACTTACTTCGTCGTGGCACACTTCCACTACGTACTGGTTCCGGGCGCCATATTCTCCATCATGGCAGCGACCTATTACTGGTTGCCGAAGTGGACGGGCCACATGTACGACGAACGTCTTGGCAAACTGCACTTCTGGATGTCATTCGTTGGTGTGAACGTGCTGTTCTTCCCACAACACTTCCTGGGTCTTGCTGGTATGCCACGTCGCGTTCCGGACTATGCGCTGCAGTTTGCTGACTTCAACTGGATTTCCAGTATCGGCGGCTTCATGTTCGGTGCTTCCCAGCTGATTCTGCTGGTGGTGGTGATCAAGTGCATCAAAGGTGGAAAGAAAGCGACTTCCCAGGTTTGGGAAGGTGCTCAAGGTCTGGAGTGGACACTGGAATCTCCGGCGCCTTACCACACCTTTACAACACCGCCCGATCCTAAACTGATCCACAACCAATAAGACGTTGATACCAGGACGAGCCATGCAGAACCAAAGCCCGACATCTTCAACAAAACGACTGGTGCGCAAGCTCTTGCTTGCCACCGTCGGCATGTTCGGTTTTGGTTTTGCGCTGGTCCCCATGTATGACGTCATCTGCGACATCACTGGCTTGAATGGAAAAACGTCGGGTCGGTATACAGTCTCAGAGGCAGACATCACGCCTGTGAGTGATCGTGAAATAACCGTTCAGTTCATGGCGCAGAACAGTGCCGGAATGGTCTGGGAGTTCCACCCGAATGATGCGCAGGTCAAGGTGCATCCTGGTGAAGTCAAGGTCGTGAGTTATCGGGCAAAAAACCCGACAGACCTCGTCATGATTGGCCAGGCAATCCCGAGCGTGGCCCCGAATGAGGCCGCGCAGTATTTGAAAAAGCTAGAATGCTTCTGCTTTGCAGAGCAGACATTGAAACCCGGTGAAGAAGTCGATATGGCCATTCGGTTTTTTGTCGACGAGAACATCCCGGAAAAGATAACCAAACTGACTTTGTCCTATTCCCTGTTCGACATTACAGACTATCCAGAGTCCGCTCCGGAGTCTGTTCAGGAAATTACGGCAAGATAGCAGTAACCGATTTGATCAACCTTGGAGATTGAAAGATGGCCAGCGCAGGCTCTCACGAAACTTACTACGTCCCGGAACAGACGAAGCTCCCCTTCTTCGCATCCATTGGATTGTTCCTGACCGTCTTTGGACTGGGCAGTGTTCTCAATGATATTCGGGCCTCTGAAGGCGCGACGTTCTCTACATTGATTGCAGTGGCAGGCTTCCTGTTGCTTTCTTTCATATTGTTTCAGTGGTTCAGCACGGTCATTCGTGAGAACCATGCGGGGATGAACAGCGACCAGCTCAAACGTTCCTACGTGTGGGGCATGGGTTGGTTCATTTTCTCTGAAGTCATGTTCTTCGCAGCGTTCTTCGGTGCGTTGTTTTATGTGCGTAACTTTGCAGTGCCCTGGTTGGGCGGCGAAGGCGACAAAGGGGCTACTGGCGAGTTTCTGTGGCCGGAATTCCAAGCGATTTGGCCTGTGATTGAAAACCCGAACACTGCAGTCTTTACTCCTCCGCATGAATCAATGGCGGTCCATGAATGGAGCCTGGCTTTCTTCGCCAAGTATCTGCCGTTCTGGAACACCCTGATTCTGTTGACCTCAAGCGTGACGGTGCATTTTGCCCATACAGCGCTGAAAGCAAGCAATCGCAAGGGTCTGATTCAGTGGCTGACGGTGACAGTTGCACTGGGCATACTGTTCCTTGTCTTGCAGGTCGTCGAATATGTTGAGGCTTACGGCCACTACGGGCTGACGCTGGATTCCGGTATCTACGGTTCCACATTCTTCCTGCTGACTGGCTTCCACGGTTTCCACGTAACTTTGGGTACTTTCATGCTGGCAGTGATGCTGGCGAGATCGATCAAAGGGCACTTCAAGCCAGATGACCATTTCGGTTTCGAAGCGGCGTCCTGGTACTGGCACTTCGTGGACGTGGTCTGGGTAGGCCTGTTCTTCTTCGTGTACCTGCTCTAATTATCTGCAACACCGACCGGCAGACTCCTCAAGTGGGGTCTGCCGGTGCTCCAAAGCCCGCCTCTCTAATAATAACTACTTCAAGCGACGGCTCTATAACCACGGGGCCTGAATGGTTAATGATCCTGTAACCAGACCCAGTGTCACGCACAACATCAGTAATACGGCAAGAGTGACGCGGACACCCAAAGCATACAGCACTCTTTTCGACCGGCCTTTGTCCTGATAGAAAAAGACGAAACCGCAGGCCAGACTGATTACGATGCCGAGCAGTAGCAGGCCAATTATTATCTTGAGCATAGAGATTCCTGAATGAAGAGAATTTGCTCATGATAGCAAACGCCGAAGTGAACTGAACAACACTACAACATGCTCCACCAAACCTAGCGAGCCCTGACGATGTCAATCCTGAATTTCCGTCCTGGTTGGAAGCTCACGGTATTCACACTGGCTTTCACTCCCTTGCTGCTGTGGCTCGGCTTCTGGCAATTGGATCGTGAACAGGAAAAAATCCTCCTGCAACGGGATTTCGAAACCAGAAGTCAGCAAGCTGCAACGTCTTTAGAGAGCTTGGATTGGAGTCAAGTCGCTGAATTAGCGTATCTCAACGTCAGCGCGTCGGGGGTTTACGACAACGAGCACACGTATCTCCTGGACAACAGAACCTATCAAGGACGTGTTGGCTACGAAGTGCTCTCCCCTTTCAACACCCAGGAAGGGACGATGGTTCTGGTCAACAGAGGATGGATTGCCCAGGGTGCAACACGGGACGCCCTGCCTGCCATCACAAGGATAGAGTCGCAGGTCACCATTACTGCGACGATCTATGTGCCACTGGAAGAGCCCTTTCTGCTCAGCAGCACCGTCGAAGAGAGTCAGACCGCGTGGCCAAAAGTGATACAAAGCATTCAGGTACCACTGATCGAGCAAGAGCTTAATCAGGCTTTGGCACCCTATACAATAAGACTTCAGGAGCAATCCCCAGGACTGGAGCAAAGCAACTGGCAGACGGTTAATATGTTGCCAGAGAAACATCGGGCTTACGCGGTGCAGTGGTTCGCTATGACGTTTGCACTGCTCGCGCTGTATATCTATTTTGGATTCCGGCACCCCACCACCAACACGAAGCACAAAGACAACGACCAAACAGAAACAGAGAGTTGAAATGAACGCGAACTTGAAAAACAAGATCAAATTGACGGTGTTGCTGCTGATTACAGCATTGCCTGTCACCATGGCGACACTGTCATTTCGGTCAGCCACTGACAGCGGTGAAGTTTCGGCAACCTCCAACAAGGGGCATCTGATCAACCCTCCTGCGGATATCACTGCGTTGGTGGTTCAGGATCAGAATGATGATCCGGTCTTCAGAAATTTTGAAGAGACGATTGCGAGTCTTCCGGAGGACCAGGAGTATGAGATTCGTCCTTGGCTGCTGCTGTACGTAACAGCTAACCAGTGTGAGGCCAGCTGCAAGGAGCGCATCCACTATATGCAACAATTACACGTGACCCTTGGCAAGGACATGCAGCGAGTGCGTCGCTATTATCTGCACGCCAGTGACCAGGCGATCCCGACGGATATCGCCGATCATTTCAGAGTTGAGTTTCCCAGCATGGGAATCGCCTACAGCAATGCGGCTGCGTTGGAACAGAATATGAAAGCGGCGGGGGTGGAACTGACGTTGACCTCCGAAAGCTACATTGTGCTTGTCGATCCAGTCGGCAACGTAATGATGTACTACACGGATGAGAACACGCCGCAAGACATCATGACGGATCTCGAGACGCTGTTGAAATATTCCAGCTTGGGCTGATCACTTGCTCATCTTCACCAACCCGGAGGATACACGCTAGCCTCCGGGTTCTGGGGTGACGATTTTACTGCTCTCAGCTCACTTTGAGTGCTGAGAATGGGTTAAGGAAATGAGCGTCCTCGGCGGCCAGACGTGCGTCTGAGTGACGACTCTCCATCATGCGTTTGATGTTGTCCTCTTGATGCTGCTTCGCGTAGATGAGAATCAGGTACTTGCCCGCTTCGATGTCATCGTGGAATCTCGCCAGCTTTTTGTTCTCCTTGGCCAGCCCCACCATTCCACCTACCCATGCGCCAAAACTGACGAACACAAAGAGGATGCCGGCGTAAGCCAGTAGCGGCAGGTTCGGACCAAATGGTTCAAGCCCGCTGGTCAGCAATGAGAGCACGACTCCGACAGCAAGGCCCAGAGCCCCACCGATGATCCCTTCGCGCAGGAAGTCATGAGTTTCGAGATAATTGCTGGAGTGGAGCCGTTGATTGCTCAGGCCGCTTTCATCTTTACTGACGATGTGCAGGAACCAGTCGTCCACACCGATCGCATGAAGATCGTCGGAAATTTCCTGAGTGCTTTTAAGAGAGGGGGAAAGATAGTAAATGCATTTCATGATGGTTCTCCTGCTCAAGATAAAGATGAAGGTGATGAATAATTCAACGACACATACACTTACGCATAGCATGGAACAACGTTCACGTGACGACTTTCACTCTACAACTTCCAAAATGGAAAGTCTCACGTTTTCTAGTGGGGGCAGATGCCTTCAGATTCAACAGGCGTTCGGGCCTCGAAAGTTCGCCGATCATTTCTACGCGAGTTTTAGTACAATCAACACTTCATTCAGGTGCCAACAAGAATACCTTCCACAATTCAGGGTCGGAGGTATCTCTGCCGCATCACTCGGGCCAATGAGAGGAATTCCGTGACAGAACTGGTGAGCAAGCAATCCGCGACCTGGCGTGACTACTACGAGATGTGCAAACCTCGCGTTGTCATGCTGATGATACTCACTTCAATGGTGGGTATGTTTCTGGCGGTGCCGGGCATGGTCCCCCTTGATATTCTGATTCTGGGCAATCTTGGGATCGCACTGGTCGCCAGCTCTGGTGCGGTGGTGAATCATCTGATTGACTACAAGGTCGACATCTTGATGCGGCGCACGCATAACCGCCCGATTCCGCAGGGCCGTGTCGATCAGAAGCAGGCTGCCATCTTTGCCGCCGCTATCGGTGTCATCGGCATGGCGATCATGCTGCTGTGGGTGAATGCGCTGAGTGCCTGGTTGACGCTGGCATCTTTTGTTGGCTATGCCTTTATCTACACGGGTTATTTGAAGCGAGCGACGCCCCAGAACATCGTCATCGGTGGATTGTCGGGCGCCATGCCACCCATGCTGGGTTGGACAGCGGTGACTGGCACCATTGAGCCAGGGGCATTGATTCTGGTGTTGATCATCTTCGCGTGGACGCCACCCCATTTCTGGGCACTGGCAATCCATCGCAAGGACGAGTACGCGAAAACAGGAATCCCCATGCTGCCGGTTACCCATGGTGAGCACCTGACCAAAGTGCATATCATTCTGTACACCGTGATCATGTTTCTGGTCACTCTCCTGCCGTATCTGATCGGCATGAGCGGTCCACTTTATCTGTTGGCGGCGATCGTGCTGGGTCTGGCATTTCTGGGCTGGTCACTGGTGCTGCTGTTCAAGCCCACAGCGTCCACAGCAATGGATACGTTCCGGTATTCCATCGTCTACCTGATGGTGCTCTTCGTTGTCTTGCTCGTTGACCACTACCTCTAGCATCAAATTTTAGTATCCAATACTTTCAGAGCTTAAAAGATGGAAAAGAACATCAAGATTACGTTAATCACCTGTTTGCTGGCTGTTGCGCTAGTGTTTCTGCTCACTTATCTGCGTGTGACCGGTACTCAGACTGCTGAGGCCCCTGCTGCTGTAACACTCAGCGCCGAAGAGTTGCGCGAACTGGGTGCTTTGGTCTATGAAGAACCCGTGGTGCTGCAGCCGTTCAGCCTGCTGGACCACCAGGGGCAGGCCTTCACACAGGGCAGCCTCACCGGCGGTTGGTCACTGATTTTCTTTGGCTTCACCTCCTGCCCGGACATTTGCCCACTGACCTTGGCAGAATTGAGTCAGTTCTATAAAAACCTGCCCATGGATACGTTGGCCAAAGACACCAAAGTCATCATGGTCAGCGTTGATCCTGAGCGGGACACCGCAGAGAGGCTGGCGGAATACATGGGTTCGTTCCATGAGGATTTCGTTGGCGTGAACGGGCCTTATGCAGAGGTCGCCGCCCTCGCGAGACAGCTGTTTATTGCCCACTCACCGCCCCCGGCACTGACATCCTCAGCGGATGAGCACGCCGGGCATGGTGCTCAGGCCTCGGCTGATACTCCTGTTGATACCCCGGAAAGTTACATGATCGACCACAGTGGCAACGTCCTCATCATCAATCCAGAGGGGCGTTACCACGGTTTCTTTGATGCGGCGATTCAAGACAGAGAGTTGACGCAGGCGTATGCAGCCATCAGAGCTGCCTACTGAGATCGCTTGCCCAGCAGCGTGGGGCTCAGATAAGTCACCAGGAAGAAGCAACACGCGGTGACGACGATCGAGGGCCCTGCGGGGGTGTCCAGTCGGTAAGACATTAGCAAGCCCAGACTGACCGCCAGGCACCCGGCAATACTGGCCCCGAGCGCCATCTGCTCGGGAGTGGACACAAGTCTGCGCGCTGCCGCTGGTGGAATGATCAACAGCGACGTAATCAGCAGCACGCCGACAATCTTCATCGACACCGCAATCAACAGAGCCACCATCACTACCATCAGGCAGTGCAAGCGCCCCACCGGCACGCCTTCGACCTGCGCCAGCTCTTCATGCACAGTGATAGTCAGGAAATTATTCCAGAAAATGATGAGCAACACGCCAATCATGGCGGTACAGCTCATGATCCAGTAAAGATCCGTCGTCCCGATGGTGAGCAGATCCCCGAACAGATAGGCCACCAGATTCACCTGTACCGTGTTGGACAGAGAGAGGATGAGCAGACCGAAGGCCAGCGTGCTATGCGCCAGAATGCCCAGCAAGGTATCGGTCGACAGGGTCTTTCTGGTCTGCAGCAACACCAGCAGCAGAGCGAACAACAGTGAGCTTGCGATCACCGCCAGTTGCAGATTGACGTCCATCAGGATGCCAAGCGCTATCCCCAGCAAGGACGAGTGCGCCAAGGTATCGCCAAAGTAGGACATGCGTCGCCAGACGACGAAGGACCCCAACGGACCAGCGACGAGCGCGATGCAGATGCCGGCAAGCAAGGCCCTGACAATGAAATCAGCCATTCTTCTTCTCGATCACGCAGCCATTGATGTCGTGCTGATGATTGTGATGGTGTGTGTAAACGGCCAAGGTCTTGGCCTCTTTTTTCCCGAATAGCGCGAGATAAGACGGATCGACACTGACCTGCTCGGGACGGCCATGACAGCAGATGTGATGATTCAGACAGATCACCTGATCCGTAGTGGCCATGACCAAGTGCAGATCGTGAGAGATCATCAGCACGCCGCAGTGATGGCGGTTGCGAATTTCGTTGATGAGCTGATAGAGCTCGGCCTGCCCTGCCACATCGACGCCCTGTGCCGGTTCGTCCAGCACCAGCAATTGCGGGGCCTGCGACAAAGCTCTGGCCAGCAGCACCCGTTGCAGCTCGCCCCCGGAAATCGCCCGCAACTGCTGGTTCAGCAAATGGCCGATTCTGACTTCATCGAGAATCCGGGTGATGGGCTCATTGCTGGCGTGACGAGCGAGCGCAAGGAAGCGCTTCACCGTCATCGGCATCGTCGGCTCTACATGCAGCTTCTGCGGCATATAGCCGATACGCAGACCTGTGGGTTTGGTGATGGTGCCGGTTTGTGGTGACAGCAGGCCGAGCACGATACGGACCAGTGTGGTCTTGCCCGCCCCATTCGGACCGACGAGCGTGACGATCTCGCCTTGATGGACCTTGAGGTCAACATGTTGCAGAACCTGACGGTCGCCGAACTGCATGCAGACGTCGACAGCATCGATGAGGCAGACCTTGTCCATCCGCAGATTCCTTCAGGGGCGTCCTGTTATAAACGATAATGGTATAATATAGCATTTCCACTATTGACCTCCATCGAAGAAACCAACCATGTTCAAGCGTGTCGCCGCCATTTGCGCACTCATTTTCGCCTTTGCTGATGTGGCATCCGCGCAGGCACAGGTCCTCACCACCATCAAACCGTTGCAACTAATTGCAGCAGAACTGATGGATGGCATCGCAGAGCCCGAACTGCTGATCCCTGCGAATGTCTCCCCTCACCACTTTACGCTGCGCCCCTCCGACGTTCGCAAGGTGACCGATGCCCGGCTTGTCCTCTGGGTGGGGCCGCAGATGGAAACCTATCTGACGGATTTTCTGGGGGAACTCGACAGTTCAACGACGGTGGTTGAATTCGCAACGCTGGACGGGATCACGCTGTACGCGCCTGCATCGGCAGAGGTCGGGCATGAGGAAGATGGGCGCTACGATCCACATGTCTGGCTGGATACCCGCAACGCCCGGCTGCTCGGCGAGCGCATGGCGCAGGCATTGATCGCACTCGACCCCGCCCATCAAGCCCGGTATCAAGCCAATCTGAGCCGGTTTACCGACAGCATGGGAGCGCTGGAGATGACCATGGCAGAGGCAGTGGAGCCGATGAAGGATGGTCGCTACGCGGTGTACCACGATGGCCTCCAGTACTTCGAAAAGCAGTTTGGCCTCGAACATCAATTTGTACTGGTGCCAGACCATGAAATTCAGCCAGGAATCAGGCATATTCTCGACATCAGATCGCGACTGGACGAGTTGCGCCCGACCTGCCTTCTGGACGATGTGGACTCCAATGACTCCACTACGGAAACGGTGTTTGCCGACTACCCGATCAACAAGGTGCGGATCGATACGCTCGGTGCTGCAATCACCTCTGGTCCTGGCGCATATGCCCAGCTGATCGGCAATCTGGCGCAGGCCATCAACACTTGTCTCGGGCAGTAGCCAGAGGACATGGAAAACACGATATGGATACAAGTACACCGCGTGAGGTGCAGCTGGTTCTGGTGGATGGATCGTCCTACCTGTTTCGCGCCTTTCATGCCCTCCCCCCGCTTCTCACCAGCAAAGGGCAACACACCGGCGCCGTAAAAGGCGTCATCAACATGATTCGCAGTCTGGTGAAAACGTATCCAGACAGTCACATCGCGGTCGTGTTCGATGCCAAGGGCAAGACCTTCCGCAATGACATGTACGCCGACTACAAGGCACACCGGCCGCCCATGCCGGATGAATTGCGCAGTCAGATCGAACCCATCCACGCCATCATTAAAGCCATGGGCCTGCCAATACTGGTGATTGACGGTGTGGAGGCGGATGACGTTATCGGCACACTGGCCACGCAGGCTTGTGCGCAAGGGATCAGAACGCTGATCTCCACGGGCGACAAGGATCTGGCCCAACTGGTCACCGAGAATGTCACGCTGCTCAACACCATGACCAACGAGTCGCTGGACCCTGCCGGAGTGACCACCAAATTTGGAATTCCCCCTGAGCGCATCGTCGAATATCTCGCCCTGATGGGCGATGCGGCTGACAACATTCCTGGCGTGCCAAGTGTCGGGCCGAAGACAGCCTTGAAGTGGCTGCAGGAATACGGCTCGCTGGACGCGCTGGTGGCCAACGCCGACAAGGTGTCCGGCAAGATTGGGGAGCGTTTGCGAGAGAATATCGACCAGCTCTGGCTGAGTTATCGCCTTGCGACGATCAAGCGCGATGTGGCGCTGGACGTACAGATTGTCGATCTGGTGCACAAAGACGAAGACCGAGAGCAGCTCCACGCCCTCTTCAGCCAGCTTGAATTCAAGTCCTGGGTGAAGGAAGTGGAAAGCCGGGGGGTTAACTCTGAGGGGGCTGCATCCACGCGGAAAGCGACTACAGCGACAACTGGGGCGGCATCCGCCCAGGAAAGCAATCAGGAAAGTTCTCAAGAAAGCTCTCAAAAAAATACCCAGGAAAGCCCCGAGACCAACACCCTCCCCGTTCTTGACGATGCCGCGCTCGATGCCTGTATCGCCCAGTTACGAACCGCCCGTCAGTTTGCTGTCGCGCTGGAGACCGATGGGGCTCAGTACATGGAAGCCGCCATTGTGGGCATTGCGCTGAGCACCAAGGCAGGCAGCGCTTTCTATATCCCGGTCGGGCATGATTCCCTGGAGTTCCCCGCACAGCTGGAGCGTAGCAAGGTGCTCACCCGACTGCGCCCGTTGCTGGAGAGCGCCGGCGCTCACAAGGTGGGACACGACTGCAAGCTTCTCACGCATGTATTCGCAAACCACGACATACAGTTCAAGGGCTATCGTTTCGACACCTTGACTGCGTCTTATGTTCTTAACTCAGTGGCTATCGACCATACGCTGGAGAGCATCGCCGAGCACTACCTGCAGCTCTCGACCGTGGCAGTTGCAGAATTGTTGGGGAAGGGCAAAGGCAAGATGACCTTCAGTCAGCTGGACCTCGATGCCGCCAGCCGCCATGCCGGGCGCAAGGCGGACCTGATCTTGCGTCTGAGCGACTTTCTGTCGGCCAGACTCGCAAGTACCGGCGAGCTGGCAGGGCTGCACAAATACTACGAGCTGGCGCTGATTCCTGCCCTGCAGAAGATGGAACGCTGCGGCATCATGGTGGATGCTGATTTACTCGGGAAGCAGAGTCAGGCGATTGGTCTACGCTTGGTCGAGGTCGAGAGAGAGGCTTACCGTCTCGCGGGCGAGGAGTTCAATCTCAGCTCGCCAAAGCAGTTGCAAACGATTTTCTACGAAAAGCTCGGCCTGCCCGTGCTGAAGAAAACTCCCACCGGGCAGCCTTCCACGGCGGAACCGGTGTTGCAGGAATTGGCGCTGGAATACGAACTGCCCAAACTACTGATGGATCACCGGGGCTTGAGCAAACTGAAGTCCACGTACACTGACAAGTTGCCATTGGATATCAACAGGCGCACGGGCCGCATCCACTCCAGCTTCCAGCAGGCTGTTGCAGCCACGGGCCGTTTGTCCTCCATCGATCCGAACCTGCAGAACATTCCCATCCGCACACCAGAGGGACGCAAGGTACGGCAAGCCTTCATTGCCGCGCCGGGCTATAAACTGCTGGCCGCCGACTACTCGCAGGTGGAGCTGCGAATCATGGCTCACCTGTCCCGTGACGCCGGGTTGCTGAAAGCGTTCTCCAGTGCGCAGGATGTCCACCGGGCAACGGCCTCAGAAGTGTTCGCCACCCCGCTCGATGAGGTGACGTCCGAACAGCGGCGCCGCGCCAAGGCTATCAATTTCGGGCTGATCTACGGGATGTCGGCATTCGGTCTCGCCAAGCAACTGGGGATCGACAGACACAGCGCCCAGCACTACGTCGATCTCTATTTCCAGAAATATCCGGGTGTGCTGCATTACATGGATCAAACCCAGGCCTTTGCCGACGAGCATGGCTATGTGGAGACGCTGTTTGGTCGACGTCTCTATCTGCCCGACATTCACGCGGGCAACGGCATGCTGCGCAAGGCGGCGCAACGCACCGCGATCAATGCGCCGATGCAAGGCAGTGCTGCGGATATCATCAAGCAGGCCATGATCGACATCGATCACTGGCTGAGTACCGATGTGCTGGACGCCCGCATGGTGTTGCAGGTACACGACGAACTGGTGTTCGAGGTGGCGGAAGCGGATGTTGACCTGCTACGTGAGGGCGTGCGTTTCCGCATGACGAGTGCCGCAGCGCTGGATGTGCCGCTGGTGGTTGATGTCGGGGTAGGCGATAACTGGGACGAGGCGCATTGACACAGCATTGAATCTTGCAAGGGCGGCTGGCCGCCGCCAGGTCAGACTGGAGTGATTACGGAAGGGCTTTCAGTAGAAGGGGTTTCAGCAACAGGCTCTTCGGCAGCAGGTTCAACAGGATCTGCAAACCACTTGTCCAGCGTCACCTCAAGCGTGTCGATGCCGGTCTTGCTCAGTGAGGAAAACACCTGAATCGACGCGTTGGGGAAATCGGCCAGTTGTTTGCGGGCTCCCAGCAGAGCGTTCTGGGCGGCACCGCGCTTGAGCTTGTCGGACTTGGTGAGCATCACGTGTACGGGCAGGTTTGTGCGCCGTGACCATTTGAGCATCATCAGGTCGAAGTCCTTGAACGCATGGCGGATGTCGGTCAGCAAGATCAGGCCGACCAGCGTCTTGCGCTCATTCAGGTACAACTCCAGGTGATCCTGCCACTGACCCTTGATCGAAAGCGGCACCTTGGCATATCCGTAACCCGGCAGGTCGACCAGATACTTGCCCGGGCTTATACCGAAAAAGTTGATCAGCTGGGTACGGCCAGGCGTCTTGCTGGTGCGAGCCAGTCCGGTTTGGTTGGTCAAGGTATTGATGGCGCTGGACTTGCCCGCGTTGGAGCAACCGGCAAAGGCAACTTCGCGCTGACTGTCGGTTGGGCAATCGTCGAGGCTGACGGAGCTGGTGGTGAAACTGGCAGATTTGTAATTCATGGGCGCACTAGATACAGCAAGAGACCGGCAAGAGCAAGCGCCTTGGCGGTCAAACCGCAGCTCCAGATTGGTAAAAACCTGCTTTGAGTCATACTATTTGCCGATGGGCTCAGTGCGACAGATAGAGTAATGAAAAGCGATGCGTTATACTTCGCGGCCGCTCGATTCATTGAAAACGCCTGCCAGATCAGGTTACCACCTTCACAATGGTAGTGTCCTGCCCCGCTGACAGCTGTTGTATTGAACGCTCAAGCACTCTCAAGAACTTTGAAAATTTTAGGAAAGTTGGACTATTCATGAAAAAACTAGCCACCAAGAAAGTACTGACTCTGGTATCAACACTGATTCTCGCTGGATTTGCCAGTTTCAGCCACGCGCAGGGCAATGCTGCTGCGGGTGAGAGCAAGGCTGCCGTGTGTGGCGCGTGCCATGGCGCGGATGGCAACAGTGCCGTTGCAGCAAACCCGAAGCTGGCTGGCCAAAATGCCCGCTACCTCATCAAGCAAATGAACGATATCAAGAGCGGTGCCCGCTCTGTCCCATTGATGACCGGTCTTCTCAACAACTCCACTGATCAGGACATCGCCGATATTGCTGCTTATTTCGAATCCCAGGAGATCACCCTGCAGGGTGCGAACCCTGATCTGATTGAGACTGCTGAGAGCATCTACCGTGCCGGTATCGCCAGCCTGAACGTCGCTGCTTGCTCCGCTTGCCACTCACCCACCGGTCAGGGCAACAGCCAGGGCGGATTCCCGGCACTCGGCGGCCAGCATGCGGAATACACAGCGACGCAGCTGAAGGCATTCCGTGCGGGCGAGCGCACCAATGACGGCAATTCTTCACCCATGCGCATTGTCTCTGAGCGTCTGACTGACAAAGAAATTGAAGCTCTGGCGAGTTATATCTCCGGATTGAACTGAGGTTAGTGCTGGGGTTAAGGCCGCATTCAGGCAATATTTGCTTAAGTGAAGCGGTCTGTAAGCTCAGTCAGTCACAGATCCCAAGCCTTCATATAGAGAGAGGAAGAAAAAATGCACAAGAAGATCATACAGTTATTGGCAGTTTTAGTGCTGGCACCACTGGCGTTCTCGGTGTTTGCGCAGCCTGCGCGTTTCGTGGAAGGCACGCATTACGTCGTTCTGCCGACAGCGGTCAAGACCAATGATGCGGCGAAGATCGAAGTCGTTGAAGTGTTCTGGTACGGCTGCAGTCACTGTTTCCGCTTTGAACCGCTGATCGAAAACTGGGAAGCCTCGCTGGCCCCGGATGTCGACTTTGTGCGTTTCCCGGGTATGTGGAACGATCTGATGAAGATTCATGCGCAGGCTTTCTTCACTGCCGAAGCACTGAATGTTCTGGAGCAAGTGCACAGCCCGATGTTTGATGCCATCAACGTCCAGGGCAACCGTCTGCAGAACGAACAGCAGCTCTCCGCTTTCTTCGTACAGTACGGCGTCACTGCCGAGCAGTTCAGTACTGCGTTCAACTCCTTCTCTGTTCGCACCAAGGTGAATCAGGCGGAAGCCAAGATGCGCGAGTATCAAGTGCGCAGCACACCGAACATGGTCGTCAATGGCAAGTACTTGATCTCTACCGGTGATGCAGTGCCGACTCAGCAGGATATGCTTGAGGTGGTGAACTTCCTGGTTGAAAAAGAAAGATCTTCCAGCTGAACCTCTCCCCCGATTACTTTCCAGTAATCTCCCTGCCTGCATTGTGCTCAGCAGCACAGTGCAGGTTGGCGGGCGGGCCGGGCTGAACACGTTCCTGAATAAGAGCTGATCACAATGAGCCAAAGGAATAGCGACAGCATTGAGGCTTCCCGCTGGAAAAAGAAATTCCTTGATGCCCTCGAAGATCAGGATAAGCGTGAAAAGACGCTGAACAATCGCATCAAGCTACTGCGGCGCGGTTTGGTCGGGGTCAGTCTTGCAGGCGACGGCCTCGACTCCGGGCTGGATCGTGAACTCTCTGCGCTGCGTACCACACTGCGTTCGGAAGAGAGCGAAGCCGGGCTGGAAGTTCTCCTCGAACACATCGAAAAATCTGTACTCCGTCTGGATTCCCGCAAAGAGCAAAGCACCTGGGCTATCCAGAACGCGCTTACCTTGAGCATCACGCAGTTGCAGGAACTCGAACTCTCCCGTGACCTCAAGCGCGGGGTCAAGCAATACGCGAAGACGCTCGCCTCGCAAGTCTCCGACCCTCAAAACCACCCCGACTTGATCGCCACCTTTCTGGAGCTGCTCAGACTGGTCGTGCGTGAGCTGTCTCAGGGGGTTGAGGCGCCCGCCTCTGCACCGGCAAGCGGTGGGTTCTGGTCGCGCCTGTTTTCGTTGCACCACCCGGACTCTTCCAGCGGTACTGAGGAGTCTCCGGATGCGCCTGCTCTAGGGCGAGTTGCAGATGAGCCACACAGGTCAGGCCCTGCAAGTGCCGCGCCCTTCAGCATGGCCACCAAGGCGGGATTTGACCCTGAGCAGGTCAAGTCCGAAACAGTTGCTGAAGAGAGTGCGACAGCTGAGAGTGCAGATACAGAGACCTTGGCGGTAAAGGCCTCGACCCCTGAGGCCACTGTGTCGACTGAGCATTCCGACGAGCAACTGGATACAGAAAGCTCTCCGGACGAATCAGAAGCGCTGAACGAAGTTGGCCAGCCCTCTACCGAGTCCGCCCTTCAGCAGGCAGAAGCCACGGCTGTCGTGCAACCGACTCAGGAACCAGGCTTCTCTGCGATTGCCAATCACGCAGAACCCGTATTGCTGCGCATCCTCGAAAACATCTATGTCTCCGAGCAGTCGATTGCGCTGGCCGGCAAGATCCGCAAACAGGTGGCGCGTGGCCTCAACTGGTACGAATTTGTGGCGGTGCTGGAAGACATCTCAGCCGTGATCACCAGTTCTCTGGGACAGGAGCGCTCGGAGTTTCAACGCTTCCTGAATGAGTTGAATACCGGCCTCGGGCAGGTTCATGAGTACGTGCAATTCTCCCGGGAACTCGGACAAGAGGCGCGGGAATCGGAGTCTGCTCTGGATCAGACCGTGCGAACCCAGGTCGACGGTATTGCACGCAGTGTTGAGAGTGCTGCCGATATCGGTGAGCTCAAGAGTGCGGTGCAGCATCAGCTTGGCGCCATTCTCTCTTCCATGGACGGCTTCAAAGCGCTGAAGAACAGTCAGGAAGACAGCAGCAAAGAACAGGCCCGCATCCTGGAAGAGCGTCTCAAAGGCATGGAGGAAGAGTCCCGTGAACTGCGTCTGCACCTTGCCCAGCAGGAGCAGAAAGCCATGCGCGATGCACTGACAGAGCTGCCCAATCGCGCCGCCTATGACCGGCAGATCCGTCATGAGTTCGATCAATGGCGCAGCAGCCAGACGCTGACAGGCGGCAGAGAGCTTTGCCTGATCATCTGCGACGTAGACCACTTCAAGCGCATCAATGACACCTATGGACATCTGGCCGGCGACAAAGTCTTGAAAGTGCTGGCGCGGGAAATCTCCAATCGGGTCCGCAAGAGCGATTTCGTGGCGCGTTACGGCGGCGAAGAATTCGCGATCATCATGAACAGCACCTCGCTGGAAGATGCCGAGCGCCTGACCAACAAACTGCGGCAGGCCATTGAACAATGCCCCTTCCACTTCAAGGAAAAGCAGGTGCAAATCACCATGTCATTTGGGGCGGCGACCTTTCAGCCCGGCGATACCTCGGATCTGGTGTTTGACCGTGCAGACAAGGCGCTCTACAGCGCCAAAGAGCAGGGACGCAATCGTGTCTGCATCGCGGCAGCGGCGCAGGGAAACTCTTGAGAATCCGGTGTTTGCCCGCGATAATTCGGCTAATTGTTACCACCCCTAAAACTATTTGAGCGTATCCTCTGTCCCAGTGTGAGTAATCCTACGATCAACTTGAGAATCGTCTCCATTCATCAGCAGCCCATGACATGACATCCATCAATATGCAGCACTGGCAGCAAGGCCTGAAGGACCGGCTGCCGGGCAGCCTGAAAGCCTTTTTCGACGCCAATGCCAGGACGCAGCTGCTTCGGCAGGTGAATACCGTGCTGTTGGTGCATGATGATCGGCTATATGACTTGTCCAACGGGTCCTGGCGCCAGCTGGGACTTGAGGGCGGGGATTGGAGCACGGCGATGGCCACGGCCGCCGTCGAAGTGCTTAACCAGCAGATTGCCGAACGCTCTGTGCTGCTGCTCTTGCCCTCCTCAGAATTTATCGCCACCACGATCAGCATGCCCGCCATGGCCAGAGAAAATCTGCGTTCCGCGCTGCAATTGCAGACAGCGGTGTTGCTGCCCAGCCACGACAGCAGCCTCGTCTTTGCGGTGAACGCGACAGCTCACCACGACGATGGCACCGATGTCGTTCTGTGGATGAATGCTCCCCGTCTGGAAGCCTTGTTCGATGCCTTCGCGGCACAAGGTCTGTTCCTCGCCTCTGTCATGCCCCGGGCGCTGGCGGCTGCAAGTCAGGCCGGTGCTCAGGGTGACCTGCTGATTGAAGAGGGCGATGCCAGCACTCTCACGCAGCTTGTCTACAGCCAGGGCGCGCTGACGCAATGGCTGCAGATCGACAGAGCGGATCTGGAGGATGAGCTGCTGCGCAGGCAGTGGCAGGAAGCGACGACAAAACAGACCACCGACACTGCGCGAATGACACTGTCATCAGCACAGGCCTGGGTCGACTTGTCCGCACCGGTGCTGGCGGATCGCGAATACAGCTTTGTTCCGGCAGGGGCGCAGGCTGCCCGCAAGCAGATGGAAAAAGGCAAACGTCTGGTGATGGTCGGCATTGCGGCCGCAGTGGTCTTGTTGCTGGGCGCCAGTCCGTTTTTGTTCCAGTCTCTGCAAGCGCGCAGCCTGCTGGCCGACCTCGCGGAGCAGCGTGAACTCTCGGCGACAGCCCGGGCGGATCAGGCCGTGGTGCGCGACTTTGAACAGCGCTGGGGCGTCCTGACCGAATTTCCCGCGCAGAATATCTCCGCTACCTTGCTGCAGTTGCAGAGTGTGCTGAGCCCCGCCGTGCTGACCTCGCTGGAGGTCGATGAAGGCAGCGTGCAGATTGAAGGAGAGAGCGATGATCCTCAGGGTCTGCTGCAGCGACTGGAGCAAGACGCCATGTTCACCGGAGTGGACTTCGCCCGCGCGACCAACAACACCCGCTACTACATTGACCTGCGCCTCAGCACCGTGGATTTCGACGGCTACTGGCAAAGGTACTTTCCGGAAGTAAGACGATGACCAAGCGGGAAAAAAACATATTGTTCGCAGCGCTGGCCGTGGGCGTGGTGTTTGCCATCACCCAGGGCTGGCCGACGGTGCGCTCGATGTACAGCGCACGCGCATCGTTCATCGAGCAGACCCGCACCGATATAGCGCGGGAAGAACGTCTGATCGCCGACGCCGCGCAATGGCAGGAACGCAGAGAGGCGACAGAGCTGCGGTTGCAGAGCCTGGGTCAGGACCTCTTTCAGGGTGCCTCCGTGCCCTTGATCAGCGCCAATATCCAACGCGTGGTCCGCGATTACGCCAATCAGACCAGCGTCGCCGTCACCAGCACCAAGCTGGCCGAATCCATGGAGACGGACGGCTGGGTGCTGGTGGTACAGGAAATCACCATTCAAACGAGCAATCAGCGCAACATCATGGCCTTCCTGCAGCATTTGGAGCAATCCTCTCCCCGGCTGGGCATCAGCACGTTTGCCGTCCGCCGCAACCGCAACCAGTACGCCGGTACCGTCACCGTGGTCGGTTTCAGCAGAACAGAGGAGGCCGCCGCTGCCTCCGGGCCGGCAGGGTGAAGTCATGAGCCGCGCACTGATTACTCTTCCCATTTTTGGCCAATTGCTGGAGCCCGAGGGCATCGCCCCGGCACAGGATTTCAACGACAGCGGCATGCTGGTCTACAACACCCTGCCGGGTATCGAGCTGCGCGCCAAGATCCGCTTCATTGTCGGCAATCCCCTGCGCTTTCGCATTGGTCAGGGCGACGAAGTCTCGCGGCTGATGAAATACTGGCGCGCCGAACTGTCGCCGCAGATCGATCAGACCGAGGACGTTTTCGTCTCCGGTTTCGAAGACGACGAGGAGCTTAAAGACCTTGCATCCGAAGCGCCGATCATCCGGCTGGTCAACCACCTCTTCGCGCGTGCGTTGGACTTGAATGCCAGCGACATCCATTTCGAGCCGAATGAAGACTATCTGGATGTGCGTTGCCGCGTGGACGGCATCATGACCCGCATCGAACGCCTGCCGATCAAGATTCACACCGCCGTGGCCTCGCGCCTGAAGCTGATGGCGCGACTGGATATCGGCGAGAAGCGTCTGCCTCAGGATGGCCGCATCGATTCTCGCATCGGCAACAAGCAGCTCGACATGCGCGTCTCCACCCTGCCCGGCGTGCATGGCGAATCTATCGTGTTGAGGATTCTGGACCGCAGTGACACGGCGGTCAGTCTGCAGCAGCTGGGTATGCCAGAAGCGATCCTCGGCACGTATCAGCACCTGATCACCCAACCCCACGGTATGATTCTGATTACCGGCCCGACCGGCAGCGGCAAGACCACCACGCTCTACGCCACGCTGGAGAAGATCAACAGCGAGCAGCAGAAGATCATCACGGTCGAAGACCCGGTGGAGTATCAGCTCGAAGGCATCACCCAGATTCAAGCCAACGCCAGTATCGGCCTGACCTTTGCTGCGGGCCTGCGCTCCATCGTGCGGCAGGACCCCGACGTGCTGATGGTGGGCGAGATCCGCGACCACGAGACTGCCGAGATCGCCATCGAATCGGCGCTCACCGGTCACCTGGTGTTTTCCACGCTGCACACCAACGACGCCGCCGGTGCCGTGACCCGTCTGCAGGACATGGGCGTGGAAGGTTATCTGATCAGCTCCAGCCTGCTGGCCATTCAGGCTCAGCGGCTGGTGCGCCGCGTCTGCACCGACTGCAAGGTCGAGCATCCGATCACTCCCGATGAGGTTAACGTGCTGGAGATCGACGCGAAGGATTATCCCGTCCTGCAGCGCGGCACTGGCTGTGAGCGTTGCGGCGGAACCGGTTATCGCGGCCGTATAGGACTGTACGAACTGCTGGTGATGTCGGACGCCATTCGTCACCACATCGCCAGTGGCGCCGATGCCAATGTCATCCGCGAACAAGCGATCCGCGAGGGCATGAAGACCCTGCGGCAGGACGCGCTGGAAAAACTGGCGGCCGGATTGACCACGCCCGAAGAAGTGGTGAGGGTAACGCGCGCCATATGAGTGCTGCCTATTACAAGTATCAGGCCTATGACGCCGAGGGCAAGGTGCAGACCGGACAGGTCAACGCCGAGTCCGAGCGGGAGGCATTGAAGATACTGCAGGGCAAGAAGCTGATTCCTGTGAAGATCACACGCGCCACTCAAGAGGACGCGCGTGGCAAGGGCCGCAAGAAGGTCAAGAACGCCGACCTGCTGGATTTCACCACCGGGCTCTGCACGCTGGTGGAGGCACGGGTGCCGCTGGACAAGGCGCTGCGGCTGCTGGAAGGCATCACTGAATCGCCGACCATGCGTCAGCTGGTGATCACCATGCGCCGTGACGTCAAGGAAGGCAAGAGCCTGGCCGAGGCGATGGAGTCACGGCCCGACGTGTTCTCGAAGATGTACATCAACATCGTGCGTGCGGGGGAGGAAGGCGGCATTCTGCATCAGCTGCTGCCCGACCTGGCTGACTTTCTGGAGACCAGTGCGAAGAACCGCCAGGCCATCGTTGCAGCGATGGTCTACCCGATCGTGCTGCTGATCACCGGGGTGATTTCGGTCTTCCTGCTGCTGGTGTACGTGGTGCCGCAGTTCGCCGTGATGTTCGAGGACGCGGGCACCGAGATCCCCGCCTCCGCCGCTTTCCTGCTGGCGATGAGCGAGGGAATTCAGAGTTACGGCTACCTGTTCTTTGTGCTGGTCGGGGCCATCATCTTCTGGTGGAAGTGGCTCGACAAAGACCCGCAGCGCAAGCTGCAGAAAGACAAAGGGCTGCTCGGGGTGCCATTGCTGGGCGCGCTGCTGCTCTACAAGGATTGCGCTGTGTTCGCCCGCACGCTGGGCGCGCTGCTGGAGGCGGGCATTCCGCTGATCAGAGCGCTGCGGGTGGCACGCGAAGTCGTCGCCAACACCGAGCTGACGCGACACCTGCAGCAGGTGGAAGACGACGTGCGCGGCGGCGCCGGGTTGGGCATTTCGCTGGAGAAGACCAACCGCTTCCCAACCCTGCTGCACCAATTGATTACAGTAGGCGAAGAGTCTGGGCGCACCGGCAGCATCCTGCTGAAGACGGCGCAGACCTTCGACACCTATGTGAAGAACCAGATGTCGAGTCTGGTTTCTGCGCTGCAACCGGCCTTGATTCTGTTCCTCGGAATCGCGGTGGGCGGCATCACGATAACCATGCTTTCGGCTGTGTTCAGCATGAACACGGTGGATTTCTGACATTTGATCTGGAGCTTATTTGTGAACGGGAAAAAACACCTCGCACTTCTCGGTCTGGCGTTAAGCCTGTCTTCCTGTGCCGTGTTCGAGAACGGTGGCGGGTCGCAGGCGGGCAGCGCGTCTGCCAGCACCGCCCCGGGTAGTGACACGCGCACGGGTGCAACGGCCACGGCGAGCAGCCAGACAGTGGCTCCACTGCCGACGAATGACAGCGACAACGAGCAGCAGCGCTTGATCGACGAGATCAACCGGGTCGGCGAGGACGTCAACCTCCCCGGCTACACCGAGACGCCCCCACAGGCCGTCACGCCAGAAACGGAAGACATCGTGGAGCTGAACTACGAACAGGCCGATCTGCGCGTCATCCTGGAAGAACTGGCCGAAGCGGTGGATGCCACCATCATCATCGACCCGACCATTGCTGACAAAGTCAGCCTGCGCACCTCCGCCAATCGCCCCCTCACCCAGGCCGACATCTGGCCACTCGTGCGCCTGCTGACCCGTCAGGCCGGTGTCACGCTGGAGCAGATCGGCAACGTTTACTACGCGCGCAAGCTGCAGGGTAACCTTCCCGAGGAAATCGCAGTTGTTGGCGATACCAGCTCTACCGCCAGCGTCATCATGCAGATAACGCCGCTGACCTATGTGTCCATCGAATCGGCGCTGGAGTTGCTGACCCCATTGGTGGAGCCGGAGGGCCGCGTCGTGCGCATCTCCAACAACAACACGCTGGCGATCTCTGCCACTTCCTCGCAACTGAGCAGAATCAACGAACTGCTGGCGGTGATCGATGCTGATCCCTTCCAGAATCAGGGGCTGCATTTGTACAAGCTCAACAACGCCAGTGCCGCCGAGGTGGCTACCGAGTTGGCAGAGCTGCTCGTTCTCATCGAGGGAGCTAACCCGGCTTATCAGGTTAAGGGACTGGAGCGCATCAACTCCATTCTGGTCACGGCGCCTGCCAATCGCGGCTTCGAGGAGATCACCCGTTGGGTCACCATCCTTGATGCGGATCGTCAGGAACAGGCTGAGCAGCTCTTCCATTACCGCGTAAAGAACCTCACGGCCACCGAACTGGCGGCCACCTTGACCAGTGTCTTCGAAATCGAGGATGAGGAAGAAGCGCCGGTGCGCCCTGCAGCGGATGAGCCTGAGCAGCAGACTTTCAACATCGTCACTCCCGATGGCAACACCGTTTCCCGCACGATTACCCCTCCCGCTGCCGCCACTGCCAGCGGCGGTGCCACGGAGATTGCTGTGTCTGCCGACCTGCGCGTGACCATCGTCGCCGACGAAGCCACCAACAGCCTGTTGATCCGCGCCAACCCGCGCGACTACCGGCAGCTGCTGGCGACCATCAATCAACTGGATGCTGTGCCGCTGCAGGTGATGATCAACGCCGTGATCGCCCAGGTGACACTGACCGACGAGACCCGCTTCGGTGTGGATTGGACCCGTGTTGCTGATAACGCCGCCACCAATGCCATCTCGACAACTACCAATACGACCTTCCTGCCCACGGGCGGACTGGATGGATTGCTGTTCACCAAGTCCTTCCTGGATGGTGCCGCGCGCGTCGAGGCTACTCTGGAAGCCATCGCCAGCAACAACGACGTGCGCCTGCTGGCCAGACCCTCGCTGACTGTCGTCAACAACATGGAAGGCGAGATTCAGATCGGTGCGGAAGTCCCGGTGCAATCCGGCACACAAACCACCGGCACCGGCGACAACATCATCAGCAGCATTCAGTACCGTCCGACCGGTATCGAGCTTTACATCACGCCGCGCATCAATGACGACGGTGTGGTGAACATGACCATCCGGCAAGTGCTCTCCTCCATTCAGGAAGACACCGGCGTGGCGGGCAACCCGGTCTTCCAGAATCAGGAGATCAGCACGACAGTCGTGGTCAGAGACGGCGAGAACGTGGTGCTCGGTGGCTTGATTCAGTCCAGCAACGGTGATGTGAACACAGGCGTGCCGGGTCTGAATCAGATACCGGTGCTGGGCCGCCTGTTCTCGTATCAGCAGGACACCACGGAGCGCAAAGAGTTGTTCATCGTGCTGCGCCCGGAGATCGTCAATCTCAACGACAGCAACAATGCCCAGTACGCGGACATTCTGCAGCGCTTCGATCTGGCCGCAGAAATGTTTGAAGATGCCGGACTCTGATGGCCGGTATCATTTATCGTCGACTCATTATCGAAAGCAGGAAGGAGCAGTAATGAAACACATCTCTGATCGTCACCCCCTCGCAAACGCCCGGTCGCGTGGCTTCACCATCATCGAGCTGCTGATCGTCATGGCAATCCTCGGCATGCTCGCCGTGATGGTCGCCCCCAACCTCTTCAACAAGGCCGATGGCGCCCGGCGCGATGCTGCCCTCTCGCAGATCTCTGCGCTAGGCTCGGCGCTGGCGACACACCGCCTGGATGTCGGTGAATATCCGGAAGAACTGGAAGGGTTGATGACCAATACCACCGGGCGCTCCACCTGGGATGGTCCCTATCTGAACAATGACGTGCCGAAAGACCCCTGGGGCAATGACTACCAGTACAGCTCCGACGGCTCTGAATTCACCTTGATGTCCTTCGGTGGCGACGGCCGTGCTGGCGGTGAGGACAATGACGCTGACATCAGCAACTGACAGGCAGCGTTCCGGCGGCTTCACGCTGCTGGAGCTGATGATCGTGCTCGCCATTCTGGCCATGGGCAGCATGTTGGTGATCCCCGGGCTGACGGGGATGGATACACGCACCTTCAATGCCCAGGTCCGCGAGGCAAGCTCGTTGCTGAACTACGCGCGCCGCACTGCGGTGGTCACCGGCAGGCCCGCTGTGGCCTCTTTTCAGTCGCAGGCCGACGAGGCCGAAGCTGAAGAAGACGCCGATCTGCGGACCAGTGAAGCGGCAAGATCCACACTGGGTGCGGACGAAGCCTGGAGCAGTCGCGGCGTCGAAATTGCTTATCGCGACAGCACCCAGCAGCTCGTCGAAGTGGAAGATGTTATCGACATCACCTTCTTCCCCGAAGGCGGCAGCACCGGTGGCGAGCTGATCCTGACGCTGGATGATCGGGAGGCCGTCATCGTCATCGACCCTTTCTCTGGCAGAGTCCGCACGGAGCTGCCTAATGATTAAATCCCCGATTGTCACTCTCCCGAAAAGCCGACAACAGCGTGGCTTCACCCTGCTGGAAGTGGTCGTGGCGCTGACGATCACCGGCATGGTGCTGGGCAGCCTGTTTGCGTTGGCTGGGGGCAGCAAGCAACTGGCGTTTCGCTCCGCCCAGAGTCTGGACACCGCCATCGAGGCGCGGGCCGCCATCAATTTCGCGCTGCTGCAGGACGAGTATCGCGAAGTCGAGGAGATCATGGAGGGCGAGGAGCGCTTCAGCATCCGTGCCAACGAATATCTGGAGCCAGTGCCACGCAAGACCGCACCCACCTATTTTAAACTGCAATCCTACGAAGTCATAGACGAAGAGACCGATGAAGCTATTTCGGGTACCCGCTGGGTCAAACTCGAACTGCCGGAATAGCGCTGCGGGCGAGCGGCGAATCCGCTCCCAGCAGGGCTTCACGCTGATCGAGGTCATATTGTCGCTGGCGCTGACGGCGATGCTGCTGGGCCTGCTCAGCACGGGCATGTATACCGTCATGAATGACTGGGAGAACGACACATCGGCGCTCGATGCAAGTCTTGATGAAACCGTCGCCATTCTGCAACTGGAGCGCGCGCTGCAGGGCGCCTTTCCGCACAGTTACCGCAATCCCGAGACCTTGGGCCGCTATGTCTATTTCAATGGCGAAGACGAGACCTTGAGCTGGGTTTCGACCGTCTCGCCTCAGCGCCGTGGCGGGTTGACAGCCTGGTACCTGGAGTCCGTGGATGGTGAGGGCGTGTACCTGCGTCTTGCACCTGCCATGAGCGACAACCCGCTGCCCCGGCTGGAGGAAACCGAGCCAGTTCTGTTGCTGGAAAACTACACCGCCCGCTTCAGCTTTCTCTACGAAGAGCTGGATTTCAGCAAACGCTGGCGCGAGGACTGGCCCGGAGAGGAACTGCATGTCCTGCCGCTGGCCGTGCACGTGCTGCTTACACCACTGGACTCTGCTTCGCGGGATGAACCTCTGAACATCATCGCCCGCATCCGTGCCAACGAGCACCGCGAGCTGCGCCCGTCCTTTACACCCGGAGGAAACGCCGCTCCCGGAGCAGCAGAGGCGCCGTCCGAGCCGGGTCAGGGGCCGCGAGGTCGGCGTATCCGCCGTGACTCTCCAGATGGTTCGCCCGGCACCCCACCAGGCGGCCAGCCCGGTGATCAGGTGGCTCCCCCGCCGGGTTCGCCTTTTGGGCCGCAGTTCGATCAACAACCCGGGCCGCAGTCTGGCCCGCGTTTCGCGCTACCCCCGGGAGTCCAATAAGATGCGGCGGCAACGTGGCTCGGTCATCATCATCGTTCTCTGGACCTCGATCCTGCTCACCGTGCTGGTGACGGTGATGGCGGGTAAAGTGCAATTGTCCGCCCGCACTGCGTTTCATAATCAGACGGCTGTGGCTGACATGGCGAGCGTTGCCAGTGCGATGAATCAGGCGGAAATGGAGTTGATGCTTGAACGCATGGACCTGCCCATTGATCAGGAGATGGAGCTTGATGAGGAAGGCAATATCCGCACGCCTGCCCTTCGTTTCAACGGCCAGCCGCTGACACTGCAATACCCCACCGGCGACGACATGGTGGTGCGAATCTATGACCATGCGGGCAAGATCAACCTCAATGGTATCCGTCCCGACGATTTACGGTTGCTCATCGAGAAGCGCCTGGGGCCGGAACCAGACCCGCAACAGGTGCAGGAACTGCTGGGCGCCTGGCGGGACTGGACCGACCTTAACGATGCAGCCGGTATCAATGGCGCGGACACGGATTATTACGAATCTCTGGAGTCTCCCTACAGCCCCCGCAATGGTGCTGACCTGGACACAGTAGAGGAGTTGCGCCTGATTCGTGGTTTCGACGAACTGTTCAAGGATGTCAATCTGGAGGCTGCCTTCACCTTGTATGGTAATGGCCAGCAAGTGAATCTGAATCTGGCGACCAGAGAAGCGATGCAATTGCTGCCCGGGCTGACGGATGAGCTGATCGAACAGATCATCCTCTCCCGGGAGACCCGTGAATTCCAGAACCGTGCTGATGTCGGTGATCTGATCCCCATTGAGAATTTCGTGGAGCTATCGAACTGGGTGGGGAATAACACCTCGGCCTACTATTCCGTCTATGCCTATCCGCGCGCGGAGGATGAGACTGGAGAAGACGAGGAAGACGCAGGACCAGACCTTGGCGACGAGCCAGCAAGAGAGGTTGACCCAGTGACTCAGGCCTACATGGAGATATGGGAAGTGCGCGGCTATGAAACCAGAGCGCGCGTCCACAAAGTGGACCCTTATGCGCGGCTGCCGGATACCTTGCCGCCGAGGGTAATGGACTGACAAAACCTGTGGGAGCGGGCCTGCCCGCGATCTGTTTTGCGCAAGACTCAATCGCGGGCAGGCCCCGCTCCCACAAGGCGCGCAGCGCACAAAAAAAGAGAGATCTCAGCCCCGCTGAATATCCCAATCCACTTTCATGATCAGCGAGCCGACGCCCTTGTTGGGCTTGATCTTGATGAGCTTGCTGAGCTTCACCTCGTACCACAGCAACCCGCTGGCATCTGCGACGCCGCCCAGCACATAGAACTCGCCGACGCGCATCGAGATGGCGTTGACCCGCGTGCGCACGGTCAGCACCTCGCCCTTCTGGTAGGGCCCCTTGGGCACATCGGTGAGATCGGTCGTCAGGTAGGCAGACATGATCTCGTCCAGCGTGCGCATCACGGCGAAGCCGAAGTTGCAGATGACATTGTCGGCCAGAATCTCGATCCGCGTCTCCAGAATGATGTCGGAGAGCGGCTCGACTTCCTCGATCTCCTCACCATCCAGTGATTTCACGAGGGTGCTGATCACCCGGCAATCCTTCTGCAGGCGGTCGTCGACCTTGTTGATGTCCAGCGGCTCGTTGTGCTCGGACTGCTTGCTGTTGCAGAAACTCTCGTAATGCCCCACTACCCGGTGGCTCTCGCCGATCTCGCGGATGCGGCCCTTCTCCAGCCAGATCGCCGTGTCACACAGTTCCTGCACGTGGTACATGGAGTGGCTGCAGAAGATCATGGTTTTCTGCTGTTTGCGGAACTCGTTCATGCGCTCGACGCATTTCTTCTGGAAGGCAATGTCGCCCACCGACAGCGCCTCGTCGATCACCAGCACGTCCGGGCGCACCATGGTGGCGATGGAGAAGGCCAGACGCACGTACATGCCGGAGGAATAGGTCTTCACCGGGCGGTCGATGAAGTCGCCCAGCTCGGAGAACTCGATGATCTCCTGCTCCATGGCGGCGATGTTGTCGTCTGGCACACCCAGCAGCGCGGCGTTCAGGTAGATGTTGCGACGACCGGTGAACTCCGGGTGAAAGCCGGCACCCAGTTCCAGCAATGCCGCGACCTGCCCCTTGATGGAGATGGTGCCACGGCTGGGCTGCAACGTCCCGACCAGCAGTTTCATCAATGTAGATTTGCCAGCGCCGTTGTCGCCGATGATGCCCAGACTGCGGCCCTCCAGTACGGAGAAGGAAATGTCCTGCAGCACATGGAAAACCTTGTGACGTGGGCGGCGCTGCAGCAGCTCCAGCAGTCGGTCCTGGGGTCGTTCGTAGATGCGGAAGTCTTTGTGGAGGTTCTCCACGGCAATGCTGTACATGTTGTTCTCTCTTGATTCTGAGACTGTGCTGCTCCGGTCGCCTGCAGGGCAGGCTCCTACAGTATGAGCCTGCCCTGCAGGCGACCGACTACAGGACATCCCCGAAGGCATGTTTGATGCGCATGAAGACCCAGCCACCGAAACAATAAGTGAGCAGCGCCGCCGGGACAATGATCTGGAAACTGGTCATGGAAAAACTGTCCAGCAGGATCAGCTCGCGGTACATCTGCACAAAGCTGTGCATCGGGTTGAGCAGCAACAGCGGTTGCCACTGCTCCGGCACCAGCGAAACTGGATAGATGATCGGCGTCAGGAAGAACCAGCTCATCAGTATCAGCGTGACCATCTGCTGGATGTCCCGCAGGAAGACGCAGAACGCAGAGAGTATCGCCACCAGCCCCATCGTGAACAGGAACTGCAGGAAGAAAATCACCGGCAGCCACAGCCACATCAGCGTGAAATGACCGGTGGCAGCGAGATAGAGCAGGAACAGACCGAGCGCGATGCCATGTACCAGATAGGGCACCACGGTGCCGACAGCCGGGATGATCTGCACGGGGAACATCACTTTGGTAATGAGTGGCGCCTTCTCCAGCAGCAGCGTGCTGGCGCGGCCTATCGCATCGGCAAACGCGAACCAGGGCAGATAGCCCATCATCAGGAAGACCACGAACGGCGTGTCGCCATAGGCTTCCGGCATGGGGGCGCGGAACACGACATTGAACACGAAAGAGTAGATCAGGATGTTGACGATGGGCGTAATGAACAGCCAGATGATTCCGCCCATCGAGCCTGCAAACTGCCCGGTGAAATCCTGACGGGCGAAGTTATGAAACAGGCGGTAATTGACGATGGGGGCAAGCATCCATTGTTGCAGCAATCTTAAGAACATTCCCGATCCAGATTCAGAGGTTTTAGTGTGTCAGGGCTGTGGGGCAATCAGCCAGGTGCCGACATCGAGCAGGTCGTCGCCGGTCAGTGTGCCCGCTTCGCGTTTCAGATACAGGGTCGCCCTGATGTGATCGTAGCGGGCTCTTTGCAGATCACGTTCGGCTTGAAAGCGGTCACGCATGGCGTTGAGCACATCGACACTGGTGACGGCGTTGAGTTCAAAACCCCGTTGCATGGAGGTCAGTGACAACTGCGTGGCTTCCAGCAGACGCTCGGCGGATTGGGTGCGCAGCTCACTGGCTTTGGCCTGCAGATAGGCGGTGCGGGTTCTCTCGACGATTTCCAACTGCACTTGTCGCAGTTCATTTTGAGCAACACCCCGCAGGCTGGCCGCTTCACTCACCGCCGCGCGATTACTGCCGCCCGCGAACAAGGGAATCGACACATCGACGCCGACATAGGTGGTATCGGTTCTGTTCATCGGCACGTTGTCGAAACCGAGGTCGGAGAGCTGCTGCTGCGCGATCAACGTCACGCGGGGCATATACGCGCCACGCTGCTGAGAGACGCGCTTGGCGGCGGCTTCCATGGCGTATTGACGCGCCCGAATGGTGGGATTGCCAGCGCGTGCGCGGTCCAGCCAGATTTCAACGGAATCGGTCAGCGGGGGAATTTCGATGTTTTCATCAAGCCTGAAGAGTGGGCCGACGTTCACACCAGCGGCGGCGCGCAATTCACCGCGCGCCAGAGCGAGCTGGCTTTCCAGCTCAAGCTGCTGAGATTGCACGGCTGCTTGACGCGCCTGGGCGCTATAGAGGTCAGTAATCCGCGCGGACTGCAGGTCGTAGAAACTCTGAATCTGATTGAGCTGGTTGGTGACCGCTTCGAGTTCGGAGCGGATCGAGGTCACCGCATCCTCGGCCTGCAGCACATTGAAATATTTCTCGGCAACATCGGCCAGCAGCCAAGCCAGCTCAGCGAAATACTCGGCTTCGGCCTGATCTTCCATCAGGGAGGCCGCACCGCGCGCCGCGAAGGCCTGCCAGTTGAAGAGCACCTGGGTCAGCTGCACGGAGTAGCGCTCGCCCCGGTACTTGTTCTCTATATTTAGCGGATCTGCCGACTGAGTGTTGTCGGAGATACTGCCGTTAGCGTTGATCTGCGGGAGCAGCTGACCGGTCGCAGACTTCTTGCGTGCGGTGCTGACGTTCCAGCGCTCCTCGGCAATCCGCAGCTGCGGACTGTAATCGAGTGCAGCGGTAAAGAAGTCTTCCAGCGTCGTGCCTTCGACGATGATCGTGCTGACGCCGTCTTCCGGTTCGGCCGCCATGGCTGGCAGGGTCCAGAGACAGGCGACGCCGAGGCAGAGAGCTGGCAGTAAAGTGAGTTTCATACGCATCAGTCTTCGATCAGGCTGCGCGCCAGCGCATTGGAAAATGGCTTCATCACGTATTGGAGGAAGGTGCGTGAACCAGATGCAATGAAAACTTCGGCCGGCATGCCGGGCACCAGCGCCAGATCACCCAGCTCCAACATGCCCTCGGGAGTGACTTGTACGCGGGCCATGTAGTAAGGCACCCCGGTATTCGGGTCGACCATGGCATCGGCGGACACACTCAGCACAGTGCCGAAAATGGTGGGCACGGAGCTACTGAAGGCGGAGAAGCGAATGGTGGCTTCCTGGCCGATTGTCACTCTGTCGATGTCGATTGGCGAGACGCGGGCTTCCACCACCAGTTCATCACTTTGCGGCACGATGTCGGCGATTGGGTTGCCTGGCCCGATGACGGCGCCGATAGTGTGGTACTGCATGCTGTTGACCACGCCGGAGACAGGGGCACGCACGACGGTGCGATCAACCACGTCGTGCAGCGCTGTGGTGCGCTCGCGCGCGTCTTTGAGATTGGTCTGCACTTCTCCGAGCTGATTCACCACTTCGGATTGGAACTCGTTGTTCATCTGCAGAATCTGCAACTGCGTCTCGCCAATCTGCATCTCGGTGGAGGAGATCGTCGCCACCAGTTCGGCAGCCTCCCCTTTCAGCATGGCGTGGTTGCGCTCCAGTTCGCGCAGCCGCATTTTGTCGGCAAAGCCTTCCTTGAGCAGCAACCTGACATCTTCCAGTTCGTCGGCGAACGAGGCCGCCAGCTCTTCTTTGCTAAGCTTCATGGCCTCCAGTCCGGTAACGCGGGATTTCAACTGCTCGATGCGTTGTTCCAGAACGGCAATGCCGCCTTCGCGCGCCGCTTTGCGAGCTTCAAAAATCTGGGTCTGGACGGCCATTTCCGCCAGCGCGTTGGCGCCCGCAGCAGATAACGCGGCAGGATAGACGATACTGTCCAGCCCATCGCGTTCGGCAATCAAACGGGCTTCGATGGTCGTCAGGGCGGCGAACTGGGCATTGGCGATTTCCAGCTGCGCGAGGGATTGTGTGCTGTCCAGCGCCAGTAGAGGGGCGCCTGCCTCGACGAAATCACCGTTCTGAACGTGAATCTCGCTGACCATGCCGCCTTCCAGGTGCTGCACGACCTGTTTGTAGGAGCGCACGGTGACGGTGCCGGGAGCATGTGCCGCGCCATTCAAAGGCGCAAGGGTGGCCCAGAGTCCGAACACACCAAATACTGCCAAGGCAATCAGGATTCCCGTTCGGCGTGCGCCGTCAATCCCGGTTTCGATCACGGCATCGACGTTCTCACGCTTTTCGGAAGGCACCGCTCCCGGCAGAGCGGGAAGGTTGTTTTGAAGGCCTCTGTTTGCTGTCACTGTTACATTCCCAATCAAATCGTAAGGGGTAAGGGGGTGGTCTGTTGACTCAGGACGCTGCGCTTTCGGAGGCGGCCGGGGCTTTGCGGCCGTCCGCCTGTGCCATCAGCCCGGCCAGTACCTGATCGCGGGCGCCGAAACTGACAGCGGCTCCGTCTTTCATAACCAGAATCTTGTCCATGCCCATCAGCACCATGGTGCGGTGGGTAATCACGATGACAGTGGTGCCCTGCGCTTTCACGCGCTGCAGCGCGATGACCAGCTCGCGTTCGCCTTGATCATCAAGATTGGAGTTCGGTTCATCCAGCACCAGCAGGCGCGGGCTGCCGTACACGGCACGGGCCAGGCCGATGCGCTGACGCTGACCACCGGAGAGCGCTCCGCCATTGCTGCCGATGACAGTGTCATAGCCCTGCGGCAGGCGCAGGATCAGCTCATGTACACCAGCCAGCTTGGCTGCTTCCACAATTTGCTCGGCATCGACTTCGCCAAAGCGACAAATATTTTCGGAAATGGTGCCGTCAAACAGTTCGATGTCCTGCGGCAGATAACCGAGGTAAGGCCCCAGTTCCAGCCGATCCCAGGCCGCAATATCCGCGCTGTCGAGGCGAACCTTGCCGGACGCTGCAGGCCAGATGCCGAGCAGTGCGCGGGCCAGGCTGGATT
Source organism: Pseudomonadota bacterium (assembly GCA_040384465.1). Lineage (GTDB taxonomy): Bacteria > Pseudomonadota > Gammaproteobacteria > Pseudomonadales > Pseudohongiellaceae > UBA5078. The sequence goes on along the minus strand of JAZKJF010000002.1, from coordinate 39,852 downwards.
TGCCGGAGGCGCTCGGGCCGACGATGCCCAGGGCTTCTCCGGCCTTGAGTTCAAAGCTCACGCCTTTGACGACCGCTGTCTTGGAGCCGGGAGGCACGACCAGCACCTGCTCCACAGCGAGGTTACCTTGCGGAGCGGGCAGCCGCATGCTGTCGCGCTCCACAGGAATACGCTCCAGCAGTTGCCCGAGACGTTCATACTGGGCGCGAGCCACAGAGAAACCTTTCCAGGTGCCCACCAGCATGTCGATTGGAGCGAGTGCGCGGCCCAGCAACAGAGAGCCGGCGATCATCATGCCTGGAGAGATCTCCTGCTTGAGTGCCAGCAGCGCCCCGAGGCCGAGGATCAACGACTGTGTGATCACCCGGAAGCTTTTGGATAAGGTGCTGAGCAGGCCGGCCAGTTTGCTGGCATCGGTTTGCAGAATCAGCACGCGGTCAGCGCGCTTCTGTTGGCGATGGCGAATATTGTCGAGCATCCCCATGGCCGCGATGACTTCGGCATTGCGAACGCTGCCGTTGATCTGATTGCTGACCCAGCTGGCTTCGCTGTTGGCGTCCTTGAGCTTCTTCGTGGTAACCACTTCCGTGATGTAGGCAAGCGCCACCATGACGATACCGGAGATGATCGCGACGACGCCGAACCAGAAATGGAACATGAACATCACAGCAACATAGATAGGGAACCAAGGGGCATCGAAGAACGCGAACAGGCCGTTGCCAGTGAGGAACTGCCGCAGGCTGGACAGATCGCTGTTGGGTTGAGCGCCGTTACCGAGGCCGCCGGACAGCAGCGCGTTCTTGAAAGTGGCATCAAAGACCCGATTGCGCAGGCTTTGTTCGATCTTGTTGCTGGCGCCGATCAGGATCATGGAGCGCACCCACTCGAACCCGCCCGTTGCGCTCATCAGGAACACCATGATGACAGTCAGCGAGGTCAGGGTGGGGATACTGCCGCTGGAGACCACCCGGTCGTACACCTGCATCATGTAGAGGATAGGCACCAGCATCAGGATGTTGATCGCTGCGCTGAAGGCTCCGGCGTAGATGAAGTAATGACGAACCGCTTTGAAGGCCTCAAATAGTTCCTTGTACTGGGGGCTGTTTTTAGTGTCTTTCATTGAGGCCGCTTAATTAATTGAGTCCGCTGTATGCAGGAGCAAAGGGATGAACAAAGATTGGGGAGGCACGAAAAATTTCAACCCCGACCGACAAATCAGGCCGGGATTGTACACCCAACCTCCACGCACTGTCTTTCCGCCGCGTTACAGTTCCTGTTTCCCTTCAGCCAGTTCCCGCAGAGTCTGCAAGTCCGTGATCAGAAGACAGGAGGCACCATCACGTTTGACAATCTCGCGCGTCTGCAAGTTCTGAAACACGCGCGTCACCGTCTCCCGGCTCAGGTTCAGCATGATCGCAATCTCCATGTGCGTCGGCGGATTGTTGATCAGAGAGCCGCTGCGGCCATCCTTGTCATCCTCGGGGATCAGCATCCATAGCTGACAGCACACACGTTGACTGATATTCGGCAGCCCCAGCAAAGAGCGTTGCCGGGTCATCTGGCGCAGCCGTGCCGCCAGACGCTCGCCCAGCACGCGCACGATGCCGGGTTGCTTCATCATCACTTCGCGCAGCGCTTCCATCGGAATGAACACGGTCACGGCGGCGGTCAAGGCGATGACGTATTCCGGCTGCGGGCCATGGTCGAAGAGCCCGAGTTCTCCACAAAAATCACCGGGCTCCACGAAATAAAGTCCGACTTCACGCCCGTCGATGGTAAAGTCCACGCCCTGCAGTCGCCCCTCAAATAAAAAGCACAGAGACTCTTCCCGCACCCCGGCATTCAGCACAATGCCTCGACGCGCAAATTTGCGCATGGTCGACAGTGGAGCCAGTTGACTCAGAACTTCTTGAGGCAGGGGTTTGAGGATGGGAAACGTACTTAACAGCTCTGGGGTTACCACGATAAATGTTTAATCCCGGCGTCTACGCACTGGTGCGGGTGGCGGCATTGCCCGGGCATTATAAGTGCTTGAAAGCGAATAGCAAACGAGAGTATTTTGAACTGGTGTGACCGTAATCACCCGCATTGCAAGTCGCTGCAGCTACGATGGCAGCCATATAAAAGTGGGCTATCTCCCGATGTGGAGGACGAGACGATGACTTCTGATTTCCGCGTGAAAATTTCTGCTTTCGACAAACGTACGCTGCGTCCATTGGCCGTTGCGGCGTTGTTGTTTGCACAAGCAGCCTTTGCACAGGGCGCCATTGCTGACGAGATCAAACCCGGTGTAGGGACAGTCGGTCTGGTGCTGGGCAAAGCGTATCTGGAGTCAGCAGACAATTCCCGTGAACGGATTCGTGCGGGCACCAGAATCAGCGTCAGCGATCGGATCGTGACAGAGGCCAATGGCCATGTGCATATCCAATTCGACGATGAGGCGATGGTCAGCGTGCGCCCCGACAGCCTGCTGGAGATTGAACGCTACGACTATAACGCTGCCAGCCCCGAGCAGTCCTCGATCAAACTGAATCTTGTAGAAGGCGTCACCCGCTCCATTTCAGGTAATGGCGCGCGAGCGGCGCGCGAGCGCTTCCGTTTGAATACTCCGATTGCGGCGATTGGTGTGCGTGGCACCGATTTCGTGGTCAGTGCAACAGGCGAGAGCGTGCGGGCACTGGTCAATGAAGGCGCCATTGTCGTGGCGCCTTTTTCGAATGACTGTCTGGCATCCAACTTTGGGCCTTGTGCCCTCAACGCCGTCGAGCTGACAGAAGAATCGCTGCAGATCGTGCAGATGGATGGCGGGACACCATTGCCGCGTTTGATGGCGGTTGCCGATGCGCCAGGCACTCTGGCTCCGACAACAGCAGCCGCTGCTGATTCCGGCAAAAAGACCGAAAGCAAGGCCGTGGGAACGGATGTTTATCTGGAATCCGTGACCTCCCGAAAAGTGACATTGGTCGCCAGCAACACCGTAGTGACTCCCCCTGTGATCCCGCGTCCGCCAACACTGGCGACAGAAGATTTCACGCCGGACATCGCGATGGCTGCCAGTGATGTGGCCTCTGAGCAGTTGGTTTGGGGCCGCTGGACAGAGGGCCGTGGCGCGCTGGAGCGCATCACTGTCGATAAAGAGCAGGCGGCTGCCGGGCGTACTGCCACGGTGGGCTCATCCCTTCCGGTTGGTTTTGGGGTTGAGTATCTGCTCTACCGAACCGACAACGGTCGAGAGAGGCCGGACAGCAATCTGAGCACCGTCAGCTTTGCCCTGAGTTCCGCTCAAGCTTTCTATGTGTCCCCTGCCGGTTATTTGCCGATGCAAGTCAACAGCGGGACGTTGAGCATCGATTTCAATCAGAGTACGTTTGCGACCCAGCTGGGCCTCAGCCACAACTTGACTGGTGCTGTTGATTTCTCAGCAGCGGGCCGTCTTGAGGACGCCGGCAATTTCTACAGCAACACCGACACTCAGAAGATGGCGGGCGCAGTCAGTCTGGACGGCACCGACGCAGGTTACTTCTTCGAGAAGCAAGTGTTGGATGGCAATGTGCAAGGTTTGACTCTCTGGGATAAACAGTGATGTCCCTGAACTACTCTCAGCTGACCCAGCTTCCCAACCCGCTCGCGTTTCTTCTGCGCCAGGCGCCGATGCGCGCGCGGTTGTTGATGCTCGCGGTTGCGGGGATGTTCACTCTGCTGCTGGTCAATGTATTTGCTGACGGCCTGAAGACGATTGAAGAACGTCTGGGCGCGCTGGGTTGGACGCTGGGTGCCGAGACGGCGCTTGAGCAACGCATCACTATTGTCGCCGTTGATGAGAAAAGTATCGCGCAAGTAGGGCCATGGCCTTGGTCCCGCGACACCATGGCGCAACTGGTCACCGCGCTCGATCAAGCGGGCGTGCAATTGCAGCTGCATGATATTGTTTATCCCGAGGTCAGACCGGGCGATGACGCTCTGTTGGCAGCGCTGCAATCCGTTTCTGGCGGCGCCGTGCTGGCACAGGTGCCGGTGCTGCAATCCGAACAAGTCGTGCGTACCGGTATGATGACCCACGCGCTTTCCGGTATCAGCTGTGGCGCTGAACAGGGAGCGCCAGCGACGCAGAGCTTCTTGGCAAACCACGCTGGTTTTGCCGGTATTGCAAAAGGACACATCTCTCCCGTCGTCGCGAGCGATGGTGCAGTCCGCGAAATTCCTGCCATCATCTGTGTCGAAGGCCAGGCCTACCCCGCGCTGGCAATCAGCGCTTTCCTGCAGGCAGTCAACAGCCAGTCCTGGGGCGCCACGGTTGAACAGGGCAGCTCGTTCTTCGGCCCGAGCCAGATGTTGCAGCTGGATTCCTACCCTGGCCTGCGTATCCCCTTGAATGACGTCGGCAATATGCGGATTTCCTACCGCAATGCCCCGGAAGTCTACCGTGCGGTGTCCGCTGCCGATGTTCTTGATGGCACGGCCGATGTCAGTCTGCTGGAAGATGCCTGGGTGCTGGTGGGTGCGACCGCTTTCGGGATCGGTGACATTGTCCCGACCCCTTATAACGGTGCTACGCCGGGCGTCGAACTGCAGGCCAGACTGCTCGGCAGTCTGCTCGACACGGCAATTCCTTACACCCCCCGCTCTGCTCCGACACTGCTGGTGCTGATGAGCGCCGTGTTTGCTGGCGTGTTGCTGGTGATGGTCGGCGTGCGTGAGCGTGTGTCCAGTTATGCTCTGCCGCTAGCGGGTCTGCTGCTGCCGGTGGTGGCACTGGCAGTGCATATTCAACTGCTAGGAAGCAGTGATATTTGGCTGGGCTGGGTCGGGCCGACTCTTTACAGCCTGACAGCAGCCAGCGCCTTGATGTTGCTGGAACAGGCCCGCGTCCGACATGAGCGCAGCCGAGTCTTCGGCAACCTGAACAGCTATCTCCCCAGCGATGTGGCCAAGGAAATTGCCTACAGCCTGCCCAGCTCCAGCATCAATGCCCGGCGCTGCGAAGTCACCTTGCTGAGTGCTGATCTGCGCAACTTCTCTGCGTTTGGCGAAGCGCGCCCTCCCGAAGAATCTGCCGCTATTCTGCACTTCTTCTTCGTGCGTGCGGCTGAAATCGTTGAGCAACACGGTGGCAGGATTCATGAATTCAAGGGTGACAGCCTGCTAGCAGTCTGGGATGGCCACGACACACTGGCAGCGTCTCAAGCACTGAAGGCCGCGCAGGACATGCAGGTTGCGATTGATCGCGACATGCTTCCGCAGCATCCGCCCCAAGGTCTCGAACCACTGGCGCTCGGCATCGGTATCGAGCAGGGCCCGGTGCTGATCGGCTCTATCGGCCCGGCACATCGTCGTACCCACACATTGCTCGGCGACACCGTCACGATCACGTTGCGAATTCAGGAAATGACCGCAGAACTGGCGCAGCCGATCCTGATCGGTGAGTGCGCTGCGCGTCAGCTCAGCGATCTCAGGCTCGAATCACAAGGAAGTTATCTGCTGAGCGGTTTGCGAATTCCGCACGTGCTGTTCTCTCCTCCGCTGTCTGATTCCGCTTCGCGCCGCAACCGTCCGGAGCAGGTGCCCCTGACCCTAATTTCCGGCGGACGCCGCTAGTCCTTCCTCAAGATTCAGTTTCCCCTCCGGGTGCGCCCCACAAAAAACGTGGCTCCTTTCGTGTTGCGCCCGGGCGGCTGAATCATGATAATTGCCCGCAACTTTCACGGCCTGTCCGGAACCCAGGGTGTATGCGTCGGTCGCTCCTTTCTCTCTCTTTCTTGATGCCCTTGTCGGTGCAGGCCTGCCCTGACCTGCAGTCCTTTTATATGGACGCGGGTACCCCCGCCGACGCCGCGCAGCTTGAAGCGCGTCTTGCTCCGTTTATGTCCGAGTGCCTGGAAAGCTCAGAATACTTCGCGCTCTTTGGTGCCGCGCAGATGGATGCAGGCCGGTTGGCAGAAGCGCTGGAAACGCTGGAGCGTGCGTTGCTGCTGGACCCCACCAACGGCGCCGCGCAGATCGATTATGCTCAGGCTCTTTATATGCGAGGTCAGCTGTTTTCGGCGCTGGATCTGAACGCCCAGCTGCTGGCCCGCTCCGACCTGACTCCGGAACTGCGCGGCATGCTGGAAGAGCGGCGGCAAGTCTGGCGCCAACAGACCCGCGAACACGGCTTTCAGGCAGATGTGCTGACGGGTTACGACAACAACCTCAATGGTGCGCCCGATCCAAGCCAGATCACACTGACTCTCTCCGGCGAACCAGTCCTGCTGACGTTGAACCCCGAATACCGCCCAGTCAGCGGCCCCTTTCTCAATCTGCGGGTTGGGGGAAATTATCGACAACAAGAGTCTGATCATCAGCACAACCTATTGGCAGAAATGCGCGGCCGTGTCAGTAAAGACACCGATTCAGACTTGCTGCAGATGGAAAGCCGCTATGCCTACGTGAGGCCGCGCCGAAACAACACCCTGCAACTGGGGGCGGGCCTCAGCCACCTGCTGTTCGGCGGCAGCCCACTCTATACAGCGCTTGATGGGGATGCGCGCTACACCATCACTTCCGGGGACACTTGCCAGCAACACTATGCGGGCGCCTTTCAATACCAGCTCTACCACAATCAGAGCAGCCTGAACTCGGTAGAGATGAAGGCTGGTGCCGGACTGGAATGCCCACTGGTGGTGGGTTCGCTGCCAAGCACGGTTGGCGCAGAGTTCAGCGTTCTGCACAACCAAGCGCTCAACAACGGCCGCCCCGGGGGCCACCGCAGTGGTTGGCAGATGCAGCTGGACTGGCAATTCCCGCTGCTCAGCGGCGTGTTCCGCAGCCAGCTCAACCATACCGAACTGGCGGATCGCAAAGGCTACAGCCCGGTACTCGCCAATGGCGCGGATCGCTGGCTGCGACGCAGCTACCTCCTCCTGCAATATCGCCAGCCCCTCTACACAGACCTGGCACTGCTAGTGAATTTTTACCATCAGCACCAGCAGAGCAACATAGAGTTGTTCGAAAGCCTCGACAGCACCCTCGAAGTAGGCATCAGCCTTGCGTTCTGAATAAGCATATAATTCTTTAAAAATAGGTGCTTACAACAGAGACTTCAAGCCATAAACAGGTTGTGTTCGGCGTGCAGTACGGGTACCATCGCCGAGCGTGTCCGCTTGTGGTAGAGATTGAGCGAGTAACCCAAGTGGGAGTTATCACGGAAACGTGGGAAATTTTCTTCAGTGTGACTACAGTCACAAGGGGCGGAAGTTGACTTGCGTATCCTTGGCACAACCGAGTGGGGTCATCTGCTGCACATTGGCATGTCACAATCGGATAAAACAAATTGGAATTAATTTAAGGAGTTACAAATGGCTATAACAGTAGCAGCTCGTACCGAGATCATCACCCTGGTGGTTGGCATGTTTGGCGCCGCTCCAGGCGCAAGTGTGCTTTCAGGCCTGGTCGCAGCAAAAGAAGCTGGACAGACTGTCAAGCAGATCGCTGCAAACATTGCTAACACCAATGAATTCAAGAGCATTTACCCAACCTTCCTGACGAACGAAGAGTTCGCTGCCAAGTTGGTTGACAATCTGGTTGGCTCACTTGTACCTGCTGCCGACAAAACAGCTGCTGCAACTGAGATCACAGCCATGCTGACAGCTGGTGCAAGCCGTTCAAGCGTTGTGGTAGATGTTATCGCTGCGCTGAATGCAGTACCAAGCACCCACACAGTCTGGGGCAATGCTGCTCTTGCATTAGACAACAAGGTAGACGTTGCAGTGTACTTCTCTGTTGAGAAGCAACAGAGCGGTGCCAGCCTTGCCGAGTTGCAGGAAGTTATTGCTTCTGTGAGCAATACAGCTGCTTCTGTTACTGCTGCTAAGGCCGTAATCAATGGTACTGCTGATGCAGGCGCGACATTCACGCTGACCATTTCTGCGGATACTTTCGCAGGCGGTTCAGGCAATGACACATTCAATGCCAACGTTGTCGCTGATACGGGAACTGGTGCGGCGACACTTGAAACACTGACAGCACTTGACGTGCTTTCTGGCGGCGATGGCGCTGATGTGCTGGTATATACAACAGTAGGCGGAGCTGCTCTCCCAGCAGCGGCTATTAGCGGCATTGAAACAATCAATGTGGTCTCTGATGGTGCTGTGACCGCTGATGTTTCAGGTGCAAATGTGACTGGTGTAACGACACTGAACGCTAAAGCAGCTGCAGGTGGTGTTAACCTCGATACTAAAGCAAACGTAACCTCAGTAGCCGTGACCGGAACAGCGACCACTGTAGATGTCGACGACGCGGGAACAGCAAGCACTGACGTGCTGGCAACAGTCAGCGTCTCCGGAGCCTCTGGAGCCATTGCTATTGGTTCTGCTAAGCTGTCAACCCTGTCTCTGACACAAACAAGCGGTGCCACTACTACGATCACTGGTGCCGCAGGCGCACGTACGTTGAACCTGAACGAAGTGACCACAGCTTCTGTGTTGACTGACACAACAGCGACAAGCTACACAATCAACACAACTGGCAAGGCGTCTGAGAATCTGACTCTGACAGCAGCGGCTGCTACCGCCGTAACTGTCGATGCAGACGTGACACTTGAATTTGATGATGTGAACTTGGCTGCAGCGAAGAGCATCACTGTAAAAGGTGACTCAGTAGTGACCATTACTGCTACTACTGCGGTTGGCGTTCTTGAGACGGTATCTTCTGCCGACTCAACTGGTGGAGTGACTATTACTCCGGCACTGGGTGCAACAGTTCTGTTTACCGGTGGTGCTGGCAAAGACACAATCACTCTCGCAGCAAGCACCAAAGCCATTACAACAGCTGGTGGTGATGACAAGGTAACTGTCACTGTCGATCTGGGTACTGGTGGTACTGTTGATGCTGGCGCAGGCTCTGACACACTCGCTTTGGCTGCAACTTTAGCGGGCACTCTCTCAGCAACGGATGCATTCGAAGCGAAAGTTTCCAACTTCGAAAAAGTCAGCCTTGCAATTACGACAGCAGCAACTACTGTCAACATGGCAAACCTGGATGATATCAACTATGTGGTATCTGCCGGTGCTGCTGCTGGTTTCGGCCTGACTGTAAACAATCTGCTGAGTGGCGGAACGTTTGAACAGACTGCCGTGATCGCTGCGGCCTCAAGCGTCGCTGTGAAAGACGCAGCTGCTGGTGCAAGCGATGTGTTGAACATCAAGCTGAACGGTGCAACTAATCTGGTTAACACTGCCGCGCTGACAGTGGCGTCTGTAGAGACTATCAACATCACTACAGCTGATAGCAGCACGTTGACCAACCCAGCGACTGCCGCAACAATTCTGTTGGCAGCTGCAGACGCAACCAAAATCACAGTAACGGGCAACCACGGTGTTAACTTCACCGGCTCAACACTGACCAACCTGGTGGATTTTGATGCATCAGGTGTAGTTGGTACTGGTACAACAGCTGCACTGGCAGCGACCGCAGGTATCGTGACTGTCAGCACTGCTGTTACTGACAAGTCTGTCAGCATCAAAGGTGGTAATGGTAACGACGTGATCAGTGCTGCATCTGTAACTGATGCCACTAAAGTTGCGACTATCGACGGCGGTGCAGGTAACGACACTATTACTGGTTCTGCCGGTAAAGACGTTATCGTTGGCGGTGCTGGCAATGACAGCATCACTGGCGGACTGGAAGCTGACTCACTGACTGGTGGTGCCGGTAACGACACATTCAGCTTTGGTGTCACAACTGAGTCCACACTGGTGAACAAAGATGTCATCACCGACTTCGTTTCTAACACTTACGGTCAAGGTACCAACGGTGCGGTAAACGAGAACGGCGCAAGCATGACTGCGACTGAGCTGACTGGCGACGTGTTGAACTTCGACGCCATCACCACGATGACCAAGATTGCTGTGGGCATCTACACCAACGCGGCTGATGCAACAGTGTTCCTGCAAAACAGTGGCACTGCGACCACAGACGTACTGGCTGCCGCTCTGGATTCAACTACAGGTAACCTGTACGTTGACCTGAACAGCGACGGTACTGCAGACATGGTAATCCAGCTGACTGGCGTAACAACGCTGACTGCTGCTGCGTTTGCTGATCTGGCGTAATCCCTCACGGGAATTCCTTCTCGCTCTCTGAGTGAGAAGGAGTATAAAAACCCTGTCTCTTTAAAGAGGCAGGGTTTTTTTTTGCCGGTCTAATGCGCTATGCTCGGGAACCATTATAAAAACAGAGGAAATTTATGAGTGCCTGGACATCCGGTTATGTAGCTGATATCGGCTACACCTATGGCTATTACACTGAACTGAATCCGTTGCGAGCCAAGATACTTTTTTCCAGTAAAGGTCTGTCTTTCCCTGAAATTGGAACAGCATGCGAACTGGGTTTTGGACAAGGAGTGAGTGTGAATCTGCATGCTGCTGCATCCACCACACGCTGGTATGGAACTGATTTCAATCCTTCACAAGCGGGGTTCGCTCAAGAGTTAGCTGCTGCTTCCTGTGTTGACGCAAAACTATACGACGAAGCGTTTGCTGATTTCTGCCAGCGTGCAGACATGCCTGATTTTGACTATATTGGGTTGCACGGTATCTGGAGTTGGATATCAGATGAAAATCGTTCCATTATCGTAGAATTTATTCGCCGAAAACTCAAAGTGGGTGGAGTTCTATACGTCAGCTACAACACCCAACCGGGCTGGGCGGCCATGGTACCTATGCGTGATTTGTTGACAGAACACGCACACGTGATGGGTACTTCAGGTCAGGGAATTGTTTCGCGCATTGATGCCGCAATAAATTTCGTTGATAAATTAATGGACACGAATCCAGCGTACGCAAGAGCCAATCCACAGATAAAGGATCGTGTTAAAGCTATACAACAACAGAACAGACATTATGTGGCTCATGAGTACTTTAATCGTGATTGGCAACCAATGTCTTTCGCAGATATGAGCACTTGGCTTGCTACTGCGAAACTTGACTATGCGTGTTCAGCCCATTTCCTGGACCATGTGGACGCTGTTAATCTCACGGCACCGCAGCAGAGCCTGTTAGCGGAAATTCCAGATCCTATGTTCCGCGAAACTGTGCGTGATTTCATGGTGAACCAGCAGTTTCGACGTGACTATTGGGTGAAAGGATCGCGCAAGGTGAGCCAACTCTTGCAGGCCGAGAAATTGCGCCTCCAAGAAGTTGTGCTAATAACGCCAAGAGTGGATGTCACGCTAAAGGCAACAGGCGCACTTGGCGAAGCAACTATGAGTGAAGGAGTCTACAACCCGGTTCTTGATTATCTGGGAGATCATTCAATTCGTAGTTTGGGAGAGATTGAGGACGCTTTACGTACGGCAGGCATCAACATGCCTCAAGTACTACAATCAGTGATGGTGCTTATCAACAAGGGTGATGTCTCAACAGTACAGGATGTGGACGTCCGCGCGCAGGCGAAAGCAAGTACCGCGCGCATGAATATGTACTTGATGGTATTGGCGCGTGGCAACAATGAGGTCCCATGTCTTGCCAGTCCTGTAACCGGAGGGGGGATAGCGGTTAGTCGTTTCGAAAAACTTTTCCTGTTAGCTTTGCATGAAGGAAAAAAACAGCCAGAAGAGTGGGCCGGATATGCATCGCAAATATTAAGGCGACTTGGAGAGAAAATTCTCAAGGATGGGAAGGCATTGGAAAGCGACCAAGAAAATCTGGCTGAGCTGGTTGAACAGGCGAATGTTTTTGCTTCCAAGCGACTGCCCATTCTAAAAGCTTTGGACGTTATTTGACGCTGGAGTACAAAGCTGTTTGACGCATCAATGCAGCGCCGCTTTTTTGGGTTGCTGCATTGGTTTTTTTTCAGAAGCGATCCACTCGGGCCAGATGTCTCCCTGCCATTGTGCAATCCCCCACACACTGTGAAGAATTGACAGCCACTGCCGCAATTGAACAGGTTGGAACGCGATTCCAACCTGTTCCTGCTGGCGCCCTCGAAACCTCAGCTTTACCGACGTAGCCTCCACCGAAATATCCACAGCATCTACAAGCCATGACAGCGTTTTGGGACTACTCAGTACCGGTGGGGACTCGACCAGTTCGGCCTTGGCGGCTTGCAGGGCAAAGCTCTGCACTATCTCGTTAGGCAACCCTTTGTCGCTATGGTTTTCGAGTGCCGTGAACAGGTGAGGCAATAGTCGGTTGACCAGCCGTTGCGTCACCCACAACGCCACCGTCTCGCCCGAACGCAATTGCCCGCTCAGACGAATGCGATCCTCGTTGTCGACATATTCAGTGGTGAGCTTTTCAAGTTCTTGCATGGTCAGGTTTTCCAGATCACTCGCCAAAGCTTATGTTGCCACCGTCCCTCAGGAAATCAAGATTGAGTTCGCTGGGCAGGGAGAGCTTTGCTTTGCTGTTCTGAACGAACATATTGGCGAGAGTCTTGAGATGCTGCATTGATAACAATTGGCAATATGCGAGGTGCAAAGCCCCTGTGTCTCGCAGTTCCTGCAATACCTCTGCGCTCACTGCATTGAGGCGAGCCTCGTCTACGCGCAAGAGCCCGTTAATGTTCTGCTCTCCTTCGTCGCGTTGCAGTTTGATCTGCCATGGTTGCAAGAGTTCATGTCGGGCGAGGAGCTCACAAACTTTAATCGTTGCCTCACGGTTTTTGACAACACTCGTCAGAAATTCGAGGACACTGGTCAATGTTGCAGCTGGTTTTCCCTCTTCATCAAAAAAAGGTTCTCCGCTCCCACTAATGCTGATCAGCTTGCTGTCGTCAACAATGCATAAAATATGTTTGCCGTCGCCACCGTTGGCTAGCATGAAGGGATAGCCCCGATAGGCTGCTGGAATATAGCCTGCCACCCAGCGTCCGTTGGCGTCGACATAGAGATTTTTACCAAGCTCCAGGCCTTGCACCGCTACCAATGAAAAATGGTCTTCCGCTTTGATGAACCCCAACGGCAAACTCATGGTGGCAATCGGTAGTTCCTGTAAAACCAGCGGGCAAATGTTGTCAGCTGCTGCAAAACTAAAGTTGGTGGGGCGATGCCAGCGTTTGTCGCCGTGCTGATCGCGGGATATGGCTTGAATGTTTCTCACAGTGTTCCTCTGGGGATTGAATTTTTCAATGGATACTTAATCGTGTTGCTCGACGCTATTTTTTACCGTAAGCGCTATCGTGATCTGGAGGGATGGTGAGCAGCCGCATGAACTCACCGTCTCGATAAGCAATAGCTCGACGTGACTGAGTGATGCGCAGAGAGTAAAGAGCGTCCACTCCGGTTGGGGGTATAAGGCTGCCAATCTTCTCCCACTTAAGCCCTTGGTCCTTGTAGACCTGCTCCCAACTGAGCTGGCGGAGTTTGTTCAACGTATTCAGGGCAGCTATGCGGTCGGCTTTCTGAAGGCTGAATAGGTTTTCCTGAAAAACAGGATTATTTAAATCCAGCCTGATTCGCCCTTCTTTAACATTAGAGATCATGCGCCAGCTTTTCCAATGCTGTATCTAACTCGGAGTCGCTGGCAGGATTCTTTGCCGCCCAGATAAGGGCTTGAGCCAGATCTTGAGCACTTCCGGGTGTGTGCGCCCAGCGCTCATTGTCAGGTATCACGGTGGCGGTTCGGATCAACCAGACGCCGGGTTCGGTCTCCTCAATCAGCACCTGGCGCCCTGCATACTGTTTGCCAAGGGATATCTGGCCGTTGGTTCCAACGACTTTTACAGACGAGGATTGCTTGGATGACTGCATGGATATCTCCTGATTTCGTGCGGCACTAAAGTATTAGCTCCTTGCTGTAATCAGTCAACTGATCCTTGGCGATGCTCTTCGGAGTGGTTGGAAGAAAGGCTATCTGCTCCAAACAATTTTTGAAGCAGCACAGTCAAAGGAGTACCATGGCCGTCAACCGCTTAAAGACGATGGCTCCTGCCGTGCTTCATCCTTGACGAGAACAACCCCATGACCAGGCAACTGACCTCCGCAATCACACTGACGACATTGCTGTGTATCTGTCCGCTGTCGAGCGCGCAGGACCTCACGCTGTTTGAATCCGTTGCGCAGGAAGAACCTGGGAACATCGCGGAGATGCAGAACAGAGAGCAGAATGCTCTGCCCGGCGCGCCCTCGTTCACGCTGGTGGGCACCAGCCGTATCGGCAGCAAGTATTCCGCCACACTCGCTACGAGCGATGGCGCCATTGTGGTGGTGAGTGGCAGTCCCGGCGCTGTGCAGGAGATTCCGGATCACCCGGGTTATCGGCTGGTGGATATTGGTTCCCGGAAGGTCTCGATTGCCGGGCCCAGCGGGATGCCTTGCGTAGCGGCTGCCGATAAAGGCGTGACTTGTGGCGCGAATGGCGTGAGCTTGCTGGGTCTCGCGACGGCCGCTCCAGTGGCAGTCGTGGTGGCAGAGACAGCGACCAGTATTGATGGAACAGTGCCCGTTCCACAGGGCGATGTCCCTCCAGACAATCCCTTTGCTGCAGCTCTGCGAGCAGCGGCCCAGAATGAGGCTAATGCCCGGATCGACGGGGACGGTTTCAACCGCGCAGAGCGCTTCCAGCCGCGTCGCATACCGCCGGAAGATGTGCCGCAGGGGATGCGTGTGGTGCGTACTCCGTTTGGCGACCGCCTCGTCGAGCAATGAACTGTCCGCCATAGTGACCAGCCTCCCTCCCTCCCTTTCCGTTTCCATCGTGGTCTACAAAACAGACCTCGCAGTGCTGCAGTCGGCGCTGCATTCCCTGCTGGCGGCCGTGCGTCTGGCCAAAGCGTCTGGCGACCTGCAGTCCGTGCAGCTGGATATCATCAACAATGCTGAACCGGAACCGGGCCTCACGGCACTCCTCAACGATTTCATGCAGGAAGCGAAGGAAGACGGGCTGCAAGAGAGCCTGGCGGTGCGGTTGCTGGAGGGGCATGGCAATGTCGGTTACGGGCGCGGCCACAACCTTGCCATCCTCGCGGCGGACACCGATTACCACCTGGTGCTCAATCCGGATGTCACTTTGTCTCCCCAGTGCTTGCGTGAAGGACTGAGTTATCTCGTGAAGAATACTGCGGTGGCCGCACTCAGCCCGGCGGTCCGCGACGGTGAAGGCCACAAGCAACACGGCTGCAAGCGTTATCCATCGGTCCTCGATTTTCTACTGCGGGGGTTTGCTCCGCAGGCTATCAAGACGGCTTTCAACACGCGTCTGGCGCACTATGAAATGCGCGATCTTTCCGAGCAGGAGCCGAGCACGGACATCCCGATCATCAGCGGCTGCTTCATGCTGTTCCGCACGGGTGTTCTGCGCTCCGTGGGCGGTTTCGATGAACGTTATTTTCTCTACTTCGAGGACTTCGACCTGTCTCTGCGGGTCCACGAAAAGGGCGCGCTGGCCTACCTGCCGGAGATGCACATCATTCACCTGGGCGGAGACAGTGCCCGCAAGGGCTTGCGCCATATTGCGATGTTCGTGCGCTCCGGCGTCCGCTTCTACAACACGCACGGCTGGCGTTTTCTGTGAACACTTTTGAATCCAACCTCGAATCCCATCTCGATTCCCATCGCACTGTACTGGTCACTGGTGCCACCGGCTTCATTGGACTGGCGCTGACCCGGCGTCTGCTGGCGCGTGGCTGTCAGGTACGAACTCTGTCGCGAAGGCCTGCTGAAGACGGGCCGGATGCGGCACAGTGCGAGCATTTTCAGGGCGATCTGCGGGATTCAACCGAGTTGAAGTCGGCCTGCGCTGGCGTCGATACCGTGTTTCATCTGGCCGCCTATGCCCACGTCAATCAGCATGATCTGGAGGCGATGCGCGCCACCAATGTGGAAGGGACGCGGGCTTTGCTGGAGGCGGCGGTGGCAGCAGGTGTGCGACGCATCGTGTTCTTCAGCAGCAGCCTGGCCGCTGCAAAGAGTGAACTGACGGCATATGGCAGCGCCAAGCGCGACGCTGAGGAGCTGCTGCTGGCAGCCGCGCGGGCCGGACAGATCGAAGTCTGTTGCCTGCGTCCGGTGAGTGTCTATGGTCTGGGCATGAAGGGAAACCTGTTGACCATGATTCGCCTGATCAGCCATGGTCTGTTGCCTCCGTTGCCCACGCCCAGCGCGACTTTGTCCTTGGTGGGGCTCGGCGATCTTTGCGAAGCAGCCCTGCTCGCCGCCGTCGCGCCTGCCGCCAACGGTAGCACCTACACCGTTACGGATGGCCGCACCTACACGGTGAAGGGCATTGAGCTGAGTGTGCGGCGGGTGCTGGGTCTTCGCGAGCCGCGTTGGCAAACTCCTTTGCCACTGCTGTGGGCGGGCGCTGTCTGCCTGGAAGTGGTGAGCAAACTGCTGCGCTTGCAGAACGCGCCGGGGCTACGCTCGTATCGCGTGCTGACGACCGACAGCGTTTTCTCCTGCGAGAAAATCCAGAATGAACTGGGCTATAATCCGGCGGCCACTTTCGCCGACGAGCTGCCGGGCATCCTGCAGCAGCTCCAGCACAACGCAGTCGGCACCCAACACGATCAATCCTGAGAAGCAGAAGGCATTCGCTTGAACATCACTCCCACCCGCATTCCCGACGTGCTTGTCCTTGAACCTCGTCTGCATGGCGACCATCGCGGTTTCTTCATGGAAACCTGGCGCGCGTCCACCTTCGAGAACATCGTGCCAGGGGCCACCTTCGTACAGGACAATCACAGCAAGTCCGGGCGCGGCATCCTGCGTGGCCTGCATTATCAGTTGCAGCAGCCGCAGGGCAAGCTGGTGCGGGTGATCGCCGGAGAGATCTATGATGTGGCCGTCGACATGCGCCGCAACTCGCCCACCTTCGGGCAGTGGGTAGGCGAATTTCTCTCTGCCGACAACCACCGTCAGCTCTGGGTGCCACCGGGCTTTGCGCACGGCTTTATCGTGACCAGCGAGAGTGCGGAGATGGTTTACAAATGCACGGATTACTATGCTCCCGCCGATGAACATTCGCTGCTGTGGAATGACCCTGTACTGGCCATCGACTGGCCGCTGGAGATCCTGGCGAAAAGTGGTGTGGTGGAACCCGTGCTGTCAGACAAGGACCGCAATGGGCAGCCCTTCGCGACTGCGGCCGTGTACGAATAGCCCAGCCGCCAGCGGCAACCTGTAAACATGATCTGTGAACATGGAGTTTGAGCGAAGCAATGGAAAAACGAATCGCTATTACCGGCGCTAACGGTCAGCTTGGCCAGACGCTGGTGCGTTGTCAGCTGGCCGAGTCCAACCAGCTGTTCCCGCTGGGTCGGGCGGAGCTGGACATCACCGACCAGACCAGTGTCACTGCGACTCTGGAAGCGCTCAAACCGGACATCGTCATCAACACGGCGGCTTACACCGCAGTGGATGCCGCCGAGAGCCACGCGGCTGACGCATACGCCATCAATGAGCAGGGCGTGAAGCATCTCGCACGCTGGTGCAAGAGCAGCGGCGCGCATCTGATTCACATCTCCACCGACTTCGTGTTCAGCGGCGAGAAGAACCAGCCTTACCGTGTGGATGATTCCGTGGCACCTTTGAGTGTCTATGGTCAGAGCAAACTGGCGGGGGAGCGGATGATTGCGACGCTGTTGCCCGGCAAGGCATCGATTGTGCGCACCGCTTGGTTGTATTCGCCTTACAACACCAATTTCATGAAGACGATGCTGCGTTTGATGCGCGAGCGCGAGGTCTTGTACGTGGTGGACGATCAGATCGGGACACCCTGCTCGACCGCCACGCTGGCGCAGTGTCTTGGTGCGCTGGTGCGCAGTGACATGCCAGGAGGTATTTATCACTGGACTGATGCCGGAGTAGCCAGCTGGTATGACTTTGCTGTGGCGATTCAGGAAGAGGCACTTGCACAGTCGTTGCTGGATCGTGCTATTCCCGTGCATCCGATCCCGACCGTGAAATATCCAACGCCCGCACGGCGGCCTGCCTACAGTGTGCTGGACAAGTCCCGTGCGCTGACGGAGCTGGAGTGTCCGCAAGTGCATTGGCGCGCCGCGCTGCGAGATGTGCTGAAGACACTCAGCGAACGCTGAACGATTTGTGGGAGCTTGCCTGCAAGCGATTGAATAAGTGTGTGCGGATGCTTCGCTTGCAAGGCAAGCTCCCACAGTCTGTGAGAATTTTTGACTACTGAGAACAAGACACAATGCGAAACGTACTGGTCACCGGCGCGGCCGGCTTCATCGGCGCCAACTTCACGCACTACTGGCTGCAGCGCTACCCGCAGGATCGCCTGATTGCCTTGGATGCTCTCACCTACGCAGGCAATACCTGGAACCTGCGCGACGTATGGAGTAACCCCAACTTCACCTTCGTGCAAGGCGACATCTGCGACCAGGCTCTGGTGGAACAGCTACTCACCCAGCATGACATCAGCACGATCATCCACTTCGCCGCCGAGAGCCACGTCGATCGCTCCATCACCGGCCCGGATGCCTTCATCAACACCAATATCGTCGGCACCCACAGCCTGCTGAAAGCGGCGAAGAAGTGCTGGTTGGATCAGCCCGAGAAGAAGCCCCACCATTTCCATCATGTCTCCACTGATGAAGTGTATGGCACGCTCGGCCCCAAGGACCCTGCCTTCACGGAGACCACGCCCTATGCGCCGAACTCTCCCTATGCCGCGAGCAAGGCCGCGTCCGACCATCTGGTGCGCGCCTATCACCATACTTTCGGCCTCCGGGTAACCACCAGCAATTGCTCCAATAACTACGGTCCCTACCACTTCCCCGAGAAGTTGATTCCGCTGTGCCTGCTCAACATCCTGCATGGCAAGGCCTTGCCCATCTATGGCGATGGTCAGCAGATTCGCGATTGGCTGTATGTGGATGACCACGCTCGGGGCATTGATCTGGTGGTGAGCAAGGGCCGCCCCGGCGAGACTTACAACATCGGCGGCAACAACGAGTGGGCGAATATCGACACCGTGAAATTGCTGTGTCAGCTGGTGGATGAGCTGTTTGCGACCGATGCATCATTACGAGAACGCTTTCCGGCCTGCCCGGCGAGCAGTGGCAAACCTGGCGCCAGCCTGATCACGTTCGTGACGGACAGACCCGGCCACGACACGCGCTATGCCATCAACGCGGGCAAGATCATGAGTGAGCTGGGCTATAAACCGCTGGCGGGGTTCGACGAGGGGCTGCGCAAGACGGTGCAGTGGTATCTCGATAACGAAGCCTGGTGGCAGAAGATTCTGGATGGCAGTTATCGCCAATCCTTTTGAATGACCACCAACCCTGTGGGAGCGGGCCTGCCCGCGATAGTTTTGTGCCACGCAATTTATCGCGGGCAGGCCCGCTCCCACAGGGGTGGTGATCGCGTCACTTCGGGGTGATGTAAAAGAAGGTCTGCTCATCCCCATTCGAATAGACCATGCGGAAATCTTCGCTGCCATCCCCGTTCAGATCGCTCACATTGAACAAGCCCGTTTTCAGCGTCGAACCGGCATAGGTCGTCGGGTCGACACGTCTCACGATCAAGTCCGCATACACGTAAAGCTGCCGACCATTGAACGTGAACGAGATTATCCCGAATTCCTCGACGCGCACCTTGGTCACATCCTTTATCGCCATCAGCCCCGCCACCAGCTCGTCGGTGATCGCCGGTGCTGACGTCAACAATTGCTGCCGCAACTGCGTGCCGCTGCTGTACACCACCCGCAGATAGACCTCATTGGGTAGCCGGGAATTAGGGTGCGGATGCATGTGCAGGCCAACCGTCGAGCCCGCTGGTGCCAGAGTAGAGACCACCGCCGGGCGCAGGTTGAAGCGGTCATAGAAGGCATTGTTGATGACGAGCTTGCCTGAGCTGTCCAGGTCCAGCTGGGGCGGTCCCTGATTGCGCTGCACCGTGATGTTGCCTTGTTCGGTGATGGTGAGTTTCGGCAGCTTCATCGCCGTCAACTGGGTCTGCAGTACATCAACCGCAGCCAGCGCTGGCTGGAAGCCAATCTGCAGTCCTTCATCGGTGATGATGCGGCCGCTGCTGTCCTGGTTCACGAAGATTGCAGGTTTGGTGGTGGAGCTGACTTTGGACGCGGTGTAGGGGAGCAGATGGTAAGTGGCGTCGCCTACGGCAATTGTCATGATGCCAGCCCCGCTCTGGAGTGCGGACAGCGTGGTAATGGTCAGCTCGGGGATACGGTTGACGGCTTGCAGGAGAGAATTCTTGCTGTTGAAGGGCGACGGCTGGGACAAGTTGATGACAGGGGACTGTGTCACGCCGGTGCGCGTCGGGGTGATCTTCGTCAGCCCAGCCGTGAAATCCGCGTCGTCGTTGACGATGGTGAGTGTCGCCGTGATGCGCTCACCCGCCAGTGCTCCACCTCCCGGGGTGTTCAGCGTCAGTGCGACCGTTCTGTCGATCTGGCCGAGGGTGTTGTTGACGACGGTCACTGTAAACGTCTGCGAAGTGACGCCCTCGGCGAAGGTCAGCGTGCCAGTCTTGGTGAGGTAGTAATCGGGTGCAGTCGCGGTTTTGTTGGCAGTGGCATAGTTGATCGTCACACTGCCGTTGCTGCCGCCGCTGCGTTGCACGGTGATGGTCGCGGTGCCCCCTTCTTCATTCACCTGATAGTCGGTCGCCGAGAACTGCAGTGTGCCCTGCTCGAAATCGCCAATGGTCACGGTGGTCTGAGCACTGGTGCCGACGGTATCTCCGGTGACTTCCGAGAGAGCCAATGTCAGGGTTTCGCTCTCCTCGGCGACCCGGTCGTCCAGTAGCGCGAGACTGATGGTTTTGTCCGCGACATCGCCCGCTGCCCAGCGCAGTGTGGTTGTTACTGCCGTGTAGTCTGTGCCGGCGCTCGCGGTGCCGTCTGCCGATTTGACGACTACGGTTGCCGCCGCCGTGGCAACTCCGGTGCGGCGCACGCTGATCGTCACTGGCGAGGTGGTTTCGACGCCGCTGAAGGTGGTTGCGGCAAATTCCAGCACTCCCGCCTGAGACGTCAAACTGACACCCAGAAGAACAAAAAAACAGACCTGGCGAAGCAATGGCAGCATGGTGGCAAGGAACAGCCTTTAGTGAGAGAGACACCGTATCAACGGCCAGAGGCTTGATTTCTTGAGTCTTTGCGAGGGGAAACTGCTGGATTTCATCACTCTTTTGCCCACGCGAGAGGCGAAATTGTGTGACATACTTGCCAGCATTCTTCACCGGGAGGCAGAAGAGAAACCGCTATGTACACCCCCCAGTTTTACCTGCTGACTCGCAGAAACACCGTCTCTTTCTTGGTCAGGAGCGCTTTGCTGCTGATGCTGGTTGCGCATTCCAGCGCATTCGCCAGCACAGTGCTGCAGGTGCATTTCAGCGAGGTGGTCAATGGCGCAGAACTGATCTTCGAGGGGCGTGTTGTGGCTGTCGAAGTACGCCAGCAGCCCGGAGAAATGATCAAGACCTGGGTGCGGTTTGCCATTGTCGATGTCCTCAAAGGCGATTTCGCAGGAGACGAAATCGAGTTGAGTTTTTTGGGAGGGCGTTTGGGCGACCAGCAACTGGAGGTCTCCGATATGGTGGTTCCCCAGGTGGGCGAGACGGGGTTTTATTTTGTAGAGACGCTGCTGGAAACTCAGGTCAATCCCTTGTTCGGTTGGGATCAGGGGCAGTACCTGATAGAGACCGAAATCGATGGCAGCACGATGGTGACCACGGCACACCACGAACCGGTTCTGGCACTGGAGGTGGAGACTCCCCCGGCAGTGAGCGCGCAGCCCATGAATATTCTGGAGAATGGGGTTGCCGATGGCGTGACAGTGCAGTCGCAGGGGATCGCCAGTTTTCTGAGCGAGCCAGCGGAGCCTCTGAACGCGGACGAATTCAAGTCTGCCATCCTGTCTGTCCTGGCACAGCCGCAGTGAGGAGAGCGAACGCGACATGAGCAGATGGATCGTTGCAATGGCGTTGGCCGCGCTGAGTCTTTCCGCACTGAGCTACAACATCAGTGGTGCCAAATGGCCCGGCGCCACGACGCATATCTACACCTCCATTCCCGGCACGGCGGCCAGCGGTGAGTCCTGGGCTCAGGCGCTGCGCGACGCGGCTCAGGAATGGACGGAGAAAACGGTTTTCGCGTTCGAGGCCAGAACCGGGTACCGCGATCCTTGTGTGGGCTATCGCGTCAATTCGTCGGGCAGCACCTTCCCTGCCGGGGATGGCGACGGCATCAATGGAGCAGATTTTACCAATGATGTCTGCGGCAACGCATTTGGCACCAATGTCCTCGCCGTCACGCTGATTTTCACCGAGGCCAACAAACTCGGCGGCTTCGATATCACCGAAGCAGACATGGTGTTCAACAAGAGCAAAGCGTTTGATGTTTACGACGGGCCGGTGAGCAGCGCTCGTGGCACGGATTTCACCCGCGTTGCGCTGCACGAAATGGGTCACATGATGGGGATGGGGCATGAAGACACCCGGGCTGCCATCATGCGTCCCAGCATTGGCAATACCTTCACCTTACAGGCAGATGACATCGCGGGTGCCAACAAGCTTTATGGTGGCTACAGCAATTGCCAGATCAGCACACTAGGCTTCGGCACAGTGGGCGGACAACTTGCCAATGGCGATTGCACGGTGGATCAGCTCGTCGGAGGCGGCACGGATACCAGTCTCGTCGATGTCTATGAGTTCGAGTTGTTGCAAGCGACGATCGTTACGCTGGACATGCAATCCTCCGCCGTGGATTCGGCACTGGTCTTGATGGACGCCAGATCGGCGGTGGTGGCTGAAGCAGGCGAGATGGGCGGCAGCTGCCATTCGCAGATTCGCACGACGCTGCCTGCCGGAACCTACGCGGTGCTTGCCAACACCTTCACCGTATCCTCGCACCCTGACTTCAACTCCACCTGTAAAAATGCGGGTGTCTACAGCTTGACCATGAGCTACGCCAGCAGCGCGCCCCTCGCTCTCGGACGTCCGGCAAGTTTCCTTGGCGGCACGACAGCGGCGAGCTTTTTCGGAGGAGTGACGACGGACAAGGGCAAGACCTTCAGCAACGCCGTGACGTCGACCCAACGCTTCGATGTTTTGGGCCGTATCGACATCGACCCGCTGCATCGCAACAAGCCGGGTTTTCTGGTCGTTGCCGCGCTGCTTGATAACGGTGAAATTCTGGTGAAGAACGCGGCGGGAGCCTTTGTGCCGTTGAATTCCCAGAGCACGCCGATGGCATTGGGGACCCCCAAAGTCCTCGGCAGCAGCGAGAGCATTGCCATCCTCAGTGACACCGTGGCGAAACAGCTGGGTCTGAGTCAGATCAATGTCGGGTTCCTGATCGGTTATGGCCTCAGTAACCAGCCCAACGAACTGTACTTCCAGCGTGAACCTATCAATTTGCTGGTGACGCCGTGATTATTATCCTGTGCCAGAAGTCTAGTTCCAGCCAGCGCGAATTACGGCTATAATGCCGCGCACCTCGCACCCACCAACGTCCAGGAAAGCGGAAATTGCTTATCCGACGGTTTTATTTCGCGCCTGCGAGTCACGGTTTGGAGTCCAGACATCAGTTTCAAGTTGGTCAATTCAAGAGGATCTAAGAGTGGCAGTTTTCAACAGCGTTATCCGCTTCCGTTTTGTTAAGCTCAGCCTGCTGGTTTTGAGTGTTGTGTTCGCAGGTTCTCTGGTGGCGCAGTCCCTGGATCAACAGATCGCTGAGCGTCTCCAGCCGATCGGCGAAGTCTGCCTGGCTGGTCAGGCCTGTGCCAGTGGCGGCGCAGCCCCTGCGGCAGCAGCGGCGACCGGTGAGTTCAGTGCTCAGCAGGTTTACACACAAACCTGTGCAATGTGTCACGGCTCTGGCATGGCAGGCGCTCCTCAGTTTGGTGATGCGGATGCCTGGTCAGGCAGAATCACTGCCAAAGGTTTCGAGACAGTGGTGCAGAATGCCATCAGCGGCATCAACGCCATGCCCGCGAAAGGAATGTGCATGACCTGCACCGATGAAAATATGGCAGCGCTGGTTGAGTACATTTCAGGACAGGCTCAGTAAGGTCGTTCATTACTGGTTAAGGATGTAAGGCATACACTACTTTCGTAATGGTTAAGTTAAGTACTGGCAACAGTTAATGAGGAGTAAGACGTGGTGACTTTTTCAAGAATGTTCAAAGCTCGTGTAGCACAAATTGGTGTGGTTTCTGCTCTGGCCGTACTGGCTGGCTCCGTGTCTGCAGACGCAGGCAAACAAGACCTCATGCAACTCGCAGCACTGTCTGATGGTTTCGTGGCAGAGACTGCTTACATGCAAAACTGCTTCGCCTGCCACAGCAGCGGTGCAGCTGGCGCTCCGAAAGTAGGCACAGCAGCTGATTGGGCTCCGCGTGTCGAGAAAGGCATTGATGCACTGCTGGCCAGCGCAATCAAGGGCGTGAATGCCATGCCTCCAAAAGGCCTGTGCTTCGCCTGCACTGACGACGACCTGAAAGCGATCATCGAATACATGGTCGCCAGCAGCAAGTAATTGCGCTGAAGCATGAAAAAAGGGCCCTCGCGGGCCCTTTTTTTGTGCCTCGCTTTTGTAGGAGCTGGCCTGCCAGCGACTGGTTCAGTGCAAGTCTCAGTCGCCGGCAGGCCAGCTCCTACAGTCAGAAACTACCAAACAGATCCTTCAATCCCGCCAGCGCCGCCGCTCCCTTCTCCTGTTTCTGTTCCGGCGTGGCATTGCCTCGCCCTTCCCAATCCAACAGATCCTGTGGCAGCTCGTCGAGAAAGCGGCTGGGCGTGGTGGTGACAGATTCACCGAATTGTTTGCGTTTGCGGGCCAGCGTGAAAGTCAGACCCTTCTGCGCGCGAGTGATACCGACGTAGGCCAGGCGCCGCTCTTCTTCAATATCATCGTTCTCGATGCTGTTGCGATGCGGCAGCAACTCTTCTTCCATGCCCATGATGAAGACATAAGGAAACTCCAGGCCCTTGGCGGCATGTAGCGTCATCAACTGCACCTGGTTGTTGATGTCATCCTCCTCTTGACGCTCCAGCAGGTCACGCAGAATCAGCTTGTTGATGGCGCTCTCAATATCTGTCTCCTCGTCGCCTTCTTCCTCGGCCTTGGTCAGGCTTTTCTGCAGCTGTTCGATCAGGGTGCCGACGTTGGCAACGGCGCGCTCGGCTGCGTTCTGCGAGGGGCTGGTCTGGTGCAGCCAGCCTTCGTAATCCATGTCACGGATCATCTCCTGAATCGCGACAATGCTGTCGCCACGTTGTGACTGCTCGCTGATACCGGACATCCACTCCGCAAATTTCACGACGCGCTCGCGCTTGTTGTCAGGCAGAAACTGACCGAGCCCGATTTCGCCACAGGCGCTGAGCAGGCTGATTTTGCGTTCGCTCGCATAATTGGCGAGGCCTTCTAGAATGGAAGGGCCGATCTTGCGGCGCGGCGTGTTGATCGCTCGGAGGAAGGCATTGTCATCGTCCGGGTTCACCAGCAGGCGCAGGTAGGCCATGACGTCCTTGATCTCGGTGCGTGAGAAGAACGAGGTGCCACCAGTAATCTGATAAGGAATCTGATTCGCCTGCAGTTGAATCTCCAATGCTCTGGCCTGATGGTTGCCGCGATAGAGCACCGCAAAATCCTTGAAATGCAGGCGCTGGTTGATGCACAGGGCCAGGATCTCGGTGGCGATACGCTCCACCTCTGTGTCCTGATTCGGAGAGGTAATTACCCGGATCTGATCGCCGACCCCCAGCTGACTCCAGAGCTTCTTCTCATAGAGGTGCGGGTTGTTGGCGATCAACGTATTGGCGGCGGTGAGAATGTTGTTGTTGGAGCGGTAATTCTGCTCCAGCTTGATGAGCTTGAGGTTAGGGTAATCCTTCTCCAGCTGCACCATGTTCTCGGGTCTGGCACCCCGCCAGGAGTAGATCGACTGGTCGTCGTCGCCCACCACGGTGAGCCCGGAGCGGGGGCCGACCAGCAGTTTCACCAGCAGATACTGCCCGGTGTTGGTGTCCTGATACTCATCCACCAGCAGATAGTGGATGCGATTCTGCCAGCGCTCCAGCACGTCGGCGTGTGTCTGGAACAGCATCACAGGTAGCAGGATCAGGTCGTCAAAATCCACCGCATTGAAGGCGGTGAGGTGGCGTTGGTATTGGGCGTAGACGCGCGCGGCAAAGACTTCATCCGCTTCACTGGCGGTCTGAATGGCTTGCTCGGGCATCACCAGCTGGTTCTTCCAGTGGGAGATCGTGGTCTGAATGGCTTTGATCTGGTCGTCACCCAGCTCGCCTTGTTTGTGCAGCAGGCTTTTCAAGAGCGCCAGGCTGTCCTGGCTATCGAAGATCGAAAAACCAGACTTGAACCCAAGC
This sequence comes from Pseudomonadota bacterium, assembly GCA_040384465.1. Classification (GTDB taxonomy): domain Bacteria; phylum Pseudomonadota; class Gammaproteobacteria; order Pseudomonadales; family Pseudohongiellaceae; genus UBA5078. Next base: position 13,562 of record JAZKJF010000002.1, on the reverse strand, counting down.
CGTGCATGTTCTTTGCGGATGATGGTCAGGCCGAGATGGTGGAAGGTCGAGATCGTCAGGCCACGGGTGTTGCTGGCGCCCTCGCGCTCGCGGGAGAGCTTGCCGACTCTCTCTTTCATCTCGCGCGCCGCCTTGTTGGTGAAGGTCACCGCCGCGATCTTGTGGGCCGGGTAGCCACACTGGTTGATCAGATAGCTGATCTTCTGCGTAATCACGCTGGTCTTGCCGCTGCCAGCACCGGCCAGCACGAGCAAGGGGGAGCTGATGTATTTGACCGCTTCAAGCTGGCGGGGATTGAGTTTGTTCACGCAGGGATTCACATGTCGGAGGTAGCGGCGGCAATTATATACGAGGACCTGCGGCGTGCCCGGTGCTGGTCGACTATATTTCCGGCCCAACTATTTCTACTTCGCAGTGGATTTAGTGCTCCAGAAATTGGCAGGGCGTGCCGATAACACTATTCGAGTTGTATCTAGTGTAGAGGTCGCGCAGTGCGAATACTGCTGATTGCCGAACAGGATGCCGAGTTCAGATTGATCGGGGACCTGCTGAAAGGCATACAGGGAGAGGTTTACCAGTTGTCGTGGTGCCAGGCAGATGTCTCAGTCCTGGAGTCGACTGCTGTCAGCCGCTTTCAGTTGATTCTCTGGGGTTCGATTTCCGATCCGCATATCGCGCGGGATCTTCTCACGGAGCTGGGACGTCAACAGGCCAAAGCGCCGATCATCATGCTGGTCGACGAGGCGCCTCCCCATGTGGATAAAGCGGCGGCCAGCAACGGCGAATCCGACATTCTGCTGCGCTCCAGTCTCGATTCCAAAATGCTGCATCGCGCCATCCGTCGTTTCGCCCGCAAGCACCCCGAACCCGTGAACATGGAGCCGCCGACAGCGGACCCCTTGACCGGGTTGAGCAATCGTCAGGATTTCCGGGAACAACTGGCGCGCATTCTCGTAGATGCCGAGACTCCGGCCTCCGTTGGTTTGCTGTTGATCGACGTCGACCAGTTCAAGAAAGTGAATGCTTCCTATGGGCAAGGCGCTGGCGATGCCTTGATTCAACTGATCGCCGAGCGCATCCGCTCCTGCCTTTCCACCCATCAGCGGGTTGCCCGTATTGGTGGTAACGAGTTTGCGGTGGTCTTCCAGAATGTCATGGGTTCGGTGGAGTCCGAATGCCGGGTCAGTATCGAGCGCATCATCCAATCCATGTCGAGGCCGTTTCCGGTGGCGCAACACGCCATTCGCATGAACGTCAGCATGGGCATCTCGATGAACAAGGACACCGATGTGACCGTCGATGCCATGCTCGCCCATGCCGACATGGCTATGCGCATCGCCAAGCGTGAAAAGGGCTGTAACTACCAGTTCTACACCACTGACATGACCGACGCTGCCCAGACTATTCTCAAGCTGGAAGCCGAGATCCGCCGGGGCATCCGCAGCGAGGAATTCGAGCTGCACTATCAACCGCGCATCGATATCAAACAGAACCGGATTGTCGGCGCCGAGTGTCTGGTGCGCTGGCGGCACCCGACGCGCGGGCTGCTGGCCCCCAGCCACTTCATCGCCGTGGCGGAAGAAAGCGGTCTGATCGTACCGCTGGGCTACTGGATCATCCATCACGCCTGCAAGGATCTCAATGAGCTGGCAACCAAGGGGCACCATGACGTGCAACTGGCCGTCAACGTTTCCTTCAAGCAGTTTCAGGACAAAAACTTCGTGCAGACCGTGGCCAATATCCTGAGCAAGCAGGGGATCACGGCTGGGCGTCTGGAGTTTGAGCTGACCGAAACCACGATGATGATTGAGGGGCAGGCAGTGGATCAAAGCCTGCGCAAACTGAATGAACTGGGCATCGACATCTCGCTGGACGATTTCGGCACCGGCTACTCCTCCTTCGCCCACATCCAGCGTCTGCCCATTTCGATTCTCAAGATTGACCGCTCCTTTGTCAGCAGCGTCACCACCAACGAGGACGATGCCACTATCGTCAAAGCCATCATCAACCTCGCGCATAGCCTGAGCATGCAGGTGATTGCGGAGGGTGCCGAGACAGCCGAACAGGTGGAGTTTCTGTGTCTGAACAAGTGCGACCAGGTGCAGGGGTATTTCTTCAGCAAACCGGTCACCTTCGACAACCTCAAGAAGCTGCTGGGGGAGGAAGACTTCGTCGACCGCCACATCCAGTCGATTCTTGCCAAAAGCACGGCATTGAACTGAAAGACGTCGCCACCTTGCATTCCGGGGCATCCTGAACTATTAGTTGAGGGTGACCATGAATGAATTCCAAGGATGGAAATATGTCGCTGGCGATTGTCCACACGCGCGCCAATATCGGTATTGAAGCCCCTCTGGTAACCGTGGAGACACACATCTCCAATGGCATGCCCAGTCTTGCCATCGTCGGTCTCCCCGAGGCGGCGGTGCGGGAGAGCCGCGAACGGGTGCGCAGCGCCATCCTCAACGCCAACCTCGAATTCCCCACGCGGCGCGTCACCATCAATCTCGCGCCTGCGGATCTGCCCAAGAGCGGAGGTCGATTTGATCTCGCCATTGCCATCAGCATCCTCGCTGCTTCGGGGCAGATCCCCGTCGAGCGGCTGGCCAGTGTCGAGATTCTGGGGGAGCTGGCTTTGACCGGATCGGTGCGCTCGGTGCACGGCGTATTGCCTGCTGTACTGGCGGCCCGCGACAGTGGACGCGTGCTGATCCTGCCTGCCGTCAACAGCGACGAGGCCTCACTCGTGCGCGGCGTGAAGGCGTTCGGTGTCGCCACGCTGTTGGACCTGTACAAGCATCTGCTCGCGGGCAGTGGCCTCACCCCCTGCCGCTTCAAACAACCTGTGCTGGTGCCCGCTGCCGCCACACTGCTGCATGATCTCAGCGAGATACGCGGCCAGCACATGGCCAAGCGCGCCCTGCAGATTGCGGCGGCCGGAGCTCACAACATCCTGTTCGTCGGGCCGCCCGGCACCGGCAAGACCATGCTGGCGAATTGTCTGCCGTCGTTGCTGCCGACACTGGACGAGAAAGAGGCGCTGGAGGCCGCCGCGATCAAATCGATCTCACGGCAGGCCATCGACACCGGCCGCTGGATGGAGCCGGTCTTCCGCTCCCCGCATCACAGTGCTACCAGTGTTGCTTTGGTAGGTGGTGGTGCCCACGGCAGACCCGGTGAAGTCACACTCGCGCATCGCGGTGTCCTCTTTCTCGATGAGCTGACCGAGTTCAACCGCAGTGTGCTCGATGTTCTGCGTGAGCCGCTGGAATCCGGCGTGATCACCATCAGCCGCGCGAACTACCGCATGCAGCTGCCGGCCAATTTTCAGCTGGTGGCGGCGATGAACCCCTGCCATTGCGGTTACTACGGTGATCCGCAGGGCCGTTGCCGCTGCACCCCGGAGAAGGTGCAGCGTTATCTGGATAAGATCTCCGGCCCGCTGCTGGACCGCATCGACCTGATCGTCGAGGTGCCGAGGATTGCGCATCATGATCTGCGTGCCGCGACGGTCAGAGGCGATGTCAGCAAGGTCGGCATTTCCGAGAGCGACACCGTGCGCCGACGTGTCCTGCAGTGTCGCGCCTTGCAGAAAGAACGTTGTGGCAAACTCAACAGCGATCTGGGCAACCCTGACATCGAGGCTTTCTGCGCACTGGACGCTGCCAGTGAGCGGCTGCTGGCCATGGCTGTCGACAAACTGCGCCTGTCCGCACGCGGCTGCCACCGAGTTCTGAAAATCGCCCGCACCATTGCCGATCTTGACCAGCGCTCCGCTATTCATGAGCGCGACCTGACGGAGGCAATTGCTTACCGGCGCATGGAGAGGTACTTCACTCAGGGGGCCAATCCTGAAGGCTAAGGTCAGTTGCTTGCAAAGCGCCATCCCGGCTACTCTACCGCCTGTCGTTAACTGAAAGTGCCCCAATAACAAGACCAAGGAAACCATCATGAAACGCACCCTGCTTGCTCTGATCGCCGCTCCCGCCCTGTGGCTCTCCACCTCAGCGATGGCACAACCTGAATATGTCGCAATCGAAATGGAAATCGACGTGGCCCGTCCAGCAGCCGAAGTCTGGGCAAAGGTAGGGGAATATTGCGATATCAGCGAATGGTTGAACCTCGACTGCGTGATCACCTCCGGCGATGGCGGCATCGGCACCGTAAGAGTGCTGGCCAATGGTCGCGTCACCGAAGTGCTGGTGGCGCTCACCGAACTCTCCTACGGCTACACACAACCTTCCGTCGACGGACAGTTCTACAACCTCTACCACGGTTTCATGGAAGCACGTCCTGTGGATGCCAACAGTTCCAAACTGCTCTACACGTTGCTGCTGGATGTGTCCAATCAACCTGACCAGGCCGCAAAAGATGCCGACGTGACACGTCGTCGCGCGACGTTCGAGCGCGCGCTGGCAACGATGAAAGGGATTGCGGAGCAGTAAGGAATCAAGGGGGGCAGGCTCCCTGATTTTGGGTAGCATTCTTTGCAGTTAGGGATGGTCAGCATCGCAGCTCAGGCTGGTGATGCTGCGATGCCATCGCTGCCCAGCGGTTAAACGTCTTGGCGTGTTTCCTTCATGGCAGAATCATCCAGTTCATTCACCATCTGCTCAAGCCTCGCCATTTCCTTCTCCAGATAAGCGATGCGCTCCTCGGCTCTTGCCAGAGCGCGGCGCTGGCCATCGAACTCCTCGCGTGTCAGCAGGTCCAGGCGTTCGAAGCCTTTCTGCAGTGCAGAATTGACTGCCTTTCGGACATCCTCCCCCACTGCTCCCGCTTGTGGCAGCAGCTTGCTGATCTGCAGGCTGAGATCTTCAAAGAATTGCTTGTCTATCATAGAGGTAGTTCCGTTGCATGGAAGTGGAGGCGGCGGTTGCCGCGCTGAACAGGATTGTAACGCAGTGCACGGATGGCAGGAATGACGCGCTGCTGCAGCCTGGCTGCTCAGAAGCGGTGCGTGCGACGACGGCTAAGAGGTAACGGGAGCGTTTGCTGGCACACACAAGTGACTCAAAATGGTGCGCGACACGCTTTTCGAGGCGTGAACAGCAAGCTCGTGAAGAGTGATGAGCACTGGCCATTTTTACTCTAGGCCTCGTAAACAAAGGGCTGTAGCCTTTTTCCAGGTCCAATATCGAAAATGGGCACGTATCGTGCTTACTACCAAGTCGAGCATTTGAGAGTGTGTCCACAGATCGACAACGCATCTCTTTAATGGTGCGTTACGCACAGAATTGAAACTTTACTAAAACGTCAAGGAGCTACTTGAAATGAGAAAACTTACCACAGCATTGTTGGCCGCCGGTTTGATGTCTGCAACATTCGCGGCACAAGCGCAGGAAGGACCGATCACTGGCAACGTTACGCTGACGACAGACTACATCTACCGTGGTGTCTCTCAGACCAGCGGCGGCTCTGCCATTCAAGGCGGATTCAACTGGGCTGGCGAGTCAGGCTTTTACCTGGGCACCTGGGCGTCAAGCATCACTTTTGACGACAGCATCGAGATCGACTACTTCGGTGGTTTTACTGGTGATCTGACCGAAGAAGTAGGCTACGACCTTGGTTTCCTGTACTACGATTACCCGGGCGCCAGCGGTGACGACTTCCTCGAACTGTACGGCAAACTGATCTACGGCAGCCTGATCGGCACTGTTAACTACTCCGACGATTTCTTCGCTGGCGTAGGCCCTGCCATGTATTACACGCTGGACTACGGTTTCGCGCTGGGCAATGACGTATCACTGGGCCTGCACTACGGTCTGAGCGATTTCGATCAGGACGTGTTCGGTACCGAAGACAGCTACTCCGAGTACAAAGTGTCTCTGTCCAAACCTTACGCAGGCGTGAATCTGCAGCTGATCTGGACTGATACTGACATCAGCGAGACCAACTGCTTCGCGTCTACAGATTGCGCCAGCACAATCTCTTTCGCGATCAGCAAGAGTCTGTAAGCCTCGCTCCTGAACGTGCAAACGTTCAGGGCAGTGCTCTCAAGAAAGGCCCGCCAGTGCATGCCACTGACGGGCCTTTTTACTTTTCGAGGGCACTAAAGGAGATTTGTTGTGGCCGAATCGCATTCGCCTAATTTTGGTGCGTCGACTTCATGTACGCATCGTTATGGTGCATATAATTCTTCTGCACTTCCCTGTTAGTCTCTCGAATGTGGCAATTCGCACATATCTCCATGTTTATGAAGCAGTTTTTCAATCTGGCACGAGCCATGCATAACTGAATTCAGGTGTATCCGCACCGAATCGGCGGAGCGGATATTTATAGGTAAGGAGCAAACTTATGAAGTTAGTGACGGCAATAATAAAGCCTTTTAAATTGGACGATGCCCGTGAAGCGCTATCAGAAATTGGCGTGCAGGGGATTACCGTAACTGAGGTGAAAGGTTTTGGCAGACAAAGGGGACACACCGAACTCTACCGAGGAGCGGAGTATGTCGTGGATTTCTTACCGAAGGTAAAAATTGAGATCGCCATTGGTGACGATCTGCTCGATCAGACGTTGGAGGCAATTACCAAGGCAGCCAACACAGGAAAGATTGGCGATGGGAAAATATTCGTCACAGATCTGCTGCAGGTTATTCGGATTCGTACCGGCGAAACCGGTGAAGAGGCTGTTTAAGAGCGCTGATCGAAAGGATGAACTTTAAACGGCTGTTCAAATAACCAAGCAACACTTGAGTTTTGTTTTGAGGTATTTGAGGTGGAAGAACAAATTTTCCAGCTGCAGTATGCACTTGATACATTCTACTATCTTGTATGTGGCGCTCTGGTTATGTGGATGGCGGCAGGCTTCGCAATGTTGGAGTCGGGCCTTGTAAGAGCTAAAAATACGACGGAAATTCTGACCAAGAACATCTCGTTGTATGCGGTCTCCTGCATCATGTACATGATCTGTGGTTACGCCCTGATGTACGGCGGCTCCGCATTCCTTTCCGGCATTGCTGGTGGTGAGACGCTGGTCACTGACGTGCTGGCGGCTAAAGCAGAAGAGGGATTTGAAGGCGGCGCGGTGTACTCAGACGCCTCTGACTTCTTCTATCAGGTAGTGTTTGCCGCGACCTGTATGTCGATTGTTTCCGGTGCTGTTGCTGAGCGTATGAAGCTGTGGTCATTTCTCGTGTTCGCTGTGGTGATGACTGGTGTCATCTATCCGATGGAAGGTTCTTGGACCTGGGGTAGCAAGGCCGTGTTCGGTATGTACACGTTGGGGAACCTTGGTTTCTCTGACTTCGCAGGTTCAGGCATCGTTCATCTGGCTGGCGCAACTGCTGCGGTCGTCGGTGTGTTGCTGCTCGGTCCACGCAAAGGCAAATACGGTACTGATGGCAGCATCAAGGCATTCCCTGGTGCAAACCTGCCGATGGCAACCCTGGGGACACTGATCCTATGGTTGGGCTGGTTGGGCTTCAATGGCGGTTCAGTACTGAAACTGGCTGACATCAGCAGTGCCAACGCTGTTGCGGTGGTATTCGTTAATACGAATGCGGCAGCGGCAGGGGGCTTGATTGCGGCGATGCTTGTGGCGAAAGCACTGTTCGGAAAGGCTGATTTGACCATGATTCTGAACGGTGCACTGGCCGGTCTGGTGGCAATCACTGCAGAACCTTCCACTCCGACTGCGCTGCAAGCAACCCTCTTCGGTGCAGTGGCTGGCGTATTGGTCGTCTTCAGCATCATTTTCCTCGACAAACTCAAGATTGATGATCCTGTGGGTGCGATCTCTGTGCATGGCTCCTGCGGTCTTCTAGGCCTGTGGCTGGTGCCTATCACCAATGATGGCGTGTCGTTCTCGGGACAGATCATTGGTGCACTCACCATTGTCGTCTGGGTTGGCGCCTCAAGCTTTGTGGTCTGGATGATTATCAAGGCCGTTATGGGGCTGCGCGTATCGGAAGAGGAAGAAGCACAGGGCGTCGACATCTCCGAGTGTGGTTTGGAAGCGTATCCAGAGTTCACGAAGTAATTGCAGGACATGCAGGAAGGTATTTACTAACTCTCTCTAGCGTACATTTTTGACGTAAAGCGCCCTTCGGGGCGCTTTTTTTTATGCGCGATAATCACCCCAGAGCTGATGTGCGATGGCAATCGCGATGACCGGTGCTGTCTCGGTACGCAGCACGCGCGGGCCAAGTCGCACAGACTGAAACCCATTGCCCTGTGCGGTTTTCACTTCCTCATCGGATAACCCCCCTTCCGGGCCTACCAGCAACGTGACTGCCGCAGGGTTGCTTACGACGGGGTAACCTTGTGTGCCGCGATGATCGAGAACGAAACGGACGCCCACGTGTGCGCGTGCCAGCCATTCAGACACCAACAGAGGCGTTTCGATCACAGGCACCATGCAGCGGCCGGATTGCTCGCAGGCGCTGATCGCAATCCTGCTCCAGTGACTCAGACGATTGTCGACCCGCTCGCCCTTGAGTTTGACTTCGCAGCGCTCGGTCAGCAGAGGAGTGATGCTGCTGACACCCGCCTCAGTGGCTTTCTGGATCGCGTAGTCCATACGTTCGCCCCGTGAAATTCCCAACCCAAGATGAATGGGCAGCACGGGGTCGGCACTGTTCTGTACGGTGCTGATGAGTTGCACGGTGACCCCTTTTTTGTCGACACTGACAACTTCGGCGAGATGCTCGCCCTCATTGCCATTGAACAGTGTCAGCTTTTCCCCCACGCGCAGACGCAGCACCTTGCCGACGTAGTGCGCTGCCTCGTCGGCGAGTTGCACAGCCGATCCGGTGATCAGCGTCTGTGGGGCATGAATGCGTGACAGTCGCATCTCAGCGCTCGCTTAATCCAAGGTTGTTCCAGATCGTGCTGACGGACGTGAATTGGTTCATCGTGTAGAAATGCAGTCCGGGGGCTCCACCTGCCAGCAGTGTTTCACACAGACGCGAGACCACTTCGTTGCCGAAATCACGGATGCTTTCTGCGTCGTCTCCGTAACCTTCCAGGCGCTGACAAATCCAGCGTGGAATTTCTGCGCCACAGTTGCTGCTGAAACGGGCCAGGTTGGCGTAATTGATGATCGGCATGATGCCCGGCACGATTGGCGTGTTGATGCCCAGACGGCTGCAGCGGTCGACGTAGTAAAAATACGCATCAGGATTGTAAAAATATTGTGTGATGGCGCTGTTAGCGCCTGCATCGATCTTCTTCTTGAAGTAATGTAGATCGCTTTCATAGCTCTCGGAATTCGGGTGAATCTCAGGGTAGCAGGCGACTTCGATATGAAAATGATTGCCGGTTTTGCGGCGCACCAGTTCGACCAGTTGATTGGCATAGTAATAACTGCTGGTAGCGCCCACACCGGAAGGCACATCGCCGCGCAGTGCAACAAGGCGTGTGATGCCGAGATCTTTGTAGTATTGCAGCAGAGCCAGAATTTCTTCTTCGCTGGAGCCACCGAAAGACAGGTGCGGAGCAACGTTGGAGCCAGCATTGTGAATATTGGTCACCGCCTGTCGCGTGCCATCCCGTGTGGAGCCACCGGCACCATAGGTCACGGAAAAGAAATCGGGCTTCAGGAGCGCGAGCTGGCGGTGAACTTCCTTGAGCTTCTCTTCGCCCACTTCAGTCTTGGGGGGAAAGAACTCGAAGCTGAAGCGAGTCTGGGTATTTTTCATCGTTAAAATTCTCTGACTTGATCTGTGAGAGTGGTGGGGGGG
>JAZKJF010000002.1:0-3870 GCA_040384465.1 Pseudomonadota bacterium | reverse complement strand
TCTCTGTTGCATCAATACTTGTAAGTATCTGCCTTGTACGGCCCTTCCGGCTTCACATTGATGTACTTCGCCTGTGCCGGTGTCAGTTTCGTCAACACGCCGCCGAAACCGCCCACCATCAGCGCCGCGACTTCTTCGTCGAGCTGCTTCGGCAACACTGTCACAGTGATGTTGTTGTTCTTGTAATCGGCTGACTTGGACGCAAAGCCTTCTTTGTACATGTGCATCTGTGCAATCACCTGGTTCGCGAACGAGCCATCCATAATGCGTGATGGATGGCCAGTGGCGTTGCCCAGGTTGATCAGGCGGCCTTCGGACAGCAGCAGCAGGTAATTGGTTTTGTCTTTCTGCGGATCCGCACGATAGACCTTGTGCACCTGCGGCTTGATTTCTTCCCAGGTCCAGTTCTTGCGCATGAACGCGGTATCGATCTCGTTGTCGAAGTGGCCGATGTTGCAGATCACGGCGCCGGACTTCACAGTCTGCAGCATGTTCTTGTCACAGACATCGATGTTGCCAGTGGTCGTCACGATCAGGTCGAGCTTGCCCAGCAGTGCGCGGTCGATGTCCTCGACGCGGCCGGTGTTGTTGCCGTTGAGGTAAGGAGACACCACTTCATAACCGTCCATACACGCCTGCATCGCGCAGATCGGGTCGATTTCGGATATCTTCACGATCATGCCTTCCTGACGCAGACTCTGTGCTGAGCCCTTGCCAACGTCGCCATAACCGACAACCAGTGCATGACGGCCGGCCAGCAGCATGTCAGTGCCGCGCTTGATGCCGTCGTTCAAGCTGTGGCGGCAACCGTACTTGTTGTCGTTCTTGGATTTGGTCACGGAGTCATTGACGTTGATCGCTGGCACTTTCAAGGTGCCCGCTTCCATCATCTCGATCAGGCGATGCACGCCAGTCGTGGTTTCTTCGGTGATGCCGTTGATCTTGTCGAGCATCTGCGGATATTTGTTGTGAACCATGCCGGTCAGGTCACCACCATCGTCGAGGATCATGTTGCAATCCCATGGTTTGCCATCCTTGAGAATGGTCTGCTCGATGCACCAGTCACCCTCTTCCAGGGTCTGACCCTTCCAGGCGTAAACGGCTATGCCCTTGGAGGCGATGTACGCAGCCGCGTGGTCCTGTGTGGAGAAAATGTTGCAAGAAGACCAGCGCACTTCCGCGCCGAGTTCAACCAGCGTCTCGATCAGCACGGCGGTTTGAATGGTCATGTGGATGCAGCCGATGATCTTCGCACCGGCCAATGGCTTGCTCGCAGCATAGCGTGCGCGCAGGGTCATCAGCGCGGGCATTTCCGATTCCGCAAGAATCACTTCCTTGCGACCGAATTCTGCCAGACCGATGTCGGCAACTTTGTAATCGTGTTTGCTCATTCTTGAATCCTGTTTCCAATGTAAATAAATCAAATGTTGTCGGTTAAATGAGTTCTCGGCCTCTGGGCTTATCGCAGGCCTGCCGCGTCGCGCAGTGCGTCGGCCTTGTCGGTCTTCTCCCAGGTGAAGTTCGGCTCTTCGCGACCGAAGTGACCGTAAGCTGCCGTGGGCAGGTAGATCGGACGGATCAGATCCAGCATGCGGATCAGGCCCTTCGGACGCAGTTCGAAGAACTCGCGCACCAGTTGCACAATGCGCTCTTCGGAGATCTTGCCGGTGCCGAAAGTTTCCACGCTGATGGAAGTCGGCTCGGCCACGCCGATGGCGTAGGAGATCTGCAGCTCGCAGCGCTCGGCGATACCGGCTGCGACGATGTTCTTCGCCACATAACGCGCCACATACGCTGCAGAGCGGTCCACTTTCGAGGGGTCCTTGCCGGAGAAGGCGCCGCCGCCGTGACGTGCCATGCCGCCGTAGCTGTCCACGATGATCTTGCGACCGGTCAGGCCACAGTCACCGAAGGGGCCACCGATGACGAAACGCCCGGTCGGGTTGATGAAGTACTTGGTGTTCTTGTCCAGCCACTCGGCGGGCAGCACGTGCTTGATGATCTCTTCCATCACGGCTTCCTGCAGCGGCTTCAGCGCGATGTCCGGGCTGTGCTGAGTCGACAGCACCACGGCGTCCACGGCAACAGGTTTGCCATTCTCGTAGCGGAAAGTGATCTGACTCTTGGCATCCGGACGCAGCCAGGGCAGCGTGCCGTTCTTGCGCACTTCAGCCTGACGCTGCACTAGACGGTGAGAATAGGTGATCGGAGCGGGCATCAGCACACTGGTCTCGTTGCTGGCATAGCCGAACATCAAGCCCTGGTCGCCAGCGCCCTGCTCGTGATCCGGGGTGTCGTCCACGCCTTGTGAGATGTCCGGGGACTGCTTGCCGATGGCGTTCAGCACCGCGCAGGAGTTGCCGTCGAAGCCTTTGTCGGAATGGTCATAACCGATGTCACAGACCACCTTGCGGGCAATCGCTTCGATATCCGCGTAGGCAGTGGTGGTCACTTCCCCGGCGACCACCACCATGCCGGTCTTGATCAGGGTTTCACAGGCCACGCGTGCCTTCGGGTCCTGGGTCAGGATGGCGTCCAGCACGGCGTCGGAGATCTGGTCCGCGATCTTGTCTGGATGTCCTTCGGAGACGGATTCAGAGGTGAAAAGTGATGAGGCCATAATTTTTTCCTTTCTCAGATCAGTTGGTTGATTTTCGGTTTGGTTAATTTTCGATTTGGTCAAATGACAGGTTTGTGAAAGACACACATCTGGATCTGGAAGCCATTACGCAATCCCAGATAAACACTCTGTCCGGGCTGCAGGTTTGCCTGTGCGGCCCAGTCATCCATCTCGTCGTGATCAAAGCCCAGCCACAAGTCGCCGCAGGATTCCCGCGCCCAGTCCTGGTCGTGGTGACATAGCTCGACGATCAGCAGCAACCCGCCCTCCTGCAACAGCGTTGCCGCATGGGCGAACGCCTCTTGAGGTGCGGGCAGGTGGTGCAACACCATGTCATAGAGAATCAGGTCGCAGCGGACATCCCGGGCCAGCGCGGTATGGGTGTCGCCATGAATGAAGGTGACGTTGTGCAGTTGTTCGGCGTCCACCGTGGCTCTGGCGAGGTTCAACATCTCCAGTGCATTGTCGAGGGCGACGACTTCCTTGAACTGTTGCGCAAGGCGCACAAGCAGCTCGCCGGTGCCCGGGCCTACCTCCATGACCGTCAGTTGGTCGCTGAGTTCGAGGTCGCGCAACAGATCGAGTAGGCTGCTCATGTACTGAGCGTGTTCGGCGACCAGCCCCTGCTTTTCGCGGAACTTGTCGGCATGTCGCGTGAAGAATTGCAGCGACTGCTCGGAGCGTTCCTGCTGCACGAGATCGAGACGGGCGATCTGCTCCTCTTCCAGTGGAATTCTGTCGATGGCCTCGAACGCGCTCTTTTTCAATGCGTGCAGCGGGTCGTCGCTATGGAGCAGTGGGCGACGGTAAAAGATGGTGTTGCCTTCGCGGCGCGTGGTCGCAAGCCCAGCATTGGCGAGAATCTTCAGGTGGTGGCTGAGGGCGGATTGACGAATGTCGAGGATGCGACAGATCTCCAGTACGCCAAACGAGCTGGTCCGCAGGAGGCGCAGAATTTCCAGGCGCAAGGAGTCCGCGAGCGCTTTACACAGGTGCGTGAGCGCCTCTGCCTCATCGAGCGCAGTGTTGTCGTCCTTCCTGAGAGCCGTGATAGTCAAGGCTATGCCTGTCGTTTCAATTTGAGTGGGCGAGGACTATAGCAGGGCATTCAATCTATATCAAAATTATTTGATATAGATGCCTGGGTTCCTTTTGGAGATCCCGGGACTATGGCCTGTGCCCGCCCGCGACGGGTCTGCGCCGCTCCGCGGTGCCCTCTCTTCGCAAAAAGCCCAAGGTCTTTTTGCTGC
>JAZKJF010000001.1:273795-420812 GCA_040384465.1 Pseudomonadota bacterium | reverse complement strand
ACGACCTTGCCAAGGTCGGGGTCGCGAGTTCGAGTCTCGTTTCCCGCTCCAATTTCTAGTCATGATGATTTATCTTCAGGCCAATTTGACAGCGTACCCTTACGTCGGCCAGTCTAGCTGTTAGGTAAGTTTGTAGGACTTTTGGCTGGGTGGCAGAGTGGTCATGCAGCGGACTGCAACTCCGCGTACGCCGGTTCGATTCCGACCCCAGCCTCCATTAGTAAATCCCCGATCGATCGCCGGTATTCTTCCGATTCCGTGCAATAACAGTAATATCGCATAGCCTCCGCACGTCCAGCCCGGGTGGCGAAATTGGTAGACGCAAGAGACTTAAAATCTCTCGACCTTTGGTCGTACCGGTTCGATTCCGGTTCCGGGCACCACGTAAATCTCGAAGTGTCTTCATTCGTGAACGATGGTGATGATAATGCGTGAAATAAAATCCCTGACTGGCAGTTGCCACTGCGGCGCAGTCCGCTTTCAAATCGAAACAGATTTTCCTGAGTTGACCACTTGCGACTGTTCAATCTGCGCCCGCAAAAATGCGCTGATGGTTAAAGTGCATGAGAGTGCATTTACACTGATTAGTGGCGAAACATTTCTGACCGAGTACCAGTTTCATACGCGCACTGCCCGGCATTTTTTCTGCAAGGTTTGCGGGATCTATCCATTTCATCGCAAACGTTCTGCACCGGATTGCTATGGCATCAATGTGTTCTGTCTTGAGGGTTTTGACCCGGCAGGAATCCCAGTGCGTGCGACAGATGGTAAAGGCATGCTGTGATTTTGCGCACGGCCCAGGCTGACACACGCCCACTTAATGCCTATCATGTCGCCATGGATCAATTTCGCGGCGTCCGTGGGACCACATCGTGTCAATAGAAATCTGGGAAATGCTGAGTTACATCGTGACGGTCGTCGGCTTGCCGATGGCGATTCTGGTGTTCCTGTTCGAGCAGCACAAGGAGCGTGAGAACGAGGAAGAGGAGGTCTATCAGCTGCTGTCGGACAACTATCAGGACTTTCTGAAAGTCGCGCTGGAGAACCCTGACCTGCGGCTGTTTTCCGTGGAAGTCACCGCGTTGAATGAGGAGCAGCGCGAGCGCCAGCTCATCATCTTCGCGATGCTCTGCTCGTTGTTCGAGCGTGCCTACCTGTTGTTGTATGAAGACGAGATGGCGCCCAAGCAGGCGCGACGTTGGAATTCCTGGGAAGACTATATTCTGGAGTGGTGTCAGAAGCCCAATTTCCGCGAGAGCCTGCCCAAGCTGCTGCGCGGCGAGGATCCCAGTTTTGTCAGGTATGTGCAGGAGCTGATTCGCTCGGGCAAGACACAGATTTAAGAATCAATCAGCCACAGCGTGCGCCGGATCCGGCGCCTTGGGCGCGGCCTTCTTCAGCAGCAACACCAGCGGGGCCGAGCAGATCACCACCCAGAACATCAATTTGAAGTCATTCAAATACGCAATGGTTGCTGCTTGTCGAGTGATCTCTCCATCGAGCATCAGCAACATGCCACTGGCATTGTTGAGCATATCCTGCGGCACCTGCTGAAAACTGACGCCCACTGACGCTGCTGTCACATTTTCCGTGAGGTAGGCGTGATTGGTCGACATGTGACGGCTCAAGAGCGCCATCACCACCGAGATGCCCACGCTGCTGCCCATGTTGCGTGACAGGCTGAAGATACTGGCACCTTCTGCACGATACTGTGGTTCCAGCGTGGCATAGGCGATGGTGCTCAGTGGCACGAAGATGAAACCCAGGCCGAAGCCCTGCAGCATTCCGGTCCAGATCAGCGTCGGAGGTTGCACTGACGTGTTGAAGTGGGTCATGGCATTCAACGAGATCGCTGTGCAGGTCAGGCCGATCAGAATCAGCAGACGCGCATCGAGGCTGGCGGCCAGGCGTCCGACCATCACCATCGCCAGCATTGTCCCCAGACCGCGCGGCGCCATCAGCAGCCCCACATCCATCACCGGGTAGCCCATCAGGGTTTGCAGAAACGGCGGCAGCAACGCCATGGTGGCGAGCAACAGAATGCCGATGAAGAAGATGAAGATCACGCTGGTCATCAGGTTACGGTCACGAAAAATCGGGGGTGACAGGAATGGGTGTTCGGCCCGCAGGGTGTGAATGACGTACATCCACAGCGCGGAACCGGCGAGGGCGCCGTAGAGCAGGATTTCCCGGGAATCGAACCAGCCTTTGCCTTCGCCACGGTCCATCAGCAATTGCAGGGAACCGATCATGAGCGCCAGCATCGTGAAGCCGAAGGTGTCGAAGGGACGGTCCGAGCGCTCGGAGTCCGGCATGAAGAACAGCATCGCCAGGAACGCGATGATGCCCAGTGGCAGATTGATGTAGAACACCCAGCGCCAGTGGTAATACTCAGTCAACCAACCGCCCAGCGTAGGCCCCAGAATCGGGCCGATCATCACGCCCATGCCCCACATTGCCATGGCGCGCGCATGTCTTTCCTTGGGGTTGATGTCCAGCATTGTCGCCTGGGCCATTGGCACCAACGCGGCGCCGCAGCAGCCCTGCAATACCCTGAACAACACCATCTGCTCGATGGACGTTGCCATGCCGCACAACACGGAGGCGAGCGTGAAGCCGCCGACAGTAAACAGGAAGAGATTCTTGCGGCCGTAGCGGCCCATCAACCAGGCGGTCGGCAGCGTCATGATGGCAGAGGCGACGATGTAGGAGGTCAAAATCCAGGTGATCTGGTCCTGAGTCGCCGAGAGGCTGCCCTGCATGTGGGGCAGGGCGACGTTGGCGATGGTGGTGTCCAGCACCTGCATGATCGTGGCCAGCATGATGGCGAAGGTGATCACCCCTCGAAACGGGACTTCCTTCGCCGGTTCATGTGCGGTTTGAACCGGGGCGGGCGGCTCTGCTGGCGGATTGCCTGCCGTGGTAGCGGGTGCAGTGGACATGACGTTTCTTCAGGCCTCAGTTCTGGGCAACCCAGGGCAGGGTGCGGGAACGGCCAGTATCGATGTTGACCACGGCGCTCATGCCGGCAGAGAGGGGCAGTTCGCGATCATAGTTTTCCAGCGTGATGTTGACCTTGATGCGTTGTACCACCTTGATCCAGTTGCCTGAGCTGTTCTGTGCGGGCAACAAGGAAAACTCTGCGCCGGTGGCGGGCGTGATGCCGTCCACGTGGGCCTGCCATTCCTGATCGGGATAGGTGTCGATTGTCACGGTGACCGGTTGGCCGGGACGTACCCAGGTCAGGTCGGTTTCCTTGAAGTTTGCTTCCAGCCAGAGGCTGCTGTCGTCGACCAGGCTGAAGAGCTGGGCTCCGGCCATCACGTATTCGCCTTCGTGAACAGAGACGTTCGCGGCGATGCCATCCACGGGCGCCCGGATTTCCAGTTTGCTGATGTCGAGACGAATCTTGTCCAGCTCGGCGACGGCCTGTAGAAAACGCGGGTGCTGTTCGGTGGGCATATTCGGGTCGATCAAACGGGCTTTGGCGACCTGCAGTTCTTGACGACGGGCTTCCAATTCACTCGCGGTGCTGCGCCAGGCGTATTCGGCCTGGTCGAACTGGGCGGCGGGGATGGAGCGGCTTTCAACCAGCTGACGAATGCGCTCCATTTCCTTGCGGCGATATTCAGCGTCGTCCTCTGCCATGCTGATATCCAGCTCGCTGTTGAGGATATCGGCTTTCTCGCCCTCAATGCTGGCACGCACGTTGGCGATGTTGGCTTCGGCTTTGGCGAGAGCAATGCGGTAGGGTTCATCGTCGATCCGGAACAGCAGCTGCCCC
This sequence comes from Pseudomonadota bacterium, assembly GCA_040384465.1. GTDB lineage: Bacteria > Pseudomonadota > Gammaproteobacteria > Pseudomonadales > Pseudohongiellaceae > UBA5078. The sequence goes on along the minus strand of JAZKJF010000001.1, from coordinate 417,028 downwards.
TTGGTAACTCGGTCATTGTCACGGGGGATCACTTCGATCACGCGTCCGGCAATCTCGCTGCTGATGGCGATGATGTCGTGCTTGATGTAGGCGTTGTCGGTGCTGACGTAGCGGCCGCCCTGCAGGTAGACATACAGAGACACACCGGCAATCGCGCCGGGGATCAGAAGCAGCAGTAACAAGTGTTTGATAAAGGCTAAGGCTTTCATGCTGTCATTGTCCTCATGACGTGGGCTGCAAAATTTCGATCTTCAATTATTCCGTTAAATCATCCGGGTCATTCAGAGGGTGCGTCATTCTCAGCATGCGACTCGCACTGCCGGTCTGCATCGCAGAGGTTGCTACGAATTCGCAGCAACACTTCCATGAACATTTCTTCCTGCTCAGGCGTCACGCCTTCCATCGCTTTTCTGCGCACTTTCTGTCCGAGTTTGCTCAGCGACGCGATTACCGTTCTTGCTTTGGGGTTCAGAAATACCCGCTTGGCACGGCGATCATCAGGATCGTCGCGGCGCTCTATCCAGGCCTCTACTTCCAGGCGATCCAAATGGCGTGCCAAGGTGATAGGGGTGATGTCCATCAGATGGGCCAGTGTCTTCTGTTGCACGCCATCGTCACGGTGCAGATAGGCGAGCACCGACCACTGGGCACGGGTGAGGCCGATTCCCTGGGACTGGCGATCAAAGCTCCAGCGCAGCAGACGGGCCACATCGTGGATAGCGAAGCCGAGGCTCTTGTCAAAGTTGGTATTCATGATGAAGCACATTATAAGCTTGCTTACTAAGTTCGGGCAAGAGTGGTGCAAGCAGAAGTACGCGAGCGTGCTGCTGCGTACAGTCACACAGATAAATTACGGGTAATCTTGATTAACTCTGTCATATGGCAAGAGAGTTGCTTAGGATTGGAGGTGTCCCCGTGGAGGTTCGCATGATCTGTGACATTCTGATTATTGGTGGTGATGGTGATCTGGCGTTCCGCAAACTCTACCCGGCGCTCTACCATCTGGATCTGGATAACTGTCTGCCACCCTGTCAGCGCGTGGTCAGTGTTTCGCGCAATGTCGCCTCGGCAGAGGGTTTTGCCGAGAAGGTGCGCAGTAAACTGATCAAGTACGCAGGAGGGGAGACGCTCGATGAAACCGTCTGGAGCCGCTTCGCGCGTCGTCTCCAGCACGTTGCCTTGAATGCGACCAGCGAGGCCGAGCTGGCACGTTTGCGCAACGACGTGTTTACCGATTCCACCCGGGACCTTATCGTTTACCTGGCAACTCCGCCGACGATCTTCGCACCAATCTGCTATTCACTCTGGGCCGTCGGTCTGGTGCGCAAGAATATGCGCATCGTCATCGAAAAGCCTCTGGGCAAAGATCGCGAGACCTTCCTGCAGATCAATACCAGCCTCGCCAGCCACTTCAACGAAGAACAGATCTACCGGATCGACCACTACCTGGGCAAGGAAACAGTGCAGAACTTGCTCGCCATGCGCTTTGCCAATGCACTGTTTGAGCCGCTCTGGAATGGCCACTACATCGACCACGTGCAAATCACCGCTGCTGAGACTGTCGGCGCCGAAGGGCGCTGGGATTTCTATGACGAAGCGGGCGCCTTGCGCGACATGGTCCAGAATCACCTGCTGCAACTCTTGTGTCTGGTGGCGATGGAGCCCCCCGCGTCGCTGGCACCACAGGCTGTGCATGATGAAAAACTCAAAGTGTTGCGCTGTCTCGCGCCCTTGACCGGGCGAGGAGTGCAGGAGCATACAGTGCGCGGGCAATACGTCGCGGGCACCAGTGGCGGGCAGGCGGTGCCAGGTTATACCCAGGAAGAAGGGGCCCGGACTGGCACGACCACGGAGACTTTTGTGGCCATCAAGGCCGAGATCAATAACTGGCGTTGGGCAGGCGTGCCGTTCTATCTACGGACAGGCAAGCGCATGCAGAAGCGTTTCTCGGAAATCGTGGTCCAATTCAATGAGGTGCCACATGCCCTCTTTGCCGACCAGATGCGCTCCGGGACGGCCAATCGTCTGGTGATTCGTCTGCAGCCTGAAGAAGGCATTCGTCTGCACCTCCTCAACAAGGTCCCAGGGCTCGATGATGCCGTGCCGCTGGAAATGGTCTCGCTCAACTTGTCCTTGTCGGATGTCTTTACCCAGCGTCGGGTGCCGGATGCGTATGAACGTCTGTTGCTCGATGTCATGCGTGGCAACTCCACACTGTTCATGCGAGCCGATCAGGTGGAAGCAGCCTGGCAATGGGTCGATGGGATTGCCGCCGGGTGGCAGTCGGGCAAACAACGCCCGGTGCCCTATGTCGCTGGCAGCTGGGGGCCTTCCGAGAGCATCGGGCTGATTGCCAGAGATGGCCGCAGCTGGCAGGAGTAGGGGATGAGCTGGACGCTACGGCCTTTCGAGGACAATCAGCAACTGGTACTTGAGTTGGCGGCGAACATGGCAGCGACGCTGGCAGGAGCGATCAGTGTGCGTGGCCGGGCGGCGCTGGCGGTCTCCGGCGGCGGTACCCCCAGAACCTTGTTTGACGCGCTGTCGGTGATCGACATTCCCTGGTCACAAGTAGTGATTACACTGGTCGACGAGCGTTGGGTCGACGACAACGATCCGGCTTCCAATGCGCTGCTGGTACGTCGCCATCTATTGAGGAGCCACGCGGCGAACGCGAGCTTCATCGGTTTGCGAAGTGCCGAGCGTGATCCGGCTCTTGCGGTCCCGGGGGTCGACAAGCAGCTGCGCGAGCAGGTTTTGCCACTGGATATCGCAGTGCTGGGGATGGGTGAGGATGGGCACACAGCCTCCTTCTTCAAGGATGCGGAAGGGCTCGACATGGCGCTAGCGCCCGACACCATCACCACCTGCTGCAGTGTGCGACCACCGCGCGCACCGCATGCCCGCATGACGCTGACGTTGAACACTTTGTTGGCCTCCCGGCGTCTCCTGCTGCACTTTGTCGGTGCCAGCAAGCTTGCAGTGCTGCAGGAGGCGATGCAGCCGGGGCTAGTCAATGCGCTGCCCGTGCGCGCGGTACTGCATCAGGAGCAGCGCCCCCTGGAAATCTATTACGCCACACACCAGTAGGACACCTGTAGGAGAGAACCATGCACCCTGTCATCGCCCAAGTGACCAGCGCCATCGAGGCGCGCAGCCTGGAGTCCCGCCGCTTGTATCTGCTGCGGATGCAGCGTACCCGTGAGCTGCTGCCGCCGCGCCGCACACTGTCCTGCGGCAATCTGGCCCATGGCTTTGCGGCCTGTGGCGCGCAGGACAAGCAGACGATCCGCCTGATGCAGAGTGCCAATCTCGGCATCGTCACCGCCTTCAACGACATGCTCTCTGCCCATCAGCCCTTGGAGTTTTACCCCGACCTCATCAAAGCGGTGGCACGGGAAATGGGTTCCAGCGCGCAGGTGGCGGGCGGTGTTCCGGCGATGTGCGACGGAGTGACACAAGGCCAGCCGGGCATGGAGCTGAGTCTGTTCAGCCGCGATGTGATCGCGATGGCGACAGCTGTCAGCCTCAGCCACAACCTTTTCGACGGCGTGCTGTGTCTGGGGGTCTGCGACAAAATCGTCCCCGGCATGCTGATCGGCGCGCTGCAGTTTGGTCATCTGCCCGCTGGTTTCATTCCGGCCGGGCCGATGCCGTCGGGCATTCCCAACAAAGAGAAAGCGTTGGTGCGGCAGCGTCACAGCCAGGGGCTGGCGAGCAATGAAGAGTTGCTGGAGGCAGAGGCGGCGTCCTATCACAGCCCCGGTACCTGCACGTTTTACGGAACTGCCAACAGCAATCAGGTGTTGATGGAGATGCTGGGCGTGCAACTGCCGGGAGCCTCTTTCATCAATCCTGAGAACCCCTTGCGCGCGGCACTCACCCGGGAGACGGTGCTGCGGGTCATTGCCGCTGCTGATGTGTGGGGTGCCCATATGCCACTGTCGGCGATGGTCACGGAGAAGAGTCTGGTCAACGCCTTGGTGGCCTTGCTGGCAACCGGCGGTTCCACAAACCATACGCTGCATCTGATCGCTATCGCCCATGCTGCGGGCATTCTGCTGACCTGGCAGGATTTCGACGCACTCTCCCAGGTCACCCCCTTGCTGGTGCGGGTGTATCCGAATGGCGAGGCGGATGTGAATGCCTTTCAACAGGCTGGCGGCATGGCCTTTCTGGTGCGCGAACTGCGCGCTGCCGGGCTGCTTAACGAGGATGTGCAGACACTGATGGGGCCGGGGCTTGATGCGATGGAGTGCGCTCCGCAACTGGATGCCAGTGGTCGGGCGCAGTGGCTGCCGCACACGGCAGCGTCTACCCGCACCGATGTGCTGCGGCCTGCTACCGCGCCGTTTGATCATCATGGCGGGTTGCGCGTGATTCACGGCAACCTCGGTGAAGGCATCATCAAGACTTCAGCGGTGAAGGAACAGCATCGCCGCGTGCAGGCGCCCTGTGTGATCTTCGACGATCAGGACGCGTTGGCAGCAGCGCTGCAACGCGGCGAACTGCATCGGGATTTCGTGGCGGTGGTGCGCTTCCAGGGGCCGAAAGCCAACGGCATGCCCGAGTTGCATCAACTGACGCCTCCGCTGGGGGCGCTGCAGGATCAGGGTTTCAAGGTCGCACTGGTGACGGACGGGCGCATGTCGGGCGCTTCCGGCAAGGTGCCAGCAGCCATTCACATGAGTCCGGAAGCGCTGGACGGCGGGCCGCTGGCGCTGCTGCGCGATGGCGACATCATCAGTCTGGACGCCGATACCGGCACGCTGGAGGTGCTGGTAAGTGCGGAAGAGCTGGCCTCGCGCACACCCCAGGTGCTGGCGTTGAGTGCCGACGAGGTGATGCTGCGCGGGATGTTGGGGCGCAATTTGTTCGAATGTTTCAGGAATGACACCAGCCCGGCGAAGGCGGGCGCGTCGGTTTTTCCGTAAGAGCCTGCCCTGCAGGCGACCGGCTATGGCGCTGCATCTGTCGCCTGCAGGGCAGGCTCCTACAACAGGCGTGGCACACACAATCAGGAGGAGGGACGCAATGAAAACGCTGAACGAAATGCTGCGCGCCACACGCGTGATGCCCGTGCTGGTGGTGCAGTCGGAAGCCGAAGCGCTGGCAGTTACGGCGGCACTGGCCGCGGGTGGCTTGCATGCGGTCGAGATTACCTTGCGAACCCCGGCCGCGCTGGCGGCGATCGCGGCGGTGAAGAAGGCCCGCCCGGATTTTGTCGTCGCGGCTGGCACAGTGCGGACAGTGGCCGATATGCGTGCCGTTGCCGCAGCAGGCGTGGATTTCGCGGTCAGCCCCGGCTTTACACCGGCGCTGTCGGCCTGTGCGCGCGAGCTGCAACTGCCATTCCTGCCGGGTGTCTGCACCCCGTCGGAGATCATCGCGGGCACGGAGAGCGGGCATACTTCTTTCAAGCTGTTCCCGGCGGAGGCCGTGGGCGGCATGACCTTGCTCAAGGCGCTGGCGTCGCCCTTTGCAGGCATAGAGTTCTGTCCGACAGGCGGCATCGGCCCGCACAATTTCCTCGACTATCTCGCCTTGCCGAATGTAGTGTGCATAGGCGGATCGTGGATGGTGGACAGCGCCCTGATTCGCCAAGGCAACTGGGAGCGGATCGAGACACTGACGCGCGAGTGCGTTGCCGACTTGAACAAGCTGACCAGCAGGTAATGAGGAGATTTTTGTGAGTCTGCAACAGACGCCAGAGCAGTCCGCTGGCTGGCACATCGTCGCCGATATCGGTGGCACCAACGCCCGCTTCGCGCTGGCCGCGCAAGCCGAGGCGCCATTGCAGTGCGTCAGTGTCTATCGTTGTGCCGATTTCGTGCGTTTCGAGGATGCGCTGGAGGCCTACCAGTCAGGGCTTCGCGCCCAATCTGCGCCACAAGTGCTCAGTGTCTGTCTCGCCGTGGCCGCCGCAGTGCACAAGGATCTGATCACGCTGACCAATCATCCCTGGCAGTTCAGTCGCCGTGCGTTGCAGACTGCACTGGGCGTTCCGGTCCAGGTCTTGAATGATTTCACCGCGCAGGCTCTCTGTCTGCCCTTGCTGGGGGATGCGGATGTGCAATGGCTGCGGCGTGGGACTGGTCGAGCGGAAGGCGCCGCACGCACCATCGCCGGACCGGGCACCGGTTTTGGGGGAGCCACACTGACAGCGGCCGGAGACGTGTTGGAGTCTGAACCCGGACATTGCTCGTTTGCGCCGGTGACCGAACATGAGCTGCAGTTGCTGCAGGTGTTGTGGCGGCGTTATCCGCGTGTCTGCGTGGAGCAAGTGCTTTCTGGCCCGGGCCTTGCAAATCTGTATTGGGCCAATGCCGTGCTGAGCGGCAACCCCCGGGAACTGGAGGCAGCTGCAATCGTCAACGCGGCGCAGCATGGAGATGCTCTGGCGTTACAAACATTGCGCGACTTCTCCGGCATTCTGGGTTCGGTCTGTGGCGACATCGCTCTCTCAATGGGCAGTCTGGGTGGTTTTTATCTTTCGGGGGGAGTGCTGGAGAAAATGGGTGCCTTGTTTGACCAGACGCTGTTCATGACTCGCTTCGTGGACAAAGGTGCCTTCCAGAACTGGTGTTCCGAGGTGCCCGTCGCGAACGTGACACTGGCCTGGCCTGGTCTGCTGGGTTGCGCCCGTCATGCTCGTCGTCAGACTCAGATGAATTCAGCGGACAGGGTGATTCCCCATGCCTCTTGAGGACACCTCACCCGCCGTGGATGCAGACTATGCGGCGCTGCTCAAAGGCTGCGCGCGCCTCTATGGCGATGACCTGCGGCAGGTCAACGCCTTGCTCTCCCTGCATGGCATCGCCAGTGAATACATCGAGTACTCCGGCAGTGTGGCGCAGATTCCGCTGGCTGATCGCGTGGACATTCTGGCGCTCAAGGGCGTCAGTCTGTTCTGTGGGGAGAGCCTGGATCGCGATACGCTGGCAGCACAGACTCTGCAGCTGACCCAGGGGCCATGGCTGTCACGGTTGCCGCCGGTGGCGGTACTGAGTCCGGGCGGTTGCGAGAGCGTTGCGCTGCATTTCTCCGAAGCAGACTTCGCGCTGCAGTGGCAGTGGTCGGTGGACTGGGAAGATGGTCGCCAGCAGGCGCAGAGTTTCTCGCCACAGGATTTGCCAGAGGTCTCGGCGCAGACACTGGAAGGCCAGCATTACAGCCGCCGTCTTCTCTATCTCCCGCCGTTTCAAAGCGGCTCTCTGCCTCCGGGTTACCACCGGCTGACGTTGCGACCTGTCGCAGCTCCCGCGTTGGACGCGCAGAGCATCCCCTTGATCGTCGCCCCGTCACGCTGTTACGAACCCGCCTGGGTGTTGGAAGGTCAGCGTCTGTGGGGCTTCTCTGTGCAGCTTTACAGCCTGCGCTCGGAGCGGAACTGGGGCATCGGCGACCTGACTGACTTGCAGGAACTGATTCGGCGGGCTGCAGGGCACGGTGCCAGCTTTCTGGTGCTCAATCCTCTGCATGCCCTCGATCTGCATTATCCCGATAATTGCAGCCCTTACAGCCCCAATGATCGGCGGCGCCTGAATCTGCTCTACATCGACCCGGCACAGGAAGAAGATTTCACCGCCAATGCCGCGTTGCACACCGGGGCAGAGGCCGAACGCCGTCAGAATCTGCAGCGGCGCTTGCAGCAACGGGAAGCAATCAATTATCGTGCGGTCGCGGAATTGAAGCTGGGCGTGCTGTTGCCCATGTTTCAGTATTTTCTGGAGCACCATCTCGCGGTGGGCAGTGCCCGGGCGCAAAGGTTTGAACAGTTTGTAGTGGAGCAGGGCGCCTCTCTGCAGGTTTTTGCCGAGCATGAAGCGGCACGCTGGTCAGTGGCCTCCGGGGGCATTGAAGATCCGCGCTTCACGCTCTACACGCAGTGGCTGGCGGAGATGCAGTTGGAGGCATGTCAGCGTCTGGCGGCTCAGCTTGGCATGCGTATCGGCCTGGTCCGTGATCTCGCCGTAGGGGGCGACGGGGGCGGGGCGGAGGTTGTCCTCAACAAGGACTTGTTCTGCGAACGGGCGAGTATCGGGGCACCTCCCGATCCACTGGCACCACAAGGGCAGAACTGGGGCTTGCCACCGCTCGATCCACTGCAGTTGCGGCACAGTGGTTACAGTCACTTTATTGCGCTGCTGCGGACCAACATGGCGCACTGTGGCGCCTTGCGTATCGATCATGTGATGGCGCTGATGCGCCTGTGGTGGTGTCCGCGTTTTGCAGGACGTGGCACGGGTGCCTATGTGCATTACCCGGTTGATGATCTGTTTGCACTGTTGCGCCTGGAGAGTGTGCGCAACCGTTGTATGGTCATCGGAGAGGATCTCGGCGTCGTGCCGCCGCAGGTGCGCGAGTATTTGAATTCGTCGGCCGTGTTTTCGAACGTCTTGTTCTATTTTGAAAAATACGACGGTTTCAATTTTCGCCGTCCGGAACATTACAAGGCCCGGGCGCTGGCGATGGTGGCCAATCACGACGTGCCGACACTGGCGGCCTGGTGGAATTGCTCGGATTTGCGCTTGCGTCATCAGTTGGGGCTGATTCCCACCGAGGTCGCCCTGGAAGAACAGACGCAGTGGCGCGGTGTCGAAAAACGTCAGGTCTTGCAGTGGCTGGGTGAGCAGTGGTTGTTGCCGCCGCAGTGGCAGGGCGATTGTACCTTGCGACCCTTCGATACCGAATTGTGTGCGGCGATTATGCGTTGCTGTGCGCGCTGCAGCGCACAACTGCTCTCGGTGCAACTGGAGGACCTGGCGCTGTTGGAAACTCCCGTGAATATTCCGGGCACCAGTACCGAATACCCGAACTGGCGCCGAAAATTGCCGATTGCTTTGTCGGAGTTGATTGATTCGCCAACAGGGCGAGCCTTGCTGGCAGGATTTGCACTTGAGCGCGCGCTGCCAGAGGCAACGTCTGCACCAGCGAGCAACCCATTGGCACCATGAACAAGAACAGGACACGCTTGATGAGCAGTACCGAAGTGACGAAAAAAACCAAACGTGCCAAGAGCACCGGGGTCGCCAAAGGCACCGGGGTTACCGAGAGCACCAGAGTGATCGAGAGTGCTGGGGTGACGACCAGCGCCGTGCCGCCCGTCTTATTGCTGAGCGTCGCCGATCTCTATTTGTTCAGTCGCGGTGAGCAGGAACATGCCTATCGTTTCATGGGCGCCAACGCGCGCTGTGTCGATGGTGTCGACGGTGTGTTGTTCGCTGTCTGGGCGCCTGCCGCCAGAGAAGTGGCGGTGGTCGGCGATTTCAACTATTGGCAGCCACAGGCCCATGTGATGCACCGGCATGCTGGGTTCGGGGTCTGGGAGTTGTTCGTGCCGGGCGTGCGCGCGGGTATGCATTACAAGTATCACATAGTCAGCGAGCACGGGCAGTTGCAGCCCTGGAAGGCTGACCCTTATGCACAGGCCATGCAGCTGCGCCCCGACAATGCGTCGACGGTGCCGGATGCCACAGCTTACCCCTGGCAGGATGCAGAGTGGCTTGAGCGACGCCGCTCCGGGGCGCTCCATGCCGAGTCAATGCTCATCTACGAAGTACACGCCGGTTCGTGGCGGCGCCACGCGCATGACAACGCCTTTCTCGATTACCAGCAGCTTGCCATGCAGCTGGTGGCCTATGTCAAAGAGATGGGCTTTACCCACATTCAGCTGATGCCGATCAGCGAGTTTCCGTTTGACGGTTCGTGGGGATATCAACCTATCGGTCTCTTTGCACCCACGCGCCGCTTTGGTACTCCCGATGAGTTCCGCTTCTTCGTCGACCACGCCCATCAGCAAGGCATCGGTGTGCTGCTGGATTGGGTGCCCGCGCATTTTCCTGCGGACGAACACGGTCTGTGCCGTTTCGATGGCAGCTGTCTGTACGAGCACGCCGATCCGCGTCAGGGTTTTCACCCGGACTGGAACACACTGATTTTCAATTATGGCCGGTCCGAGGTAGTCAGCTATCTGCTCAGCAATGCGATGTACTGGCTGGAAGAATTTCATATCGACGGACTGCGGGTCGATGCCGTCGCCTCCATGCTGTATCTGAACTACAGTCGCAAGGATGGTGAGTGGTTGCCGAATCATTACGGTGGCATTGAGAACCTGGAAGCAATTCATTTGTTCCGAGAGATCAACGAGCGCGCCTATCGCAAGTATCCCGGCATCGCGATGATTGCCGAGGAATCCACGGCGTGGCCGGGTGTCACTGAATTCACTTCGCGTGGCGGGCTTGGATTTGGTTTCAAATGGAACTTGGGTTGGATGAACGACACGCTGCGCTACATGGCACGCGATCCGATTCATCGAAAATATCACCACTCGGACATGAGTTTTGGTTTGCTGTATGCGTTTTCCGAGAGCTTCATTCTGGCACTCAGCCACGATGAGGTGGTTCATGGCAAGCGCGCGCTGCTGGAGAAAATGCCGGGCGATGACTGGCAGAAGTTCGCCAACCTGCGCGCGTATCTGGGATTCATGTGGGCGCACCCCGGCAAGAAATTACTCTTCATGGGTAGCGAGTTTGCTCAGCGCCGGGAATGGAGTCACGACAGAAGTCTCGACTGGCATCTGCTCGATGGGAATGTACAGGAGTACGGGTCACACCGTGGTATGCAGAAACTGGTGCGAGACTTGAATCGCGTCGCTACCCGAGTGTCAGCACTGCATGCGCTGGATGATGACTCCGCCGGTTTCGAATGGGTGGACGCGGATGGGGAAGGCCACTGCATCTTTGCCTTCCTGCGCAAGTGCCATGGCTCCATCGTGCTCGCGGTGTGCAACATGACCCCTACGCTGCACGCGGATTTTTGTGTCGGTGTGCCAAGTGCGGGGGTGTACCGGGAAGTGATCAATACCGACAGGAGTGAGTACGGTGGCAGCGGTGTCGGCAATCTCGGCGGTGTACCCGCACTGCCAATGCCCAGTCATGGCCGCGAGTGGTCGTTGCAGATCACGGTGCCGCCACTGGCGACGGTGATATTTGAATTGGAGAATTTGACATCGTAAGAGCCTGCCCTGCAGGCGACCTGACAGTGAGTTCTCAGACCACGTCGACAGGTCGCCTGCAGGGCAGGCTCTTACAGTTGCAACAGGAATTATATGAAACAAACCGCAACACTTTTGCCCGGACTTCCCTATCCACTCGGCGCCACCTGGGACGGGGATGGTGTCAACTTCGCGTTGTTTTCCGCGCATGCAGAACGCGTCGAGCTGTGCCTGTTTACGCCCGACGGCGCGCGGGAGTTGCAGCGGCTGGTGTTGCCCGAGTTAAGCAATCAGGTCTGGCACGGCTATTTGCCGAAGGCCGCCCCGGGAACGGTGTATGCGTATCGGGTACATGGCCCGTGGCAAATCCATCTCGGTCATCGCTTCAATGCCAACAAGCTGCTACTGGACCCGTACTGCCGACAGTTGTGTGGAAAATTTACCTGGTCCGATACCCACTATGCGTTTGACACCAGTCATCCTGACAAAGATATGAAGCTCGACAAACGCGACAACAAGGCGTTCATGCCCAAGTGCGTCGTGGTGGCGGATACCCACGGCAGCACGCTTCGGCAGCACCGCATTCCGGCGGGCAAGACGGTGTTGTACGAGACGCATTTGAAGGGTTTTACGATCACCCATCCGGGAATTCCCCCAGAGCTGCGCGGCAAATTTGCCGGTATGGCGCACAAGGATGTCATTGGCTATCTGAAGGGGCTGGGTATCACCAGCGTCGAGTTGTTGCCGATACAGAGTTTCGTCACGGAATCGTTTCTGCAGGACAAGAAGCTCAGCAATTACTGGGGCTACAACCCGTTGTGCTTCTTCGCCCCGCATCCGGATTATTTGAGTGGCAACTCCATCCTGGAGGTTCGTCATATGGTGGAAGCGTTCCACGACGCCGGGATCGAAGTAATCCTCGACATCGTGTTCAACCATACTGCCGAAGGTGGGCGATTGGGCCCGTCGCTGTCCTTCCGTGGCATCGACAATCTGTCTTATTACCGCCTGCAACCAGAGGACAAGCGCTTCTACATCAACGATACCGGCTGCGGAAACACGCTGAATCTGATGCACCCGCGCGTCGTGCAACTGATCATGGACAGCCTGCGTTACTGGGCGATCACCATGCAGGTCGATGGCTTTCGATTCGATCTTGCACCGGTGCTAGGGCGAGAGTCTTATGGCTTCGATCAGGGCAGTGGTTTCTTCGACACCGTGCAGCAGGACCCGGCGCTGGCGGGTATCAAACTGATTGCAGAACCGTGGGACATCGGCCCTGGCGGCTATCAGCTCGGGCGCTTTCCGCCCGGCTGGAGTGAATGGAACGACCGCTATCGTGACACCGTGCGCCGCTTCTGGCGTGGGGATGCCGGTGTGCTGCCCGAGTTCGCGCGGCGCCTGCACGGGTCCAGCGATATTTTCGAGCGCGATGGGCGCCGTCCTTCCGCGAGCGTCAATTTCGTGACCAGTCACGACGGCTTCACGCTTAATGATCTGGTCAGTTACCGCGAGCGTCACAACGAGATCAATGGAGAGGAAAATCAGGACGGCCATCGCGAGAACTACAGCGACAATTTCGGTGTCGAAGGTCCGACGCGCGACACCACCGTCAATGTGTTGCGCCTGCGTCAGCAGAAGAATTTTCTCTGCACGCTGATGCTCTCGCAGGGTACACCGATGCTGCTGGGTGGGGACGAGTTCTGTCGCACCCTGAACGGCAACAACAACGCCTATTGTCAGGACAATCCCATCAGTTGGATGAACTGGAATCTCATCGGCATTGACGCGCGCCAGCAGCAGACCTTCACCGCCTATCTCACCGCGCTGCGCAGTCGCTTCTCCTACCTGTTCTTTGAGCGTTACGTGCATGAGCCCTTGCGCACGAATGATCCCGAGATTGCCTGGTACAACAGCGGCGGCGAGCGCATGCAGAGCAGCCACTGGCAGGAACACCACGCTCGCACGCTCGGTTGCATGTTGAGTGGCAATGACCCGGTGACGGGGCTGCGGACTCAGGTATTGATCGTGTTTCATGCCGACCGTGTCGCGCAGGCATTCCGCTTGCCGGTGATGCCCGGTGTCGAGCACTGGGAAATATTGCTGGATACCGGCCTGCAGTCGGGTATTCCCGATGGCGAGAATTGCACCGTCATGCAGCGCCTGAATTTGTTTTCCTGTTCCACCGTCGTGCTGCTAGCGCACGGCGAGATGGTTTCCTGATTTACACCGATTTCACACAGCAGAGGTATTCGTCATGAGCAGTGATTCCGACAGTTCTGCCGCTGGCACGCCAGTTCCAACGCCCGCTTTAACCTCAGCAGCAACACCCTGGCTGGGCCTGGACAGCAGCGCGCTGGCCACCGATCTGGACCGCCATTTCCATTTGACACTCGGGCGCGATGAGGGCGGCAACAGCCACCATTATCTCTACAACGCCGCTGCACTGACCGTGCGGGATCGTTTGGTAGAACGCTGGCGGGCGACGCGCATGCGTTATCTGGAGGAGCGTCCGAAGCGAGTGGCCTACATATCGCTGGAGTTTCTGATGGGACGCACGCTGACCAATGCCGTGCTGAATCTCGACATGGAGGAGTCGCTGCGCAATGCGCTGTATCGTTACGGCGTGTCGCTGGAAGAACTGGCAGAGGAAGAGCGTGATGCGGGGCTTGGCAATGGCGGTCTTGGTCGGCTCGCCGCCTGTTTTCTGGACAGCTGTGCGACGCTCGGATTACCGGTGACAGGCTATGGCATCCGCTATGACTATGGCATGTTTCATCAGCGCATCGAACAGGGCAATCAGGTGGAATGCCCTGATCACTGGCTTGAGTTTGGCAACCCCTGGGAATTCGAAGCACCCCAGGACACGCGCCGGGTGAAATTCTATGGTCGCGTCGAATCGCGAGCAGATGCCAGTGGGCAGATGACGATCCACTGGGTCGACACCGAGGACGTACTCGCAGTGCCGTACGACATGCCCATTCCAGGCTATCGCAACAACACCGTCAACACCTTGCGCCTGTGGCGCTCCATGGCCACCGAAGACTTCAACCTGCGCGAGTTCAATGCCGGTGGCTACGCCGAAGCGGTAGCCGCCAAGAATCAGGCCGAGCAGATTTCGATGGTGCTATACCCCAATGATGTCAGTGAGAACGGCAAGGTGCTGCGCTTGCGGCAGCAGTATTTTCTGTCTTCTGCCAGCCTGCAGGATGTGCTGTCGCGCTGGCTGTTGCGGCAAGGGCGTAGTGGTCTGCCGTTCGCGGATTTTGCTGCCTACAATTGTTTTCAACTCAACGATACGCATCCCTCCATTGCTGTCGCGGAGCTGATGCGCCTGCTGGTGGACGAACATGGTATGCCATGGGATGAGGCCTGGAGCATTACGACGGCGACGATGGCTTACACCAATCACACGCTACTGCCCGAAGCGCTGGAGCGCTGGCCGGTGCGCATGTTCCGCAAAATGCTGCCGCGTATTCTGGAGATTATCTTCGAGATCAACGCGCGCTTCCTGGCCGATGTTGCTCTGCGCTGGCCGGGCGATGTGATCAAGCAGCAGGAATTGTCATTGATCGAAGAAGGACCGGACCCGCATGTGCGCATGGCGCATCTGGCGATTGTCGGCAGCTATTCCATCAACGGCGTTGCGCAGCTGCATACGGATCTGCTCAAAGAAGGATTGTTCCGGCACTTCTACGAATTGTGGCCGCATAAGTTCAACAATAAAACCAACGGCGTGACACCCCGGCGTTGGCTGGCATTCTGCAATCCGCGACTGGCGAAGTTGATCACTGCCACCATCGGCGAAGGCTGGTTGACTGATCTCGAACAGCTTGCCAAGCTGAAACCCTGTGCCGACGATATCGATTTCCGTGCCAGCTGGGGCGCCATCAAAGTGGCGAACAAGAAGGCACTGGCCACCATGGTGCGCGATACCTGTGGCGTGGAGTTCGACACCGCGATGCTCTTCGATGTGCAAGTCAAACGTATTCACGAGTACAAGCGGCAGCTGCTCAATGTGTTGCATGTGATACACCTGTACGAGCGTATCAAGCGCGGCGACACGGTCGGCATGGTGCCACGTTGTGTGCTGATTGGCGGCAAGGCGGCACCGGGCTATTTCATGGCCAAGCTGATCATCAAGCTGGTGAACAACGTCGCGGATGTGATCAATCAGGATGAGAGAGCGAAGCCGTGGTTGCGCGTTGCTTTTCTGCCGAATTATCGCGTCACGGCGATGGAAGTCATCTGCGCGGGAGCGGATTTGTCGGAGCAGATTTCCACGGCGGGCAAAGAGGCTTCCGGTACCGGCAACATGAAATTCATGATGAATGGTGCGATCACCATCGGCACGCTGGATGGTGCCAACATCGAGATTCGCGATGCGGTAGGTCCTGAGAATTTCTTCCTGTTCGGTCTGCAGTCCCATGAGGTAGCTGAAGCGCGCCGTCACTATGATCCGGCTCGCATCATCGCGTCTGATCCGGACCTGGCCGCCGTGATGGCCCAGTTGGAGACAGGGACTTTCAATGTGGGAGAGCCGGGCTTGTTTGCACCGATCATTGATTGTATCCGTCATCCGCAGGATCAATGGCTGACGGCGGCCGATTTCCGTGCTTATATTGAAGCTCAGCAAGCTGCGGGGATGTTGTTTCAGGATGCGGCGCAGTGGCAACGTGTCAGTGTGCTGAATGCCGCTGCCAGCGGGCATTTTTCCAGTGATCGCACCATCCGCAGTTACGCGGAGGAGATCTGGCACCTGCCGACACCGCCGAGATAAAGTGTGTCAATGATTGGCGGATGGTTTGTTGTACTGTTTTGCCCCCACCGGTTTTTAAAAATGCGAGCGAGGTGTTCACAATGGAATCAGGACCACGTTATGTCAGTAAACTTACCCGTAACACCTATGCGCTGATTCTCGCAGGGGGCCGTGGTTCACGCCTGCACGAGCTGACCGACTGGCGTGCCAAACCGGCGTTGTTCTTTGGTGGCAAGTTTCGCATCATCGATTTTCCGCTCTCCAACTGCATTAATTCCGGTGTCCGGCGCGTTGGCGTGGTGACGCAGTACAAGGCACACTCCCTCATCAAACATCTGGTGCGCGGCTGGGGCCATTTCAAGAAAGAACTGGGGGAGGGCGTCGAGATTCTGCCTGCCTCGCAGCGACAGTCTGACAATTGGTACATGGGTACGGCTGACGCGGTGTTTCAGAATATCGATATCATTCGTGGCGAGATTCCCGAGTACGTGATGGTGCTCTCCGGGGATCACATCTACCGACAGGACTACGGTGACATGCTGGCCTTCCATGCCGAACACGATGCCGACATGACGGTGTCCTGCATGGAGGTGCCGCTGGAGGAAGCGGCGGGTAATTTCGGCGTGATGAGCGTGGACCGCGCTCATCGCATTCTTGGTTTTCAGGAAAAACCCGCTGTACCACAGCCCGTGCCCGACAATCCCGAGATGTGTCTGGCCTCCATGGGCAACTATGTTTTCAAGACCGAGTTTTTGTTTGAGCAGTTGCGTCGCGACTCGAAGAACTCCAAGTCGGATCACGATTTCGGCAAGAACATCATTCCGGCGATCATTGCGGACCACAAGGTGTTTGCCTATCGCTTCGTCGATCCCGCTCCCGACCAGAAAGCCTACTGGCGGGATGTGGGCAATCTGGATTCCTACTGGCTGGCCAACATGGAACTGGTGGCACCCTCACCACCCTTGAATCTCTATGATCCACGCTGGCCGATCTGGACTTTCCAGGAGCAACTGCCTCCCGCCAAATTTGTGTTTGATGATGACGACCGGCGCGGCAGTGCCATCGACTCCATGGTGTCCAGCGGTTGTATTATTTCCGGGTCAACGGTGCGAAAATCCCTGCTCTTTTCAAACGTGCGCGTGCATTCCTACTCGCTCATCGAGGAGGCTGTCGTCTTGCCGGATGTGGTCATTCAGCGCCATTGCAAGTTGCGCAAAGTGATCATTGACCGTGGTTGTACGATTCCCGAGGGCACCGTGATCGGTTACGACAAGAAGCAGGATGTGAAGCGCGGATTCCGCGTCTCGCCCAAAGGTGTCACGCTGGTTACCCGCGAGATGCTTGGCCAATCGGTTGGCGGAATTTGAAACAGCCGTTGCATAAAGTCTTTAGAGAAACAGCATGCACATAGCAATGATTGCCGCCGAAAACGGGGCATTGATCGGTGGCAAGGTTGGGGGTATCGGCGATGTAATCCGCGATGTGCCAGTGGCATTGGCTGGGCTGGGGCACAAGGTCTCGGTATTGACACCGGGTTATCGCATGCTGGCTACCCAGAATCCATCGGTCCTGCTGGGCACGGTCACCGTCAATTTCTGTGGACGACCTGAAGTGCTTGATGTGTTCAAGGTGGAAGGGCGGGGAGCGGCCACACCACCCGCGCGCGGAAAAAAATCGGCCACTGATGCCGGTGTCACTCATTACGTGCTGGAGCACCCCTTGTTTGGTGCCTGCGGGGCGGGTGCCATTTATTGCAATGATCATTACGGGCCCTTCGCGACTGACGCACATAAATTTGCACTCTATTGCGTCGCCGTGTGCGAGCTGCTGCGAACGCAGAAACTCGGTAAAGTGGATGTCCTGCACCTGCATGACTGGCATGCGGCGCTGCTGGCGGTGTTGCGTCGTTACGCCACGGCGTATCAGGCGTTGCGCACGATTCCTGTGGTTTACACCATTCACAATCTTTCCCTGCAGGGCGTGCGACCTCTCTCCGGAGATGGTTCTTCTCTGCACAGTTGGTTTCCCGAACTGGTGCCGGAGCTGGCCTCCATTCAAGACCCTGTCCACTGGGACTGCGTCAACCTGATGCGTGCCGGCATTCTGCATGCGGACCGTGTGCATGTGGTGTCGCCCAGCTACGCGCGAGAGATACTGGTGCCGACCGATCTGGCCCACGGTTTTATCGGCGGTGAGGGTCTGGAGCGGGATCTGCAGAAGCTGGAAATGCAAGGGCGTTTGATCGGTATCCTCAACGGTTGCGATTACGACATCACGCCAGCACCTCAGCGTTCGCGAACACAACTGCTGGATCTGATTGAGCGTTGTCTGCTGAGCTGGGTAGGGGAGCGTCAACAGGTGCCTGCCGCGCATTTCTATGCGCAGTTGCGGCTTGCAGAATGGCGTCGACGGCGCCGGGCCATCACCGTCACGTTGACGTCGGTCGGTCGTATCACGGGACAAAAATGTCGTTTGCTGCGCGAGCCGGTCAGTGGCAATGGGAGCGCTGCCACGGCAGCAGGTGCTCTGGAAGGCACAGCACTTGAACGTCTGCTGCAGGACCTCGGTGATGGCGTGCTCATCATGATTGGCAGCGGTGACGAGGAGTACGAACATTTCTTCACCTCGGTCATGAGGCGCCATGATAATTTTCTGTTCTTGCGCGGTTTCTCCGAGGAATTGGCCGATGTGCTGTACAGCACCGGTGATCTGTTTCTGATGCCAAGCAGTTACGAGCCTTGTGGAATCAGCCAGATGCTGGCGATGCGAGCGGGCACACCGTGCATCGTGCATCATGTCGGCGGGCTGCGTGACACCGTGCAGCATGGCGTCAATGGTTTTGGTTTCTCTGGCGATACTCCGAGGTTGCAGGCTGAGAACATGCTGGAAACAGTCCGACAGGCCTGCGCTACCATAGGACGCCCGGCACCATGGCAGAAAATTCGTCGCGCGGCGGCGGCCAGCCGCTTCTCCTGGGATGTGGCAGTGCAGCGTTATGTCGATGAGCTGTACGTGTAAAAGCATCCTATGCCAGCCTCCCTGCAGCGTCTGATTCCCTTTGTTTTCGTTTTGCTCTGGAGCACCGGCTTCATCGTCGCGCGCTACGCCATGCCTTATGCAGAGCCGATGACTTTTCTGTTTCTGCGCTTCGTGGGTGTAGTGATCTGCATGTTACCCGTGGCACTGTGGTGGCGGGCCAGATGGCCTTCATTGTCGCAGGCGGGGCATATCGCACTGGCAGGGTTGTTGCTGCAGACCGGTTATCTGGGAGGGGTGTGGGCGGCGGTCAAGCTTGGCATGTCATCGAGCCTGGCCGCGCTGATCATGGCGCTGCAACCGATTATTACCGCATGGCTG
This sequence comes from Pseudomonadota bacterium, assembly GCA_040384465.1. GTDB lineage: Bacteria > Pseudomonadota > Gammaproteobacteria > Pseudomonadales > Pseudohongiellaceae > UBA5078. Next base: position 397,916 of record JAZKJF010000001.1, on the reverse strand, counting down.
GCGGCGCTGGTGTCCGAACGAGTGTTGGTGCGGCAATGGTTTGGATTGCTGGCGGGGTTTGCTGGAGTCGCCATGGTGGTGATGGCGAAGTTTTCGCTGATCGGCCTGACGCTTGCGAGTCTGGGGCTGGCTAGCATCGCGCTTGTCAGCATCACCATCGGCACGCTTTATCAGAAACGTTACTGCCCGGACTTCGATTTGCGCGCAGGGTCGGTGATTCAGTTCGGCGCGTCAGCGTTGTTGTGTGTGCCATTGATGTTGTTGTTCGAGACCCGTGAGATCGATTGGCAACCGGCCTTGCTGGCGTCTTTACTCTGGTCAGTATTAGCTCTGTCGATGGGTGCGATTACGCTGCTGTTCATCATGATTCGAGATGGCGCGGCAACGCGTGTGACCAGCTACCTTTACCTGACGCCGCCAGTGACGGCCGTCATGGCGTGGCTGTTGTTTGACGAACCCATGACACCGGTCACGCTGACGGGCACTGCGTTGACGGTGGTGGCGCTTTGGCTGGTGACACATCAGGAGGATGACAACATCGCTGGCAAGCCAGCTCCCACAGGTCAGTAGCGTGACCGCTGACCGCGCTTTCTGGCCTTTTCTGGCAGAAAGCGCTATAACTCCGGCTCGTTCAGTCACCTCCTGCGAGGACTTCATGCATCGTTTCTTTATCCTTGTGCTCAGCGCCGTGGCGCTGATCGGCTGCTCCGACAACACTTCTGATACCAGCACTGTTGATACACCCGCTACCGATACCGCCGCAGCGCCAGGCAGTTATGAACTGGTCGAAACCGTTACCGGCAGCGGCGCCGACATCGTCATTCCTTACAAGAAATTCGTCTACCCCAATGGGCTGACGGTGCTGCTGCATGAAGACGACTCTGACCCGCTGGTACACGTCAACATCACCTACCATGTGGGCTCGGCTCGCGAAGAGGCGCAGCGGTCCGGCTTTGCGCACTTCTTCGAGCACATGATGTTTCAGGGTTCGGCCCATGTCGGCGATGACGAACATTTTCAGATTGTCACTGAGGCCGGTGGTTCGTTGAACGGTTCAACCAGTAATGATCGCACCAATTATTTCCAGACCGTGCCGAGCAATCAGCTGGAAACCATTCTTTGGTTGGAAGCAGACCGGATGGGGTTTCTGCTGGAGGCCGTGACGCAGGAGAAATTCGAGAATCAGCGCGCCACGGTGAAAAACGAGCGCGGGCAGAATGTCGAGAACCGTCCCTATGGGCGCGTCTATGAGCAATTGACGGCGGCGCTGTATCCGTCCGGACATCCATACTCCTGGCCGGTGATTGGTTATCCGGAAGATCTGGATGCTGCAACGCTGGAGGATTTGCGTCACTTTTTCCTGCGTTGGTACGGACCGAACAATGCCACCTTGATCGTGGCCGGGAATCTGGACGAGAGCAGTACGCTGACGTTGATCGACAAATATTTCGGTGGCATTCCAGCAGGGCCTGCCGTCGAGCGCGCGGTGCCGACGCCTATCGTGCTCGATCAGGATCGCTACATTTCCTATGTCGATCAGAACATCCGTTTTCCCTTGTTGATACTGGCCTATCCTTCGGTGCCCTATTCGCATCCGGACCGTGTGCCCCTGGCGGCACTGGCAGACATTATCGGTGGTGGCAGAAAGTCGCTGTTCTATCAGCAGTTCGTGTTGAGTAATCGCGCCATCGATGCCAGTGCTTCGAACAGCGCGCAGGAATTGGGGGGGATGTTCAGTCTGGAAGTGCAGGCTTTCCCCGGCGCAGATCTGGCGCAGTTCGAAACGGATATCCGCACCATACTCGCGGACTTCAATGCCGAGTCCATTACCGACGAAGATCTGGAGACTTTCAAAGGTCAGACCGAAGCCTCGCTGATCAACGGATTGGAGAGTGTGCAAGGCAAAGCGTCACGCCTGGCGCTCTACGACTACCTGCTCGACAATCCGGATTATCTGCCGCAGGAGATCGCCGCTCTGCGTGCATTGACCAGAGAAGATGTGTTGCGCGTTTTCAATCAATACATCGCAGGCAAACCTGCCGTGTTGCTCAGCGTACTGACTCGTGACGAGCCAGATGCACGAACGCAGCCGGATAATTTCACGCCGACACCCGCTCTGCGCGTGACCGATACGTCGCTCGATGATCTGGAACCACGGCCGGTGACGGATACGTTTGATCGCGCTGCACGCCCTGGTGCCGGGCAGACACCACTGGTCCCGGTGCCGCCATTCTGGCGCGAGCAGCTGGCTAACGGTGCGCAGATCATCGGCACGGTCAGCAACGAAATTCCTACCGTCACTCTGCGCTTTAGTTTTGCCGGTGGGCACCTGCTCAACACACCGGAAAACTACGGATTGGCGCGTCTGACAGCGGCCATGTTGAACGAAGGTACCGAGCAGTTGAGCGCCGAACAGTTTGAAGTAGAACTGCAGAAACTGGGGAGCCGGATCAGCGTCAGTGCTGCGCGTGAACGCATGACCGTCACTGTGAACAGTCTCAGTCGCAATCTTGATGCCACGCTGGCATTGCTGGAACAACGACTCCTGACACCAGCATTCACTCAGGAGAATCTTGATCGTCTGCGTCGCCAGCAGATCGAATCGCTGCAGGCTTCCAGAGAACAGCCGAACGCCATTGCCAGTGAGGTGTTTGCAAAACTGTTGTATGGCGAAGACCATAGTTTCTCTGTGCCAGTGGATGGCCGCATCGACACATTGGAGGCCGTCACTCTAGCTGACATCGAGGCGTTCGCACGTAGCAGTCTGGCGACCGAGGCTTTGCAGATTGTGGTGGTGGGCGCGGTGGAGCAGACGCAGGTGCTGCCCGGTCTGGCCTTCCTGGATGGCTTGCAGCAGACGGCAATGGCCTTGCGTGAGCAACCGGCGCTGCCAACGCCCGGTGCCCCTAACACCGTCTCTGCTAACACCTTGTATCTGGTAGACAAGCCCGGCGCGGCGCAGTCCGAGATTCGCATCGGCTATGTGACCGATATGCCCTACGATGCCACGGGCGAATATTTCAAAAGCTCGCTGATGAATTACGTGCTCGGTGGCGCGTTCAGCAGTCGCATCAATCTCAACCTGCGCGAGGACAAGGGTTACACCTATGGCGCCCGGAGTGCTTTCTCCAGCACTCGTTATCCAGGGCCCTACAGCGCCTCGGCCAGTGTTCGCACAGACAGCACTGCCGACTCGGTGCGCCAGTTTGTCAATGAGATATCTGCTTTTCGTGACACGGGCATTCGCGCCGAGGAACTGAGTTTCATGCGCGCCGCTGTTGGCCAGAACGACGCGCTTAATTACGAGACTCCGGGCCAGAAGGCCCTGTTCCTAGGCGACATTCTGGATTATGACCTGGAGGCGGATTTTGTGAGCCGCCAAAGCGAAATCATCAACACCATCACGCAAGAGGAAATCAATGCATTGGCGAGTGAGAAATTGCCTCTGGAGCGCATGCTGATTCTGGTGGTGGGTGATAAAGCGGTAATTGGCGAGTCACTCGCTGAATTGGGGTACCCCATTGTGGAGTTGGATACCACCGGGGTTGTGGTCAACTGAATGAAAGTTCCGCCACGCCAGCGCCCGCCGGTCTGCTTTGCAAGCGACCGCAATTTCGACGACCTGGCGCCTCGCTTTGCCCGCAATGTCTATGGCGGTTTGAAAGGGGAGTTGCGTCTCGCGATCCTGCGCCGCGATTTTGAGGAATTCATACCTGCGTTTCTGCAGGCAGGCAACAGCGCTTCTGCGCCCTTACGTATTCTGGATGCCGGAGGTGGGCAGGGCCAGTTCGGGTTGCAACTGGCGGCTTGCGGACATCACCTGACACTGTGTGATATTTCTTCTGAAATGCTGAAACTGGCGCAAACACAAGCGGCAGATATGGCACTCTCCACGGTGGAGTTTGTCCACGGTTCCGTACAAGAGATGATGGCCGCTGTGCAGAATGGCATTCGCACACCCTTCGACCTGGTGCTGTGCCATTCATTGCTGGAGTGGGTCGCCGATCAGGAGGGGTTGCTGCGAGCACTATTACCTTTGGTGAAGCCGGGTGGCTATCTGTCCCTGACGTTCTATAACCGCCATGGCATGGTGATGAAAAATCTGCTGCGCGGGAAACGCTCGCCTATTCTCGACAACCGTTTCGTGCCCAGTGCGGGCAGCCTCACACCGACCCGGCCTCTGGACCCGCAACAAGTATTGACCTGGTTAGCGCAGGCTCATTGGCAAATTCTTTGTCACAGTGGCATCCGCGTGTTTCATGATCTGCTGTTGACCCCGGAGGGGCGTGCCATGCCAGAGCAGGAGCTGTTGGCACTGGAACTGGAGCTTTCCCGTCAGGAACCCTATCGTTCACTGGGGCGTTATCAGCATCTGCTGGCACGGCGGCTTTGAGCAAACCCCCAAAAAGAGTAGAATCCGCGCCTCGTCCTACCTTGAACGCCAATTGGCCTCTGGAACTCATGAAAACACTGCATCTGAACAAAGGCCGGGAGTCCTCCCTGGTGCGTCGTCATCCCTGGGTATTTTCCGGCGCCATCGAACGGCTGTCGGGTAACCCCGGTTCCGGTGAGACTGTGCGAGTGGTGGATGCCGGTGGCAAATTGCTCGGCCTCGCGGCGTATTCACCGAGTTCCCAGATTCGGGCCCGCATGTGGACTTTCGGCGCAGAAGTCGAGATCGACAGTGCGTTCTTTCATGATCGACTGCAGCGCGCCGTCGCCAGACGAGAAGCAATGCTCAGTGATCCGCAGCGCACCGGATGTCGCATAGTTTACGGGGAATCCGATGATCTGCCCGGTTTGATCGTGGATCGTTACGGTGATTTTCTGGTCTGCCAGTTCCTGTTCGCGGGCGTGGAAAAATGGAAGACCGAGATCGTCGAGCACCTGCGCAAACTGGTTCCCTGCAAGGGCGTCTACGAGCGCTCTGAGGCGGCTGTCCGCGCCCGTGAAGGTCTGGAACCGGCGCAGGGACTGTTGTGGGGAGAGCAGCCGCCAGCGTTGGTCGAGATCAACGAGCAGGGCCGCTTGTATGTGCTGAGTATTGCGCACGGCCACAAGACTGGTTTCTATCTGGATCAATACGATAACCGCGAGCGCGTGCGCGAATTATCCAAGGGTCGCAGTGTCCTCAATTGCTTCTGCTACACCGGCGGCTTCGGTATCGCCGCACTGCAAGGCGGCGCCACTCATGTAGTGAACATCGATTCCTCAGCTCCCTCGCTGGAGCTGGCGCAGGAAAATTTCCAGCGTAATGGTTTTACGCCAGCGCAATACACGCTCACCAACGCCAACGTCTTCGAGATTCTGCGTGAATTCAAACAGGCACAGCGCCACTTCGATCTGATTGTCCTCGATCCGCCCAAGTTCGCGGAAACCAAGGCACAGTTCAAACGTGCCGCGCGTGCTTACAAGGATGTCGCGCTGCAGGCAGCGGCGCTGCTCAACCCTGGTGGTTTGCTGGTGACGTTCTCCTGTTCGGGCGCCATTGATCTGCCGCTGTTTCAGAAGATTACTGCCGACGCCGTACTCGATGCCGGACGGCAGGGGCAGATTCAGTATTATCTGCATCAGGCGGCGGATCATCCGGTGGGGCTGCCGTTTCCGGAAAGTCTCTATCTCAAAGGACTGGTGTGCAGGCTGGATTGAATCCGGGCTATAATCACGACGCAGCTAATATTGGAGACTTGATGAAGATTGCAGCCATCGTGATGGACATTGAAGGTACCACCAGTGGTATCGGTTTTGTGCAGAATGTCCTCTATCCGTATTCTCTCAAGCACATTGGTCCATTCCTGCGTGAACAGCGTGAAGAGCGTGATGTATCGCGCGTACTGTTGCGCCTCAGCGCCAGCACTGGCATGCCGATGCACGATCTGGAAGGCATGATCCGGTTGTTGCAACAGTGGATTCGCGACGACAAGAAAGACCCTGAGCTGCAGACTTTGCAAGGCATGATCTGGGAAAAAGCCTATAAACAAGGCCTGTTTCTGGCGCATGTCTATGAGGATGTGCCAGAGGTCCTGCAACACTGGTTGGAAGAAGAGCGCAATCTTTACGTTTTTTCAGCGAGTGCAGTGAAAGCGCAACAACTGTTTTTCCGGTATTCCGATTCGGGTGACATGCGCTTGCTGTTTTCTGGCTATTTTGACGGTGCCATGGGCGCCAGACATGAAGTGGAAACCTACCGCAAGATCGCCAGTGCCATCGCACTCCCTGCACGCGCCATTCTGTTTATTTCCGATGATCGGCAGGAACTGGATGCGGCGGCAGAGGCGGGTATGTGCACGACCTGGGTGATCCGGCCACAGGACACGTCACTGGATCCGGAGCGGGTCAAGCTGAAGACCAATCATCCGGTGGTTACCAGTTTTCAACAGATTCAATTGCAATAAGTCTGACGTTATTTTGACTGCGATTCAGCAGATGAGACCTGACACAAGTGGCCTGAAACATGGCGAGCGGCAGTGTACCAAGCTACCGCCCGCCCAAGGCCTCAGTTGCTGAACTGTCGAACCATTTCACGTGTGGAACCAATACTCTGACGTAACTTCCCACTGGTTTCGGCGGTGGCGCGAGAAGCGGTGGCGGTTTCTTCGGATCGATTCTGGATATTAATGATGTTGCGGTTGATCTCTTCGGACGTGCGACTCTGCTGTTCCAGTGCTGCAGCGATCTGTTGCGTCATGTTGTGAATCATTGAGACGGCATCGCTGATCAGTGAATAGGAGCCGCCCGCTTTCTGATTGAAGCTCACACACTGCTGCGCTTTTTCCTGCGCAATCGCCATGCTCTGCACCGACGCTTTGGTGCTGTCCTGAATGCGCGAGACGATATCCTTGATCTCGATGGTGGAGTCCTGCGTGCGCTGCGCCAGTGTGCGTACCTCGTCGGCAACCACCGCAAATCCCCGGCCTTGCTCGCCAGCGCGGGCTGCTTCAATGGCGGCGTTCAGTGCCAGCAGATTGGTCTGCCCCGCAATCGTGTTGATCACATCGATGACCGAACCGATAGCTTTGCTGTCGACGCCCAACTGTTCAATCGTGCGCGAGACTTCGTCGATATAGTCTGCGAGCTGACTGGTAGCAGTCAGGCTCTCGTCAATGGAATGCCGACCGACATCCACGCTCTGATCGGCCTGCTCGGCAGCGTCCGAGGTCTGGGTTGTATTCTCGGAAACACTGAGAATGGCGCAGGACATTTCGTGTACGGCCGACGACACGGAACTGATCTCGACTTGTTGATCCTGTATCGCCTGGTCGGTTTTGAGGACGGAATTGTTGGCGCTGCTGGAAAGCGTGTCGAGAGTGCTGGCGGTATCCTGAATGCGGCTGAGAATGGTGCTGATCTTGGACTCCTGGGATTTCAGCGCCAGAGCCACTGAGCCAATCTCATCATTGCGACCGGTGTAGATGAAGCGTGCCAGGTCATCGTCATGGATTTCTTTGCAGCGTTGCAGCACATCATTCCAAAGACTGCCGAGGTATAGCAACCATCCTCCGCCTGTCAGAATGCTGAGCGCCGCTAACAGAATGCCTGCCATGGTCCCGATGCCTGGCAGGCTCAGGGAAAGTGTGACACCGACAACCGAGAGCAGATAGGCGAGGGCGACTTTGAGTCTGAAGCTGATGCCACGCAGATGCCGCGTTTCACTGCCGGGCGTCTGAATCCTCTGATAGAGGTCGTGAGCATTATCGACATGACGTTCTTGCGGCGCGGTGCGCACTGACTGGAAACCGATGATCGCACCTTTCTCCAGTATCGGCGTGACATAGGCGTCGACCCAGTAAAAATCGCCATTTTTACAGCGATTCTTCACCATTCCCATCCACGGTTTGCCTTGCTTGATGTTTCCCCACAGGCCTTTGAACGCGGCCTTGGGCATGTCCGGATGGCGGACGATGTTGTGAGGCGAGCCAGTCAGCTCCTGTGCGGTGAAACCGGAAATATCGACAAACCCCTTGTTGGCGTAAAGGATCAGGCCTCTGGCATCCGTGGTGGATACGAGTTTGTCACTTGCCGGGAAAAGTTTTCTTGTCGCCATGTTGTGCACCTGTTCGAAAGAGGCCTGTATGAAACTTTTAACGGCACTGCCTACAAGAACTTGAGCCAGAGAATTGACGGAAGTTTTGCCGAACACAGTGCTCGTGATCAGGGCTTGCTCAGGGACTGACCATGGTGCGGATAGTTTGTTACACTGGACCATCGTAATTACGGCTAGTGACGTTGATCATGCAACGCAGGAAATTTCTTTTTGTGGTCACTCTGACCGCACTGATGGTGGTTGGTTTTCTGGCCACGAGTCTGACCAGCTATTTTGTGGCACGGGATTCCTTGTCCAAAAACATCTCCGAACAGATGCTGCCGCTGACCAGTGACAATATCTATTCAGAGATTCAGCGTGATTTGCTGCGTCCCATCCTCATTTCATCATTGATGGCAAGTGACACCTTTGTGCAGGACTGGACGGCGGGAGGCGAGCAGGACGCGGAACGTATTCGTCTCTACCTGCAGCAAATCCAGCAGGAATACGGCACTATCACAGCGTTTTTCGTCTCAGACCGCACCCTTAACTACTATCACCCGGATGGCATCATCAAGACGGTCAGTGCGGAAAATCCAGAGGATGCTTGGTATTTTCGGGTCCGTTCCCTGCGTGAGCCCTATGAAATCAATGTTGATATCGACACGGCTGATCGCAGCCGTCTGAGCATCTTCATCAATTACCGGGTGCTGGACAGTGAAGGCAACTATCTCGGTGTCACCGGTGTCGGGCTGGCGGTCAGCGCCGTCACCCAGTTGATCGACTCCTATCAGGAACGTTATGGTCGACAGATCTACTTTGTCGACAGAGAAGGGCGGATTGCCCTTAATCAGGTATCTGATGCTGCCGAGCAAGGTCTGCAGGACAGGCCGGGCATGGGCGCCATTGCAACGCAGATATTGACGTCTCCCAGCGCCTCTCTCAGTTATACCAGAGACGATGGACAGACCGTCTATGTCAACAGCCGCCTGGTGCCGGAGTTCAACTGGTATCTCATGGTTGAGGAGCACGACGGTGCTGCAGAAAACCGTATCGAGACCACGCTGGTCATCAACATTGGTTTGTCACTGGCCATCATGGCGCTGGTGCTGCTGATCGCGCATTTCACGCTCAAGTCTTATCAGGGACGTCTGGAGGAGATGGCGACCACCGACAGTCTCACCGGCGCTGCCAATCGTCACGTTTTCGACTCCATTTTCGCTCAGGTACTGCGCAGTGCCCGGCGTCGCAATAAACAGGTTGCCATGATCAGCATCGATATCGACCATTTCAAGGAGGTCAATGACACCTTCGGGCATCAGGCCGGTGATCTGGTCATTCGCTCCGTGGCCGACATGATCCGCGCCAACAGTCGTGAAGCAGATACCTTGTGCCGCTGGGGCGGAGAGGAGTTTCTGCTGCTGTTGGCGGACTGCACCAGTGACGAGGCCGCTGAACGTGCCGACGTGATTCGCAAGGCCGTGAAGAAACAAGCCGTGAACTTCGGACGAGAGGACATTCGTGTCACGCTCAGTTGCGGGGTGGCCCAGTATCGCAGCGGCGAAGAATTGTTCACACTGATAGCGCGTGTCGATGCGGCATTGTATCGAGCCAAAAATGAGGGAAGGGACCGGGTTATCGTCGCTGCCTGACAAACAAGGGAAGAGAACTGTGGCGGACAAACGATTGTTGATTCTTGATGATGATCTCATGGTCGGTAAGACCATTGCTTTCATTGCCGAGAACGTTGGTTGGGATTGCATCGCGACCGATGAGCCGCAGCAGTTTTTCACGCTGCTGGAAAAGTGGCAGCCTACGCATATTGTCCTCGATCTGGTCATGCCGAAAATGGATGGCGTAGAGGTCATGGTCGAACTTTCCCACCGTGGCTGCAAAGCACAAATCATCATCAGCAGCGGTGTGGGCTCCCGGGTGCTTGATGCAGCCAGTCGTTCTGCAGCAGAACACGACTTGAACATCGTGGGAATTCTCTCGAAGCCCTTCAAACCGTCCATGCTGCAGTCCTTGCTGAACGTCAGCCCGGCAGCCCGTCGCACTGCGGATGACGAACACGGCAGCCTTGGTCTGGCCGAGAGTCAGGACGCGCGTGCGGTGCACGAAGCGGAACTGCAGCGTGCCATTGAAGAGGATGAATTATTCCTGGTTTACCAGCCCAAGATTGACTGCCTGACCAACACCCCGGTGGGTTTCGAGGCGCTGGTGCGCTGGCAACATCCACAGCGTGGGTTGATCATGCCCAATGACTTTATTCCGATGGCGGAATCCAGCGGGCTGATAGATCCGCTGACAGACAAGGTGGTGCAGAAATCGCTCAGCTGGTTTGCGACTCACTTTGCAGGCAGCAACCTGCAACTCTCCGTCAACATCTCTGCCCGCAATCTCAAGAATCTCCTGCTGGCTGACCGAATGGCGGACCTGTGTGCCAGCCTGGGCATGGTGCCTGGCAATCTGATCTGTGAATTGACTGAAACCAGCACCATGGAGGATCCGGTGGCGTCGCTGGATCTGCTGACCCGTCTGCGTCTGAAAGGCTTTCTGCTCTCCATTGATGACTTCGGAACAGGGTTTTCCTCCATGCTGCAATTGGTGCGCCTGCCGTTTTCCGAGATCAAGATCGACAAGTCGTTTGTCATGACGGCACTGCAGTCAGGGGAATCGCGTGCGGTAATTCGCTCGATTGTGGAGTTGGGGCAAAGTCTTAGCCTATGCACCAGTGCGGAAGGAGTCGAGGATCCGCGTGTGCTGGAATTTCTGCGCTCGGTTGGCTGCGAACGTGCACAGGGGTATCTGATTGCCCGACCGATGGAGGCTGCTACGGCGCTGGATTGGTATTACGACCATGCCGTCGCGAAGGTCTGATATCAGCGCTGTTGGCTGCACAAGGCAGCGTGAATGGCCTGGCTGAGTTTGATGACGACAAATTCTTCGAAGTTTTCCACCGGATCGGCAGTATCGCCGAACGCCTCACTGATGGTCTCCAGCTGTTCCATGAGTAGTGCCATGACCACCGGGTCGGACTCGCTGCCGGGCAGGGCATCAATCAGCTCCGCAGCCGTCAGCAGGTGATTCCAGAACTGTACCCGGCTACCGGCCGCACTCATGACTGTCGCTCTGCTGCGGACTGTGTGACTCCTATGACCTCCAGGCGTACGGTCTTGGCGTTGGGAAGCGCCCAATTGATATGGTGACCTACCCGCAGTCCAATCAAGGCCGCGCCGATCGGTGCCAGCACCGAGACTTTGGCCGCGTTGACATCGGCTTCGGCAGGATAGACCAGCGTGACGCTGTTGATGGCGTTGGTTTCCGCGTTGCGGTACTGCACGGTAGAGAACATGCTGACCACGTCTTTGGGCAACTTGCGGTCAGGCAGGATAGTGGCCCGCTCGATCTCCTGCTCCAGAGCTTCTGCAAGCACTGCTCCTGAATTGACCAGTGCAGTGAGACGTGCGTAATCCGTTTCGGATAGGGTAATTGAATTGGCTGCCATGCTATAAAACCTTTCGGGTATCAATAAGTTGTGACCGGTAAAAGTGCCGGTGCATTATCTAATGTAATTGGGTACGAATTACTGACTGAAGCGACTGTCCAGGACAGCGTTCAACAGGCGATCAGGAGAGCGTGGATACCTGCCCTGATCGCCTGAAGAGGGAAGGCACGCACAACCCGTGTTGATTCCGGGCGCAGTGACTCTACGGGGTGTGACGTCAAAAAATTCATGACGGCGAGTATAGCAGCTCTTTTTTCTTATACAACCGGGCTGGCAGGGCCGGGAACAGTGATTGTCAGGCGTTTTTATCCCTGTTAATGTGCGCCGCAGCCGGGTTGCCGACCAACAGAATAACGCTGCCGTTCAAGAGGAATCACCAGTGAGTTTTATCAGAATCAGTGCCCAGCAGGCGCGCGACCTGCTTGCCAATGAGGCGCTCGTCGTCGACATCCGTGACCCGCAATCCTACGCTGCCGGTTGCATCGAGAATGCGGTGCACATCACCGCTGACAACGTCGATGATTTCATTCAGAGCAGTGATCATCAACGCCCGCTGATCGTTTGCTGTTACCACGGCAATGCCAGTCAAAGCGCTGCCGCGTATTTTTCCGAGAATGGTTTTGTCCAGACTTACAGCCTGGATGGTGGCTACGAGGCGTGGCAGGAATTGCAGGACGGCGGCTGGCAGTAAGCGTGTCGGCGTTTCAAGCTCAAGAGAGACTCTGCAGGAATTTCTGCGGATCATGGTTTCTGCACCAGATGAGGAATTCATCGGCGGGCAGGGGGCGTTGAAAGAAATAGCCCTGAATGTGCTGACAGTCCTGTTCCCTTAGAAAATCCAATTGCTCACGTGTTTCCACCCCCTCTGCAACGACTGTCAGCCCCAGGGTTTTGCCCATGGAGATGATGGCTTTGGTAATGGCTTTGTCGTCTTCGTCCTGGGGGATTTCCTGAATGAAAGAGCGATCTATTTTCAGCGTATCGACCGGGTAATGCTTCAGTTGCCCGAGTGACGAGTAGCCCGTCCCGAAATCGTCCAGTGCCAGTTTCAAGCCCAGCGCTTTCATCTCTTCGAGCAGTTTGATAGCGCGGCGCGGATGATTGATGACCAGACTCTCGGTGATTTCCAGTTCCAGCTGATGAGCAGACATGCCGGAGAGTTGCAGGGCCGCCTTGACCTTGTGCAACAGCTCGGGATCGTTGAACTGTCTGGCCGACAGATTGACCGAGATGCAGAAAGGGAACAGCCCCTCCTGCTGCCATGCCATGGACTGCAGACAGGCCGTGGTCAGGACCCATTCCCCGATAGGAATGATCATGCCGTTTTCTTCGGCGACAGGAATGAAGCGCTCCGGGGAAATGCTGCCTAGCAGTGGACTCTTCCAACGCAGCAAGGCTTCCACTCCGGCGATCATGCCGCTGCGTAAGTTGAGCTTGGGCTGGTAGTGCAGTGACAATTCATTCTGCTTCAGAGCCGTGCGCAGATTCACTTCCAGATCCAGCTTGCCCTGGGTGCGTAGGTGAATACTGCGCGAATAGAACTGGAAGTTGTCCTTGCCTTCTTCCTTGGCAACGTACATTGCGGCATCCGCGTGTTTCATCAGGGTTTCTTCGTCTAGCGCGTCCACCCCGTAGATGCTGATGCCGATACTGACCGTTACTCGGCACTCTTTGCCTTGAATGATGATGGGTTCGGCAAACGCGTTGAGGACGTTGTGCGCCACTTTGCTGATTTTCTTGCGATCCGTCAGCTCCTGCAGAAGGATCACGAACTCATCACCACCCAATCGCGCTACGACATCACTGGCACGCAACGGCATCCGCAGACGCAGTGCGACCTCTTTCAGCAACGCATCGCCCATGTGGTGCCCATAGGTATCGTTGATGAGTTTGAAGCGATCCAGGTCGATGAAGAACAGCGCGAAGGCTCGGTTGCTGTAGCGTGCCGCCACGCGGGTGGCTTGTTCCAGCAACTCGGTAAACATCACCCGGTTTGGCAGCCCGGTCAGGTGGTCGTGGGTGGCCAGATATTTGATGTGATCCGAGATACGCTTGCGATCAGACACATCCCGGGCGATGCCTCGGTAACCACAGAACTGTGCTTGTTCGTCAAAGATCGGTTCCCCGCTGAGCGACATGTGGTACACCACCTGATCAGCATTCTGGAAACTGAACTCGAAGTCCCGGAAGCGTTCATGCTGGCGGAGCAGCGCACGGAACTGCTCCCAGCTCATGGACGTCGGCGTGAGGCTCTGCATGTTCCACAGATGGTTGCCAATCAGCTCTGAGACAGCGCGGGTGTTGCTGTCACCCACGATCTTGCCCTCGTATTTGATGAAACACAGGCCGGCATCCTGTTCCCAGTAAAAGTCAGAGGAGAGGTGTGTCAGGCTGCGGAAACGCTCCTCGCTCTCGCGCAGTACCGATTCGGCGGCCCTGCGCTGTTCTTCATGCTGAAAGTTCTCCAAAGCGAACGAGAGGTTGTCCGCCATGCTTTGCAGCAGGCCGACGATTTCAGCATCAAAAGGGTTCTGTTCAGTGGAATAGAAAAGTAATACCGCTGTTGCCACCTTGCTGGTGAACAAGGGGAAGGAGGCTGCGGCAGCAATGCCCTGCAACCGGGCTATCTCGTGCCAGGCTTGCGTGCGCTCGTCGTTCAGGAAGTCGTTGCTGATACAAGCTTGTCCGCTCCGGAACGCGGTTCCCGCAAGGCCACGCCCTTCGGCCACTGCTTCGCTGGCTGATATCTTCATATCCGTCATGATCGGGGCAGCGGCGCCGGAGGAGGCGACCGCGCGCAACTGCTGTTCAGCATCCGCCACCAGAATGGTGGCGACACTGAATTTGCCGCTCTTGATGGCCGCATCGCACACACGTTGAAACAAGGTGGCAGGTGAGTCTGCCCGCAGAATGGCGGCGTTGGTATCACTGAGGGCGGAATACATCTGCTGCAGCTTCTTGGCTGCCAGTTCCGACTGCTTGCGCCGGGTGATATCGCGGGTGATGCCAATGATGATCCAGCGACCGTCGATGTTGGTGGCGCGACTGTGGGTCTCCAGATTGACCGGGCGTCCTGCCGGGCTCACCCCGGTAGTTTCGATACGACTTGTGGAGCGTTCGGCAATCAGTTTGTCATAGCGCGCGATCAGCTCTTCGGCACTTCCTGTCAGGGTGTCGACGGGGCCGCGAGTCAGCATGACGGCACGCGTCACCCCGGCATTGCGACAGGCGGTATCGTTGACATCGATGAATTTGAGGGAAGCACGGTCCACCAGATAGATCATGTCACCAGACATATCCATGGCGGCCCGGAAGCGTCGCAGCGATAGTTCGTTCTGCACTTGAGTGCTGATGTCACGGGCAACGCAGTGGTAGCCGATGAAATGACCTGCTGCGCTAAACCGGGGATGACCGCTGACATTCAAATATCGAGAAGGGGAATCGTCGTGTTCAGGAGGCAGTTTGCAGACCAGATTCGCAAAGGGCAGACGTCGGTCGCGCAATGCTTGATGTGGTTCCCAGTTCTCGACAGCGCCGACGACCGTACCTCCCAGATCCCACAGCGTGGTGTCGCGCAGGCGGTTCAGTGTTGCATCACCCCGGTAGGCGCTGCTGAAGCGCAGAAAGGTGCAGAGATAGTCTGTGTTCTCGTGCCAGTAGCAATCGGCGGACAGGTCCAGCAGCGTCCACAGCTCATCGTCTCCCGGGGGGCGGGCAGCGGTTTCGATGTAGGACGTATTGCTCATTGGCCGGGGTTCCCTGCATCACTGCACGAGTACTCTCTTTGACACTGATTTCAGTGATCGTTTCAACTGCCGGTTGTCGGCCACAAGGCACAAGTCTGGCGAATGGTCGTCAAGGCTTGCTCTATCTCTGCTGCGGTGACATTCAAGGGCGGCAGCAGCCGCAAGGAGTTGCCGCCTGCCTTCACAACCAGCAGCTTTGCCTCCTTGAGCGCGGCGGCAAAATCGGCGTTGTTGACGACGCATTTCATTCCTATCATCAGTCCCATGCCGGTCTGCTGGGTCAGAATGCCAGGATAGTCCGCGATGATATCGGCGAGACCGTCACAAAGTTGAGCAGAGCGCTGTATAACCTCCTCAAGAAATCCAGGCGCCATGATGACATCCAGCACCGCATTGCCAACCGCTGTTGCCAGTGGGTTGCCACCGAAAGTGCTGCCATGAGTGCCAGCCACCATCGGTGCCGAGACGCGTTCCGTGGCAAGGCAGGCGCCGATCGGGAAGCCCCCGCCCAAGCCCTTGGCCGATGCCAGCAGGTCGGGAGCGACGCCCGATGCCTGATAAGCGTAGAGGTGGCCGGAACGGCCCACGCCCGACTGTACTTCATCGAACATCAGCAGAATGCCCAGCTCGTCACATAATTCACGCACCTGGTGCAGGTAGTCGAAAGGCGTGACACGGATGCCGCCTTCGCCCTGAATGGGCTCCAGAATGACACCCGCCGTAGTGTCGGTGATGGCGGCACGTAATGCGGCGATATCACCCCAGGGAACCTGGTCGAAACCGGGGTCACCGGTCAGGAAGCCTTCGATGTGCAGCGGGTTGGCACTGGCCGCCAGTGGTGCCAGGGTACGGCCGTGGAAGGACTGCGACAATGCGATGATACGCACCCGCTGCGCCTCGCCACGACTGTAATGGTAGCGCCGCATGATCTTGAAGCCAGCCTCGACCGCTTCGGTGCCGGAATTGCTGAAGAAGACGCGGTCCGCGAAGGTCAGGTCCACAAGTCGGCGAGCCAGGCGCTCGGTCCCGGGAATGCGGAAGAGGTTAGAGCTGTGCCAGATCTTCTGTGACTGTTCCTGCAGTGCGGCGACCAGATGAGGATGGCAGTGGCCGAGGCAATTCACGGCGATTCCCATGGTGAAATCCAGATAGCGCTCACCGGATGCGGTGACCAGATAGCAACCCGTGCCGTGGTCGAATTCCAGTTCAGGGTTGCCATAGTTGCTCATCAGTGCGGAAGTCATGGGATAGATCCTTGGTCAGTGGTCGTGTAAAGATTGGAGAGTTTGGAGGGCTGGGCGTCCCGGTCAGACTTCCCAGTCATACTTCATGCTACAGTCTTGGAGAATCAGTACAGGGTAATAATAAAGCGGTGGCAAAATATTCCATCGCAGCGCCCTTGATCGAGGCGCGATCATGCCTCATCAAAGGTTATCATTCAAGCCGCCGGGCCTTTCGCCATCGGCCTTGCAGACCTTTTCAACTAGCTGCTCAGGTGTCGTGGCACGGGCGTCTGTCGGAGGATCAATATGCTGTTCAACAAGCCTGACAGTGTGCCAACTGCAGCCACGGCATTGCCTGGCAGGGCGCAGGCAATGCGCGTAGGCAATCGTCATTTCGTGAATGGTGCTCCTCTGCAGGGCACCATGCCGGATGACGTGGAGAGTGCCGTGTTTGCCATGGGATGTTTCTGGGGAGTCGAGCGGTTGTTCTGGCGCCAGGAAGGCGTTTACAGCACGGCAGTCGGCTATGCCGGTGGCATCACAGCGAACCCGACCTATGAAGAAGTGTGCAGTGGTCGCACCGGGCATACCGAGGTCGTCATCGTGTTCTATCGACCGGCGGTGATTTCCTACGCAAGATTGTTGCAACTGTTCTGGGAGTCTCATGATCCGACTCAGGGAATGCGTCAGGGCAATGATCGCGGTACTCAGTATCGCTCGGCGATCTACACCACCACTGCGCAGCAGTTGGCTATGGCGCTCGACAGCAAGACCCGCTTTCAGCCGCTTCTTGATGCGACGGGTCACGGGGTAATCACTTCTGAAATCAAAGCATTGGAAGTATTTTATTATGCAGAGGATTACCACCAGCAATACCTCGGCAAGAATCCGGCCGGATACTGTAATCTACGCGGCCTGGGCCTGACCTGCGCGCAATGAATCACCCACAAGGATGCATGAGGAGTAAATCGATGGCGGACAAGCGGGTAGACAAGTTGGTGATCGCGATCTCTTCGCGCGCGCTGTTCGATCTGAGCGACAGTCACCGGGTCTACGAAGAACAGGGCCTGGAGGCGTATCAGCAGTATCAGATCGCTCACGAGGAGGAGCCATTGGCCCCCGGTGATGCGTTCGGGCTGGTGAACAAGCTGCTCAATCTCAACAAGCTGCTGGGGGCCGAGCGGGTCGAGGTGATTCTGCTGTCCCGCAACAGTGCGGATACGGGGCTGCGGGTTTTCAACTCCATTCGCCACTATGGCCTGCACATCACCCGCGCTGCGTTCTGCGGTGGCGACAGTCCCTATCGTTATATTGCGGCCTTCAACAGCCATCTGTTTCTCTCCACCGACGGCGGTGATGTGCGGCATGCGCTGGAGCTGGGCATCGCGGCTGCGACCATTCTGCCGTCCACGGTAACGGCCAGCACCGAGGGTAAGCTCAAGTTTGCCTTCGATGGCGACGCCGTGCTGTTCTCGGACGAAGCCGAGCGTATCTACAAGGCCAGCGGCCTGCAGGCCTTCACCGAGAGCGAGACGCTGGCGGCGAACCGGCCGCTCTCCGGCGGCCCATTCAAACCTTTTCTGGCGGCCTTGCAGCAGTTGCAGATGGAATTTGCTCCGGGGGAATCGCCAATCCGCACCTGTCTGGTGACGGCGCGTTCGGCGCCCACTCACGAGCGCGTGGTGAAGACGTTGCGGGCCTGGAACATCCGCATCGACGAGTCCTTGTTCCTCGGTGGCATGGACAAAGGCGCCTTCCTGAGCGCCTATGACGCCGATGTGTTCTTCGACGATCAGCAGGGCCATTGCGAGTCTGCCCGCAATCATGTCGCCACCGGGCATGTGCCGAGTGGAGTCGCCAACAATCCGCCTGTTCCGCAGCAGGTTCCTCAAAAGGGTTCGCAAAAGGTAGGATCGTGAAGCTGCAGCAACTGCGTTATATCTGGGAAGTGGCCCGCCGGGGCATGAATGTGTCGGCTGCTGCCCAGAGTCTATTCACCTCACAACCTGGTGTAAGCAAACAGATTCTGCTCCTGGAAGACGAGTTGGGTGTGCAGATTTTCGTGCGCAGTGGCAAGCATCTGACGGGCCTCACCCCGGCCGGGCAACGCATTCTGGAGGCGGCTGGCGAAGTACTGCTGGGGGCTGAGAACATTCGCGCCATCGCGCAGGAGTTCAGCGCCGACAATGCCGGCAGCCTGTCCATCGCCACGACTCATACCCAATCCCGCTATGTGCTGCCGCCCGTGATTCAGCGCTTCATCAGCAAGTATCCCGAGGTGTCGTTGCACATGCATCAGGGTACGCCGCTGCAGATTGCGGAGTTGGCGGCGCAGGGCACGGCTGACTTCGCGATTGCGACGGAGTCCATGGAGTTGGTGGGGGATCTGGTGATGTTGCCCTGTTACCGCTGGAACCGCGTCCTGTTGCTGCCTTTGCAGCATCCGCTGACACAGGTCGCGCGCCTGAGTCATGCCGATATTGCGGCTTATCCGATTGTCACCTATGTCTCGGGGTTCACCGGGCGGGCCAAGCTCGATCAGGCCTTCAGTGAGCGTGGCCTGTCGCTGCGCGTGGTCGTGACGGCGGCCGATGCCGATGTCATCAAGACCTATGTGCGGCTAGGGATTGGTATCGGCATCGTGGCCAGCATGGCTTATGACGCGGAGAAAGATAAAGATCTGGTGGCGGTGGACGTCAGCCATCTGTTCGATTACAGCATCACCCGCATCGGGTTCCGGCGCGGGGCGTTTCTGCGGGGTTTCATGATGGATTTCATCACCATGTTTGCGCCTCATCTGCAGCACGACATCATTGATACCGTGCTGGCCTGCCAGAGTCAGGCAGAGATCGATGCGCTGTTCGTGATGGCTGACATTCCCGTCCATCATCAGACGGGCTGAGGATTCAGGTCGGCTTGTTGTCCGTGGCGATGACGCCGGGTTTGTGCAGGCCGCATTCTTTGGCTGTCGCTTCTTCCCACCACCAGCGTCCTTCGCGTTCGTGCTGGTTCGGTCCCACAGGGCGCGTGCAGGGTTCGCAGCCAATGCTGATGAAACCTTTGTCGTGCAGAGAGTTGTAAGGCACGTCGAACATGCGGATATAGTCCCAGACTTGTTTGGAGGTCCAGTTGGCGAAGGGGTTGAACTTCAACAGGGGTTTTTCAGGCGTCGAGAAAGCCTTGTCCAATTCGGCGGTGGCGACCTGTGAGCGGGTCGGGCTCTGATCTTTGCGCTGCCCGGTGATCCAACCATCCACCGTGCCCAGCATGCGGCGTAGTGGCTCGATCTTGCGAACGCCGCAGCACTCTTCATGGCCGTCCTCGTAAAAACTGAACAAGCCCTTGCTGCTCACCAGTGCCTGCAGGCGCTGTGCGTCCGGAGTGAGGAACTGGATGTCGATTTTGTACTGCTTGCGTACCTGCTCGATGAAGCGCAGGGTTTCAGGATGCAGACGGCCGGTATCGAGACTGAAGACCTTGATGTTCTTGTTCAGCTTCCAGGCCATGACCACCAGTGCCACGTCTTCGGCACCGCTGAAAGAGATGGCGATATTGGGAACCTCAGCGAGCACTCGACGGAGTATTTCCTTGGGCTCCATGTCCTGAAAAAGAGCATTTAATTCAGCGATATTCTGTGCATTGATCATGTGATGCATCACTTGTTGGTCAGTATGAAAATTTGAAAAAGAGTATGCCGAAGTGTCTGAAGAGGGCGCGGCCATTCTCTATGATTTACCCCGGCAGGTAAACCCGCCAGTGCCGCTGCGAGCCTGCCGCTTGCCTTGCATAGGGCGGCGGATGTGGGTACATTGACGCGTCTTAAAATTCAGCCACTGGCGAAGGGGAAATGCGTTGGAAGTTGTCTGTCTTGATCTGGAAGGTGTACTGGTACCGGAAATCTGGATTGGGTTTGCCGAGCGTACCGGAATTGAGGAATTGCGCGCTACGACGCGCGACATTCCCGACTACGATGTGTTGATGCGCCAGCGTCTGCGCATATTGGCCGAGCACAAACTCGGCCTGCCGGACATTCAGGAAGTGATCGCGGGCATGACACCGATGCCAGGCGCCAGGGAGTTCATCGACTGGGCGCGCGAGCGTTTCCAGGTCGTCATTCTCTCTGACACTTTCTACGAATTTTCACAGCCTCTGATGCGTCAGCTCGGCTTCCCGACCCTGTTCTGCCACCGTCTGATCACCGACGACAAGGGCATGGTGGTGGATTACAAGCTGCGTCAGAAAGACCCCAAACGTCAGTGCGTGAAGGCCTTCCATGAGTTGAACTATCGCGTGCTGGCAGCCGGTGATTCCTATAACGACACCACCATGCTGTCCGAAGCCGATGTCGGCGTGCTGTTCCGTGCGCCAGCCAATGTGATTGCCGAGTTCCCCCAGTTTGCCTCCGTTGAGGAGTACGATGATCTGCGTAGAGAGTTCATCAAGGGCAGCCCGCGCGACCTGACTTTCTAATCATTTTTTGGATTAGAAGGGTGATATAGTGCATTGATAATATTGTTTATCTTGTCATAACTCTCCTGATATTCCGCGCTCCAAACGGAGTCGGCGACGATGCCGCCACCGCCCCAGCAAAGAATATCGGGAGCCTCGCACAACAGCGTGCGGATAGTGATATTGCTGTCCATTCTGCCGTCAAAACCGATATAACCGATGGCCCCGCAGTACACTTTGCGGCCATCTGGCTCCAGTTCCGCAATAATCTGCATCGCCCGCCGTTTTGGTGCCCCTGTGATTGACCCGCCCGGAAAACTGTTCCGCAGCAGGTCCAGAGGGGAGTGTTCCGTACTCAGCGTCCCACTGATGCTGCTGACCAGGTGATGTACATTGCTGAAACTTTGCAGCTCGAAGAGTTTGTCGACCTGCACTGACCCAGTCACACAAATGCTGCCCAGATCATTGCGTAGCAGATCCACGATCATCAGATTTTCCGCGCGGTCTTTGTCGCTGGCCTGTAGTTCGGCGGCCAGCAACCGGTCCTGGGCCGCGTCATCGCTGCGCGGTCGGGTACCTTTGATGGGCTGGGTCAGCACCCGACCCTCCTCGACTGCAACGAAGCGCTCGGGTGAGAAACTGAGCACAGCCCCTTGATCGCGCTGCATATAGGCCGAGAACGGGCTGTGGATGTGTTGGCGCAGATGCAGGTAGGCGCTCAAGGGGTCGCCCTCATAACGGGACGTGAAACGCTGCGCGAGATTGACCTGATAGCAGTCGCCAGCATGAATATAGTCCTGAATCCTGTCGAAAGCTGCCTTGTAGCCGTCTGCCGTGAAGTTGGAGGTAAACGGCTGGTGCAGCTTGAAGGATTTTAACGAGCCAGGCTGTGCCTGCAGACAATCCAGCACCCGCTGTCGCGTGTTTGGCGCACAGTTCGGGAGAGCGAACAGCAGCGTTCTGGCGAGCTGATGATCGACGACAACCGCCCAGGAGTAGATGCCGATTCGGGATTGCCGTTCATAACCGAAACTGCCGATGGCGCCGCCCTTGAAAGGCAAGGCCGCAAGCAATGCGGGCATGGTGATCTCTGCTGGGGGGCTCATCTGCTGCAAGCCTGCGTCGACCGCCGCGAAGATGTCGCCTGCAAAGGGCGTTGCGGAATGTTCCGTGTGCAGCACAACCGAACCGGCTTCCTCGCTGATCAGCAGATCCGGCAGTGCGCTGAGAATATCGTAGCGCACGTTCTGGTTGTGCTGTGTGTCGCCCAGCCCGCTGTCGAGCAACACCAGGCCGGGCAGGGCAGAGAACTGCCGCAGCAAGGTAGCACTGTCGCGCTCGTAGGGCAGTTCCTGAAGGAAGTAGTTGTTCATCACCGGAATATCCCGAGGCTCAGACGGCGTGGAGGCCTGCAATCACGACTCCACCAGAGCGGCTAAAGGCTGCCGTCAAGGCAGGAGTTCGACACGCACCGCGATAACATTGGGAGTGTTGGTCGTTGTCAGTATCTGCGTTGTGTTGACGGTTGTGCTGGCGGTCGTGTCGTCAGTCGTCGGCAAACCGGCAGCGCTGTTGCTGATGACCTGCCAGGTATTGAAATCCAGCTCCAGCGTGCTGCTGATCACCTGCTGGCTGCTGTCCGGTTGACGTTGTTCTGAGGCAATTTCGAGAACGGCACGCTGGCCACGGGGTTCGGCGCTGACTGTCAGGCTGCTGCCACTTCGCTCACGCTCCTGGCTGAGCACTGCCCCGAGTTCAGTGAATCGCAGCCCGGTCTGCGGGGTGCTGCTGACAAGGCTGAAGTGCGCGAACTCGCCCTCGCTGACCACGATGCTTTGTACGGAGTAATCCGCCGGGTCCTGCGTGCTGATGGTGGTGACCACGCTGCTGTCAGAAGCAACACTGTTGATGGGTGTCGGAGTTGTTGGACGACCGTAATGGAAATCGACGCTGATGCGCAGTTGCCGACGCGGCACATCCAGTTCGGTGATCAGGCTCTGCAGCTCCGCAAGGTTGGCGCGGGTGGTGCTGATGATCAAGTTGTTGTCGATCTGGCTGATGGCACCGCGCTCGTCCAGGTGCGGGGCAATCGCTTCGCGGATTGGTGCGGGGTCGCGATGCTGCAGGCGTACAATCTGGACAACCGCCTGTTCACCGTTGCCTGATTGTGCCACTGCGTTCAGGCTCAAACCCAAGGTCAGTGTGGCGCTACACATCACGACAGTGAGCGTCGCGAGCAGTCGTGTGACGCAGCGGACCATAGTCGGGCAGGTGCCATAAAGGGTTTCTCGAATTCGATAGGGGGATGTTGTCATTCGTCGTCCTCTTCCTCCAGTTCGCCTAGCAGACTGCCTTGATTATAGAGTCTGGCGAGCAAGGCGGCACCGTCCTCGCCTGCAGCCGTGAAAGCGTCCCAGACTGCTTGCAACTGAGTGCTGTCGCCCTGAGCTTCGCACAGATCTGGCAGCAGCGCAGTCAGCGTCGCGGGGCAGGCGATGGCATGGCCGTCCACAAAGAGGTCGGCACTGCCGTCAGCGTGTTCCGTGAAGGCGAAGCGCGACGAGGGATTTTTCACCAGCCGCAGACCGCCAGTCCGATATTGCTGCAAGGTGTCTGGATCGAGTTGTTCTTCGCAGACGGGCACCAAGTCCGGGTATTTCGGCGTGGTCATGTAGCGGCCGAACCAGCGCGTGACCTTGTCGGGGCTCAATAGCTGTTCCTGCAACAGGCTGATCAGCTGCCTGGTAACGCGGGTATCAATCTCGCCACTGCGAGTCGGCAGGCGCGGGTCGGTGTCGACATAGCGCTGGTCCTCGCGCAGCTCCTGCATGACCTCGCTGCTCAAGTCGTCGATGATGCCGGCGATCGAGGGTGTGCGGAAACCAATCGAGTAGGTGATGCTGTCGCCAATCGCCACGCCGTAGTGTGCGAGATTGGGGGGCAGATAGAGGATGTCACCGGGTTCCACGATCCAGTCTTCCTCGGTGTTGAATTCCGCCAGCAGGCGCAGTGGCAGATCAGGAAGCAGGGCGCTGTCGCTGTCCACATGGCCGCCCAGCCGCCAGCGTTTCTTGCCCAGCCCCTGAATCAGGAACACGTCGTAGTAGTCGAAGTGCGGGCCGACGCCACCGCCATCGGTGGCATAGCTGATCATCACATCGTCGATACGCCAGCTGGGAATGAAGCGGAAGTCATCCAGCATCTCACGGACGCCTTCATGCCACTGGTCCACCGCCTGAATAAGCAGGCTCCAGTGAGTGTCTGGCAAGCGGCGGAAGTCCAATTCGGTGAACGGTCCGTTGCTCACTTTCCATTGGCTGGCGCCATTGCCCGGATAGGATTGGATCAGCCGGGACTCGATGAAGTCCTCGCAGGCAAACCCAGCCAGCTCCTCGGGTTCGAGCGGGTCTGCGAACGGTTTGCCGCTGGCGCGGATGAGCAAAGGCTTCTTCTGCCAGTAATTGCGCAGGAAATCTTCTTGATCAAAAGAGTCTGGTAATACTTTGAAATTCAAACGATTCCCCATCATGCAATGAAGCTTTAGTTCAGACTTTTCGCGCTTGTTCGGCAGCGTTGCCTAGGTAATTCTCCGGGCGTAACTGGCGCAGCAGCGCCTTGCCTTCCTCTGGAATATCCAGGTTCTCGACGAAGTCGCTCAACACCTGTTGATTGATCTTCTGGCCTCGGGTCAATGCCTTCAGTTTCTCGTAAGGCTGATCCACGTTGAAGCGGCGCATTACGGTCTGAATGGGCTCGGCGAGCACCTCCCAGCTGTCGTCCAGGTCGGCAAGCAACGCGTCTGCATTCACGGACAGTTTGCTCAAGCCTTTGAGCGTCGCGTGATAAGCAATGACGCTGTGCGCGAAGCCGACACCGATGTTGCGCAGCACCGTGGAATCGGTGAGATCACGCTGCCAGCGCGAGATCGGCAGCTTCTCAGCCATGTGTTGCATGACCGCATTAGCGATGCCGAGATTGCCTTCGGAATTCTCGAAGTCGATTGGATTGACCTTGTGCGGCATGGTGGAGGAGCCCACCTCGCCAGCGATGGTGCGCTGCTTGAAGTAGCCCAGCGAGATGTAGCCCCAGACGTCGCGATCCAGATCGATCAGGATGGTGTTGAAGCGCCCTATCGCTGAGAACAGTTCGGCGATGTAATCGTGCGGTTCGATCTGCGTGGTGTAGGGGTTCCAGGTCAGCCCGAGGCCTTCCACGAAGGCTTTGGCGTTGGTCTGCCAGTCGATGTCCGGATAGGCTGACAGGTGGGCGTTGTAGTTGCCGACGGCGCCATTGATCTTGCCGAGGATTTCATTGTCGCGGAACTGCGCGAACTGGCGCTCCAGACGGGCGACGACGTTGGCGATCTCCTTGCCGACGGTGGTTGGGGAGGCGGTCTGGCCATGGGTTCGCGAGAGCTGGGGCTGGTCAGCCTGCGCGTGCGCGAGGGTGCGCAGGGTGTCGATGACCTGTTGCATCAGCGGCAACATGACCTGGTCGCGGCCATCGCGCAGCATCAGCGCGTAGGACAGGTTGTTGATGTCTTCGGAGGTGCAGGCGAAGTGCACAAACTCCATCTGCTTTGCCAGATCCGGGTGGCTTAGCACTTTTTCCTTGAGGAAGTATTCGACTGCTTTGACGTCGTGATTGGTGGTGGCCTCGATATCCTTGACGCGTTGGGCATCCGCCAGAGAGAAGTCGCTGATGATTCGCTCCAGCACTGCGTTACCTGCAGCGCTGAGGGCAGGCGCTTCACTGATCTGCGGATGGGCGGCCAGTTGCTGCAGCCAGCGGATTTCCACGATCACGCGGTAGCGGATCAGCGCAAACTCACTGAAATAAGCGCTCAGAGAGTCGGCTTTGCTGCGGTAGCGACCGTCGATGGGGGAGATCGCTGAGAGGCTGCTGAAAGCCAATCCGGTCATGGCGGGGGCTGTCGTGGGGCGTGCTGTCATGGGTCGGGTTCCTGCGTGAGCTGATGGAAAATGGTTAATGAATGGTCATCAGGCTGCGGCGTACCTGAGTAGCGCAGTCACGTATGCGTTTCTTGTAGACAATCAGATGCCAGCGACGGCCGCCCAACTGGTGCCAGAGCAGGGAGGAGCGGATGCCAGCCAGCAGCAACGCGCGAATACTGTCCGCCACTTTGGGGTCTTTCAGAAATTCGACGTTGCCTTTGACGTGAATGCGGAAAGTGAGTTTGCTGATGGTGTCCTGATAGAGCATAGCCAGAGCGTTGAGATTGAACTGCGAGGTTGGGCGTGCTGCAAAAGCCTCGTCAAAGCCTGGCACTTCGTCAATGCGTTGGGTTGAAGCGGCGGAAGAGTCATCGCCTTCACTCACCCCGATTTCTTTCAGCGCGCTCTCAGTCAGTCCGCCCGCAGTCAACCCATTCTCAGTCAACCCATTCTCAGTCAGCCCATTCCCGAACGACTGCTGCATCGGCAGCATCGGCAGGCGACGACGGATCAGGGCCTGCATGGCAGGAACTCGCATCAGTTGTTGCTGCAGCACCGTCATCCCCAGGATGTATTTGATGGGTTCTGCGTATTCGCGCGCCCCGGCGTTGGTCAGTGATTTCTGCAGGATATCGAGCCCGCTCGCGAAGCGGTTGACCTCCGGGTAGACCTCAGCGGTGGAATTCGGATTGAGCACCAGCAGGGGCGCAATGCACGCATCAATCTGCCGCTGATCGGCCCGGCCCGTGAAGGCTAGCGTATGGACCAGCTGGGCACACTGTGCCACCACTGCCAGCGCGATGTTGCGGTACTCCCACTCGCTGAAGCGGGCGCCTGCGCTGCCACCGATCTTATCTGTAGAACTGTTCAATGACGGCTCCTCCAAGACACACTTCTCCTGCATAAAATACGATGGTCTGGCCCGGTGTCACCGCGCGCTGAGTCTCGGTGAATGTGACCAGTACCGTGTCCTCTCCCTGTTGTTCTACCACACATTCCTGGTCGGCTTGCCGATAGCGGATCTTTGCTGTGCAGCGCAGCGGCAAAGCGGGCGGCGTACGGTTAACCCAGGCCAACTGGGTGGCCCGCAAAGCGGATGAGAACAGCCAGGGGTGGTCATTGCCTTGTGCTACCAGCAACACGTTACGCTGCATATCCTTGCCGACAACGTACCAAGGCGCTTCGCTGTGCTGCTGCAGACCGCCGATACCGAGGCCCTGCCGCTGGCCATAAGTGTGGTACATCAGACCGTGATGCTGGCCCACGACCTCGCCGTCCACGGTCTCGATCATGCCGGGCTGAGCAGGCAGGTAGCGCTGCAGAAAATCCTTGAATTTGCGTTCGCCGATGAAGCAGATACCCGTGCTGTCTTTCTTATCATGCGTGATGAAGCCATGTCTGGCGGCCAGATCCCGCACCACGGGTTTTTCCAGCTCACCCACCGGGAACAGGCTGCGCTCCAGCGAGGCCTCATTGACGGCACTCAGGAAGTAACTCTGGTCTTTGTTGTTGTCCAGCCCTTTGAGCAACAAGGTCTGAGCCCCGCTTGCTGTCTGTTGTACGGTTCTGCGGGCGTAGTGGCCAGTGGCGATGAGATCGGCACCGAGTTCGGTGGCATAGTCCAGAAACGCCTTGAACTTGATTTCCCGGTTGCAGAGGATGTCCGGATTGGGGGTGCGCCCGGCTCGATACTCCTGAATGAAATGCTCGAAGACGTTGTCCCAATATTCGGCCGCGAAGTTGGCCGTGTGCAAGTGGATGCCGAGTGTCTTGCAGACCGACTCTGCATCTGCGAGGTCAGCCTTGGCGGTGCAATACTCGGTGTCGTCGTCTTCGTCCCAGTTCTTCATGAACAGACCTTCGACCTGATAACCCTGTTCGATGAGCAGCAATGCAGCAACGGATGAATCGACGCCACCGGACATGCCAACCATGACGCGGGTGGACGCATTGGCTGCTTTGTTTGAGTTGTCTTGCATATCCTGAATTCAGCGCTGTGAGTGTGAGGTTGGTCTGCCGGTTTGTTTGATGATGGTCAGAATGCAGATCAGTTCATATAGTGGACGACATCGAGTGGGTAGTGCCTACCGGCCAGGTAATCGTCGATCACCTTCAACACGATGGGGCTGCGCAGCTGCTCCTGGCGCTTGAGCAGATCGGCGCGTGTCATCCACACGGCGCGCAGAATGCCCGTGTCCAGTGCCCGGTCCGGGAAATGTTGCAGAGGCTCGGCGATGAAACAGCTGCGCACATAGCAGATGCCGTTGTTGGCGGCGGTGTATTGATACAGCCCGAGGAAGCCGGTCAAGGTGACCAGCCACGCAGTCTCCTCAAGCGTCTCTCTAATTGCGCCTTCGAGCAGGCTTTCGGCGTGCTCCAGATGGCCCGCTGGCTGGTTGTAGACCACTTTGCCTTCGATGGATTCCTCTACGATCAGGAAGTGTCCATCCTTCTCAACGACGGTGGCGACGGTCTTGTGAGGGGCCCACTGGGTCATCTGTAAAGCTCTACTGCGGTGGTTTCGACGAAGGCGCAATGCTACCGCAATTCAGTCGCGAATGCCTCCCAGAATCGCGCTGACGATTTGCTTCAGGTCTTCCAACATAATGTGGATAATGGCCGCCCAGTGGCTCTGCAAACGAACAAAAGGCGAATACAGACAATGAATGAGTTGACGCATCTTGATGCACAAGGCAATGCCCGCATGGTGGACGTAGGTGGCAAGGCCATCACCAGCCGCTCTGCCACCGCGCAGGCGACGGTCGCCATGCTGCCGACGACGCTGCAGTTGATCATTGCCGGTGGCCACAAGAAGGGCGACGTTCTGGCGGTGGCCAGGATTGCCGGTATTCAGGCTGCCAAGAAATGCTCTGATCTGATTCCGCTGTGTCATCCGTTGATGCTGAACTCCGTGAAAGTCGACTTCGAAATGGACGAGGTGTCCAATCGCATCATCATCACGACCGTCTGCAGTCTGGATGGCAAGACCGGTGTCGAGATGGAAGCGCTGACGGCGGCATCGGTCGCCGCACTGACAATCTATGACATGTGCAAGGCCGTGGACAAAGGCATGGTGATCGAGAAAATCTGCCTGCAGGAGAAGCTTGGTGGCAAGTCCGGGCACTATGTACGGGACTAACAGGTTCGTGACTAACAGCTTCGTGACGGAGAATAAATGACAACGCTGACAATCAATTTTTTCGCCAGCCTGCGCGAAGAACTCGGGGCCTCTGGTGAGACGCTGTCCCTGCCAGAGCAGGTCACCAATGTAGCGCAACTGGTCGATCATCTGGTCGGTTTGCGCGGCGAGCGCTGGGCAGCTCTGCAGGATAGTTCCCGTGTACTGGTCGCTGTCGATCACACGATCGTGCCACGCTCCCATGTGCTGCGTGGCGGTGAAGAGGTGGCCTTCTTTCCACCTATGACGGGAGGCTGAAAGTGATTCTGGTGCAGACACAGGACTTCGATATCGCGGAACAGTATCGCTGCCTGCGGGAAGAGGCCGACAATGCTGGTGCCATTGCCACGTTTACCGGACTGGTGCGGGAGTTTTACGAGCACAACAGCGGCGGCGAGCCGCGCGTCGAAGCGCTGTTTCTGGAACATTACCCCGGCATGACCGAGAAGGCGCTGGCGGATATTGAAGCGCAGGCGCGGGCACGCTGGGATGTGCAGGCTTGTCGGGTGATTCACAGGATAGGGGAGTTGCGTGGCGGGGATCAGATCGTCTACGTCGGTGTCGCTAGCACCCACCGTGGTGATGCCTTTGCCGCCGCCGAGTTCATCATGGATTATCTGAAGAGTCGTGCACCATTCTGGAAACGCCAGAGTACGACAGCCGGTGCCCAGTGGATCGAGAGTCGCGCGGCGGATGAGGCAGCCCTGCAACGCTGGGCTGTCAGCGAGAGTGATAAAGCCTCCAAGAGTGATTCAGACGTTCCGCACTGAGTTGCGTATTTACACCTCCAGCAGCGTCGATTCCCCGGGCTGCAATGTCCCCAGATTCCACGGACCGATGCTGTAGCGGATCAGGCGCAGCGTCGGAAAACCAACGGCGGCAGTCATGCGCCGTACCTGGCGGTTCCTGCCTTCGAAAAGTGTCAGCTCCACCCAGGAGGTTGGAATATTCTTGCGCTCGCGGATCGGCGGGTCGCGAGGCCAGACTCTGGGCTCAGGCAGCACGCGCGCTTTCGCCGCTTTAGTCATGCCGTCGTTCAGCAAGACGCCTTCCGCCAGCTTCCGCAACGCTTCTTCGTCAATCAGCCCTTCTACCTGTGCCCAGTAGACTTTCCCCATCTTGTGTTTGGGATCGCTGATCTTTTCCTGCAGCTTGCCGTCGTCGGTGAGCAGCAGGAGACCTTCCGAGTCCCGGTCCAGGCGCCCGGCCGGATAAAACCCAGGGTTACTGACACAATCGGCAAGCGTGTTTCTGCCAGTGTCGTCGGTGAACTGCGACAGCATGTCATAGGGTTTGTTGAGCAAAATCAGTCGCGCCATCGGGTCTCCGAACAGGGTGAAATGCAGCGCTGCAATGCCCCAATTCGGGGCTTTCGGGGTCGTCTCGGCAGGCGGTGCGCGGCTATTCTAACAAAGCTCGTGCTGCTATACTCGGCCGCAAATTTTGGCGCCAGCGCAGGCGCTCAACCTCAAGCCCGCTGTCGTTACAAGGAAATAACATGACCACTGCCTCGACGATTATCTACACCATTACTGACGAAGCTCCTGCATTGGCGACCTACTCATTGCTGCCAATAATCAGAACCTTTACGGCGCCGGCCGGTGTCAACGTCGACACCCGGGATATTTCTCTGGCAGGCCGAATCATCGCCAACTTTTCAGACAGTCTGACGCCTGCGCAGCGTCAATCCGATGCGCTCGCCGAACTCGGCGAACTGGCCCAGACACCGGAAGCCAATATCATCAAGTTGCCTAACGTCAGCGCGTCCATTCCGCAGCTGCAGGCAGCCATCAAAGAATTGCAGGCGCATGGTTACGCCGTGCCGGATTACCCGGAAGACGCCCGCACCGAAACCGAGAAAGAGGTCAAGGCACGCTACGCTAAAGTGCTCGGCAGTGCCGTGAACCCAGTCCTGCGCGAGGGCAATTCAGATCGCCGTGTGGCAGCCCCCGTCAAGGAATACGCCCGCAAGAATCCGCACTCCATGGGCAAGTGGTCAGCGGAGTCTAAGTCGCACGTGTCGCACATGAACGATGGCGACTTCTATTCCAGCGAGCAGTCTGCGGTGTCGGCCTCTGCAGGTAGTGTGCGTATCGAGTTCGTGGCTCAGGACGGCACAGTCAAAGTGTTGAAAGAAAAAACCTCATTACAGGCAGGCGAAGTGTTTGATGCTTCCGTCATGCGCTGTGGCGCGCTTCGCAAGTTTTTCCAGGCCCAGATCGAGGACGCGAAACAGTCGGGTGTACTGCTGTCTCTGCACCTGAAAGCGACCATGATGAAGGTGTCCGATCCGATCATGTTCGGCCATGCCGTGACCGTGTATTTCAGTGATGTGTTCAGCAAGCACGCTGCCGTGTTCAAGGAACTGGGCGTGGATGCGGCGAACGGTCTCGGGGATGTCTACGAGAAAATCAAACGCCTGCCACAGGCGCAGCGCGAACAGATTGAAGCCGACATTCAGGCGGTATATCAAACCCGCCCCGCGATCGCCATGGTGGATTCCGACAAAGGCATCACCAACCTGCATGTGCCAAGCGACGTGATTGTCGATGCTTCCATGCCAGCCGCCATTCGTTCCTCCGGTCAGATGTGGGGTGCCGATGGCAAACTGCACGACACTAAGTTCATGATTCCAGATCGCTGCTACGCGGGGATCTATCAAGAGACTATCGATTTCTGCAAGAAGCATGGGGCCTTTGACGTCAGCACGATGGGCAGTGTCGCGAACGTCGGTTTGATGGCACAGAAGGCCGAAGAATACGGATCACACGACAAGACCTTCAAGGTGCCAGCCACAGGCAAGGTCCGGGTAGTGGACGCCAGCGGTGCAACAGTATTCGAGCATAGCGTGGAGGAGGGAGACATCTGGCGTATGTGCCAGACCAAGGATCTGCCTATTCAGGACTGGGTGAAGCTGGCCGTGACCCGTGCTCGTGCGACTTCCACGCCCGCCGTGTTCTGGCTGGACGAGAGTCGTGCTCATGACGTGCAGTTGATCAAGAAAGTGAAACAGTATCTGCAGAATCACGACACCAAAGGGCTCGAAATCCTGATCATGTCGCCGGTGGAAGCTATTCGTTTCTCACTGGAGCGCATCAAAGCCGGAAAGGATACGATCTCCGTGACTGGCAACGTACTGCGCGATTACCTGACCGATTTGTTCCCTATCCTTGAGCTTGGCACGAGTGCCAAGATGCTCTCTATTGTGCCATTGCTGGCAGGTGGCGGTCTGTTCGAAACCGGTGCCGGTGGTTCGGCGCCCAAGCATGTGCAGCAGTTCGTCGAAGAAGGGCATCTGCGCTGGGATTCGCTGGGTGAGTTCCTGGCTCTGGCCGTATCACTTGAGGACCTGGCCGCCAAGACTGGCAATACCAAGGCGCAGGTACTGGCTGATACGCTGAATTCCGCGACCGGTCTGTTCCTGGATAATGACAAGTCACCCACGCGTCGAGTCGGCCATCTGGATAACCGTGGCAGCCATTTCTACTTGGCTCTTTACTGGGCTCAGGCACTGGCGGCACAGACCAAGGATGCACAATTAAAGGCGCATTTCACCAATCTGGCGAAGGTGTTGACAGAGAAAGAGGCGGTGATTGTCGCAGAGTTGAATGAAGTGCAAGGCAAAGCGGTGGATATCGGCGGTTACTACCAGCCCGATATCGCGAAACTCGAACGTGCCATGCGACCAAGCGCCACCATGAATGCGGCTCTGGCCAACTGCTAAAAGCGGTGTCTTCTTGAGGGCTGCGATGCCCCGTCATCACTTTTGAGTGATGAAGGGGCATCGCAAGTATCAGGTAAGTATCCTCACGGTGCGGCGCCGTCCTGGCTCAGTGGCCGGATATTCGCGGCGTGCAGCCCTTTGGGGCCTTCGATCGTCTCAAACGTTACAGTCTGTCCTGCTTTGAGTGTCTTGTAGCCCTCCATGCCAATGGCTGAGTAGTGCGCAAACAAGTCGTCGCCGCCATTGTCTGGAAGAATGAAACCGAACCCCTTCGCATTATTGAACCACTTCACCTGCCCTGTATTCATGGCAATAACTCCCGTATCACGTGTTGTTGTAATTTTTATACGTTTGTCACATGTCTCTGCTAGAGAGGACACCTGCGATATTTTGTATAGCCCACGTATTTCTATCTGTCAATCTCGTAGGACATTGTTTTTCTGCTAGTTTGCAACATTCTGCAACAGGAATTGTTTATAAAGCAAACAATCTTACCCCGTTCAACGGCCAGAATTTTCTTTTCGTCTCGACAATGTTCCGGCGTATCATAGGGTCTTAATTCGGGTATCGATTCGACTCGCAATTCTCTGCAGACAGGTTCAGGAAAAAGGTCAAAATGCTGGAGCAAGTAGATTCAGGGTGGGTGCCGCTGGCGCCAGAGGCAGGCATGGCGCATCGTGAATCAGAAGGAGATGATGGACATGATGATGGTCTTGCAACGGCCATCACACGCCCCAAGGTTACGCAGCCACCACTCTACAAAGTTGTTTTGATGAACGACGACTACACGCCGATGGATTTCGTGGTAGATGTGTTGTGTTCGTTTTTCGGAATGAATGTGGAGAAGGCCACTCAGATCATGCTCAAGGTGCACACGGAAGGGAAGGCAGTGTGTGGCGTGTTCAGCAAGGATGTAGCAGAAACCAAAGCACAACAGGTGAATGATTACTCGCGCGAATGCGAGCAACCGCTTCTTTGTAATGTAGAAGTCGACAGATAAACGGAAGGCATGACTATGTTGAGCAAAGATCTTGAAATCACGTTGAACAGCGCCTTTTCTGGAGCCAGAAAGAAGCGTCATGAGTACATGACCGTCGAGCATCTGCTGCTGGCGCTGCTGGACAATGATATCGCCGCTGATGTGCTGCTGGCCTGCGGAGCCGATCTGGCACGTTTGCGGGGCGAGCTGGCGGAATTTGTCGACGCCACCACCCCGCTCATTCCGGATCAGGAGGCGGACCGGGAGACTCAGCCGACGCTTGGTTTCCAGCGTGTCCTGCAGCGCGCGGTGTTTCACGTGCAGTCCTCCGGCAAGCGCGAGGTGACGGGTGCCAACGTGCTGGTCGCCATCTTCAGCGAGCAGGAGAGCCAGGCGGTCTTTCTGCTGCGTCAACAGGACATTGCCAGAATCGATGTCGTCAATTACATCACTCACGGGACACCGAAGGTCCATGGTCACAGCGGTCAGCCCGAACAAGCTCCACCACAGCAGAACGAGGAGGAGGGGGTAGAGCAGGCAGCTAACGCGCTGGAGAGTTTCGCGACGAATCTCAATCAGCAGGCGCTGATGGGCAAAATCGATCCGCTGATCGGACGTGAGAGCGAGATTACCCGGGTAATCCAAGTGTTGTCACGGCGCCGCAAGAACAATCCCCTGCTGGTTGGCGAGTCGGGTGTTGGCAAAACGGCGGTGGTTGAAGGGCTTGCCTTGATGATCGTCGAGAACCAGGTCCCCGATATTCTCAAGGACAATGTCATTTACTCTCTCGACCTCGGGTCGCTACTCGCCGGCACCAAGTATAGAGGTGATTTTGAGAAGCGTTTCAAAGCGTTACTCGCTGAACTTAAAAAGAATCCTAAGGCAATTCTATTCATCGACGAGGTTCATACCATCATTGGTGCGGGCGCTGCTTCTGGTGGAGTGATGGATGCCTCGAACTTGTTGAAGCCCATTCTGACCTCCGGGGATCTGCGTTGTGTCGGTTCTACGACCTATCAGGAATACCGAGGTATTTTCGAGAAGGACAGGGCGCTGTCACGGCGCTTCCAGAAGATCGATGTCGATGAGCCGGATGTCGAAACCACCTATCGCATCCTCAAAGGCCTCAAGTCGCGGTTTGAAGAGCATCACGAGCTGCGTTACAGCGACAATGCGTTGCGTGCCGCCTCGGAGCTGGCCGGGCGCTATATCAATGACCGTTTCATGCCAGACAAGGCCATCGATGTGATCGATGAGGCGGGTGCTTATCAGCGCCTGCAGCCTTTGAGTAAACGCAAGAAACTGATTCAGGCGCAGGACATGGAGAAAGTGGTCGCAGCGATTGCGCGTATTCCTGCGAAACACGTTTCGACCAATGACGTTGAGGCGTTGAGGAACCTGGAGGATAATCTGCAGATGGTGGTGTTCGGGCAAGATGAAGCCATCAGCAACCTTGCTTCGGCTATCAAGCTTTCCCGAGCGGGATTGAATCACCCGGACAGGCCGATCGGTTCATACCTGTTTTCTGGCCCGACAGGTGTCGGAAAGACAGAAGTCAGCCGTCAGTTGGCGAAGATTCTAGGTATCGAGTTGGTGCGTTTCGATATGTCTGAATACATGGAGCGGCATACCGTGTCGCGCCTCATTGGTGCTCCTCCCGGCTACGTGGGTTTCGATCAGGGTGGTCTTCTGACGGAAGCCATTACCAAGACGCCGCACTGTGTGCTGCTGCTGGATGAGATCGAAAAAGCCCATCCAGATGTTTTCAATCTGTTGCTGCAGGTCATGGATCACGGCGCTCTGACCGACAACAATGGTCGCAGGGCAGATTTCCGCAATGTCATTCTGATCATGACTACCAATGCCGGTGCGCAGGAGATGTCGCGGGCCTCCATGGGTTTCACTGTGCAGAATCACCGGACGGATGGCATGGAAGCGATCAAGAAGATGTTCAGTCCGGAGTTCCGTAACCGCCTTGATGCCATTGTGCAGTTTGGCGCACTGAGTTCTGAGACGATCAAGACTGTCGTCGACAAGTTCCTGGTGGAGTTGCAGGTACAGCTGGATGACAAGAAAGTCACGTTGCATGTGGACGAAAGCGCACGCGACTGGTTTGTCGAACACGGTTACAGCGAGTCCATGGGCGCACGCCCGATGGGCCGTTTGATCAAGGAAAAGCTCAAGAAAGCACTGGCTGAGGAAATACTCTTTGGCGAATTGACCGAGGGTGGTGAGGTCGACGTGTCCATCGTCAACGACGAGGTCAAGCTGTCGATTACCGGGCGTAAAAACGCCGACGGCGGCCACTCAAAAGGCACCGATCTAAAAAGCAGTGATTTGAAGCGTAGAGAGTTAAGCGCAGAGATTTAAATGCAGGGATTTAAACGCAAAGACTCAATAGAACCGAGGGCATCAGCCCTCGCTTCTGTTGCCGCTCAGCGAGCGCGATAGGTGATGCGACCCTTGCTCAGGTCGTAAGGTGTCAACTCAACCTTGACCTGATCGCCGGTCAGAATACGGATGTAGTTCTTTCTCATTTTGCCGGAGATGTGCGCGGTCACGATGTGGCCATTCTCCAGCTTCACACGAAACATGGTATTAGGGAGTGTATCGACTACCTCACCATCCATTTCGATCTGATCTTCTTTTGCCATTAACAATCAATCCTGATTCAGGTAAACAAGCATAAATAACCGCGAGCGGTCAAAATCGTGCGCGCATTTTGCCTCATTTAAGTTGGATAAGCAAAACTGCTTTGCTGTCAATGGGCGTTCAAGTCAGCAGCGTCCATCTGTTCGCCACCAGCAACTCCAAAGGCCTATAGTCAGTCTTATAGCTCATCTTCTCACAGCCTTTGATCCAGTAACCCAGGTACAGGTAGGGCAGGTTGAGCCGTCGCGCTTTCTCGATTTGCCACAGGATCACATAAACACCCAGGGAGCGCGCGGGTATCTCCGGTTCAAAGAAGGTATACATGGCGGACAAGCCATGATCCAGCTCATCGAGAATGCAGACGGCCACCAGTTCCCCTTTTACAAAAAAACCATGGAAGCGCGTGGTGGGGGTGCTAGCTTTGATGAATGATTGAAATTGCTCGCGAGAGGGTGGGTACATGTCGCCGTCGGCATGCCGCAGCGTGATGTAGCGGGCGTAGAGTTCATAAAACTGGGGATCATTGAGAGCACTGGCGGACAGGTCCAGCGCGACGATGTCCTGATTGCGCCGCCACACTCGCTTGAAACGCTTGCCTGGTGTGAAGTCGCGGACCCTGACACGGCAGGAGATACACGCCTGACAGTGTTCGCAGGCGGGACGGTAGAGGTGCGTGCCGCTACGTCGAAAACCTGCCGTGATAAGGCGGCTGTAGAGCGTTGCCGTCAGCGGCTGCTCCGGGTCCATGAACACCGTCGCAGCCTGCTGTCCGTCCAGATAGCTGCAGTCATGCGCTGTCGTTTGATAAAAGCGCAATGTCGTCAGGTCTTCAGAGCTCACAGGGATTGATCTCCAGAGTCCATGTGCCGAGTTTGCCAGGCGCGTGCCGGTATTCGGCAAGCAGTTTCAGGAAGGCCTTCCTCGGCATTTCCTTTGCCCCCAGGCTGCGCAGGTGTGCGCTGGGCACCTGGCAGTCGATCAGACGATATCCCCACTTTTGCAGTTGCCGGGTCAGCACAATCAATGCGGTTTTTGAGGCGTTGTCACGCAGGCTGAACATGGATTCTCCGAAGAACAGTTGTCCCATCGCGATGCCGTAGAGACCGCCAACCAGCACGTCGCGCTCCCAGACTTCGACTGAGTGTGCAATGTGCTGAGTGTGCAGTTGGCAGTAAGCCTCCTGCATCTCGGCGGTGATCCAGGTGCCGGGTCCGGCTTCCCGCACTGCCGCGCATTGGGCCATGACTGTGGGAAATGCCGTGTCGAAAGTTATTCGGAACTGTTGTCGACGTAGCACTTTGCGCATGCTGCGGGAAATCTGCAGGTCGTCAGGCTCAAGCACCATCCGTATGGAGGGAGACCACCAGAGGATGGGCTGATCCTCGGAATACCAGGGGAATATGCCTTGCTCGTAAGCGCGTTGCAGGCGTTCGGGGTGCAGGTCACCCCCGACGGCGAGCAAGCCGTCAGGGTCCCGCAATGCTTTGGAGACGGGAGGGAAGTCGAGGCTCTTCTCGCTCAGCCAGTGGAGTTTGAGCATGCTGCCTCATCTCGCCGGTCGGTACCGCCGTGGGTGCCGGGTTTACTGGTCCAGAAATTTTTCGGCATCCAACGCTGCCATGCAACCGAAGCCTGCTGAGGTGACGGCTTGTCGGTAGACGTGATCGGCAATGTCGCCAGCGGCGAAGACTCCCGGCACGCTGGTCTGGGTCGCGTTGCCATTGATGCCACTGTGAATCTTGACGTAGCCGTCATGCAGATCCAGTTGTCCCTGGAAAATGTCGGAATTGGGCTTATGGCCGATGGCAATGAAGACGCCGTCAACGGCAATATCTTTGGTCTGGCCGTTCGCGGTGCTGGCGATGCGCAGTCCGGTGACGCCCATGTCATCTCCCAGCACTTCGTCCAGGCGGTGATTCCACTCGATAGTGATCAGACCGGCTTTCTGCTTCTCGAACAGCTTGTCCTGCATGATCTTCTCGGCTTTCAGACGGTCGCGGCGATGCACCAGTGTGACGTGAGAGGCGATGTTGGACAAATACAGGGCTTCCTCTACAGCGGTGTTGCCACCACCGATAACGGCGACCGGCTTGTTGCGGTAGAAGAAACCATCACAGGTCGCACAGGCACTGACGCCCTTGCCCATGAAGGCTTCTTCGGAGGGCAGTCCAAGGTATTGGGCAGAAGCACCCGTGGCGATGATCAACGCATCACAGGTGTAGACCGCCGAGTCGCCCCACAGGGTGAAGGGGCGTTTGGACAGATCGGTCTTGTTGATATGGTCGAAAATGATATTGGCGTCGAAGCGCTCCGCATGCAGACGCATTCTTTCCATCAGTGCAGGTCCTTGCAGACCCTCCACATCCCCTGGCCAGTTATCCACTTCAGTGGTGGTGGTGAGCTGTCCACCCTGCTGCATACCAGTGAGGATGACGGGCTTTAGGTTGGCGCGTGCGGCATAAACGGCGGCGGTGTAGCCAGCC
This sequence comes from Pseudomonadota bacterium, assembly GCA_040384465.1. GTDB lineage: Bacteria > Pseudomonadota > Gammaproteobacteria > Pseudomonadales > Pseudohongiellaceae > UBA5078. The sequence goes on along the minus strand of JAZKJF010000001.1, from coordinate 358,996 downwards.
GGGCCGGAGCCGAGGATGATCAGTCTGTGGTGCTGTACTTCGCTCATGAAAGAAGGATTCCTGTTTGCTGTCCTGGTTTTGTTGCTGATGGCCGGTATTCTAGTTGATCCGCCAGACTTCCTCACACAAATTCTTGGCTGTGCTTGTTTCTGCCGTGCAATACTCCTCAACGTGCCGTTTCTGTTATTTGCGGCACCGATGAAATTGATTATCATAGCGCCCATCAAAATCTAGAATCAGATAGAAAACATAATTGCAGGTCTCTGAAAAGTTTGAAAAATAAATCAAACAGGAAAGTCAATAAAGAAACACGGGTTAATTCGGACACGCCGGCAGCGGGGACGATGAGTCGGGTGCTCAACCGCGTCGTGCGCGAAGCCACTCTCATTCTGTGTTTTCTCAGCGGTATCTTTCTGCTAATTGCCCTGTTGACCTACTCGTCGGCGGACCCGGGCTTCTTCACCACAGGCGCAGGTGGCGACATTGATAATGCCGTGGGACAACTCGGCGCCTGGATAGCCGACTTGCTGTTGCATCTGTTCGGTCTCTTCGCCTATCTGTTTCCACTGACGCTCGGGCTCAAAGTCGTTGGCATGTTGCGCCATTCGGACGAACCCGATGAAGAGTTTTCCTGGGGAATGTTCGGACTCAAGACGAGCGGGGTCATCCTGCTGGCAGTGGGAGCCTGTGCGCTGGCGACGATGCATTTCGAAATTGATCCAGGGGTGTCCTGGCTGGCTGGTGGCGTCATTGGTTCGTTGATGGTGGATGTCACGGTACCGGTGTTTGCCGTGGTTGGCAGCACGATCCTCTACTTCGCACTTTTCCTGTTGGGCCTGACCATCACGGTGGAGATTTCCTGGCTGCGTCTCATCGATGCCACGGGTTACTGGACGTTGACGCTGCTGGGTTCATTCGGCACGGGGCTGCGTGGTTGGCTACAAAGCCGAAAGGAAGAGCAGGACACCAAGCAGATTCTGGAGTCTCGCAAGCGCAATCTCGATATCTACATCGAAAAAGAAAAGAAGCGCGTGCCACCAACCATTGCCCCCGTGGCCAAAGCGCCTGTGCAGAAGAGTGAGCGCGTCGAGAAGGAGCGGCAGGGACGTCTGTTCACGGCTCCTAACCCCGGCGACCTGCCCGCGATTTCATTGCTGGATGAGTGGAAGGGCAGCACCAAGGCCGGTTTCTCCAAAGATTCTCTTGAGGCAATGTCGCGGCTGCTGGAACTCAAGCTCAAGGATTTCGGCATCGAGATCGAAGTGACCGCCGTCAATCCTGGCCCGGTGATTACCCGGTTCGAAGTGCAACCCGCGCCTGGTATCAAGGCCAGTCGCATCACCGGGTTGGGCAAGGATCTGGCGCGTTCGCTGGCGCTGGTGAGTGTGCGCGTGGTGGAGGTGATTCCAGGCAAGACCGTCATCGGCATCGAGATCCCCAACGAACACCGCGAGATGATTATGCTCAGCCAGGTGCTGGCGTCTCCGGATTTCGACAAATCCCATTCTCCGGTCAGCATGGCGCTCGGCCATGACATCGTCGGCAATCCGGTAATCGTGGACCTGGCGAAGATGCCGCACCTGTTGGTTGCTGGTACCACCGGCTCGGGTAAGTCTGTCGGCGTGAATGCGATGATCCTCAGCCTCTTGTTCAAGTCCACCCCGCAGGAAGTGCGGATGATCATGATCGATCCGAAGATGCTGGAGTTGTCGGTCTACGATGGCATTCCACACCTTTTGACGCCGGTCATCACCGACATGAAAGACGCCGCCAACGGTCTGCGCTGGTGCGTGGCTGAGATGGAGCGCCGCTACAAGCTGATGTCGGCATTGGGTGTGCGCAATCTTGCTGGTTACAACAAGAAAGTGACTGATGCTCAAGCGGCAGGCCAGCCGATTGTCGATCCGCTGTGGCGGCCCGACCCGATGCAGCTGTTCGAAGAGCAGTCAGCACCCATGCTGGAATCCTTGCCGGTGATCGTGGTGGTCGTGGACGAACTCGCCGACATGATGATGGTGGTAGGCAAGAAGGTCGAAGAGCTGATTGCCCGGATCGCGCAGAAGGCGCGGGCGGCCGGTATTCACCTGATTCTGGCAACTCAGCGTCCATCAGTTGACGTGCTCACCGGTTTGATCAAGGCCAACATTCCTACCCGTCTCTCGTTCATGGTGCAGTCGAAGATCGATTCGCGCACGATTCTGGGCGAGGGCGGTGCCGAGCAACTGCTGGGCAATGGTGACATGCTGTTCCTGCCGCCAGGTGGCGGTGTCGCCACGCGTGTGCATGGCGCTTTCGTCAGCGATGAAGAGGTTCACCGCGTTGTGGCCGATTGGAAAGCGCGCGGCGAACCGGTTTATATCGACGAGATTACTCAAGGTGCCGACGAGCGCGACTACGGTAGCTTCGGCGACGGAGGAGACGAGGAGGGCGGTGGTGAAGAAGATGATGCTCTTTACGATGAAGCCGTGGCCTTCGTGACAGAATCACGCAAGGCCTCCATCTCGGCGGTACAGAGAAAGCTGCGGATCGGCTACAATCGCGCCGCTCGCATGATTGACGCCATGGAGTCAGCCGGAGTCGTCTCCGCCATGGGCAGTAACGGCAGCCGCGAAGTGATCGCGCCGCCTCCCCCTCGCTAGTTCAGGAAACCGCCCTATGCAACATTCCACTCTCAACCCGCTTGTGAACGCCATGTTGAGCCCGAGGCGCAAGGCTTTCCTGCCCGGACTGTTCCTAACCGCATTGCTCCTGACCTTGTCTTTTCTGGCATTCGGTGCCCCAACGGCGCTTGCCCAGCAGGCGTCGGCGGACAAACTGGAAGAGTTGCTTGGCGACATCGACACCATTCAGGCGGACGTGCGGCAACTGATTCTGGAGTCTACTGGCGGTATCCTTGAGGAAAGCGAGATCAGGTTCAAGCTCAAGCGCCCGGACGGTTTCTACTGGGAGACGGTGCTCCCTTATCCCGAACTGATCGTCACCGACGGTGTCACGCTCTGGAACTATCAACCCGATCTGCTGCAGGTGACCGTTGAGCCTTGGGACGCGGCGCGCTCGGAACTGGCTGCTCAGCTGCTGAGCGGACGTATGGACGAAATTCGCGCCGATTACACGATTACCGGTGGCGCAGTGCGTGACGGCGAGGCCTGGGAGTTCTTCCTGGAACCTCTCGATGAGACGAGTCTCTACAGGCGCGTGACACTGTATTTCACGGGTATACAACTGACCTCCATCCATGTCGACAACGGTAATGGTCAGCGCACTTTCTGGGAATTCTTCAACCCCGAGATCAATCTTCCTCTCGACGATGCGCTGTTTGTATTTGTCCCGCCGGAAGATATCGACGTCATCGACAATTCTGCACAGTGACGGTCCGCTGCCATGGCTGACAACGTGTCCCAGTCCTTGTTCCCCGAAGACGACAAACCTGCTCTGGAGACGGCCGCTGCGTCTCAGCCGCTGGCGTCGCGCATGCGACCTCGGCAGTTGGAGGATTTCATTGGTCAGGAACATTTGCTCGGGGAGGGCAAGTCACTGGGCGAAGCTATCCGCAAGGGACTGCCTCACTCCATGATTCTGTGGGGGCCGCCGGGTGTCGGGAAGACGACACTGGCGAGGCTGGTGGCCGAGACCAGTGGCGGGCAGTTCGAGAGCCTCTCGGCGGTACTCTCCGGTGTCAAAGACATTCGCGCTGCTGTCGAACGGGCGCAGGCATTGCGCAAGGTCAACGGCCGTTCCACCATCCTGTTCGTGGACGAGGTGCACCGCTTCAACAAGAGCCAGCAGGACGCTTTTCTTCCCCATGTCGAGGATGGCACGCTGATCTTCATTGGCGCTACCACCGAGAATCCCTCTTTTGAGTTGAACAATGCGCTGTTGTCGCGGGCGCGGGTCTACGTCCTCAAATCCCTAGACGATGATGCCCTGGTTGGCGTGATCGACGCGGCGCTGAGCGATGCCCGGCGCGGACTCGGCAAGCGCCGCATAGCAGTGGCCGAGCCGGAGAAACGCCGCTTGGCGATGGCGGCCGATGGCGATGCCCGCAAAGTGCTCAATCTGCTGGAGATTGCAGTCGATCTGGGTAGTGAACGCGATGGCGTGCTGCACGTCGATACCCAGGTTATTGAGCAGGTGTTGCAGGGCAGTGCGCGTCGCTTCGACAAGGGCGGCGACTCCTTCTACGAACAGATCTCTGCCCTTCACAAGGCGGTGCGCGGCTCCAGCCCCGACGGCGCGCTGTACTGGCTGGTGAGGATGCTGGATGGCGGTTGTGATCCGCTGTATGTCGCTCGTCGCTTGGTGCGAATGGCCAGTGAGGATGTCGGCAACGCTGATCCGCGTGCCTTGCAGGTAGCGCTGTCGGCCTGGGACGCGCAGACCCGGCTGGGCAGCCCCGAGGGCGAACTGGTGATCGCTCAGGCCGTCATCTATCTCGCCTGTGCGCCGAAGAGCAATGCCGTGTACAGCGCCTACAATCAGGCGCGTGCTGACGTGCAGAGTGGGGCTTCGCTGGACGTGCCACCGCACTTGCGCAATGCCCCGACCGCGCTGATGAAGTCCTTGGATTACGGCGCCGAGTACCGCTACAGTCACGACGAGCCCGGAGCCTATTCTGCTGGCGAGAATTATTTTCCCCCGCAGCTGCAGGATACCCGGTATTATTTCCCGACCGAAAACGGGCTTGAGCAGAAGATCCGCGAAAAGCTGGACTATCTGCGCGAGCGTGACCGTAACAGCCCCCGGCAGCGGTATCCGACCGGCGGCAACAACAGTAAAGAGCAAGGGCAGACCGGACGATGAGCTACTCCTTGGCAGTCGCTTTTGGCGGGGCGCTTGGCGCCTTGTCACGCTACTGGTTGATCGGGGCGCTAGGAGCCAGCCGGTTTCCCTGGGGCACTTTCGCGGTCAACGTGCTGGGCTCGTGCCTGATCGGCGTGCTGTATGTATTGATCACTGAGAAGGCTGTCCTCTCCGAGCAATGGCGCTCGCTGCTGGTGGTCGGCTATCTTGGGGCCTTCACGACTTTCTCCAGCTTCTCGCTGGATGCTCTGCTGCTGATGCAGGAAGGCCGTTTATTGCAAGCGGCGTTGTATGTCGTGGGCAGCGTTGCACTGTGTCTGGCCGGAGCCTGGCTGGGGATTGTGTTGATGCGAGCTTTGTAAAAGAACCGTGTGAAAGAACTATTTGATTGTGGAAAAGAACCTGACTTGAGGAAGTATTGACTCCATGCTGGATCCGAAATGGTTGCGCTCAGAACCTGAAAAACTGGCGGCATTGCTGAAGAAGAAGAATTTCACCCTCGATATCGCGCTGGCCAACGGGCTGGACGTGAAGCGTCGCGAACTGCAGCAGGAAACCGAGAAGCTGCAGAACGAGCGCAACGTGCGTTCCAAGCTGATCGGGCAGGCTAAGGCGGCCGGTCAGGATGTGGCACCGCTGCTGGCCGAAGTGGCCAATCTGGGCTCCTCGCTGGAGGAGAACAAGAAAGCTTTGACCGTGGTGCAGGACGAGTTCAATGATCTGCTCATGCGTATCCCCAACGTGCCGCAGGAATGCGTGCCGGAAGGACGCGACGAGCATGGCAATCGAGAGTTGCGCAAGTGGGGCACGCCCCGTGTTTTCGATTTCACGGTCAAGGACCACGTTGCCATCGGCGAGGCCAGTGAGCAGATGGATTTCCCGACCGCCACCAAACTGACAGGCTCGCGTTTCGTCGTGCTGCATGGCAGCACGGCGCGGCTGCACAGGGCATTGATCCAGTTCATGCTCGACCAGCACACGACTGCGCACGGCTATGAAGAAGTCTATGTGCCTTACATCGTGAACCGGGAGTCGCTAATGGGAACCGGGCAGTTGCCCAAGTTTGCCGAAGACCTTTTCCGTCTGGAAGGCGAAGACGAGTATTACCTGATCCCGACCGCCGAAGTGCCAGTGACCAATCTCGTGCGCGACACCATCGTGCCGGCCGAGAAGATGCCGTTGAAATACGTCTGCCATACGCCGTGTTTTCGCAGTGAGGCGGGCAGCTATGGCCGCGATACCCGTGGCATGATCCGCCAGCATCAGTTCGAGAAGGTGGAACTGGTGCAGATGGTGAAACCCCAGGATTCCGACGCTGCACTCGACGAGTTGACTGGCCATGCTGAAAAGATCCTCCAGCTTCTGCAGCTGCCCTACCGAGCCATGCTCCTGTGTGGTGGTGACATGGGCGCCAGTGCCGCGCGTACGATCGATCTTGAGGTCTGGCTGCCTTCTCAAGGCTGCTACCGGGAGATCTCGTCCTGCAGCACCTTCGAGGACTTCCAGGCCCGCCGCATGCAAGCCCGCTGGCGCAATCCCGAGACTGGCAAACCCGAGCTTTTGCACACGCTGAACGGTTCCGGGCTGGCCATCGGCCGCACGCTGGTCGCCATCCTGGAGAATTTCCAGAACGCCGACGGTTCGGTCACGATTCCCGACGTATTGCGTCCCTACATGGGCGGCAAGGAAATACTCGCCTGAGAACTCTGCTGTGGGCCGTGTTGCGGCCGACAACAGGCACTCAAGCTCAAGGAGTAGATGAATGCAGTACTTGCCCATTTTTCTGAATGTTCGTGCCCAGAACTGCCTCATCGTCGGTGGTGGTGAGGTGGCCTATCGCAAGGCCGTGTTGCTCGACAAATCCGGCGCTCGCCTCCGGGTGGTCGCTCCTGATATCAACGACACGCTGGAAACCCTGGTAATCACTGGTGCCGGCGAGCTGCATCGACGCCCCTTTGTCGAGGCCGATCTGGATGGTGTCTTTCTGGTGGTCGCCGCGACAGACGATGAGGAAGTGAATGCTGCCGTGTCCATCGCGGCCAAGGCGCGTGGCCTGCCTGTCAATGTTGTCGACAAACCCTCCCTCTGCAGTTTCATCGTGCCCTCCATCGTGGATCGCTCACCTGTTGTCATCGCGATTTCCAGTGGTGGCACCTCGCCGGTGCTGACGCGTAAGCTTAAAGAAAAGATCGAAGTCCTGGTGCCTGCGGCCTATGGTCGACTGGCCCTGTTGCTTGGCAAATATCGCGGGCAGGTGAAGAGCATGATCACTGAGGGCAAGCGCCGTACCCGCTTCTGGGAAGCCTTGCTGACGGGGCCTTTGTCGGAGATGGTGTTCGCTGGCAAGGAAGAGGACGGCAAGCGTTACATAGAGCAGCATCTTGCGCTTGCCGATTACCTCGATGTTCGCGGGGAAGTCTATCTGGTCGGTGCTGGCCCCGGCGATCCTGATCTGCTCACACTCAAGGCTTTGCGATTGATGCATGAGGCTGATGTGGTGCTTTACGACCGCCTGGTTTCCAAGGAGATCATGGCGCGGGTGCGCCCGGATGCAGAGAAAATCAATGTGGGCAAGGAGCGTTCCAACCACCTCGTGCCGCAGGAAGAGATCAACGACATGCTGGTGCGCTTGGCCCTGGAAGGCAAGAAAGTGCTGCGTCTGAAGGGTGGTGACCCTTTCATTTTCGGGCGTGGTGGCGAGGAGATTGATCGGTTGGCCGAGGCCAAAATTCCGTTCCAGGTTATTCCCGGTATCACGGCCGCCTCTGGTTGCGCTTGCTACGCGGGCATTCCGCTGACTCATCGTGACTATTCGCAGTCCGTGCGCTTCGTGACAGGGCATTTGAAGAACGACACTATTGACCTCGACTGGCCGACGCTGGCCTACGAGAACCAGACAGTGGTGTTCTATATGGGATTGGTAGGGCTTGATGTGATCTGCACGCAATTGATCGCTCATGGCATGGCTGCCGACATGCCGATCGCGCTGGTACAGCAGGGGACGACGCCCAATCAGAAGGTGCTGACCGGGACGTTGGCAACCATGCCAGGTATTGTTGCCAACAACGAGATACAGGCGCCGACAATCATCATCGTTGGGCGTGTGGTGAAGTTGCAGCCTCGGTATTCGTGGTTTGGTGCGTAGGAGCGTAGGAGCCAGCCCTGCTGGCGACCTGAGGCTTCGAGCTAGTGGTCGCCAGCAGGGCTGGCTCCTACAAAATCAAACCATATTCAGAAGAGAGAATATCCAGAATCTCCTGCTTCGGATTGTCCGACAGCGTGATCTTCTTGCCCACGATCTGCTCGGCGATTCCCAGATAGGTACGTGACACCTGCATCAGTATATCTTCCGGAAGGGCGTTGTCGCGAGCCAAAGCGGCGCGCTCGGGCATGCGGTCTTTGTTCAGCAGAATGTCAGGATCGGGGAAGTAGCTCAGCAACTGCTGGCGGAATTCCTCTTTCGATTTCTCGATGACTTCGCCCTTGCGGTAGGACGCGCCGTCCCAAATGCGTGACGAATCCGGTGTGCCCACCTCGTCCATATAAATCAGTTTCTCCTGACCGTTCTTGTCGGTGACATAACCGAACTCAAACTTGGTATCGACGAAAACCTGATCGATTTTCTCCAGCTCTTTGCTGATGACGTTGAAACCTTCCTTGAGCAGCTTCTCGTAGAAATCGATGTCCGCCGGTTTGCGAAAATTGAAGGCGGCGTAGTTCTTGTCTATGTCGGCACGGGTGATGTTGACGTCATCGGCCTCCGGCACGCCCGGAATCCCTTTCAGGATGCCTTTGGTGGAAGGGGTGATGAGCAACTCGGGCAGACGCTGATCCTTCTTCAATCCTTCCGGCAACAGAATGCCGCAGAAATCGCGTTCGCCCTTGGTGTAGGAACGCCACATGGAGCCGGTGATGTATTGACGGCAAATGGCCTCGATCATGACCGGACGTGCTTTCTGCACGATCCACACGAAGGGGTGAGGGATTTCCAGAATGTGGCTTTCGGCCAGACCCTGTTCGCGGAACAACCGGAACCAGTGGTTGGAAATAGTGTTCAACGCCGCGCCCTTGCCGGGGACGCCATTGAGCCCACCCTCACCACGCCAGATGCAGTCGAAGGCGGAGATACGGTCGCTGATGACCATGATCGCCAGCGGCGCATCGTGTGCCACGTTGTAGCCACGTTCCGCAATTAGGCGTTTGCTGTCAGCATCGGTCAGCCAATAAACCGAACGGACCTTGCCGCTGTGAACGGGTTTGTCGGTGCGGATGGGCAGATCATTGTTGACGGCGAGTACGCGGTTGGCGAGGTTCATGAGGTGTGTCCTGTGTCGGTTTTCAGTGTCTTCAAAAAGGCTGTGAGGCTTGCATTATCTGGGTTTCAAGCGAGCGCGCATCATAACAGAATTCACTTCCTCTGCCAGCCGTGAGCCCCTGATGGCAGGTTAAAAACAGTTGGTGGGGCGCGGCAGTCCAGCGATCTTGCTGGCAAGCAGGGCAGGATTGCCGGGGAACAGTTTCATCAGGTAGATACTGCGCCCCTTGTCGGCCCCCAGTTCCCGTGCCACCAGTTTGACCAGCGGTCGCATGGCTGGCGACAATTCATGAGCTTGATAAAACGCGCGCAATACTGTGATGACCTCCCAGTGCGCTGGCGTCAATGGCAGCCCAGCGGCGGCCGCCAGCTTCTCGGCAACGTCCTCATTCCAGTCTTCCAGCGAGCGCAGATAGCCATCCTTGTCGAGGGCTATTCTGCGATGATCGGGCAGCGTCAGGTTGTTCATCTCGGGAAGACCTCAGCGCCGGTTCAGAACCAGCTCACTGTTCTGGCGTAGGTGCAGACCAGAGTGACGAAGTCGGGGTAGGAGATCGGTTCGATGTACGCAGGCAACTGCTCGACGGCAATGCCGCGTGCCTGCAGGTCTTCCTGCAAGGCATACGCTCGCACCCTTGTATGAGCCTGCCCTGCAGGCGACGGGTTGAATCCCAGCAATTCGCCAGCAGGGCTGGCTCCTACAGGTGAACGGACCGCGTTGTACACCCCGTCTTCCAGCAACAGAATGGCATCCCCGGGCTGCGCCACGCGCAAGCAGGACGCCAGCGCATCCGAGCCGAAAGCGGACTTGTTGACGGTGTGCAAAGTGCTCAATGTCGCATTCATAGAGTGAATACCACATCGGATTGGCGGATCAGTTCGGCAATCTTGTCGGCGTCACACGCGAGGGTGTCGATTACCAGTTGATCTTGAGTCAGGCCGCGACGCTGCAAAGATTCAGCGTCAACGAAAATATTGCTGACGTCATAGAGGGGCAGGGCAGAGAACGCGGCACTCAGGTTCTTCGCATCGATTACGCCAGGTTCCTGGCCACGTCGCAGTTGCTGGACGCCATCGTCCATGAACACGTAGTTGACCTGCTGATCAAACACGGCAGCGGACAGCACCATGTCCAGCATCGCCTTGGCACTGCCTTGCCCATAGGGGGCACGGCGGCTGATGAAGGTCAGTACCTTGCGGATGGGTTGATCAGAATTCTCCATCATCTCAGCCTCCAAAGCTCACCACCCTGTCCGAGACCAGCGTTGCGTCTACCAGTTGTCCTAACCCCGACAGGGTCATCCCTGCAGCCAGGCTGGCACCAGCACGCTCGTAGCGAGCAGCTTCCTGCGTGTCAATGATGCCGCGTTTGAGCGCTGAAGACACACAGCTGATGGCATCCAGTGAGTGCTCTGCGATCAGAGTCTGCCAGGCCTGGACCAAATCGAATTCGCCTTGTGGCGCGACGCTCAACGCTGTGCTGTTAAGCACTCCATCGGCATAGAAAAAGACCCGATAGATTTCATGCCCGGCACCCAGTGCTGTGCGCGTGAACTGGTAGGCGCTCCAGGCGGCCTGAGAGGAGGGGGCAGAGTAGACGACGACGGTGAGTTTCACGGGACAAACCCTTGCAGGCGACTGGGGAAAACGCTTCAGTTGGAAACAAAAAGCCCCGATCAGGACCGGGGCTCAATGTGCTGACAGACGATCAGGCTGAGACTTATTCGTCGTTGCCAGAGAAGGCCATCAACAGGTGTACCAGACTCATGAACAGGTTGTAGATGGAAACGAACAGCGTAATGGTCGCCAGGATGTAATTGGTTTCACCGCCGTTCACAATATCACCGGTCTGACGCAGGATGATCGCGCTGGAGAACAGCATGAAGCCTACGGAGATCGCGAGTTGCAGCGCCGGAATCTTGAAGAAAATACCCATGATCATCGCGGCGAGCAGCACGAAGCAGCCTGCTGTGATGAAGCCATTGAGAAAGGAGAAGTCCTTGCGTGATACCAGCGCATAGCCTGACAGGCCAAAGAAGATAAACGCAGTACCGCCCAGCGCAGTGGTGACGACATCACTCCCGGCACTGGTGGACATCAGCGCACCGATCACCGGGCCGGTGCCGTAACCGATGAAACCGGCGAAGGCGAAGATAGTGACCAGACCCCAGGCACTGCGAGCCAGCGCCTGCGTGGCGAACAACAGACCATAAAGCCCGATCATGTAGATCCAGATATTCATGGGAGCGGAATTGGTGCTGACGGCAGCCATCAAGGCACTGAAAGCCAGTGTCATGCCCAGCAGCAGATAGGTGTTCTTCAGAACTTTGTTAACCGCAACAACCGATCCACGGGTTTGCCCAACATCCAACACATCTAACTGACTCATAGTGATCTCCGTAGTAATACATTCAAGGTCTTATAGCACTGACATAGACCGGATCAGACATGCCTCTATTTCATCTAGGGCGGGCGGGAAACACCTGCTCTTGTGTCTGTGATATGGGGGTAAATTTCAATTATTTCAATCACCCGGCGAGGGCAATCATACCGTGCGAACCCTTAAATGCAATCCTTTCCGCCGTCCTTACCATAACAGCAGCAATTTGCGGGCATTCTCTGCTTGACCGAAAAAGAAAAACCAGTAAGATTGGCGGCCGTTGCGGAGGGGTGGCAGAGCGGTTGAATGCACCGGTCTTGAAAACCGGCGAGGATGAAAGTCCTTCGAGAGTTCGAATCTCTCCCCCTCCGCCACTTTCCCAGAATCTCCAACCCTCAGCGCCAACTCCACCCTCTTAGAATCTACTGCCCTCGACAGCGGGGGAGAGGTTCGAACTCTGAGTTCGACCGATTGCGCATGCAATCGGCAACGAGCGCAAAGCGCGAAGCCCGCAGGGTTGCGACAGCCCAAAGGCTGTTGCAATTAATCTCTCCCAATATTTCACGCTGCGCCGACCTATCAGAATCTCCTGACTATCGCAGCAAGTCACTATCATGTGCAGGATCGTAACCCACATGCGCTTAATGCTATAAATCAGTTCCCACTCTGAGTCGTAACTCGATGTTGAAAACTCTTTGCAAATTAGGTTTGCTCCTCTGCATCTCTTCGGCGGCGAGCTTTATCCACGCCCAAGACACCGCACTGCTGCAACGTGCTGAAGGCGGTGACCCCGTCGCCCAAACCGAGCTTGGTTTCCTCTACGCGACAGGGGCTGGTGTCACTCAGGATTTCACTGAGTCATTGCGCTGGTTCCTGCTCGCCGCCAACCAGGGCAACGCTGACGCGCAGTACAATTACGGCAACATGCTCGCCAATGGTTTCGGTATCACGCAAGACCTCGAAGAGGCAGCGCATTGGTATCGCCTCGCAGCAGAGCAACAGCATGTACGTGCGCAATACACGCTGGGTTTCATGTACGACAATGCCCAGGGAATGGAGCGCGACTATGCGCAGGCCGTGCAGTGGTATCGCGCTGCGGCGGCGCAGGGTTATGCAGCCGCACAGAACAATCTGGGATACATGTTGAAATACGGATTGGGCATCGCGCAGAACTACGCAGAAGCCCTGCAGTGGCTCCAACTGTCAGCTGCTCAGGCTTACCCCAGTGCGGAATTCAATCTCGGGGCGATGTACAGCAATGGCACAGGCGTGGAGCAGGATTTTTCCGCAGCGATGAAGTGGTACCTGCTGGCTGCCGAGCACGGGAACGTGACGGCGCAGTTCAGTCTGGCGGAGCTGCACAGTACAGGGCAAGGAGGGCAACAGAATTACGCGGAGGCGGTGCGCTGGTTTCTCGCGGCAGCCCGGCTAGGGCATGCCGAAGCGCAGTACCGCCTGGGGGAAATGTACGAAGTCGGCTTTGGTGTGCCACAGAACCACGAGCAGGCTTTCATGTGGACGCATATTGCAGCGGCACTGGCGACAGAGACGATGCGGGGGAGGGTGGTTCGCAACCGGGATGCGATTGCGAGGAAGCTCTCGCCGGAGCAACTGCAACATGCTCAAGAGATGGCCAAACGTTGTCTGGACTCTGCTTACGTCGACTGCGAGTGATCGGTTTGCTCACCCGTCCTTTCCCACACCAGGGCACGATACTGCGTCCAGCCTCTTCGCACACACACCTGCAGTGCGGTGCCACCGGACAGGTTTTGCCAATAGGCCCAGCGCAGCGGCAGACGCGTAACGGTTGTCACCAACCATAGCCAGACCGGATGAAACGAACGCAGATACGGCGACAGGTCATGTGCTTCGATCAGACGGAACCCGGCTTCGGCAGCCAGTGTTTCGACCGCGCTGCTGGCCAGCAGGTTGTTGAGATGCCAGCCGCGAATAAAGCGGTTAACCCAGCGCAATGCCTGGGGAGAGTGCGGAGGATTCAGAAAGTCGTCGCAAATGATCAGGCGACCACCCGGTTGCACCTGACGCGCCGCCATGGCGAAGAATGCTTTGGCATCGGGGGCATGCACGAAGGATTCAATCGCACAGGCAGCCTGTACCGGTGCGATAGCGGGCAGCGCGGAAAAATCGCTCAGCAGGAACTTGACCTGTTCTGTCAGTCCGAGACGCTGTGCCCGTTCCCTGGCCACCTCGATTTGGGCGGTGCTGAGCGTCACGCCCGTCACCGTGATACCCAGCGTCTGCGCCAACCAGGTAGAGGTTCCACCCACACCACAACCCAGATCCAGCAAATGGACCGAAGCATTGGTGCCGTCCTCAGCAGTCCCCAGCAAGGGCACCACGGCCTGCGCCACCAAGGCGTTCAGATAGTTGAACGCCTGTGCCTTGCTCGTCACCCCCGGTGCCCAGATGGCACGATGAATGGCAGCCGTGTCGCCACTGCCGCCGAAACGCAGGAAGCGTGCAGTGTTGGCGTTGTAGTAAGCAGCGATCTGTGCGGCTGACGCGCCGGGCGCGGGTAAGTGGTCTGGCTCTGACTGCATAGAGATGTCCTGAGAAGAGGAGGCCATGGTAGCCGGAATCGGGCGCCCAATCGACCGTGCCGATTGACTTCACCTCGTCGTTTCCGGGTGATTCCCGTCTTCTGCTTTGCATGCGCCAAGGCTATAGTGACGTCGTCGTAAAACAACCCTCACTGGAGTGACGTCATGAAACTGATCAATAAAACCCTTGCTGCCTGCATGCTGGGCCTGTCACTGGCGTCGAGCCTGCTTTCTGCGGCCGAGATGGAAGATACCATCACCGTCAGCAGTCCTGCCTTTGAAAATCATGGCACTGTGCCGTTGAAACATTCTGCTTACGGCGAGAACGTCTCTCCGCAACTGAGCTGGAGCAATCTGCCAGCAGGCACAATGCAACTGGCACTGGTGATGGATGATCCTGTCGCCCCGACACCCCAACCATTCGTACATTGGGTCGCCTACAACATTCCCGCGACGGCTGCTGGTCTACCGGAGGCGCTGATGAAGGAGGCGGAAGTCACAGGCATCGCCGATCTGGCAGGGATGATCAATGGTCTGAACGGAGTGCGCCAGGCGGGTTATTTCGGTCCACGCCCTCCTGTCGATGGCAAATTGCACGCCTACCATTTTCGTGTCTACGCACTGGATGCGGCGCTGAATCTGGCCCCAGGTCTCAACAAGGCTGATCTGCTGACAGCCATTGAAGGGCATGTGCTGGGCACCGGCATGCTGATGGGGCATTACGAACAGAAGGAATGACCCAGGAGTGTTGATGATCTCGTTTCGCCAGACGCTGTATGCCGCTCTGATGTTGACGGCTTCTACTGTCGCGTGGTCTGCCGATGCAGATCATCGCGGCATTGAAGATGCGTTAGCCCGGCTGCATGGCAACGCGCAGGTACAGCAGGCGCTGAACGCCATCGCTGCCAGCGAGGCCGAGACCATTGCGGAACAGATACGCTTGACCGAGATTCCAGCGCCACCATTCCTGGAACAGCAACGTGCGGAGTATTTCCTGCAGCAGATGCGACGACGCGGATTGCCGGATGCCTATATCGACGCAGAGGGCAATGTGCTCGGTCTGCGCAAAGGCACCGGTAGTGGCCCGCTGCTGGTTGTCTCTGCGCATCTGGACACAGTGTTCCCTCTGGAGACAGATCTCGCCGTCGAGTTTCGTGACGGGCGCTACTTCGCGCCCGGCATCAGCGACGATGGCCGTGGTCTGACGGTATTGCTGACGCTGCTCGAAACGCTGCACAAAAGTGCCATTACGACCGTCGGCGATATCCTGTTCATCGCCAGTGTGGGCGAGGAGGGGCTCGGCGATCTGCGTGGTATCAAGGCAGTCTTTCGCGATCATCCAGAGATCGATGGTTTTGTGTCGATTGACGGTTCAGGATTGAGCAGCATCACCACAGGAGCGACAGGCAGCCGTCGCTTTGAGGTGGTGTTCAGCGGGCCGGGTGGCCACTCCTTCAGTGCCTTCGGCATGGTCAGCGCCATTCACGCCATGGGGCGGGCGATTGCGAAGATCGGCGATCTGGAAACGCCTGTAGACCCGAAGACCACCTTCACCGTAGGAACAGTGACTGGAGGAACCTCCGTCAACTCCATTGCTGCGCACGCCGCCTTCGAACTGGACATGCGCTCCAACGATGCAGGCGAACTGCAGCGGTTGGAAGAGCGTGTCAAAACCGCTGTGCAAGCCGGTGTCGCAGAAGAAAACACCCGCTGGCACAACAATGGCGAGATTACCGCCGAGTTTCGGCTGATCGGTGATCGTCCTTCAGGCAGCACAGCGGTAGACAGCCCCATCGTGCAGGTGGCGACACTGGCGATGGCCGCAGTCGGCGGAGAATTGCAGGGACTGCGCACCTCCAGCACCGACGCCAATATCCCCATGGCACTGGGAGTCCCGGCGATCACCATTACCGGCGGTGGCAGCAGTGGTGGCGAGCATGCGCCGGAGGAATGGTTTGATCCGAGCGACTCGCAGCGCGGGCCTCAGATGGCCTTGTTGCTCACACTGGGGCTGGTCGGCATGGACGCAGTGAGTGCACCGCAGTTGGAAGCACGCACGCCTTGACAGTTTTCCGTGCTATAAGTTTTCTACCGTTGAAAAGGAGAATAACAATATGAATATCTCAACGACAGACAAAGCGCAGACCACTCTGCGTAAAGGCATTTCCCGCCGCAATGTACTGAAGCTGGTGACGGCTTCTTGTATTTCTCCCCGACTGCTGGCACAAAGCGCGCCGAGTCCCGTGCGCATTCACAAGCTGCACACCTTCGGTCTGCGTGTCACCGACGTGGCACGTTCAGTGGCGTTCTATCAGGATCTGTTTGGCGCGCCGATCATCGCTCGGCAGGGCGATACGGTGTGTTTGCAGATCGGTGCCGGACCGGCGTTTTTCTCGCTGACTCCCGTGAGTGCCGGAGAGGTGCCAGGTATCAGCCACATTGGCATCAGCACCCCTGACTTCAATCTGGATGCGATGACAACGAGACTGGCAGCGCACGGCATTGCTCCTTCTGCCGCACTGCAACCGGGGCAGTCATCATTGGCACTAGCCATGCGCAGCTGGAGACGCGAGCGTCCCGACGCCAACGCCGTCGATCTATTCTTTGCTGATCCGGAAGGACTGGTTTTTCAGTTATGCAGCCCCGCGCATTGTGGTGGAACCGGTACGTTGGGCGAGCAGTGCGAGGCGCCAGAGGCAGCGAATGCAGTGGGCCTGATGTCTTTGGTCGATATCAATCACTTTACCAATTACATGACCCACAGCCCGCGCGCCAACCAGTTCTATCTGGATCTGTTCGGTCTGCAGTATCAATCCTTCCAGGGGCCGAACTCTCCGACGGTGGGGGTCGGCGATGGCAAGCAGTTTTTGATGTATGTCGGCGGAGCACAGGAAGCGGCGCCCACGCAACCGGGCCGCATCGATCACGTCAGTTTGAGCGTCACCGAGTTCGATGTGGACGCCATGCTGGCCAAACTCACCGGCTATGGCTTGAGTGCCCGCGCAGATGCTTCGGTGACGCCACCGTTGTCGCACTGGGTCAGCATGCGCATGCCGAATCGTGGCGGTGCAGAAGGCGGAACACCAGAACTCTATTTCTCGGACCCGGACGGATTGCATATTCAGTTGCAGCATGTGGATTACTGCGGAGGGGGAGGTTACCTCGGCGACCAGTGCGCCTGAGCAGTCGCTAAACCTTTAAGGTGGACTCATGCGAAGAGGCCGTTTATTCTTGCGGCTTCTTCGGGCTGAATTGGGGGCTATTCAGCGATCATCCATCTAAGGAATAAGGTGAGTCGTTTGAATTACCGCATGGCAGTACCCTCCGTATTAAGTTGTTTGCTTCTCGGCAATCTTTCCCACGCACAAGCTCCTGGAAATTCCTCCAATACCCCTGATACAGGTGTTGAGGTCAGCCTCGGCAGAGGCCCGGCCATTCCTCTGCAGCGTTTCGATCATGCTGAAGTGGACATCGATGTCGACGGCGCTATCGACGAGTCCGCGTGGGGCCGGGTCGCCCCCATCAACCAGATGCGGGTCATCGATCCCGAGACTCTCGACGGTGTGCCTTATGACACCGATGCACGAATCTTCTATACCGAGAGAGGGATGTACATCTCCTTCGATATGGACCAGCCTGCCGATACCATCGTGCAGCGCATCAGCACACGCGACAACATCGCGCTGAACCGTGACAAAGTGTCTATCACACTGGACACCTCCGGCGAAGGACTCTTTGCCTATTGGATGTCACTGGGCTTGGGAGACAACCAGGCCGACGGCACCGTGCTGCCTGAGCGTCAATACAGCACGCAATGGGATGGTGCCTGGTATGGCGCCACGCAGGAAACCGCCACGGGCTGGTCTGCGGAATTTTTCATTCCCTGGGGGCAGATGGCGATGCCGCGCGAGGATGGTGTACGCCGTATTGGCATCTACACCGAGCGTAAAGTGGCGCACTTGAACCAGACCTGGGCCTGGCCCGCGATTCCGGAATCCGATTCCATCTTCATGAGCAACCTGCCGCTGCTGCAGCTGGAAGGCGTCGATGTGCGTCAGCAGTGGAGTGTGTTTCCTTACGCCTCTTCCACCTTCGATGAGATCGACAGTGATGTCGACTACAAGGCCGGTTTCGATGTGTTCTGGCGCCCTTCGAGTAATTTTCAGCTGACTGGCGCTGCCAACCCTGATTTCGGTTCGACCGAGTCCGATAACGTGGTGGTCAATCTCACTGCCAACGAAACCTTCTTTCCGGAAAAACGGCTGTTCTTCCAGGAAGGGCAGGAAGTATTCAACACCACGCCACGTTCCACAGGTGCTAATGGCAAGCGTCTATCCGTCGTCAACACGCGTCGCATTGGTGCTCGGCCACGTGCACCTGATCTTCCCGCTGGTGTCAGTTTGCCAGTACGCGAACGCATTCGACCGGCCGATTTGTTGGGAGCGGTGAAGGCAACAGGGCAGGTAGGGGCGGTCCGTTATGGTTTGATGACAGCCATTGAGGATGAGAGTGAATTCGCCGTCGGCAATGCGCGCTACTCTCAGGACGGGCGCGATTTCGGCACCTTCCGCATGATCTATGAAGATAATCAAGGGGCCGCTTACCGTGGACTTGGCTATATCGGCTCGCTGGTGCAGCATCCGGATTCGGATGCCGAAGTGCATGCAGTGGACTTCCACTACCTCACTCAGGGCGGGCGCTGGAATGTCGATGGACAACTGCTGAATACGGACTCTGATGACAGTGGTTCGGGTGGTGGCGCTTTCGCGGATATCGTCTACTCGCCAGGGCCAGGCCTGCGCCACACGGTGCAGCTCACTTATCTGGACGAAACGTTCAACGTCAACGACTTTGGTTTCCAGGAGCGCGCAGATTCGCGCGAGATCTGGTATCGCTTCGAATGGGTGAAGTCTGATCTGAAACGGGTGCGTAACTTCCGTTTCAATCCTTTCCTGCGCTATGAGGAAAACGCCGCCGGAGATCGCACGAACAACGCGTTCCCAGTGCTGGCAGCGACCATCACTTTGAACAATCTGGATCGTATCAACCTCGGGCTACAGCACTTTCCCAAGCGTTATGATGATCAGAACAGTTTCGGCAATGGCTCTTTCGCCACCAGCGAACGTGTCAACTCCAGCTTCAGTTATCAGACCAATACCGCGCGGCCGGTGAGTTACACGTTTGGATTTGGAACTTCCGGCGAGTTTACTGGCGGTGACAGTCAGCAAGCGAACGCGGGTATCAGCTGGCGTCCAAGGGACAACATTGCCTTCGGCACCGACATCACCTACGACGACCGCAACGGCTGGCTTCTGCATCAAGAACGTCAGAATTTCACGACCTTTGATGCAGATCAATGGCGTCTGGACATGACCTTCGATTACTTCCTGTCCTCGCGTCAGCAGTTGAGCATGGCCTTGCAGTGGGTGGGGATTGAGGCGGTAGAGGATGAGTTCTACAACCTGCCCAGTCATTTGCCGACCAAGAACCGCGATCTCGTGAAAGTCCCGAAACCAGTTGGCCCGACGGACAGCTTTGGATTGTCGCAGTTGAATTTTCAACTGCGTTATCGCTGGCAGATTGCACCGTTGTCTGATCTCTTCGTGGTGTACACGAAGGGGGACAACCGTCGTAGTGCGCTGATGCAGTTCGACGAGATGTTCGAGAATTCCTGGGATAATCCGCTGGGTAGTCAGCTGGTGGTCAAGTTGCGTTACCGGCTTGGTTCCTGACAGGCATCAATGGCTGGAATAAAAAAGGCCCTCACTTGAGGGCCTTTTTTTGAAGCAGCGTTTTAGAACGGGTTTAGCGTGACGCGGCGTTCAGACCTGTGCTGACGACATCGGCTGTCATCGGGCTGCCCAGTAGTTGCGCCATGTCGATCAGGACATAGCTGCTTTCCACCAGCAGCGGATCTTCTTCCTTGTTTTCCTCAGCCTCTTCTTCATCGGTCACTGCGATATCTGCATCCGGATCGAGTTCCTCTTCCGTCGGTTCCTTCCATTCCTCGACAGGCAGGCCTTTGAGGAACAGGCGCATGTTGTTGGCATTGAACTCTTCGAGACGATTGTCATCGCGCTCTTTTCTGACCACAGCCTCATTGAGAGAGAGGGTCGTTCTCTCGCGTAATTCCTTGGTGCGTTCAATCTGATTGCTCAGATAGATAAAGTCAGGATCAGCAGCGACACGTTCGTTGTGCAGAGTCTGCAAATTGGGCAGCACATCCTTGATCGGGAAGTAGGTGTTGTACTCCACCGGACGCACGGTATCCCAAGGCAGGGCACCATCCAGATTGCTCTCACCCATTTCTTCAATGGCTGTGTAGCGATCAGGGAAGGCGATGTCAGGCATCACACCACGGTGCTGGGTACTGGCACCGGAGATTCGATAGAATTTGGAGCGGGTCAGTTTTACCTGGCCGTACTCCATCGGAATGATTTCCTGCACGGTACCCTTGCCGAACGTCTGTCCGCCCAGAATAAGGCCGCGCTGGTAGTCTTGAATCGCGCCGGCAAATATCTCTGAGGCGGAGGCGCTGGCACGGTTGACCAGCACACCCAGAGGACCGTCATAAGTCACTTCCGGATTGCCGTCACCATAGGCGCGGACGAAACCATTACGCAGCCCGGAGTAGCGAATCTGCACCGTGTTGCCGGTGTCGATAAACAACCCTACCAGGTCGTTCGCCTCGGTGAGCGAACCACCGCCGTTGTCGCGCAGATCCATGACCACTGCATCAACGCCTTCGGCTTTCAGCTCTTCCAGCAACACTTTCACGTCACGGGTGGAACTCTTGAAGTCAGGCTGTCCAGCGGAAGCGGCTTCGAAATCGAAATAGAAAGTAGGCAGCTTGATGACGCCAACTTTGTAGGTGCCTTCGTTGTAGGTTACTTCAATCACTTCTTTCTTGGCGGACTGATCTTCCAGCTTCACAGTATCGCGAGTGATGCTGACAATATGCGCTTCTGTCTCACCGGTTGCTTCGGCCGGGATGACGTTCAGACGCACGACAGTGTCTTTCTCACCACGGATTTGATCGACAACATCGTCCAGACGCAGACCGATGACATCTTTCATTTCGCCGTCAACGCCCTGGGCGATACCGATGATGCGGTCACCTGCTTGCAGGTCGTTGCCGCGCTCCGCCGGACCGCCTTTGATCAGTTCGACCACTTTGGTGTATTCGTCTTCAGTCGTCAGCTGGGCGCCGATTCCCTGCAGAGAGAGGCGCAGGCCCATGTTGAAGTTCTCGGACTCACGTGGCGAGAAATAACTGGTGTGCGGGTCGATCGTGCTGGCAACTGTGGCAAGGTACGACTGAAAAATGTCGCGGTTGTTGGTCATGAGCACTTGATTGAGCTGGGTGCGATAACGCTTGCTCAGCCTTTCCTTGATCGTGGGAAGGTCCAGATTCGCAAGCTTCAGGCTCAGAGCGCTATTCTTGACGCGCTGTCTCCAGAGTTCGTCCAGCTCCGCCGTTGTGGTCGCGTAAGGCGCTTCCTCACGGTCGATCTCGATGGACTCATCGATACTGAAATCAACGGTGTCCAGAGAGTTTTCGACGTGGTTGACGGAGTAGATCAGACGCTCCAGCAGACGCTTGTAGTAAAGATTGTAGATCTCGAAGGCGGGATCGATGCTGCCGCTTTTAAGTGTGTCATCAAGACCGTTACGGTACACGCTAAGGGCGTCGATGTCGGACTGCAGGAAATACAGTTTGGAACTGTCCAATCCTTCAATGAAAGCGTCGAAGACTTTTTGCGAGAACTGGTCATCGAAGAGGACGCGGGAGTAGTGCTTCTCTTCCAGCTCCGCCAGCAGTGCGGCAGCGGTTTGACCGTAGACGGGCTCGGACGACAGCTCGTTGTACAGCGCATCAAGCTCTAGCACGGGGTTCAGCGTGGCGACTTCCGGAGTCTCCACCTGCGCGTGCAGTGACCCTGCGCCCAGCAGCAGCGTGAAAGTAATTGCTGACGCGAGCTTGCTCTTGCCGCGAACGGTACTCAGTCCGAATTTTCTTGAAACTGTAATGACTGACCTTTTCATATCGCACCGCACCATCAGATAGTCTGTGTGTTAAATACCTTATAAAGAACCGTCACTCCAAATGCCAGCACTAAATGGCGACTTTCATTGAAGTTTACTGCTTCGCCGAGTCTAGCGCGAAGCGGATTACTCAGGAAGTTACCGTTTGTGATTTTTTCCATGTTCCTGCAGGGTTTAGTCCTTGATCTGCTTGTGTCTCGCGGTCGCGTGACGTTCCGTGCGTTCGACATCGATATAGCGATCAGTAATGGCGCTGGAACCGTGTCCGGCATCGTCACGCACATGCTCCCGGGGGCGGAATTTGACGTCTTCCGAGATCCCCGTGTGGCGCAGCCAGTGGACAGTGGCCGCGCCCAACCTTTCTGCTTCTTCAGGAAAATCGCCTTTGCGTAGTTTTTCTCCCGCGCAATCGAAACATTTCTGCACGATGCCACGGATCTGCCGCGTGCTGGTGATACCGCCTTTGCCTCTGGTTTTGTGGATCAGCGCAGTTGTCTCTCCCGGCGTGGGAAGGGCGCTCAGCCCACGGGACAATCGGTAGCGGCGCAAGGCATCGAGCATGGCATTGCTCACGGAGACTTCCCGCTCCTTGTTGCCTTTGCCGACGGTGGTGAACCACCAGTTACCTTCCTGATCAGGCTGGAAGTGTCCCATTTGTGGCGCCCAACGTGAGGTCTCCACCAGTTCGGAGATGCGCAGGTACATGGCAAACAGCGCATTCATGATGAACAAGGTGCGTTCGTGAGTGACGGCATCGGCTTTCGCCAGGTCTTCTGCGGCTTCAATCACACAGGACCACTGGACCGGGGAGAGACGCCGTCCCTGGCCTTTTGCCTGGTGTTTACGCAGGAACTTGCTCTTCTGGCGAATCTGCGCCACCGGGTTGGCGGCGACGTGCTTCTCCTGAATCAGGAAGTTGAAGTAGCTGCTCAGGACGCTGAACAATGACTGCAGTGCTGACTGTGAACAGACATATCCCCCTCCCGCGAAGACGTAAGGGCGCCATTCTTCATTCGGTTCGCGTTGGCCATTGCGGGTGACGAAGCGGGCAACATTTTTCTCGCCGATCCAGGTTGCTGGCGGCTGTCTGGCGAATTCGACATAGGCTTCAATATCTTCGCGCTGGATGGCGCCCACGGCTTTGCGGGCCACCAGCCAGCACCATTGCAGGAAGTGCTCGATTTCGCGGCGATAGGTGGAGAAAGTGTCTGGGCTGCCGCGATAACTGTAGAGAAACTCGTTGGCGAGCTGATAGTCCGCGAGAGCATTCTCGACAGGGTCGGACAACAGATGCGCGATGCTTTGCACAGGATGTTTGAAAGGATTGGGCATTTCCTCAAGCGTATCGAAAAGCGCGCGCGGGCTTGGGATTCGAGTCATGGAATGCTTCTCAACATCTCTGGGAGCTGCTTGTACCGATTGAACCAGACGTCCGTTATGTACTATGCTACATAGCGCTTTCTGGCAAACCGCTTTATGCAGATGTTAATGGGGCCGAACAATTGAAATTTAAAGTAGCGCTGTCCATGTTGATGGTCAGCTGCATTACCGGAACAGTCCAGGCAGCCGAAGTCATCGTGGCAGTGGCGGCCAATTTTACGCAGACCCTGGAGAAACTTGCACCAGAGTTTGAGCGCTTGTCCGGACATTCGGTGACGATTGTCAGCGGCGCCACAGGCAGACATTACGCACAGATCGTCAATGGGGCGCCCTACGATGTTTTTCTCGCCGCTGATGCCGAAGTCACGCGTAGGCTGGAAGAGGAGGGCAGGGCCGTGTCCGGCTCCAGCGCGGCGTATGCCACGGGTCGTCTGGCCTTATGGAGCCGCACAGAAGGGTTGGTCGATGTTGAAGGCAAGGTGCTGATGGAAGGAGATTTCCGCCGTTTGTCCATCGCCAATCCACGACTGGCACCGTATGGCCAGGCAGCCGTCGAGGTGCTGACTGCGCTAGGGCAGTACGAGCGACTCGCCGAACGCTTGGTGCAGGGAGAGAACATAGCCCAGGCCTATCAATTTGTGGACAGCGGTAATGCCGAACTCGGTCTGGTGGCGTATTCGCAGATAGTGGGAAACGCAGGCAATGAGGCCAACGGGTCGTACTGGCTGATTCCTGAGACCCTGCATGCTCCGTTGACGCAAGAGCTGGTCCTGCTCAAAGACAGCGCGCCTGCCCGCGAATTCATTGCCTTCGTGCTGCAACCATCCACCCTGGAACTCATTGTCGCCAGCGGCTATGGAAACCCCCATGTTGTTCGAGAGTGATATCACCGCTCTGTGGATTACCCTGCGGCTGGCGCTGATCACGGTACTAGTGCTGTTGGTCGTGGGAACGCCGTTGGCCTGGTGGCTGGCCAACACGCGCTGGCGGTACAAGGCATTGATTGAGGCTGCAGTGGCACTGCCGCTGGTGTTGCCACCGACGGTCATCGGTTTTTATCTGCTCGTTGCCATGGGACCGGAGGGGCCGCTTGGTCAACTGACGAACTGGCTTGGTGTGGAACCTTTGGCGTTCAGTTTTACCGGGTTGGTTCTAGGCTCCGTGGTTTACTCACTGCCGTTCGTCGTGCATCCGCTGCAAAGCACGTTTTCCGGGATCGGCCGGGCACCGTTGGAGGTAGCAGCGACCTTGGGCGCCCGACCGCTGGACCGCTTTTTTACCATCGTGATGCCTCTTTCCAGATCCGGTTATCTGACGGCGGCAGTACTGGGTTTTGCTCATACTCTGGGTGAATTTGGTGTGGTGCTGATGATCGGCGGGAACATTCCTGGTCAGACTCAGGTGCTGTCGATTGCCATCTACGATCATGTGGAGTCGCTGGAATACGCGAGTGCCCATTGGCTGGCAGGCCTTCTCCTCGTATTTTCCTTTTTGCTGCTGTTACTCGTGTATGGATTGAACAAGCGCTTCGACATGGTGCGAGTATGAGTATTCATGTCAGCGTCAGCTTGAAGAGGGGAGAGTTCACGCTGCATACGCAGTTTGAAGCGCCAGGGCAGGGGGTTACTGCCATCTTCGGACGCTCAGGCTGCGGAAAGAGCACGTTGCTGCGGACACTGGCCGGTTTGGAGACCCCTGAGGCTAGCAGTGAGATCAATGTGAATGGCCTGTGCTGGTTTGGACAGGGGATCAATATTCCTGTTCACCAGCGCCGCGTTGGTTATGTGTTTCAGGAACCGGGGCTGTTTCCGCATCTGTCGGTGCGCGGCAATCTCGAATATGCGCTGCAAAGAAGGCCGGGGCGCGGAGAGCGGAGGAGAGAACAAGGAGGCGAGGGCGCGCCCGCATTCGACGAAGTGATCGCCTTGCTGGGATTGGAGAATTTCCTAGGCCGTAATCCTGCCACGCTTTCGGGTGGCGAGAAGCAGCGGGTGGCGATTGCCAGGGCGCTGCTGAGCGCTCCCGCGCTGTTGTTGATGGATGAACCGTTGGCCGCATTGGATTTGCACAGTAAGGAGGAGATTCTGCCGTTTCTGGATCGCCTGTTTGCCAGCGCGGGAATGCCCGTGCTGTATGTCAGTCATTCACCTGATGAGGTGGCACGTTTGGCCGACCACTTGTTGCTGATGGACGGGGGGAGGGTGCTGGCTCACGGGCCATTGGCCGAAGTTCTGGCGCGGGTGGATTCTCCCATTGCACGTACCGATGAGGCGTTCAGCGTGATTCACTGCGACATTGCAGAACTCGAAGGTCCTTGCCATCTCTCGATACTGCGCACTGCTGGGGGTGACAGTGTTTACGTTCCTCGCATAGCGGCAGGGCAGCGACAAACCATTCGTCTGCGTATCAATGCACGGGATGTCAGTCTATGCAGTCAAAGAGCAGTCGGCAGCAGTATTCTGAATGTGCTGCAGGCTCAGATCGTACAGTTGTCGTCTCCCGATCAGAAAGGTCAACAGCTGGTGCAACTACGTCTGACCGGGTCAGATGAGCTGCTGTTGGCTAGAATTTCAGAGTACTCCTGTCAGCAGATGCAACTGAAATCAGGAATTAACATTTACTGCCAAATCAAGGCAATTGCGTTGCTTAGTTGAAGTATAGTGCCATCTCAAAACTACCATTTTCCGGTCACTCTCTGCTCTGGCGAAACCCCTGCAGACTGGGCTATGCTGAGCCCACTTTAACCCCGTTATGAGTGTCTGGAGGTCTTATGAAGAAACTGTTGTCGAGCGCTGGAATTGCCGCTGTGAAATCACGTAAAGCGATAGCACTACTGGCGTTGGCAGGGATTTGCAGCTGCCTTGGGAGTGTTGTCAGCGCTCAGGAAGCGGGCAGCAACAGGATGAGCGAGATCCTGAATTTTCGACAATACTCACCGACCTTTGCGAGCGCCGGGCAGCCCACCAGAGAGCAGCTGCAACTGATCAAGGACAGCGGCTATGACCGCGTGATTTACATTGCCTTCAGCAACGTGGGTCCGGCAATTCCTGAGGAAGACCAGCTGGTGAAAGCCCTGGGAATGGACTATCTGCATATTCCTGTCGATTTCAACAATCCGACCATTCGTGATTTCAACGCGTTTGCTGATGCCATGCAGCGCGAATCTGAGCGCAAAACTTTGCTGCATTGTCAGGTCAACGCGCGCGCAACAGCATTTAGCTTTCTCTATCGCGTGATCTATGAGGATGTTCCCGTGGCTGACGCCAAGCGCGACATGAACTCCGTCTGGACACCGAATCAGGTCTGGAAGGATTTCATCTTCGCGGTGCTGGCTGAGCACGGTAAATCAGCAGAGTGCGAGGAATGCGACTGGACTGTGCCAGAGCCGCGCTGATTCGAGATGGTTGGTGCTTGTTCGGAGGAGTGTTTGTGGATTTGCGAGCACGTCAGCTGATGCACCTCTCTTCTATTTCCGGTAATCTTTATTACCGGAAATAGTTAATATGTTGTTTCTAGATACAAAACAAATAGCTACAGCGTATATTTGAACTGAGTTAAAGCTCTTGTCACGTACTCAAATTCCCACGCAAGACCGCTTGACCTTCCCATGGTGGTAAGCTTGATGATACTGACCGTATCCTCTAATCCATACACCTCTTCGTCAAGGGTTCAGTCATCATGGCAACAACAGAATCTGGGATCAGTGAAATCGATCTGAATGTTTCCGGCATGACCTGCGCGTCCTGCGTTGGTCGAGTCGAAAAAGCGCTCAAGAATGTGCCTGGCGTTTTGGATGCCAGCGTCAATCTGGCCAGCGGTCGGGCGCACGTCAATCTGTCAGCACAAGGACATTCTACTGAAGCATTGACGCAGGCTGTCATCAATGCCGGTTATGCGGCCAGCGTCGCGATCGACCGTAAGGCCGATGCGCAGAAACGCGAGCGGCAGCTCAAGGAAGAATTGCGGTCGCTCAAGCGTGCTTTCCTGATTTCTGCAGTCTTCACGCTTCCGGTATTTCTGTTGGAAATGGGCGGTCACCTGCTGCCTGGATTCGCTGATTTTGTTCACGAAACCCTGGGTCATCGCAACAGTTGGATCCTGCAGTTTGTGCTGACCAGTATCGTATTGCTGGGACCAGGTCGTCGTTTCTTTCAACACGGTATTCCCGCTTTGTTGCGTCTGGCGCCGGACATGAACTCGTTGGTAGCGATGGGAACCAGTGCCGCGTGGGGGTATTCAACCGTCGTCACTTTTTTACCCGGGGCGTTGCCGGCAGACTCGGCTAACGTTTACTTCGAAGCGGCTGCAGTTATTGTCTGTTTGATTCTCATGGGGCGTTTCCTTGAAGGCAAGGCTCGTGGGCGGACTGGCGAAGCGATCACCAGACTGCTGACTCTGCAGCCAGAGACTGCCATGGTGCAGCGCGGTGACACCACTGAACAGTTACCCATCGCTGCAATTCGTCCTGGGGACACGATTCTGGTGCAGCCCGGTGAGCGTATTCCGCTGGATGGGCAACTCATCGCAGGCCACTCCTTGGTGGATGAGTCAATGCTGACTGGAGAACCTCTGCCAGTCGAAAAAGGCGTAGGTGCGGCCGTGACCGGAGGGACTATCAATAAGACCGGAGCATTCAGTTTTCAGGTTTTGCGCGTCGGTGAAGACACTGTGCTGGCACGCATTATCGCTATGGTGGATGCCGCGCAAGGTTCCAAATTACCTATCCAGTCGCTAGTGGACAAAATCACCTTGTGGTTTGTCCCAGCTGTGATGCTGACAGCTACGCTGACCTTCCTTTATTGGTTGCTGCTGGCGTCAGAGGCGTCACTGGGCACCGCGCTGGTGAACGCTGTGGCTGTGCTGATCGTGGCCTGTCCTTGCGCTATGGGTCTGGCAACACCTGTGTCGATCATGGTGGCAACGGGTCGCTCTGCGGAGCTGGGAATTCTGTTCCGCAACGGCAACGCGCTGCAGATGCTCAGCCAGACACACATGATTGCTTTCGACAAGACAGGCACGATCACCGAGGGGAAGCCCGAGTTGACAGACTTCCTCCCTCAGCCTGGTTTTGATGCCAAACAGGTTTTGGCGATTGCCGCCGCTGTGGAAGCGCAATCAGAGCATCCGATTGCTTTAGCGATCGTTGCTGCCGCCCGTCTGCAAGGCTTAACTCTGCCGCAGGTCACAGACTTTGCAGCCCTGCCCGGCTACGGACTAAGCGCGAACGTGAACGGTGAGCAGATCGATATCGGTGCGGATCGTCTTCTGGAGAAGCTCGGTCTAGACGCACATGCAGCCTTGCCAGTGGCTGCTGCGTTGGCCGAGCAGGGCAAAACGCCGTTGTATGTGGCGATTGGAGGAAAACTTGCTGCTGTTGTCGCGGTTGCTGACACAGTACGCCCCTCCTCCCCTGCTGCCTTGCAGGCGCTGCGGCGTATTGGCTTCAAAACAGCCATGATCACGGGCGACAATGCGCGTACCGCACAGGCAGTTGCCCGCGCGCTTCAGCTGGACCAGGTGTATGCGGAAGTATTGCCGGAAGGCAAAGTGTCGACACTGAAATCCTTGCGAGCGGATGGTGCTTTACTGACCTATGTTGGCGATGGCATCAACGATGCACCTGCATTGGCGGAAGCAGACATCGGGATTGCGATGGGGAGCGGTACGGACATCGCCATCGAGAGTGCAGATGTCGTATTGATGACAGGCGAGTTGGGTGCCGTTGTGAATGCGGTCATGCTGGCGCGCGCAACGATGCACAATATCAAGGAAAACCTGTTCTGGGCGTTTGCTTACAACGTGGCATTGATTCCATTGGCGACCGGCGCGCTCTATCCTGCTTTCGGCTGGCAGCTTTCGCCGGTATTCGCCGCAGGAGCCATGGCCTTGTCGAGCGTGTTTGTCTTGGGTAACGCGCTGCGCCTGAAACACTTTCGACGCGTATTTTGAGAGGGGCCACGATGACTCAATTCTGCAATATTGGTGAGGCAGCGAAGCGTTCGGGCGTGAGCAGCAAGATGATCCGCCATTACGAAGGTATCGGATTACTGGCGCCAGCACGGCGGACGGCAGCGAATTATCGGGTTTACTGCGACGCCGATGTGAATCAGTTGACCTTCATCAAGTCAGCTCGTGAGCTTGGTTTCAGCATGAAGCAGATCGCCTTGCTAGTGGGCTTGTGGCAAACCCCAGACCGCAGCAATGCGGAAGTCAGGGAACTGGCGATGGCCCACGTTCAGACTTTGGACGAACGCATCAGAGACATGCAACGGATGCGTAGCGCATTGCATGCTCTGGCAATGCGCTGCCAGGGCGACGGTCGACCGGAATGCCCTATCCTGGATACTTTGGCCGATCAAGATCACTCATGACGGCGTGCGCATCGTGACAAACTCTTCAGCGACAGTCGGGTGAATGCCGAGCGTGGCATCAAAATCGGCTTTGGTAGCGCCAGCGTTAATGGCAACGGCTAAGCCCTGAATGATTTCACCAGCATCGGCTCCCAGCATATGTGCTCCCACGACACGGTCTGTGCTGGTATCGACCAACAATTTCAGGAAGGTCTTCTCGTCGCGACCACTTAGCGTGTGGCGCAAGGCCGTGAAGCGACTTCGGTAGACTGCCAGCTCCGGAAACCGCAGACGGGCGCCCTCCTCTGTCAGCCCTACTGTCGCAATGTTCGGGTGGCAGAAGACAGCTGTCGGAATGTTGTCGTAGCGCATTACCTTCCTCTTCCCTGTATTGGAATGTGTACTGAAGAGCCGTTGTGCGAGCAGCTGCCCCTCTGCGAGTGCCACCGGTGTCAGTGCTACGCGATCAATGACATCTCCGACCGCGTGAATGTTGGGGACATTGGTCGTGAAATTCTCATCCACCACTATGGCTCCGTTTTCCGCAAGTCTGACATCCAGTCCCTCCAGCCCTAGACTTGCTGTATTAGGATGGCGGCCGGTCGCAAACATGACGGCGTCCACTGTCAGAGTCTCTCTCTCAGATAGGAAAACCTCCAGCTTTCCTCCCCGTTGCTTCTCGATTTTCAACACTCGGGTGTTCAGCATCAGTTTTGCGTATTTCTGCAGTTCAACGGTGAAAGCACTACTCAACTCTGCGTCGAAGCCTCGCAATAAAGACGGACCTCTGTGCACCAGCGTTGTGGCAACCTGCAGCCCTGCCAGTATCCCGGCAAACTCGACAGCGATGTAACCTCCCCCGACGAGCAGGATGGATTGCGGGAGTGATGGCAGAGAAAACAGTTCGTTGGAAGTGATGATGTGTTCTTTGCCCGGAATGTCGGGAATAGTCGGCCATCCCCCTGTCGCGATCAGAATCTCCCTGGCTGTGATCCTCTTGTTGCCGACAGCGATAGTGTGCGCATCCAGCAGTGTGGCGCGTTCCTGATATACCGAGACACCCGCCTTCTCCAGCATGTTCAGGTAGACCTTGTTCAGACGCTGAATCTCGCGATCTTTATTGGCGAGCAGAGTCTGCCAATTCAGGCGCGGCTCGTCAGTCATTGTCCAACCATAGCCGCGCGCGTCTTCGAAGTCCTGGGCGTAGTGAGCGGCGTAACTGAACAGTTTCTTGGGGATACAGCCGACGTTCACGCAGGTCCCTCCCAGATAACGCTCTTCGGCAAGTGCGACTCTTACCCCTAGTCCTGCCGCGATGCGACTTGCCCTTACACCTCCGGAGCCTCCGCCGATCACAAAAAAATCATAATCAAAATCAGTCAATTGCGTTACACCTGTGGATGACGGAAGAAATCTTGTAGTTCTTGAGAATAGCGTTTTCTACGGCTATGATCCCAGAATAATTGGCACGGATACAGGCTCTATATGGAAAGGCAAACTGACGTCGATGTTCCAATCGTCGATGAGGAGATGGAAAGCGCACCGACAGGTGCAAAACCGCGCGTGTCGGTGAAGGACGCTGCGAAACGGTCTGTGGGTGCCATCCCTGCCGAGTTCAGGACGCAAGGAGACAAGTTCGTCGTGCGTCTGCCTGCGAATCTGCGCAAGAAGATTTTGCAGATTTCCCGCCGCCATCGCCGCAGCATGAATTCTGAAATTATTTTGCTGCTTGGCCACTATTTCGAAGAGCAAGGATTGGCAGACGGTGAGCAGAAAGAGCCTCTGGATTCCAAGCTCAGTCGTAAATTGCGCACAATGCCTGCGGAGAAACTGGAGGCGCTGCTCGCGCTGTTGGACTGAATATTTTCGAGTCCCTGTTTTCTGCATAAGTTTCACTAGCATAAGCACCCAGGAGTGCCATGTCTTCAGGTCGGCAGATTGGTTTTGCATTCGCTGAGCCGAGGAGCAGCGCCGAACAGATCGATCTGAAAGACGCGACGGTGATGTATTTCCCAGAGGCGTTTTCAGTCATGGAAGCAGACACCTTGCTGGACTACTGTCTGCACCAGCTACCGTGGCGACAGGATGCATTGACCATAGCAGGTAAGCGTATCCCAATACCCCGCTTGCAGAACTGGTTTGGAGATTCTGGCGCACGCTATGCCTACTCTGGCCTGGCGTTGACTCCCCTGCCCTGGACTGCGCCCTTGTTGCGCGTACGACAACGTGCGGAGGCGCTTGCCGGGCAGTCATTCAACGCGGTATTGGCCAACTATTATCGTGATGGTAAAGACAGCGTTGGATGGCACAGCGATGACGAGCGAGAGCTGGGCTTGCACCCCGTGATTGCCTCCGTCAGCCTGGGTGTCACGCGGGTGTTTGAAATGAAGCATGCACACGACAAATCTATGCCCACCTTGCGTCTACCACTGACCCATGGGAGCGTGCTGATCATGGCAGGCGGCACACAGGAATATTGGCGACACCAGCTTCCTAAAGATGTTGCGCTCACTCTGCCGAGAGTGAATCTGACTTTCAGGAAGATTTTAATATAACGAAAACATACGGTTGTCTTAAAAATCTCATGTGTATGATGAATGCGTTGATTCGGGTCGTCCGTGGAACATTTTGAACTGTGTATTGTGGGGGCTGGTGTCGTCGGGCTGGCGCTGGCGCAGCGCTTTGCCCGCACCCGGCCGCGCTCGTTTTCTATATTGTTGCTCGACAAGAACGCCTCCTTTGGCCAGGAAACCAGCAGTCGGAACAGTGAAGTGATCCATGCAGGGCTCTACTACACTCCTGGTAGTCTGAAGGCGAAACTTTGTGTTGAGGGACGCAATCTGCTTTACCAATACTGCCGGGAGCATGACATTCCTCAGCGTCGCACCGGGAAGTTCATTGTTGCCCAGGATGATGAGCTGGAAAGCCTCGAACGTGTCTCGCGCACGGCGATCCAGAATGGTGTCGAAGACTTGCAATGGGTCAGTCGGCAGGCGTTACAAGAGCAGGAACCTCTCGTACAGGCAGCTCATGCGCTGTATTCACCGAGCACTGGCATCATCGACAGTCACGCTTTCATGAACAGCCTTCTGAGAGAGGCCGAACTGGCCGGTGTACAGTATGTTCCGTTGACAAAAGTCGTGGCAGTGCAGGCGCAGAGCGGACATTTCACAGTGCAGACGGAGTGCGGTACTGCTGGCCATCTGGAGCCCTTTACGTTTCGCTGCCAGTATTTCATCAATGCAGCAGGTCTTCATACTCAGGCGTTGGCGAAGTGCATCATGGGCCTGGATCAGTCATGCGTGCCCCCACTTTTCCTGAGCCGTGGCTGCTATTTCAGTCTGGCCGGGAAGGCGCCTTTCAAACATTTGATCTACCCCGTTCCCGAACAGCATCAGCGGGGACTGGGCATTCATGCCACCCTTGATCTCTCCGGCCAGGTCCGGTTTGGCCCCGATGTGGAGTATGTCGAGACGATTGACTATCACGTGTCAGAAGAGCGGCGTGCAGTATTTGTGGAGGCTATCCGGCGTTATTTCCCATCATTGCGCGCAGACCAACTGCAGGCCGACTACGCGGGAATTCGGCCTAAATTGCGCGGACCCGATGGGGGTGTCGCCGATTTCCTGATTCAGGATGAAACCACTCATGGTTTGCCGGGGCTGGTACAGCTCTTCGGTATTGAATCGCCTGGACTGACAGCCAGCCTGGCCATTGCCAGGCTGGTCGCTGATGAAGGACCGCTGCGAGCTTAGCAGTGCTTATCGTCAGTACTGCTCTTCTTTGCTGTTGATAGCAGCGTAAACCTCAGACGTTCCATCCGCTTTGATCAGCAGGACCTCGTAAGGTTGGAATTGATCCCCTATTTCCATCCCGGGGCTGCCCATGGGCATGCCAGGTACCGCAAGACCCAAGGCGTAAGCCGGTTGTTCTTCCAGGAAACGCTGAATGAGCTTGGCTGGAACATGTCCCTCGAAGACGTAACCTTGCTCCGACACAGAGGTATGGCAGGACTGGTATATGGGTGGCACGCCGCGCTTGAGCTTCTCAAGTGCGAGATTTTCCGGATGGTTGATCTGTGCCGCGAAGCCATTCTCGTTGACGTGATCAATCCACAATTCGCAACATCCGCAGGTCGGATCCTTGAAAACTTGCAAAACAGTCTCGGTCTTGGCGATTGTCTGGGGGGGCGGACTCGCAATGCTGCTGGCTTCCTGCTGGCAGGCAGTCAACATCAGTGGCAGCAGAACGAGCAATAGTTTGCTCAGTCGGCATGCAAAGAATTGAAGGGGATTGAACAGCATAAAACCTCACATCGTATGGGTCAGTTTTTGGGAATTGAGCTGGCCTGCCAGCAGCGTCTCGATTTTCTTGCGGACATTGCCCTCTGCGTCCTTGAACTGAATCCCAATGCCAGTGGCACGATTGCCTTGTGCCCGGCGTGGAGTAATCCAGACCACCGTGCCTGCCACGGGAATCCTCTCTCCCTCGTCTAGAAGCTTCAGCAGCATGAAAACATCATTGCCCAGTTCATAGAGTTTGGTAGTGGGGATAAACAGCCCGCCGTTGATAATGTGCGGCATGTAAGCGGCATAAAGAACTGTTCTGTCCTTGATTGTCAGTGACAGAATGCCGTGTTTGGCAGGTTTGTTGTCGCTATCAGGGGGTTGCGTCATGTCATTGCCTAAGCGTTATGTCGGGTCGCAGGACCAGTTTGCGCAGGCGCAGAAAGAGGTCTTCCAACATCAGTTGCGTATTGGGATTTGTCGTACTGGACAATTGTGCCTGTGCTGTTGCAACTTCATTGTAGAGTGAAAACAGTGCCTTTGTTGGCAAATTCTTGTCGTCGGCCTCCCCCAGTAAAGTCAGCGCAGCATTCTTCAAGACTTCGCTCTTCAGCAGATCTTTACGACCACACAGACGGTACTTGGTCAACGAGCTTAGCCAGAACCCCAACACTCGCAATACTTCTGCCGGTTGAGCCTTGGCATAGCGAGCGGCGAGCACCAAGGGCTGAACACCACCTTGAATCAGCTGTAGCAATGCTTCCCCGATTTCCTGCACTTGAGCACTGCTGCCATTTGCATGCATCTCCCTTGCTGCGAATGGGCGACCTTGGGTTAATTCAAGCAACAACTCCAGTTCACTGGTCGGCTCTTTTACTTCTTCTCCGAGCCAGGCCAGTGACTGCCAATGGGCGGGTTTGGGCAGATTAATCACCTGGCAGCGACTGGCGATAGTAGCCAGAACGGCTTTGGGGCGGTCTGTCAGCAACAAAAACAGGACGTCGGCAGGAGGCTCTTCCAGCCCTTTCAACAGGGCATTCGCGGAACTGATTCCCAAACTTTCGGCTGTGTCGAGAATGATGATACGGCGACCAAATGCGTGCGAACTGGTCTCCAGAAACGATTTCAGCTCTCTTATCTGCTCCACCTTAATGATCTTCCCTGTCCCTTCGGCCTCGATAATCAACAAATCTGGATTGTTGCCAGCCTCATTAAGCTGGCAGGTAGAGCAGTGTCCGCAGGGCGCATTCGCTTCCGGCTGTCGGCAGAGGAGAAATTGCGCGAGCATGGTGGCAAAGTAGCGTTTGCCTGTATCGGCTTCGCCTTTGAGGATGTAGGCATGCGGCATCTTGCCACTATGAAATTGCCTGAGCGCGATGTCCCATCCTTCCTGCTGCCAGGGCAGTATTTTCTGCAATATCTCGGTTCTCACAGAATGGTTTCCAGATGTCGGCGAATGTCAGCTTGAACGTTTTCCAGAGTCATTGACGCATCAATCACGACGCAGCGCTCAGAGTCTTTACTGGCACGTTCCAGATAGGCGGCGCGGACGCGATTGAAGAATTCAATCTTCTCCTGTTCGAAACGATCAAGCTCTCCGCGCTGGCGTGCCCTGTGCAGTCCGATTTCGGGTGCCAGATCCAGGATGTACGTGAGATCTGGCCGTAACTCTCCCTGCACCATCGACTCCAGCGTAGCGATGGTGTCGACAGACAAACCCCTTCCGCCTCCTTGATAAGCATAGGTGGCATCTGTAAATCTGTCACATACGACCCACTTACCTGCCTGAAGAGCAGGAGCGATGACTTGATGGATGTGCTGGGCTCTGGCGGCGAAGATGAGCAACAGTTCGGTGAGTTCGCAGATCTGTTCATCGCGCTTGGTCAGCAGAAGCTGGCGAATCAACTCAGCAACTGGAGTGCCACCGGGCTCGCGAGTGACGATATAGGGTATCTCGGCTTTTTCCAGCAACGAGGTAATGAATTGAATATTGGTGGTCTTGCCAACCCCTTCTACTCCTTCAATAGTGATGAAACGAGCTTTTGCGCTGTTGCTGATCATTACGGATCAATTCCAATGTGGTTATTGCTGGGGATTGCTGAGCAGATAGCGTCTTACTGCCGCGTTATGTTCTTCCAGTGTATTCGAAAAATGGTGTCCGCCGTCGCCTCGGGCAACAAAGTACAAGGTTGTATCATCACTTGGATGCAAGGTGGCATGCAATGCGTCTCGCCCTGTCATGGCAATTGGTGTTGGTGGCAAACCGTCAATCCGGTAAGTGTTGTAGGGAGTAGTTGCTTCCAAATCCACGCGGCGGATGTTGCCGTTATAACTATCGCCCATGCCATAAATGACAGTGGGGTCGGACTGTAAACGCATGCCTGCGTGCAGTCTCCTGACGAATACTCCGGCGATCTGCTCGCGTTCGCTGAGCATTCCCGATTCCTTCTCGACGATAGAAGCCAGTATGAGTGCCTCGTACGGAGTTGTGAACGGCAGATTGTCCCCGCGTTGTTCCCACTCCCCGGTCAGCACAGTTTGCAACTGAGCGGCAGCACGTCTCAGGATGGACAGATCGGTGTCCCCGGAGGTGTAAAAATAAGTGTCTGGAAACAGGAGTCCTTCGAGATTCGCATAAGGGCTTTGCAGCGCCGCAAGTATTTCTTCTTCACTTTTATCGCGCAACGTGTTCTGCAATTTCGGGCTATTCCACAGTGTGTCCAGTGCTTGTCTTACGCTTGTGCCTTCAATAAACACGACGGGGTATTGTATGGATCGACCTGACATCAGATGCGTGAGCGCCTGTCTTGGGCTCATGCCTACCTGCAATGCATACTCCCCGACGCGAAGTCCTGTATCAAAGCCCTTGAAGCGCGCCCAGAGGCTGAACAAGCGCGGTTGTCCCAAGGCTGCCTCGGAGGCGAGCTGGTTGGCAATTTGCTGCATCGAACTGCCAGGACGTACGTTGATCACCACATCAGCGGTGATATCCAGGGGAGAGTCGAGATAGTGAATGAATTGAGCGTAAAAGACTGCAGTGCCAATCAGCAGTGTTGTTGTCATACCGAGCATGTAGCGGAGCAGTCGTCGTCTCATGAATCAGAAATTGCCACTCAGCAGCTCTTGAGCCTTGCGGGTAACAGGGCCGATTGGAAAATGCAGGATGTCAGATTCCCGTGTCATGGAAACCACCGGCCAGACTCCAAGCACGCTGTTGCAAACAAACAGTTCACTTGCCTCACAGAGTTCAGTGAAGCGAACCTGCCGTATCTCGACTGCTATAGCCATGGTCGCAAAATGTTCCAGCAGTACTTCGCGCATAATTCCGGCGACGCCAGACTCAGTCAGTGCCGGGGTAATTATTCTACCGTCGTGAATGAGAAAAACATTCGTCTTGATCCCCTCGATGAGAAGGCCGCTGCCGTCTCCCATGAGACCTTCCTCGGCGTCGTCAGTCAACTCCATGCTGGCGATGACCTGATCAAGGCGATTCAGATGTTTCATGCCCGCAAGTGCATTGTTCTTGGAGAGTGGATGGCGACACTGCAGAGTGCGAACACCATCAATGGCATGTTTTTCGTACCCGGCAGGGAAGCTGTGCAATTGCACAATACGGGTGACGGAAGGCGTTGCAGGCGGAGTGTAACCGCGTCCCCCGCTCCCTCGTGACACGATGATTTTGAGGATGCTGTTTTGATGATCACTATCGATGGAGTCCAGCATCTGGTGGACTTCTGATTCAAGCAACTGGAAATCACAGGGGAGGCGCAGGCGCGCGCAAGATTGTTTGAGGCGGATCAAGTGTCGATCCCAGAACACTGGGGTTCTGCCCCTGATTTTCACCGTCTCGAACAGACCGTCGCCATATTGCACTGCTCGATCACTGACGGGTAAAGAGTTCTGTATTTGGCCATTTATCAGCATGACATCTCCGTCATCGACATCCTCCGCGCCGACAGCCACTCGGCACGGAAAATCATGGTATGCGGGAGAACACCAGGCTGCCGTTCGTGCCACCAAACCCGAAAGAATTGCTCAAGACGACATCCAATCTGCCATCGCGGGCAGTATGCGGGACATAGTCCAGATCGCACTGATCGTCAGGAGTATCGAGGTTAATAGTGGGAGTGATGATCTGGTCGCGTATGGACAGCACACACACTATCGCTTCCACGGCCCCAGAAGCTCCAAGCAGATGTCCTAGCATCGATTTCGTAGAGCTGATCGCCAGCCCTGCAGCATGCTGTTTGAAGACACTCTTGATAGCGTGCGTCTCCGCAATATCACCAGCGATTGTTGAGGTGCCATGCGCATTGATGTAATTGACTGCAGAAATGTCGAGTTGCGCGCTTTGCAAGGCATTGCGCATGCACAGTGCTGCCCCCTTCCCTCCCTCAGAGGGTGAGGTGATGTGGTATGCGTCACCACTCATGCCGAACCCGCTTAACTCTGCATAGATTTTGGCGCCACGACGTTTGGCATGTTCGTATTCTTCCAGGACCATGATGCCTGCCCCATCGCTCAGCACAAAGCCATCGCGATCTTTGTCCCATGGTCTGCTGGCTCGTTGGGGATCGTCATTGCGCGTGGAGAGCGCTCTTGCTGCGCAGAAACCTCCCAATCCAACCGGAGAAGTCGCCATTTCAGCTCCTCCTGCCAGCATCACATCAGCCTGTCCATTGCTGATCATGTTGGCGGCAACGCCGATGTTGTGAGTTCCAGTTGTGCAGGCCGTGGTAATGGCGATGTTGGGCCCTTGGAAGTTGTAACGAATGGACAGCGTTCCACCGAGCATGTTGATGATCGACCCAGGCACGAAGAACGGTGAAATTTTTCTGGGGCCGCTGGTTTTGACGAGTTCGGAATTGTTTTCGATTGACGTGATGCCGCCAATTCCTGAGCCAATTGCAACACCGACCCTTTCAAAATCGATTGGAGATTCCAGCAGACCTGAATCAGTAACGGCCTGTACACCGGCAGCCAATCCGTATTGGATGAACACATCCATGCGGCGCGCTTCTTTGTCACTAAGGTAGGGAGAACAATCGAAATTTTTAACTGAACCGCCGAAACGGGTTGTGAAATCTGAGGTGTCAAACTGCTCCAGCAAGTTGATTCCACTGCGAGCGTTGCG
Source organism: Pseudomonadota bacterium (assembly GCA_040384465.1). Lineage (GTDB taxonomy): Bacteria > Pseudomonadota > Gammaproteobacteria > Pseudomonadales > Pseudohongiellaceae > UBA5078. The sequence continues at coordinate 319,744 of JAZKJF010000001.1, read as the reverse complement.
CAGTGCCTGCCAGGTTGTTTCTACGTCGTTACCGAGAGGTGTGATGAGCCCTAAACCGGTGATTACCACTCTTCTACCGTTCACTGCTTCGCTCTCCAGTGCAGTTTATGAAAACATCAGCCTTGACTGATTACAGCAGGCAAAATAAAAGCTACTCCGGGTCGCCCGGAGTAGCTTCGATATTTCGCCTAAAGTCGCTTAGAGATGCTTGTTAATGTAATCACAGGCCAGTTGTACCGTGGTGATTTTTTCAGCTTCTTCATCAGGAATCTCGGTCTCAAACTCTTCTTCCAGAGCCATAACCAATTCCACAGTATCCAAAGAGTCAGCGCCTAAATCTTCTACAAATGAGGAAGAAGCCTTTACCTCTTCTTCTTTAACGCCCAGCTGTTCGCAGACAATTTTCTTAACGCGTTCTTCAATGCTACTCATAACTATTATTAGCTCCTAAATACTAAATTTTAAGACTGCTTTTTGATTAAATCTGAGTGTTATTTGATCAGCCCGGATAATCGAAAACGCAAGTTTACATCTATTTTCAACGGGTTGTAATCTGAAAGTCTAAAATAATTCGTGGCTTCAGATTAATACTAAACAAATTCAAATGGTTGAGCTTTCAAGCTCAGAGTTTACGACATGTACATTCCGCCGTTCACATGCAGGGTTTCCCCGGTGATATAAGCACCGGATTCTGATGCTAGAAAACCAGCGACAGCGGCTATTTCCTCAGCCTTTCCGAAGCGTGCCAAAGGGATTTGATTCAACAGTGCTTCGATCTGTTTTTCTGCCAATGCTCGGGTCATATCGGTATCAATAAAACCCGGAGCGATACAATTGACCGTGATTCCACGGGACCCGATTTCCCGCGCCAGTGAACGAGAAAACCCTTCAATTGCTGCTTTGGAAGCGGCGTAATTGGTTTGGCCGGGATTACCGCTTGAGGCAACGACGGAGCTGATACTGATGATCCTTCCCCAGCGCGCTTTGGTCATGCCTTTCAAAGTTAATTTGCAGAGTTTATAAAGAGCATTGAGGTTGGTGTCCATGACTGATCCCCACTCCTCCTCCTTCATGCGCATTAACAAATTGTCTTTGGTAATTCCGGCATTGTTCACGAGCACCAAGGGAGCGCCAAAACGACTTTCGATAGATTCCAGGACCGAAGTGATTGATTCGGTGACAGCGACATTCAAACAGTATCCGGCTCCTGGAATCGAGTTTTCTTCAAGGTACGCAGAGATGTCCGCAGCGCCTTTGTCTGTGGTGGCAGTGCCGATAACTGTCATACCCTGTTTACCAAGTTCAACAGCAATGGCTTTGCCAATACCCCTGCTTGCTCCTGTGACCAGGGCAACTTTCTTGATTTCATTGGTCATAATGCTTTATCCGGTCCTCTTGCAAAATTTATGAACGAATCATCTATTCTATATTCTAGATTGTCAGTGCAGTTTTTGCCTGTGCAAAGCTTTCTGGGTCTTCAGTGCCATAACACTCTATTTCTGGTTCAATGCGTTTGATCAGGCCACAAAGTACTCTGCCGGGGCCGCATTCGACAATGCGACCAAGTCCCAGCTCCCACATGCAGCCAATAGTGGCTACCCATTGGACTGGCATATAGAGCTGTTTGAGCAGGTTCTCTCTTATTTCGTCAGGCGTTTTTGCGACAAGCCCGTTAATGTTTTGCACAATAGGAATCACTGGGGTTTTAAAGATCAGATGAGCGAGGTCTTCGCCAAGTCTCTGTGCTGCTGGCAGCATCAATGCACAATGCGAGGGGACGCTGACATTCAGTGGCAGGGCACGTTTTGCACCGGCCTCTTTACAGGCGAGCATGGCTCTTTCAACGGCGGCCTTTTCTCCCGCAATAACTGTTTGGCCAGTCGAGTTGAAGTTCGCGGCAGCAACGACCGAATCTTGTGCTACTTCCTTGCAAATAGTGATGATTTTATCATCATCCAATCCAAGTATTGCCGCCATGCCACCAGTGCCTGCGGGAACCGCTTCCTGCATGTACTTGCCACGCTGATGTACTACCTTCACAGCGTCTTTGAGGCTGAGCACATCGGCGCATACCAATGCTGAATATTCCCCAAGACTGTGGCCGGCGAGCAACTCAGGCAGCCGCCCTCCCTGTTGAACCCAAAGTCGCCAGATTGCGACAGAAGCTGTCATTAGTGCTGGCTGGGTAATCTGAGTTTGATCCAAGAGACCAGTGTTGTCGGTCGTTGAAATCTTCCAGAGGTCAATGGAAATGGCCTCGGATGCTTCCGCAAAAATCTCCTCTATCAGAGGATGCTGTGCAGCGAGAGCGGTGAGCATTCCAGATTTTTGCGAGCCTTGCCCTGGAAAAACAAAACCAAATTTAGGCATGTGATTGTCCTTTGTTTAAACAAGTTTGAGATTTCTCGGCGTCAGGGTGTCAGCGAGTCAATAGTGTCCGCTTCGTCCAGGAAGGCGGACATTTTGCGGCTGATGAGGTCGGGAACGCCGTCGCTGACTTCCTTGATGGCTTGCTCAATGGCGTAGTAAAACCCTTCTATCAAGGCATTTCCATGACTCTTCACAATGATACCTTGCAGGCCGAGCAGGCTGGCACCATTGAATCGTGCGGGGTTGATCTGGGATTTTAGCGAGCGCAGCAAAGGCGACGCGATCAGATAGTAAAGCCGCGTCAACCAAGACTGGGTAGCACTTTCTTCCAAGAGATTTTCTATGACATGGACCACACCGGCACTGGTCTTGATCGTGACATTCCCAGCGAATCCATCGCATACGACAACATCAACTTTATCGCCGAAAATCTCATTACCTTCGACAAAACCAACGTAATTCAGTGCAGCAGACTTCTCCAGCAATTGTGCCGCCAATTTGATTGGCTCGGTACCCTTGTGCTCTTCGTGTCCGATATTCAACAGCCCAACTCTTGGAGTTTTTGTGTTGTTCAATGATGACGCGAGGACTGATCCCATAACGGCGAATTCAAGCAATTGCCGGGCATCGCAGTTAATGTTGGCACCAACATCGAGAATGTAGCAGCGTCTATTGGCCGTAGCGGCAGGAATGCTGGCAATGATGGCTGGTTTGCTGATTCCGGGGATGGTTTTCAGGAGATGACGACCGGTCATAAGTAGTGCGCCGGTATTCCCTGCGCTGACACAAGCGTCGACCTGCTTTTCTTTGACAAGATCAACGGCAATGTACATTGACGAATTTTTGTATTTTCGCAAGACGCTTTCGGGTTTTGTCGAGTCGCCCACACTGATGTCTGTGTGGAACACTTCTAACCTCTTGCGTAAGGAATCGGGTTGGCGTGCAAGATAAGGCTCTATCTGAGCCTTGTCGCCTACCAATACGAGAGACAATTCTGGATGTAAAGCCAAGCACTTCAGTGCCGCCGGAACTGCTACGGAGGGGCCGTAGTCCCCTCCCATAGCATCGATTGCAATGCGCTTAAGCGGAGGCAAACTTACTTGTCGCCAAGATCCAGCACTTTCTTGCCTTTGTAGTAGCCGTCAGCAGTAATGTGGTGACGACGGTGTACTTCGCCAGTAGTCTGGTCTGTAGACAGCGTGACGCCTGGCAGGGCATCGTGCGCGCGGCGCATATTGCGACGTGAACGGGAAACTTTAACTTGTTGAACGGCCATGCTTGTTGCTCCTGGTTGGCAGCTGAATTGTGCAGGATTCTGCTTGTTCGGCTCGCTTAAATGGTAATGCTTATCTTGGTTTTTTCAATGACTGCAGAATCGCGAAGGGATTCGGCTTGTCCGCTTTATCTAAACTTTTTGACACTTCTTCATTCACAGTGTCCGGCTTCAAGAGTACGTTCTGTGTACAACTCTCTTGGTGATAGCTCACTATTGGCATAACGAGAATCAGTTGCTCTTCCACGACGTCTGCCAGAACCAGTTTGGTGTCTGTACAGAACCACGGCTCCAGATCCTTTGGCAGCTTGTCAGCCTGACTGTCGGATTCCACCAGGGCCAGTTGAAAATGGTCCTCCAGTGTTATCGTTGTGCCTTCTAAACAGCGTTGGCACAGCACCTCAACATCTGCTTTAAGCTCGCCAGAGATCACTCTCCGGAAATCTTCATTTAAAAAGAACTTCAGCGTTATCTCGACAAAGCCTGACGTATTAGCGAGCAGATCAGAAAATCTTTCAAATCTTGCCACCGGCAAACTGCCACTTATGACAGCCTGTTGAGTGAAGATTTTCTTGGCGTCGACATAGTCTGGAATAAGGGTGTCCGTCATAGGCGCGCAATGATAGGCGGACAAACCACATCTGTCAAAAAAATATGCCCCCAAAGGCATGATTTTCCGACAATTTACGCATTTTACTCTGGTCTCTAGTGCAAAGAATCCAGAAGTTGCAGCATCATCGGGTTGACAGGAGCGTTGACAGCGAATCGCTGATCGCTCTCAGGGCGATTGAAACTGATCATCGCCGCATGCAGGCACAGGATTTTGACATCTGAGAATTGATCTCGATGCATCGAAGTGTATTTCTGATCCCCGACGATTGGGTGTCCCGCGTATTGGCAATGCACTCTAATCTGATGAGTACGCCCCGTGAGAGGGCTTGCTTCAATAAGGGTGGCATTGTTGAAACGTTTAAGGACTCTGAAATTGGTGATCGATGGTTTGCCCTCCGGGTCAACGACAACGACCTTTTCCCCGGCTTTGACCTCATTCTTTTGCAGAGGGGCATTGATCTGAATAACGTCCTCAGGCCAACGACCGTGTACCAAAGCGTTATAGGATTTGGTGACTCGCTTGGACTTCAGTTCATTGTGCAGGTGTTTCAATATCTTTGGAGTTTTAGCAATGACCAGGCAGCCAGTCGTTTCCCTGTCGATTCGGTGTGCCAGCTCAAGGAACTCTCCCCCCTGCCCTGAGTCCAGCAGAATCCAGCGCATGGATTCTATCAATCCGGTCTTCAAACCCGAGCCGCCATGCACAGCAATGCCTTGTGGTTTGTTGATGACAATAAGTTCTTCGTCCTCAAAAAGAATGCTTTCTTTGATGAGCTTCACCAGGCTTGGGCTCGGTCTGACCGTGGGAGGCGCATCGGCCACTCGGATTGGAGGCACACGTACGCTGTCCCCGGCATGCAGCCTGCTTTCCGGTTTGACTCTTTTTTTGTTGACCCGTACTTCCCCTTTGCGAATCAGTCTGTAAATTCGTGATTTGGGAACACCCTTGAGGCGTCCAAGAAGAAAATTATCTACCCGCTGATTGTCCGCATCGGTACTGACTTCAATGAACTCAACGCCTCTGGAGACGCTGTCAGGAGGGGATTCGGGACCCGCTGGATTTTTCAAGTTGACGCATACCGGAAAGTGGATGGGCGCGAATTATATCAGCACGGGGATTATTGCCCAACCCGCAATATTGTATGGTGTACAATTCAGCGCATTTTTGATTTTCGGGACCATATCATGTTTAACATCAAGCACTCTCTTGAACAGCTGGTGAGCGCCGCAATCACAGAAGCAACGGGATTAACCGATTGCAATGCCAATGTCATCTACTCATCCAGACCTGAATTTGGTGATTATCAGGCTAATGGTGTCATGGCGATTGCGAAACAACTCAAGAGCAACCCACGTGAGCTGGCGGTGCGCGTTGTGTCTGCTCTGCAGAAGAACGAATTGATTGCTGATGCTCAGGTGGCGGGTCCCGGATTCATTAATATTTTCCTCAACGATACCACTCTCGCTATTGCCGCGACCCGTTTCGCTCATGGGGAGCAGAACCTGTTAGGCGCTGTAGAGAAGCCAAAACGGATTGTGGTGGATTATTCAGGCCCCAATCTGGCGAAAGAGATGCATGTGGGGCATCTGCGAGGCACCATCATTGGAGACTGCATAGTTCGGGTTCTTGAGGCAGTGGGGCATGCGGTGATCCGTCAGAACCATGTCGGAGATTGGGGAACTCAATTTGGGATGTTGATCGCTCATATGGAGTCTCTGGGGGAACACTCCGCTCAGGCTCGCACTCAGCTGGCGGATTTGGAGACCTTCTATCGCGAAGCAAAGTCACGTTTTGATCTGGAGCCTGGATTCGCGGATTTAGCACGCAGTTATGTGGTCAAGCTTCAGGGAGGGGATAGAGATTGCCTGGATGCATGGCAGAAGTTTATCGATGAATCTCTGGGGCACTGTGAAGACATCTACGAGCTTTTGGGTGTCACGTTATCCAGGTCGGATCTTAAGCCGGAAAGCTTCTATAACAATGAGTTAGAGGATATTATAAATGCGTTGCGTGAGAGGAATATGCTCACTACTTCAGAGGGAGCGCAATGCGTATTCCTTGAAGAATTCAAGGGCAAAGAGGGCTCACTACTTCCTGCTATCGTGCAGAAATCCGATGGCGGCTATTTATATGCCACTACAGATCTCGCCGCTTTGCGTTATAGAGGGCAGAACCTCAGTGCAGAGCGCGTTCTCTATGTCGTGGATGCACGCCAGAGCCTGCATTTTCAGCAGGTCTTTGCGATAGCACGCAAGGCAGGTTTCGTTCTGGACCTTTGCTCTCTGGAGCACATTGCTTACGGCACGATGATGGGAGAGGACGGCAAGCCTTTCAAAACACGAAGTGGCGACACAGTGAAGCTTAAAGAGTTGCTGGAGGAGTCCATTCGCCGTGCTCATAACATTGTTAGTGAGAAGAGTCCGGAGCTTTCGCCCGAACACAGAGAACAGATTTCCAGTGTGGTGGGTATAGCGGCCGTCAAGTATGCGGATTTGTCCAAAAATCGTACCAGTGATTACATTTTCGATTGGTCGACTATGCTGTCATTCGAGGGGAACACCGCGCCTTACATGCTTTATGCTTACGCCAGAATCAAAAGTATTTTACGCAGACAAGGGGAAGGTGTTCACCTTGAATTAAGCGCAGTGAGGATTACCGCAACCGAAGAGCGAAATCTGATTATCAAGATTCTTCAGTTCCCAGAAGTTATCGAGGTGGTCGTCTCAGATTGCTATCCGAATTATCTGTGCGCCTATTTGTATGAGCTTGCCGGTATATTCATGAGGTTCTACGAGGCTTGCCCGGTTTTGAAAGCAGAGAGCGATCTACGCGCCTCCAGAGTCACTCTTGTAGGGTTGACTGCTGCAACTCTTAAGCAGGGTTTGGGACTGCTGGGTCTGGAAACATTGGAACAAATGTAATTCAGCCTTTTTCGACATGCCAGACATTGATTGTGTCTGACATGTCGAAACTAAAGACTTATGTTGTTAACGGCATATTTCCAGCAACAGTTTATTCAGGCGTTTTGTGAACCTGCCTGGGTCCTGTAGCTGGCGTCCCTCAGCGAGACTGGCTTGATCAAATAGAACGGAAATCAAGTCGTCAAAGCGCTCATCGTCCGGCTCCTGATCCAACTTAACAATCAGCGGATGTTCAGGATTGATCTCAAAAATTGGTTTAGCCTCTGGTGCGGACTGACCTGCGGCCTCCATGATACGTCGCATTTGCGCTCCCATATCATCCTCGTCAATAACCAGACAAGCGGGAGAATCAGTCAGACGATGAGTGACTCTCACTTCTTTAACATCATCACCTAACTGAGTTTTGATACGATTTGCGAGAGATTCAAATTTTTTCTCGGTTTCTCCCTGCTTTTCCTTTTCTGCGTCGTCTTCGAGCTTGCCAAGATCCAGAGAACCACGCGTAATGTCCTGCAGCTGCTTCCCGTCGAATTCATGCAAATGGCTCATCAACCATTCGTCGATCCGGTCCGATAATAAGAGGACTTCGATATTTTTCTTTCTGAAAATTTCAAGGTGAGGGCTGTTTCTGGCGGCATTCGCTGACTCAGCAATCACATAATAGATTTTGTCCTGCACGGGTTTCATGCGAGTCACATAATCGGACAAGCCTTGATTTTGCTCGGAGGAGCTATTGTGCGTGGAGGCGAAAAGTAACAAGCCCGCAATTTTTTCTCGATTAGCATAATCCTCCCCTGGCCCCTCTTTTAACACCTGGCCAAACTCTTTCCAGAATGTTGCATACTTTCCCGGCTCGTCCTTCTTCAGCTTTCCAAGCATTTCCAGTGCCTTTTTGGTGAGGGCACTACGCATGGAATCTACTACCGGGTCCTTCTGGAGAATTTCGCGGGAAACATTCAGCGAGATGTCGCTTGAGTCCACAACACCTTTGATAAAACGCAGATACAAAGGCATGAACTGCTCGGCTTCGTCCATAATGAATACACGTTGCACGTAGAGTTTCAGGCCTCGTGCCCCATCACGATTCCAGAGGTCGTATGGCGCGCGTGCTGGTGTGTAAAGCAGTCCTGTATATTCGAGCTTCCCTTCGACCTTGTTATGACTCCAGCTCAAGGGGCTTTCGAAATCGTGGGAGATATGTTTGTAAAATTCCACATACTCTTCATCTTTGATATCGTTTCGTGAACGCGTCCAGAGTGCTTTTGCCGAGTTCACTGCTTCGAACTCCACTGGAGAAGAGCTTGATTCGCTCTCCTCTTGGGACGACTCTTGTTTGGGCATAAGAACGGGAATGGATATGTGATCCGCGTACTTTTTGACGATGTTCTTCAGTCTGTAGTATTCAGCAAAGTCTTTATCTTCAGCACGAAGGTGCAGAATGATGGTGGTACCTCTCTGTGCTTTCTCGATGTCCTCGATAGTGTATTCAGCCTCTCCAGCGGAGGTCCAACGCACAGCCTCGGAGGGTTTGACTCCTGCACGTCTTGTGAGGACTTCAACCTCTGTTGCCACGATGAATGATGAATAAAAGCCGACGCCAAACTGACCTATCAGCTGGGAATCTTTGCGCTGGTCACCAGAGAGGTTCTTGAGGAATTGTGACGTGCCCGATCTGGCGATGGTGCCGAGATGGCTGATAGCCTCATCTCGGGACATGCCTATCCCATTGTCGGTTATGGTAATTGTTCCTGCCTCTTTGTCGAAATCGACTATAACTTTGAGGTCAGAATCGGACTCATATAATTCTGGTTGGGATAGAGCTTCAAAGCGCAGTTTGTCTGCTGCATCGGATGCGTTGGAGATGAGTTCGCGCAGAAACACTTCTTTATTGCTGTACAAGGAGTGAATCATCAGGTGGAGAAGCTGTTTGGCCTCGGTTTCAAAACCCCGCGTCTCTTTTTTTGTTTCAATAGTCATCTGTGCTGCCTCAGCATTTTCAAGGAAATAAAAAACCCAGCCATCTTGTGAATGGCTGGGTTTTTAGATGGGGCTTTATCTCCCCAATTTCAAGCGTTCAGATGACTATGAGCGGTAAAAATCGCCTGCGTCTTCTTTACGTTGTCTCAGATTGTCGAACCGGGCTTTGCTGTTCTCAATGTAATTGATGAACGAACCGGCAGAACTTTCACCAAGCTCTTGAGCTCGACGAGCAGCAACAGCTGCCGCTTCGAACTGGTCAAGCTCAACCAGTGCTCTGGCAAGGAACAATTGGGCATCTCCCAGATTCTCAAGACCACCACGCTCGATTGCTTTCTGAATCGCATCAACAGCGCTCGGGTAGTCATGCATCATGTAATAGATGTAGCCCAACTGGTCGTAGGAGGCACCAGTTTCACCCAACTCTGCTGCCTTGACCGCTGGCACGAGAGCCGCTTCATACTCATTGGCAAGCAGATAAAGTTGCACAAGGCGTTGAAGATTCTCTTCGTTCTCCTCGACGACACCATCCTGGAAGCCCTTCTCAAGAACCTTTGCTCCTTTAAAGGGGGCATCGATACCTGCGAGTGACTGTGCAAGGTTGATGAATTCAGACTCGCTTGCCATGTAACCTTTGGCAAAGGTCAAAGACAGTGTCTCGATTCGAGCCTTGTCATCATCCAGATAGCCGTAGATTGCAGACAGGTTACGCCAGTCAGCAGGTTCGTCAAACAAGACGACCATCTGCTTGGTGATGCGCTCTGCATTCGTATAGTCCTCAAGCTCAATGTACATGAGGTTGAGAAGACCATAGATATTTCGAGCGATGTCTCTGTCTTGCGCCTCCAGCATTTCCATATGTTGAATCAGGAATGGAATCGCTTCGTTGTACTTTGCCAAGTTGTAATAGGAGTTAGCCAAACCAAGGAACACGTTTTCGTGCTCCTCTTCGGACACTTCCCTCCAACGATTGTAGGCTTCAATCGCTTCTTCAAAGCGTTCTTCACCCATGTACAACTGACCCAGCGCCATCATGGCACGCTGCTGTACTTCGATGCGCAGATTCTCAATGGTCAAGATTTTTTCGAATGTCTGCAATGCCATCTCAACGTTATCGGTACTCAGATAGTAGTTGGTATAGAAGTTCAGCAGCGTCGATTTCTCAAAATCATTGAGGCGATCATAGCGCTCGTTCAGCTCATCCAGAATAACCTTGGCACCTTCATAGTCAGGTTCAACACCTGGCTCCTCAGGACTCATCAACGCCTGGATTTCAGACACCTGATTGAAAACCCTTTCGGTCAATACATCAGAAGAACGTGTGGGCGGCGGCTTGCGCGCGCCGTCCTCTTCCTCTTCTGCTGCGAATGACGCGGAAGAGTAGACAGCTGTACAAGCAACCAGACCAGCCATAGTCAAGGCCGAGATGATGTCACGTGTCAGACTCTTACGTTTGAATATCTTGGTCATCACTGTTCACCTTCCAGTTGATAGCGGAAAACGTATTGCACGTTAGGCACTTCAACCCCTTTGCCATCGACTACTTTAGGCTGGAATTTGAACTTTTCAGCAGCCCTCATAGAAGCCGTGTCGAATATCTCGGGTGGATCTGCATCTACGACGACAACGTCACGCACACCGCCTGTGTCAGTTACAGTGAAACTTACCTGACACCAGCCCTCAATACCTCTGGAGGCTGCTCGGGTTGGGTAGGTTGGAGTCACGTTAACCAAAGGCAGCATCTCACCATCGGTAATAGAGATAGTTGCGCCACCGATTTCGAGATCTGCATCTACCTGCACAGCCGCACGCTCGATTGCCAAGCTTGGACCTGCGTCCATGTTGGCTTGACGCTCCGCCACAGGTGGCGGTGGTGTGTCAAGTTGCTCGATCGGCTCTGGTCTTTCGACCTCTCGAACGACTTCCATCTGAATGTCGGGCATTGTCGCATCGACAACCTTCACGACAGTCGCCTGTTGGCTGAACGACGCACCGGTCGCAATCAGAGCCTGCATCAAATAAAACAGGCCCAGCGTAATCAGAGCTGCAAGAACCATCGCAACAAACCATCTGATAGCTATCATAGTCTATGCCTCCGTTGATATTGAAACGCTTGCAATTTCCGCTTCACGAGCTGCACGCATGATCATCATCACCATCTCGTTGGTCGCATTCTCGTCGCCTTGAATAACAACTGACGAGTTTGGTGCGTCAGCCAGACGCAATTCAAACTCCGAACGGATAAAGCGTGGGTCGATAACTTCACCGTTCATCCAGACCTCACCATCACTGGTCACAGCAATAAGAATGAGGTCTTTGGACTTAGGCTCGGCTGTCGAAGCTTGTGGCTTGCTGACATCGATACCGGCCTCTGTTACGAAAACTGAGGTGACGATAAAGAAGATCAGCAAGATGAATACGACGTCGAGCATCGGGGTAAGGTCGATCTCCCCGGGGCCGTCGCCATCTCTTTTCTTCATTAAACCGCTTTTCATTATTTTGCCTTGTTATCTGAGTTTAATTATTCAGAGCCATGTGGTCTGCCAAAAGTTCCAGATCCTTATCGACTTTGTTCTTGAGGAAGTTGAACGCGAAGATCCCAGACAGCGCACCAACCATGCCTGCCATGGTAGGAATCGTTGCTTTGGAAACACCACCGGCCATCGATTTTGCATCGCCACCGCCAGTAATCGCCATCACGAAGAACACCTCGATCATCCCAGTTACCGTACCCAGAAGACCTAGCAGCGGGCAGATTACAACCAATGCTTCAATCATGTTCAAACCGGACCGGAGGTCCAGTGACAGTTGCGATATCATCATCATGCGAATCTGCCGTGCTTTCCAGGAACTCTTGTCCGCTCTGACATTCCAGGCGGCAAGAGTCTGTTTGGTACGCTTCGAATGCGTAGAGTACAAGTACCACAGTCGTTCGAACACCAATGAGAATTTAAGCAACAGCAGGAAGGCGATTACCCAGAGTACGCCGCCTCCCCTATCCATAAAGCTTGAGATGGAGTCATAAAAGTCCAAAAGAGCGAAATACATAATGGAAATCTCCGTTAAGCCTTACGCTTTGTTAGATTCTTCGGACTTCTTCGCGATAATCCCTGTAGCCTGCTCTTCCAGAATGTGAGTAATGGCGTCTGCTTTGCCTTTGACCCATGCGTGCATCAGGATTGCAGGGATTGCAACTACGATACCTTCTACCGTTGTCATCAATGCCATGGAGATACCGCCAGCCATGATGGTGGGGTCACCAGCACCGTATACAGTAATCTGTTGGAACACCTGGATCATACCGGTTACTGTGCCTAGCAGTCCCATCAGCGGAGCGATGGTTGAACAGATTTTTATCAGCACGAGCCAGCTTTCGAGAGCGGGGGTTTCCTGCAGAATGGCTTCACCAAGTTTCAGTTCGAGTGTCTCTGTATCAACATTCTGGTTAGCTTCGGCTACCAGCAAGACACGGCCCAATGGGTTGTTCTTGTTGAGCTTGCCAGATTTGATTTGCGCATTAACCTTCGCTGCGACCACCGTCAGAATCAAGGTTCTGATCAATGCTACAAGCACGGCTACTATACCCACACCGATAATCGCAAAACCGATCACACCGGAGTTGTCGCGGACTTGCTCTGACGCAGTCGGGAAGTTGATCAGGTTGGCCATCATGCTGCCACCGAGCGCACCAGTAGGATCGATACCGATTTGGTAAAGGCCGCTGCCTGGCTGTGCATTTTCGAGAGCCACTGCGCGAGCAACCACGTCCGCAGAAGGCTGACGCGACAGCACTTGAAGATGGCCGATGTCACCGCTGTAGCTCAGGTAGTCACCTTCCGCTATCGCATTGAATGAGCCGATACGCGTAATGGTACGTGTACCTTGATCTCCCGCTGGCGTGCTGACAGTACCTGTGTACTTGACAACTTTGCCGGACTCGACCAGTTCCTGCTGCATGAAGAACCAGAAACGCTCGATCTCGTCGATACGAACCTGCTCGGTGTCGCTGGCTACGCGGTTGATGAAGTCGTCGAGGAATTCTTCGCGACCATCATACTGGGCGCTGATCAATGAGTCTTGGAATATGCCGCGGAAGTCGCCGGCAACACCTTGGATAGTACCAAGCAGCTCGTTGAGGTCCGCACGAGCTGTACGCAGTGCTTCACGGCGCTCGGCAATAGTCAGCTGGTTAGTGTCGAATGTTACAGTGAGTTCGCCATTTGTGGCATTTTCCTGCTCGATTCTAGCTTTAACTTCGTCAACGATCTGTTGTTGATTGTTGGCTTGCTGCTCGAATCGTTGCTCACGCTCACGGTGTTCCTGAGACTGCGCAACACGATCCTGTTCAACTGCATTCAGAAGATCTGAGAGAGACGCTGGTTGCTGTGCATAACTGAGTGAAGATACAGACAGGAGAAGGCCTGTAGCTGAAATGCTTGCAAATTTAATTATTTTTTTCACTGTACTGACTCCGGTGCAACGATAGGAAGATCCAGAATGGCTGGTGACGAGAGGCCGCTAGTCACACCAATAGCGCGCTGAACTGCGGTTCGGTATTGAGCTGCGTCAAGGGTTACCCAGGAACGGGACTGCTGATCCCAAGCTCCAGTCATTGTTCTGTCCTTGGTCTGATATACAAGAGCGATACGGCCAACGCGCATCATGTCCACATCTCTGTCAGTTCCATCAACATTCAGAGTTGTAGCGTAAGTTTCATAAGTTCGACCATAGTTGTTCTCAACTTGATACAGAACCAGAATTTGACGGAATTTTTCTGCTACAGAAACGTCAGGGCTGTCCACTGCGTCGCGAGCAAATTGCAAACGTGAACGACGTTCTTCAAGCTGGAATGGCACATCAAGTTCTACAAACTGCTCGATACTGGTCAGCATTTTGTTGATGAGCATTGGCATTTCTTGTGTCACGACTGCAACGTCAGTGATTGACTGCTGAATCGTAGCGATATTTTCTTCTTGAATAGAGATCTGCTTACGCAAACCGGCGTTCAGCACCAACATTGCTTCGAGGTTGTCGTTCTCAAGCTTGAACTCTTCGAACAGAGTGCTCGTCGAATTGGACAATCTTGTGACGTTTTCCTGCGACTGAGCTGCGGCCTGGTTCTGCTGATCTATGATATTCAAGGCTTGATCTATGATGCTTGTATCAACCTCAGCTGCTTGTGACGCACCAGCTACAATCAACGAAGCGAAAGGAGCTAGAGCCTTGTAATATAATCGACGGTTATTCATGTGCCATCCTATTATTGTATTGATCAATCTAAGTCTGCTTAAACGTCTGCGATCACCTGCAAACCACAAACCCGACAACTTGTGTTTTAGTGAAACAAATCCTGTTTTTTTTTTTCTGCCCAGGCCCCCGACAATTTGTTTCCAAACCTGCCAGCAGTTTCCCAGCTATGAAAATTCTTCGAACTGTGGTTACCAATCTTCCCAAAAAAAACAAAAGTGGGTTTTCTGGTAACTATTGTCGAAGAAAATGTCATTTTTTACGCAAAATCCAGCATTCCGTGCTGAATTCTGAGGTAAGCCTATCACAGTACGTCCGTTTTTTAGAACCTTTTAACGCATAAAATTTAACGAGAAAAGGCTCCAAAATGACGAATGGTCGTCAGTCAATTTACTACCAACCAGTGATTTCTTTAATGCCATTTCCGATATCGGCAAGACTACGTACCGTTTTCACTCCGGCATCCTGCAAGGCAGCAAATTTTTCTGCAGCCGTACCTTTCCCGCCGGAAATGATTGCTCCGGCGTGCCCCATTCGCTTACCAGCAGGAGCTGTGACGCCAGCGATATATGACACTACTGGCTTGCGAACATTTGCTTTGATGTAGGCAGCGGCCTCCTCTTCTGCGGATCCCCCAATTTCACCGATCATGACAATCGCTTCGGTTTGATCGTCTTTCTCAAACAGAGCGAGGATATCAATGAAGTTTGAGCCTGGGATGGGGTCGCCACCGATTCCAACGCATGAGGATTGGCCGAAACCAAAGTCAGTTGTTTGCTTGACGGCTTCATAAGTGAGAGTGCCGGATCGCGACACGATACCCACTCGCCCAGGCTTGTGAATGTTGCCAGGCATGATGCCGATCTTCGATTCTCCTGGTGTGATCACTCCAGGGCAATTGGGGCCGATGAGGCGTACACCGAGCTCGTCGCACTTCACTTTTACATCAAGCATGTCCAGTGTCGGAATGCCTTCTGTAATACAGACAATCAGCTTGATACCGGCGAATGCAGCTTCAAGGATAGAGTCCTTGCAGAATGGTGCTGGTACGTAGATAACCGATGCTTCTGCACCAGTGTCGCGAACTGCATCCTTGACAGTATTGAATACCGGTAACCCCAGGTGAATTTGACCACCCTTACCCGGCGTGACACCGCCAACCATTTTTGTGCCGTACTGAATAGCCTGTTCTGAATGGAACGTGCCCTGAGATCCAGTAAATCCCTGACAAATGACCCTGGTGTTCTTGCTCAGCAATATACTCATTTAGCGCCCCTTGCAGCCGCGACTACTTTTTCTGCAGCATCCGTCAGGCTGCTTGCAGCAATAATGTTCAATCCGCTGTCGCCCAACACTTTGCGACCCAGCTCCGCGTTGTTGCCTTCCAATCGAACGACCACAGGCACCGTGACACCGACCTCTGCTACAGCACCAATAATGCCTTCTGCGATCATGTCGCAGCGCACAATTCCGCCGAAAATATTAATCAGCACAGCTTGTACATTGCTGTCAGACAAAATAATTTTGAAAGCCTCGGTGACTCGCTCTTTGGTTGCACCACCACCAACATCCAGGAAGTTAGCTGGCTTACCACCGTGCAATTGCACGATATCCATAGTGCCCATAGCGAGCCCGGCACCATTCACCATGCACCCGATATTGCCATCCAAGGCGACGTAGTTGAGCTCCCACTTGGCTGCACGCGCTTCGCGCTCATCATCCTGACTGGGGTCGTGCATTGCGCGCAGTTTGGGCTGTCTATACATCGCATTGCCATCAATGTTGATCTTTCCGTCGAGGCAATGCAGATTGCCTTCGTTGGTGATGACGAGAGGATTGATTTCCAGCAACGCCAGATCGAGGTCTGCAAACAGTTTTGCCAACCCTAGAAACAGATGTGTGAATTGTTTGACCTGCTGGTCGTTCAAACCCAACTGGAAAGCCAGTTCGCGAGCTTGAAACGGTTGAGCGCCGCACAATGGATCGATAGTTGCCTTGAGAATTTTCTCAGGTGTTTGTTCTGCCACTTTTTCAATCTCAACACCGCCCTCTGTGGAGGCCATGAAGACGATACGACGAGAAGAGCGATCAATAACAGCGCCAAGATACAGTTCCTTGGCGATATCGGTGCAAGTCTCTACCAGTATCCGAGTGACAGGCTGGCCGTTGGCGTCAGTCTGGTAGGTCACCAGATTTTTGCCGAGCCATTTTTCAGCGAAAGCTTTGATCTCTTCCTTGCTTGTCACCAGTTTGACACCACCGGCTTTGCCGCGGCCGCCGGCGTGAACCTGTGCTTTAACTACCCATTTATTTCCGCCCAGTTTGTCAGCTGCAGCAGCCGCTTCTTCAGGAGTATCAACTGCATACCCTTTCGAAACTGGCAACCCATACTCCGCAAACAGCTGCTTCGCTTGATATTCGTGTAAATTCATACTGCATCCTCGTGCATCTTAAATAAGTAGCTTGATTGAAGCGGTGGATTGCTTAGCGTTTACGCTTGTTAGCCATGTGTACAGCGTGGCCATTGGCTGCCAGCGCTGCTTCATGAATAGCTTCGGACAAGGCCGGGTGTGCAAACATGGTCAGCCCTATGTCTTCAGCGCTGGCGCTGAATTCCATCGCAATGACTATTTGTTGTACCAGATCTGCTGCGCTTGGCCCGATGATGTGACAGCCCAGAATGCGGTCAGTCTTGGCATCCGCTAAAAGCTTGACCATTCCTTCTGTCTCATTGGCAGCCATCGCGCGGCCGTTGATGCTGAAAGGGAATACTCCTGTGTTGTACTCACGGCCTTCTTCTTGAAGTTGCTGCTCAGTCTTTCCGACCCAGGCAATTTCAGGGTGTGTATAAATGACAAACGGCACCAGCGAATAATTAACCTGGGTTTTCTTGCCGGCAATGCGCTCGGCAACCATAACCCCCTCTTCCATGCCTTTGTGCGCGAGCATCGGGCCGCGCACAACATCGCCTGCGGCATACACACCGGGGACGGAGGTGGCACAACTGTCGTCAACGATTACAAAGCCACGTTTGTCCAGTTGTACACCGCTCTTTTCATCAATCAGATTCTCTGTCAGCGGACGACGCCCAACAGCAACGATGAGCTTATCGAATACAGCTTCCTGCGGCCCATTCTGATCGGTGTATGCGACCGTCACCGTCTTGGTTTTGCCCTTGTTGATAGTAGTGCCAGTCACTTTCGCTCCGAGTTTGATGTTCAAACCCTGCTTGGTCAGAATCTTCTGAGCTTCTTTGGCGATCTGGGTGTCGACGGCTGGCAGGAACGCGTCCATGGCTTCGATCACAGTGACTTCAGAGCCGAGACGCGACCACACGCTGCCCAGTTCCAGCCCGATAACGCCCGCACCAATGACACCGAGACGTTTGGGTACGCTGGTGAACTCAAGAGCACCGGTTGAATCAACAATGATATCGTTGTCGAGGGGGGCTGGCGGGATATTGATAGGGACAGAGCCTGCGGCAATGATTACATTATCGGCCGCAATTTCTTCCGTGCTGCCGTCGTGTTTCGTAACCAATACTTTCTTATCACTCAGCAGCCGCGCTGTACCGGCAATCCCTTCCACCTTATTCGCTGTGAACAGGGATTTAACGCCTTGAGTGAGTTGGCCAACAATTTTGGCTTTCCGCGCAATCATGGCCTCGACGTCGATACTGATATTGTCGGCTTTGATGCCGTGCAACTGAAAACCCTTCTGGGCTTCTACGAATTTGTGAGAGCTGTCCAAAAGTGCTTTCGAGGGAATGCAGCCGACGTTAAGGCATGTCCCACCGTAAACAGCATTCTTCTTCTCGTCGTGCCATTTCTCTACACAGGCGGTTTTGAAACCAAGTTGTGCACAGCGGATAGCAGCGACATATCCTGCCGGTCCAGCCCCGATTACAACGACGTCATATTTGTTAGTCATAAAGTTACTCGTAGTCTTTTCAACAAATTATTTAGATTTCCAGCAATATTCTCGCTGGGTCTTCCAGAAGGTCTTTGATCGTCACTAGGAATTGCACTGCTTCTTTGCCGTCGATCATGCGGTGATCGTAAGAAAGTGCGAGGTACATCATGGGGCGAATTTTAACTTCGCCGTCGATGGCTACCGGTCGTTCCTGGATTTTGTGCATTCCCAGAATTGCTGTCTGTGGAGGATTCAGGATTGGAGTGGAGAGCAACGAGCCGAACACACCTCCATTGGAGATGGTGAACGTGCCACCGCTCATTTCATCAATGGACAGTTTACCGTCCTGTGCCTTCATTCCGAATTCACGAATCTGACCCTCTATCTGCGCCAGCCCCATGTGATCAGCATTACGCAAAACAGGCACTACCAGCCCGCGTGGGGAAGAAACGGCGACACCAATATCTTGATAGCCGTGATACACGATGTCGTTTCCGTCAATAGAAGCATTGACCGCTGGAAAGCGCTTCAATGCTTCTACGCTTGCTCGTACGAAGAACGACATGAAACCGAGCCTCACACCGTCGTGAGTCTTCTCGAACATATCCTTGTATTTGTTTCGCAAGGCCATAACTGGGGCCATATCGACTTCATTGAATGTCGTCAGCATAGCCGTAGTTTGACTGGCTTGGAGTAGACGCTCGGCCACTTTAGCGCGCAGTCTGCTCATTGGGACGCGCTCTTCAACGCGCCCGGAAGACATACCCAGGGCCAATGACGTTTCAGCTACAGGCGCTTTGGTAACCACAGGTTGCGGTTTGGGTTTGGCGATGAAGTCGAGCACGTCTTCTTTTGTGACTCGACCATTCTTGCCAGAGCCTTTGATACTTTCGATGTTCACTCCGTTCTCCTCTGCTATCTTTTTAGCAGCAGGACTCAACATTGGTTCATCAGTACTGGCCGCGTCCATAGCCGCAGGTACTTCCTGTTTCTTTTCAGGGGCTGACTTGGCTGAGGTACTTACTGCACCGCTCGCCTCAACTGTTGCAATAAGCTCATTGCTGACGATGGTATCCCCGGTTTTTTTGAGGATCTGCTGAAGCACACCATCCGCTGGCGAAACGACCTCTATCACAACCTTGTCGGTCTCTATATCGACCAGTAATTCGTCACGTTTAACTGAATCACCTGCCTTCTTGTGCCAGGTAGCAATTGTTCCATCAGGAACAGATTCGGGCAGAGTTGGCGCTTTAATTTCGATGGTCATATTATTTCCTTTAGATACGTTTTCGTCTTTTATTCGATCAACTGCAGTGCTTGATCTATAAACATTCGTTGTTGTTCAAGGTGCAGTGCGGGGTATCCAGCTGCCGCTGCGGCGGAAGCCTCCCGTCCTGCATAGGTCAGTTTGACGTTCGAATTGAGTTCCTGAGAAACCCTGCGCATGTGATGCTGGCTGGAATACCACGCACCTTGATTCATAGGCTCTTCCTGACACCACATGACTTCACTGAAGTTACTGAACACACTCATTGCCTGACGCAAATCATCAGAAGGGAATGGGTAAAGTTGTTCCAGACGAATAATAGCGATGTTGTCGATGCCACGAGCTCTACGCTCTTGACGCAGGTCGTAGTAAACCTTTCCGCTGCAGAGAATAATGCGCTTAACCTTGCTGGCCTCCAGTGCGTCCGTTTCGCCAATGACAACCTGGAATGTGCCTTCTGCCAACTCTTCCAAGGTTGACGTTGTTTCTTTATGTCTCAAGAGGCTCTTGGGTGACATGACCACCAGAGGTTTTCTCAATGGACAAAGCACTTGGCGGCGCAACATATGGAAGACTTGAGCTGAAGTGGTTGGCAAACAAACCTGAATATTCTGCTCTGCGCACAGCTGCAGAAAGCGCTCCAGCCTGGCAGATGAGTGCTCAGGCCCCTGCCCTTCGTAACCATGTGGCAGAAGCATAGTGAGGCCGCAAAGTCTTTGCCACTTGTGTTCTCCGCTGGTGATGAACTGGTCTATGACCACCTGAGCCGAGTTGGCGAAATCTCCAAACTGAGCCTCCCAGATCACCAGCGCATTCGGAGTGGTTGTGGCGTATCCATATTCAAATCCAAGTACCGCGACTTCGGACAGAAGTGAATCGTAGATTGAAAAAGCGCGCGGATCTGCGCCAATGGATTTGAGTGGAATGAATTCACTTCCATTCTCTTGATCATGTAATACTGCATGGCGATGCGAGAACGTCCCTCTGCCGACGTCTTGACCGGTAATACGTACTTTGTTGCCAGTTGTGAGAATGCTGGCATATGCCAGGGTTTCGGCGAACCCCCAATCTACAGGCTTTTCGCCGACAGCCATCTGCGCTCTATCGTCAATAATTTTTTGTACCTGCTTTTGCAGGTTGAAGTTCGCCGGGATAGCAACGAGCTTACGAGCCAGCGCTTTGAGAGTTTCGAGCTTGATTGTAGTGTTGTAATGAGGGCTCCACTCATGTCCCAGATAGGGATTCCAATCTACGAAAAGCTCTACTGATGGCTCTTTGACCAGCGACTTGACAACATGCGAACCAGTATCCAAGGCTTTGCGATATGAGGAGTTCAGGTATTCTGCTTCTTCATCTGTCAGCACAGATTCTGAAATCAGTTTTTCTGCGTAAAGTGCTCTCGTTGTCTTTTGTTGCCGAATTTGGTTATACATCAACGGCTGGGTGCTGGAGGGTTCGTCAGTTTCGTTATGTCCGCGACGTCTGTAACAAACCAAATCGATGACCACGTCTTTCTTGAACTCATAGCGGAAGTCCAATGCCAATTGAGTGACAAACAGCACTGCTTCGGGATCATCTCCATTGACGTGAAATATTGGAGCTTGAACCATTTTTGCCACATCGGTACAGTATTCAGTGGAGCGTGCATCTTCCTGGCGATGTGTTGTGAATCCAACCTGATTGTTGACAATGATGTGCATGGTGCCGCCGGTTGAATAGGCGCGCGTTTTCGACATCTGGAAGGTTTCCATTACGACACCTTGTCCAGCAAATGCAGCATCGCCATGGATTATCAGCGGAATAACTGCGTTACCATGCTGGTCGAGTCGACGATCCTGTCTGGCTCTGACAGAGCCTTCAACTACAGGAGACACAATCTCCAGGTGTGAAGGGTTGAATGCCATAGCCAAATGTACTTCACCGCCTGGTGTCATAACATTTGAGGAAAAACCTTGGTGATATTTGACATCGCCTGAACTCTTGTAGGTAGCACGGCCCTCAAATTCACTGAATAAGTCAGCTGGATTTTTGCCCAGTGTATTGACCAGGAGATTAAGTCTGCCTCTATGAGCCATTCCTATGACTATTTCTTTAGCACCATAACTACCTGAGCGTTGAATCAGTTCATCCACCAGGGGGATAAGCGATTCTCCTCCCTCCAAACCGAATCTCTTGGTGCCAGGATACTTCGAGTCAAGATGCTTTTCCAGCCCTTCCGCCGCACTCAGTCTTTCCAATAGATGGCGCTTTACTTCTGGTCCGAAATCAGGACTGCCGTGCTTGCTTTCTATGCGTTTTTGAATCCACTGTTTTTCGGCCAGATTTACAATATGCATAAATTCATAACCAATTGATCCGCAATAGATGCGCTCAAGAAGATCGGTTATTTCTCGCAGAGGTGCTTTATCTTTTTTAATGAAAAGAGAGCCGGTTTGAAAAACCGTCGAGTGATCGGCTGGGGATAGTCCATGGAAGTCGAGTTGCAAATCAGGGATTTGTTCTCTGCGCATCAAATTCAATGGATCAAGCTTGGCTTTTTGATGTCCTCGAACTCGATAAGAGCTGATCAAGTGAAGCACTCTGACCTGTTTGTTCTCGTGCTCTGAATTGACGACAACATCGTTGCTGAGCAGCGGTTTGAAACGGCTCGTCTTGCCAAGCTTTTTGAAATACTCCTGTATCTCTAAATGAGAAATATCCGACTGATTCGAATCGGATATTTTAGGTAGGTTTTGAAAAAAAAGCCGCCATTCCTGAGGAACCTGTTCGGGATCTTTAAGAAATTGGTCATACAATTGTTCAACGTACGAAGCATTACCGCCTGATAAATGCCCTGTACTCCACATTAACTCCATAATGCTGTCATGCATCTGTATATTTCCCGGGTAATTGAGGAAGCTGTAGATTACTAATTAAGAACGTCCAGTTATCGCAGGCTTATTCCTCATAAACGAATTGTTGTCTCAGGTCGCGCGTTGAAGAAGCATGGAACGAATATGTCCAATTGCCCGCGTAGGATTCAGACCTTTTGGGCAGACTGCCACGCAATTCATGATTCCACGACATCTGAAGACGCTGAATGGATCTTCAAGGTTGGCGAGCCGTTCGTTAGTAGCAGTATCTCTGCTATCGGCCAGGAATCGGTATGCCTGCAATAATCCTGCAGGGCCAATGAATTTTTCAGGGTTCCACCAGAACGAGGGGCAGTTTGTGCTACAGCAGGCACACAAGATACACTCATAAAGGCCATCGAGTTTCTCGCGATCCTCGGGAGACTGAAGTCGTTCAATTGCCGGAGCTGGAGCGTTGTTAATCAAGTACGGTTGAATTTTTTCGAACTGTTTATAGAACACAGTCATATCGACAACGAGGTCTCGCACAACTGGCAGTCCGGGTAGCGGTCGTATGACTAACTTACCTCCTGGTTTCACCACACTGGATACTGGTGTGATGCATGCCAATCCATTCGTTCCGTTGATGTTCATCCCATCGGATCCGCACACACCTTCTCTGCATGAGCGTCGGTAAGTGATGGATGGGTCTTTACGTTTGAGTAATTCAAGCACGTCTAGAACCATTAGATCTTTGCCAGCAGGCATATCCAGTTCATAGTCCTGCATGCTGGGTTTGGCATCAGTTTCTGGGTTATAGCGATATAAGCTCACTAACACGTTATCTCTACCTTTTCCTGAACGATGTTCAAGTCATCAATGCTCTTGGAAGTGAATTAATAGGTACGTACTTTCGGCTCAAACTTTTCAACAGTCTTGGGCGAAAAATTGACTGCGCGTTTGCTGATGCTCTTGGTTGTCGGGAAGTATAGTGAATGGCAAAGCCAATTCTCGTCGTCCCGCTCCTGGAAGTCGTCCCGCGCGTGTGCACCACGGCTTTCAGTTCTGGTTTCTGCTGCAATCGCTGTTGCCTCTGCTACTTCAAACAGATTTTCGAGTTCCAGAGCTTCAATACGTGCTGTGTTGAAGGCATTACTCTTGTCGGTGAGATTGATGTTGGCAACGCGCTCACGTAGAGCTTTCAGTTTTTCGATGCCATCACGCATGAAATCTCCGCGACGGAAAACGCCAAAATGATTCTGCATGATGGTCTGAAGGTCAGTGCGAACTTCCGCAACACTCTCACCTGATGTCGTGGTGTTCAGTCGATTGAGACGCGACAGTGCTTGTCCAATGTCTGATTCTGAGGCGGATCGTTGCTCAATGCCTTGACGGAGCATGGTTTCGATATGCATGCCGGCCGCTCTTCCAAATACTACGAGATCCAACAATGAGTTCCCGCCTAGGCGGTTGGCACCATGAACCGAAACGCAGGCAACCTCCCCTACTGCAAACAATCCCTCAATAATCTTGTCTTTGCCATTGCTGTCTTGGGTTAACGCCTGCCCATTAATGTTTGTCGGAATGCCACCCATCATGTAATGGCATGTAGGAACAACAGGAATAGGCTCTTTGACTGGATCCACATGTGCAAACGTACGTGACAATTCGAGAATGCCAGGAAGCTTGGAGTTCAGTACTTTTTCGCCGAGGTGATCCAACTTCAAAAGAACGTGGTCGCCGTCAGGTCCGCAACCGCGCCCCTGAATGATTTCCAGGATCATGGATCGTGCTACTACATCACGGCCGGCGAGATCTTTTGCATTTGGAGCATAGCGCTCCATGAAGCGCTCTCCGTCCTTATTGATGAGGTACCCGCCCTCGCCACGACAACCTTCTGTAACTAAGGTGCCAGCGCCATAAATGCCAGTGGGATGGAACTGCCACATTTCAATATCCTGAACTGGATATCCTGCACGTAACGCCATACCAACACCGTCGCCAGTATTAATCATGGCATTAGTGGTTGACGCATATATGCGGCCTGCACCCCCGGTAGCAAAAACCGTTGCTTTAGACTTTACGTAAACTGTCTCGCCGGTTTCAATGCAGATGGCGATAACGCCCACGACCACGCCATCCTGATTTCTCACCAGATCGGTGGCATACCACTCATTAAAGAAGACAGTTTTATTCTTCAGATTGCCTTGGTACAGAGCGTGAAGAAGAGCGTGACCGGTACGGTCCGCAGCAGCGCATGTACGAGCTGCTTGCCCACCCTTCCCATAGTCCTTTGATTGTCCTCCAAAAGGACGTTGATAAATGCGGCCGTTTTCAGTCCGGGAAAACGGTAACCCCATGTGTTCCAGTTCATAAACTGTCTTGGGGCCTTCGCTGCACATATACTCAATTGCGTCCTGATCGCCGATATAGTCAGAACCTTTGACCGTGTCATACATGTGCCAACGCCAATCATCGTTCGGATCTGCACTCGCGATAGCACACGTAATCCCCCCTTGTGCGGAGACAGTGTGTGAACGGGTTGGAAAAACCTTGCTGATTACCGCCGTTTTATAACCTGATTGGGCTAATTGCAGGGCTGCGCGCATACCGGCACCGCCCCCTCCAACTATCACTGCATCAAACGACAGTGTGCGCATGCCTGACATTTATATACCCCACAAAATCTGAATACCCCAAACGAGGTAAATGAACATCAACACAACGCAAGCTGTCTGGAAGCAGAAGCGGATCAGGGTGGCCTTTCCGCCAAGCAAGTCTGAGGTCAGATAGTCTGTGGAGATTGTCCACAGACCAATCCATGCGTGTGCACAGATTGCCATCAGAGCCATCAGGCTTGCGATTCGCATCCAGGTGGTACTAAAAAGTGCATGCCATTGCTGATAATTAATATCTGGGTTGACGACGAGATAGCCTAGCAGCATGACAAAATATACGGCTAACACCACCGCAGTTATGCGCTGTATCAACCAGTCGTAAACTCCGCTGCGCCCAAAACTTGTAACATTCGTTACCATAGCCACACCCCTGTAAGCACAATTGCAACAGTCGAGAATGCGATGACCAATTTCGCGCCAATCACACTGCCCGCCAATGTCTCACCAATCCCCATATCCATTAAAAGATGCTTGACCCCAGCAATGAGGTGGTAAAGCAGGCCGGCAAGTACTGCCCATACAAGCAACTTAATGGGTAGTTGATCCAGCCATTCTCCAACGCGTGCAAAACCATCTGCGGAGGTCAGTGATTCACTGAACAGCCAGAGTAGAACTGCTATGCCAGCGAATATGAAAACACCTGAAGCCCTGTGCAGAATTGAGGTGTATGCCGGAAGAGGTAAATGGATAGTTGTAAAATCCAGGTTCTTAGGTCTTTTATCGTTCACGGATTTTTAAGTTTCTTGAAGCCCGAACGGGCAAGGTTAATAAAAGTGACCGCCCTCAAAGGGGTCGATCTGCTTGATTATGTGTGCAATTCAGGAGCACGTAACTCGGTGCGTGAGTATATGCCCACGGGCCCGCGAATACAATAAAAGCTCCGATCTAGGCGCTATAGATTGACAATGCTTTGTCATTATTAGGGCTCGTAACGTGTGTCGCATGCACCCAAATAGAGCGCGCAGATGCGGTGTCTGTCGTTCATCGGGATTACAGCTTCGCTTCAGATATCGAGTTCATCTTCGAGCTTTAAAAAAACACGGGAGATGCATCTGGGGGCAGGCGCAACGATGCTAATGAAGTAAATCTATAGTGAAGTGTTGGGGGATATGAACGTGGAGAATTACTAGCTGTTCAGACATGTGCGTCATACGGAAACCTCTCTTGAGAGAGGCATGGAGCACAAAGGATTTCAGAGCGGTGAAGAGACTAGGATGTTAGGAGGTTGGTGGAGCCTATCGGGATCGAACCGATGACCTCAACGCTGCCAGCGTTGCGCTCTCCCAGCTGAGCTAAGACCCCACAATCTACTACTATCAAACTTTCTGCTGAAGTCTGTCGATACAAACGCCTGCCGTCAGTTTCTCCGAATTTACCGCTGGGAAGCGGGCTGATTCAAAGTCCGCGCATTCTAAGCACCGACACCCGAGCTGTCAATGATTACTCGGCTGTTTGAGGTAAGTCTCTGAATTCCTTTTCGAGTGCTTTTGCCTCTTTGTTGGAGATACCCCCTAATACCGAGATTGCGTGGCGAATACGCGCTCGCGCAATATCCAAACCTAGTACACTGATCGAATCGATAACTGAAGTTGATGCGGATCTGCCCGATATTGCAACAAATAAAGGGAAAAGGAAGTCACGAATTTTAATGCCCATTGTTTCTGCAAGCCCTATGCACGACCTCTCTATTTCGTTGCGCTCAAGCTCACGCAGTTGCTCCAACTGCCAGAGTACGAATTGAAGAATTCTCCTGCAGTCTTCAGGGAGCAATTTTTTATGTTCGAATTTCGCCGCATCGATTTCAGGGAGCCCTGCTAGAAAGAAAGATGCCAATGGTGCCACATCGCTGAATCTTTCTATCCGATCCTTAATCAAAGGAATAATACGAGCTACTTTTTCCGGATTGAATGCCCATGCAGAAAACAATTCGGCAAATTGAGCATCACTCAAGTTTTCTCTGATGTATTTCCCATTCAACCAATCAAGCTTGGTGACATCGAATACGGGCCCTCCAAGCGACACGCGCGACAGATCAAAACTCTCCGTCATTTCTTGAAGAGTGAATTTTTCGCGGCCGTCGGGCATCGTCCAGCCCATCATGCCCAGGTAGTTCACAACCGCATCCGGTATATACCCCATATCCTTGTAATAACCGATGCTGGTGGGATTTTTCCGTTTGCTAAGTTTACTTTTATCCGTATTGCGTAACAAAGGCATGTGGCAAAAGACTGGAGATTGCCAGCCAAAATATTGGTAAAGCAACAGATGCTTGGGTGTCGAGTTAATCCACTCCTCGCCTCTAATCACATGACTGATTTCCATATGATGGTCGTCAACAACATTGGCAAAGTGATACGTTGGCAGCCCATCGGACTTGATCAACACTTGCATGTCTATTTGTTGCCAACTGATTCTAATTTCTCCGCGCAACAAGTCATTGAAGACGCAATCGCCCTCCTCCGGCACACGCATGCGAATGACATGTTCGTCTTTGTTCGCAATTTTTCTCGCAACTTCCTCTGCAGTGAGTAGCAGGCAGTGTCCGTCGTAACCAACAGCGCTCTTGTCTTCCATTTGTTTGGTTCGTAAATCTTGTAACCTCTCTGCCGAACAAAAGCAGTGAAATGCGCTTCCTGCCGCCAGAAGCTTTAATATTTCAGCACTATAAAGTGCATTGCGCTCACTTTGTCGATAGGGGGCAAACTGTCCTCCTATGTCGGGACCTTCACTCCAACTTAGTCCTAACCAGTTCAAGGCATTCAGAATATCCTGCTCTGATTTAGCCGTGCTGCGAACTTGATCGGTATCCTCAATGCGGAGAATGAACTCTCCACCGTGTCGCTGAGCAAAGCAGCGATTGAATAGTGCGATGTACGCGGTGCCTACGTGAGGATCGCCTGTTGGCGATGGGGCAATACGGGTTCTCACTTTTTGCATAGTCTTCCTGAGGAACAATATTCAGCATTTGAAGAAGGGGATTATACGCTAATCAATATTAGGAGTTGCAATATAGATCAGTAGCATAGGTCGCTGTGAAGAGTGCCTCTCGTAGATGCATCCGTTATAATCACGCTCATCCACGAAAACCGACAGTAAATATCATAATGACAGTGATACCTCGTGAGCCACTCACAACGCCTGCCACAATTCACAAATTTTGTGTTGCACCAATGCTGGATTGGACAGACAGGCATGAACGGTATTTTCTGCGCCTGTTAAGCCGAAAGGCTATGTTGTATACCGAAATGGTCACCGTTGGCGCGTTGATTCATGGAGATGCAGCGCGGCATTTGAGATTTAACGTAGAAGAGCATCCGGTAGCGCTGCAGCTGGGCGGAAGTGATCCTGAGCAGTTGGCCCAATGTGCAGTGATGGCTGAAAAAGCGGGTTATGATGAGATCAATCTGAACATAGGATGTCCGAGCGATCGAGTGCAATCGGGGCAGTTTGGGGCTTGCTTGATGGCCCGGCCATCTTTGGTTGCCGCGTGTGTTCAGAAAATGCGTGCCTCCGTGTCTATCCCTATCACTGTTAAATGTCGCATTGGCATAGATGAATACGATAGCGATGTCTATTTACAGAATTTCATTGATCCAGTCGCTGAGGCTGGTTGTAACACCTTTATTATCCACGCCCGGATAGCTGTTCTTAAGGGCCTGAGTCCTAAAGAGAATCGCGAAATTCCACCGCTGAATTATCCTAGGGTGTTTCGAGCCAAACAAACCAATCCCGGGCTTTGTGTTGTCATTAACGGTGGAATTAAATCCTTAGCCGAGGGAGAGTCTCTTCTCGAGAACGTTGATGGGATCATGGTAGGGCGAGAGGTCTACCACAACCCTTGGATCCTCGCTGATGTCGACGCACAATTTTATGGCCATCTGCCAGAAAACCGAACTCGCCACGATGTATTACGTGCCTATTATCCCTATGTCGCAGATCAACTCAACGAAGGTACTCCCTTGCAACATATGACACGGCACATACT
Source organism: Pseudomonadota bacterium (assembly GCA_040384465.1). GTDB lineage: Bacteria > Pseudomonadota > Gammaproteobacteria > Pseudomonadales > Pseudohongiellaceae > UBA5078. Next base: position 290,670 of record JAZKJF010000001.1, on the reverse strand, counting down.
TGGACTTTTCCATGGGCAGCCTGGTGGGAAAGCTTTTCGTCGTCATCTGAGTGAGAATGCGTTCCGCAAAGACGCCACCATTTCTGTACTTCAGGACGCTTTAGCATTGGTCCCTGAACACTCTGGACACGACTCCTTGGATACATGAGACACAGTTCAATCAGTTAGGAGAAATCAATGATTCGATCTATCAAGAAATTTTTCGAGGAAAATTTGTTTGTTGCTGACGCCGCAACGCAATCTGAACGTACGCACCGAATGGAGCTGACAAGTGCCGCCTTATTGTTTGAACTAATGACAATAGATGGACACTTTGATGAACGTGAGTCAGATGCTATTGCAGATGTACTGCTGAGTACTTTTGCACTCGATAAGCGAACATTGGATGAAATTGTAGCATTGGCAAAGAAAGAGTCGCGCCAAGCCAGCTCGCTTTACGATTTTACGAGTTTAGTTAACGTGAGTTACAGCTATGAGCAGCGGGTTCAGTTGATAGAAAATTTATGGCGTGTGGCATATGCCGACGATAGGATTGATCGTTACGAAGATAATTTTATTCGCAGAATTGCAGATCTCATTTATGTCAATCACAGTGATTTTATCAAGAGTAAACTGAAAGTTCGCGATACAATTTCTGTCGACAAGGGGCAATAGTTGTACACAGAGCCTACTTAAAAATCATCCAGATCGTCGTAGTAAGCGCCGTCGTTAACCAGATACTCACGTTGCTGCAAGTAGGCCTCTCGGATAAAGAGATACTCATCTCCTGAGATCAATCCCTCCATGGAAAGAATTGATGCTCGGTCATCCAATTGACCTAATATCAACAAGGTTGTTCGGAGCGATTCATCTTTGTGATACTGAATTGGATTAAATACAGTGTCCAGCACGAGACCAATTGAATCTCGAACTGAGCTTGGACCAAAAAGAGGGAGTACAACGTATGGCCCTGCCCCTACCCCCCAGCGTCCGAAGGTCTGGCCGAAATCTTCCTCGTTTTTGCTGAGCCCCACTGAAGAGGCGACATCTATCACACCGGCGAATCCGACGCTGGTATTGATAATGAGCCTTCCGGAGTCAGTTGCTGCATCGCGTAGCTTCAATTGCAACAAGTCATTTGCCAGGACATTGACGTCATCAATATTGCTGAAAAAATTACCTACGCCCTGCCGTACAAGACTGGGCATGACATTGTTGTAACCCACTGCAAGAGGTCTTAGCAGCCAGCTATCCAGAAATTTGTTAATGCGATAGATTCGAGTATTAGTGTTCTCCCAAGGGTCACTGGCAACGGCAGGCAAACTGAAAATTGTCAGCAGACAAGCCAAAACCCCGCCAAGTAACCGCTGATTGACTATGGTTTTATTCGAGTTAGGCTGAGTTTGCATCTTAGAAAGCATTTCCATTGATTTCAAAGCCATCTCTGCTATTTATCTGGCAGGCAGAACGGCGCGCATTATGCGCCATGTTGAATCGGGTTCCTAGTATCACTCCCTCATTTATATCATGCTTCTCTGGTAGTATCTCCCCCCTGAAATGGTGGTGCCGCATTGAAAACGCATTACCTGGGTATTCAAATTTGCTGTTAGTGCATGATTTCTTCAAATTTTTTCTGCAAGCGTTTTTCCGAGACCTGTATTTTGGTTCTCAGTGTCTGGGCATGTAGAGACACGCGTAACTCTTCGATCATCCATCGCAGTTCTGCAGTTTGAAGCACTGTCGGCCCTTCACTTTTGACTCTTTTAAGCGTGTTTTGAAAACTTTGTATGATTTTGGTGTTTTCATAATCCTTGCTCATGTGCTGAGGTAATTTGTCGAGCCGCATTTCAATTGCTTTGAAGTAGCGCGGATACTCCATCAGCCATTGGAAAGGAACCTGAATGATGCAGCCAGGATAGATCAGCCCGTCAATTTGCTCGCTAATATCTTGTTTTATCAGATTAAACTCAGGTCTCTGCAATATTTGCAGACGTCGTTTTATTTGAAACGACTCGTTTACGATCGTTTCCAGCAAGTTCTCAAAACTTTCTCCAACGTCAAGTAGTTTGCCCTTTCCTTGTTGTAGCACGTCTTCAAATGCCATTTTGTTACGTGGCAGTGATCTGGAATCCATGCTGAATGCCATTTGATAGATGGCAAAAAGACACTCTTCTCCAAAATCAATTGCTGTATTAGCAATTTTCAAAATCAGCTTCTTTTCAATTGTTCGAAGTCGCTTGAGTATGGTTCCTCGTTGTTGCTGGGTTCTGAGCATGAGCAACCGACATAAAGCTATTCGAGTCAAATGATCTGCTACATATGAGTCATTTTGCAGTACCAGCGATACACTGTCTCCCCGGTCGACCAAGGAAGGATACTGAAGGATGCGAACCGCTGCTTGAACCTCGATCATCGGGGGAAGATCTCCAAAACTCCATTCGATTATTCCCTCTCGTTCCAAAGGGTGACGGTTCGTTTGAGGTAATGATTTTTGCGGGATAGCAACAAACCGCTGTTGTAGCTCCTGCAAGGACTGGCTGCGTGCGATCTCCGTCCCATCGTCTGCGAGTATAAGTAGCACAGGTTTAAGATACTGAGGCAGTGCAGTTTGATTTAGAGCGTCTCTATCGAGGTCGAGTCCTTTGGACTTCTTCACATAATCTCGAATGATGTCTACCAATATCCGATGTCCTCTAGATGATAAATCCTGAAATTCAGTACTCTGCATGAATTTATCTACGAAGTCAGGTATTGGGATGAGTTGCTTCCGTTGGTTTTTTGGCAGTCCTTTCAAGAGCGCAATACAGCGATCTCTCACCTGTCCTGGTATTGCCCAATCTATATGAGCAGTGGTTAGCTGGCTCAATATTCGCTGGGATATCTTGATACTTGTACCATCGTCAAGACTGCCGGGTGTAAACCGATACTCAACAGGCAGAATATTATTCTGAATTTCGAGGTGATCTGGAAAGTCAGTGATTGCCCCTTCCTCTATATCTCGTTGCAGCAAATCTTCACGAGTCATAAAGAGTGCACGATCATCTTGGTTTCTTGATGTTTTCAACCATTGCTCAAGAGTGCGGACGTCAGTAATTCCCGGGGGAATTTTACTCGCATAGTACTCATAAATCTGTTCTTCACCCACGATAATGTCGGGCCTTCGTTGCTTCTCCTCCTGTCGCTTTAATTCGTCCATCAGCGCAATATTGTGAGAATAAAAGTCGGCATTGGTCTTCAAGTCGCGACCTACCAATGCTTCCCGTATGAATACCTCTCGGCTCATCATCGGATCAATATTTGCGTATGACACCCTCTGTCGTTCAATCAATGTCAACCCAAATAAAGTGATTTTCTCATATGCGACCACTTGTCCTCGGTTCCTTTCCCAATGAACCTCGGAATAGTCCCGCTTCAATAGTTCTTGCGCCGCATCCACAATCCATTCTGGTTGTATTTTTGCCGCCAATGTTGCGTACAATTTATTTGTCTCAATCAGTTCGGCTGTCACAACCCATTTGGGCAATTTCTTGAACAAACAGGAAGTCGGGAATAGCAGAAATTTTCGCCCTCTACTTCCTGTATAGAATCCATCCTCACTCTTAAAACCTAACTGATTAAGAGAGCCTTTCAATATTGCCCGGTGAACAGCGTCGTAGTTGATTTCTTCTATAGGTATAGAAAAATCTGCTCGATGATTCTCCTTTAACCCAAGTTGTTGACATGCCAAATGCAGTTGCCGATGCGTTTCACGCCACTCGCGCATACGCATGAAAGAGAGAAAATTCTTCTGGCAATACTGTCGAACTGCGCTCTGGCTAAGTGCTTGTCTTTGACTTTCAAAGTGAGACCATAACAGCAGCCATGATAAAAAATCAGACTCAGGATGAGTAAATAGCAAATGCTTTTCACGTGCGGTCTGCCGCTTCTCAACAGGAAATTCGCGAGGATCCTGCACGCTCAATGCGCTCACGATTATGAGCATCTCTTGCAGGCACCTTCGATTGTCAGCTTCGATTAACATTCTGGCGAGCCTGGGATCAGCAGGAATCCCAGCCATTATCCTGCCAATATTTGTTAGTTTTCTTTCTTTGTCTATGGCGCCTAATTCATATAGCAACTTGAATCCGTCGTTGATTGCTTTCTGCTCGGGTTTCTCCACAAACGGGAAAGCGACAATATTGCCTAGACCTAGTGTCAGCATCTGCAAAATGACTGCGCTCAGGTTAGTTCGTTGAATTTCAGGATCTGTAAAAAGCGGCCGACTTGTAAAATCCTCTTCGCTATAGAGCCGTATGCAGGTGCCGTGGCTGATTCTTCCGCAACGTCCTGCTCTTTGATTCGCGCTGGCTTGAGAAATTCTTTCGACAGGTAAACGCTGAACTTTGCTTTGTATGCTGTATCGACTGATACGTGCGTAGCCTGTATCAACGACATACTTGATTCCTGGAACAGTGAGCGAGGTTTCCGCAACATTCGTTGAGAGAATAACTCGTCGTCCAGCATGCGAAGAAAATATCCTGCTTTGATCTGCAGGAGAAAGTCTTGCGTACAATGGCAATATTTCAGTGTTTCGCATTGAATATTTGCGTAATTCAACTGAAATATCTCTGATCTCACGCTCTCCGCTTAGAAAGACCAGAACATCTCCAGGTTGTTGCTGCTCTTTTCTTTCAATTTCCTCAATTTCAGAGAGCGCAGAGCATATCGCTGTGCTCAAAAAAGCATCGTTATCATTCTTCTCGGTTGTATCGGATTCTTCATTTCCCGTATTAATTGGTCTATAAAGAATATCTACCGGGAATGTTCTTCCCGATACTGTAATGATCGGAGCATTTTTGAAGTGCCGTGAAAATTTTTCCACATCAATGGTCGCTGAGGTGATAACAACTTTCAGGTCGGGGCGTGCGGGAAGAAGTTGATGTAGAAAGCCAAGTAGAAAATCAATATTAAGACTACGCTCGTGTGCTTCGTCGATAATCAAAACTTCATATTTCAGTAAATGATGATCTTTTTGAATTTCTGCCAGCAAGATACCGTCAGTCATCAACTTGACTAAAGTTTCTTGTGCCGTATGATCAGAGAAGCGAACTTGAAAACCAATTTCTTTTCCAAGCTCAACGTCAAGCTCGTCGGCAATCCTGGTGGCGACAGCTCGTGCAGCCAAACGACGCGGCTGCGTATGACCGATCAGCCCTTTGGCCCCGTAACCGAGTTCCAGACAAATTTTGGGGATTTGTGTGGTTTTTCCGGAGCCGGTTTCCCCCGCCAAGATGATGACTTGGTTACTGAGTAATGTATTGGCGATCAGCTCTCTTTTTTCGCTGATCGGCAAGTTTTCGGGATAATTCAGCACAGGAATTGATGAGCGTCGGCGTTTCACTTCATCAATGGAAGAAAGAATTTTATTCTCTAAATTTTTCAGCTCTTTTTCTTTTTTTACTACGCTGATATCGAGTCGATTTAGCTTTCTCAGCTGACTCTTGAATTTCGGTTGATCTCGCAACAGGCATTCGCCAATATCTGTGTCAATTTTTCCCGCCACGGCTTGAAACTTCCTTTCGATGTTACTGACGTCGGTGACTGGTATCCATTACTTTAGCTTTTTCAATTCCATTTCGCGTAACTCGCGTCGTAAAATTTTTCCTATATTGGATTTCGGCAAATCTCTTACAAAAGCAATTTCTTTAGGTACCTTATAGGGTGTCAGGTTAATTTTACAAAATTCATGGAGTTGTTCTTTTGTAAGTGAAGAGGTTTTGGGGACTACAAAGAGTTTTACAAGCTCACCACTCTTTTCGTTCGGAATCCCTATCACTGCGCTTTCAAAGACATCTGGATGAGCGTTAACCAGCTCCTCTATTTCACTGGGAAATACATTGAATCCTGACACTATGACCATGTCTTTCTTGCGATCAACAATCCTCACATAACCATCGGAATCTATCTGAGCGTAATCCCCGGTCTTGAACCAACCATCAACTGTAATGGCCTCTTTCGTCGCATCCTCATTCTGCCAATACCCTTTCATAACTTGAGGCCCCTTTACCCAAAGTTCTCCAGTCTCACCTTGATTCATCTCCACACCACTGTCGTTTACGACTTTCAGAAATGTCGAAGGAACGGCTGGCCCCACCGTACCCAGCTTGACTCGGCCGGGAGGATTCACTGTTACTACAGGCGAACACTCTGTTAGTCCGTATCCCTCAAATACTTCACACTTAGTGAGGCGAGTCCATTCTTTCGCGACATTGACTGTCATTGCCATACCTCCGGCCCCTGAGAAACGGATGTCACTGAAGTCAACCTTACTAATATCCTTATGTCGGCACAGCGCCAAATATAAAGTGTTGATACCTACAAATCCGTTGAATTTTATACGACGCATTACTTTCAAGAGACCGTTTATATCCCTTGGGTTTGGGATGAGTACGCTATGGTTGCCAGCATATACCATTGTCAGACAGTGAAACATGAACGCATATGTATGATAGAGCGGTAACGGAGCAATAATGGTGTCTGTTCCATCGCGAATGACGGATTTGCTAACTGCTCGCAATTGCATCATGTTCGCAAGTAAATTTCGATGGGTAAGCATCGCTCCTTTTGCGACACCTGTGGTCCCACCCGTATATAAGATGATGGCAGTATCGGTACCAGAATCTAGACTCTGGACCTCTGCCGGGTTCGAAGTACTTTTGAATATTTTTGACCAATGAACAGCACTGGGAATGCTATACTTTGGAATCAATCTCTTAATGTGACGGGCAACGGCATTTACTGCATATTTTCTTAATGGCGAGAGCATATCGCCTAATTCTGTTGTAATAACTGTTTCAATGCTGGTCTCAGGCAGCACTTCTTCCAAGTTCTTACAAAAGTTTTCCAAAATAATAATCGCTTTTACATTAGAATCTCTGAATTGGTGTTTCATTTCGCGTGGCGTGTAAAGCGGATTCGTATTCACCAAAATTAGTCCAGCTTTTAATGCTCCTATGGCAGCAATTGGAAACTGCAATATGTTAGGGAGTTGTATTGCTATGCGATCTCCAGGTTGCAGTGATGTGTTAGTTTGCAAGTACTCTGAAAAATGCGCACTGTATCTTTGCAGTTCGGAATACGTGATAGTTCTGCCTAACGCTGAAAATGCAGGATTGTTCGAATAGGTTGTGCATGCATAGTCATAAAGTGCTGACAGATTGGGAAAACGGGATGGAGATAGTGTTTCAGTCAGTTGTTCTGTATTCATCATTATCGTCTCTATATTTTTCAGCTCTAAAAATATAAAGCTAAAGAGAGAATTGTGAACTCACGTCTTTGAAGAATGGAGGATATAAAAAGTATAACTCACTCTGATGAGTGCTTTCTCTGTGCTATCCCTTGGCGGATTAAGCGTCCAGCCAATGCTACGAATACTGCCAGCACTATTGCCATCGTAAGTGGAACCATGGCTCGTACAAATGATGTTCCTCCAACGGTTATCAAATCAAGCATCATGACAATTATAGCAGGTGCAAGTAGATCTTCTTCGGGACTGATATACCATGGCGTGAACATGATGGCGATCAAGATAGCTCGTAAAGAGTTTGCAAGCGGTTTGAAGCCTATGCTTCCGGTGAATCTATAAAATATTATGTAGCAGATAGCACCGGCGGCTATGTAGATCGCCCATCCAATGAGGTAGTCAAAGATATCTAACATGCGGACCTCACCCAGCGAATGATATGCTCCTCCAAGCCGTCCTCATGAACATGGTTCTCCGAAATGGTTTTACCCGTAACGCTGATACCTTGTTCATCCATGGCATCTCGAGACCCAGTTACGAGAGGATGCCAGTCGGGTAATGGCTTGTCATCATAGCGGAGTTTGTAAGCACAAGTATCAGGAATCCAGTGCAGCGTTGGGATCATATTTATATCCAACACCAGGCAGTCTGGCACAAGTTTCTGACGTCGTTGATAGGCTTTGCAGCTGCATGTGTTCTGATCCATGTAACGACATACCACTCTGGTGTAATGTACTTCATCGCTGAATTCATCTTGTAGCTTTTTTAGGCAGCAACGCCCACATCCATCACAGATGCTCTCCCATTCGTCGCGGCTCAGTTCGGCGAGGGGCTTCTCCCAGAATTTTTTTTCTTCAATCATTTTTCACCATCTGCGATCTGAAGTTCTCTGGTCTACGAACCCAATGCTTTCCGAATTGAAGCTTCAAGTAGTGGCTGTCGCCACCCCGAAAGAATCGCTGGCCAGATAAAATCTTTATTCGCATCAAGCGTGACTACGATCGGCATCAGCTGTCTTTTACGTGCAAGCATTTCTGGAGCAATTTGCAGATCTTCTGCAATTCGCTGCACCACAGCCTGGCATTTCTTTAGATGAAGTCGCATCTCTGGGGAAAGAGGAGTATCGAGTGGACCGAGTTTCAGAGGTTCACCGCTATGCTGAGTCTGAACTAGCTCAAGCAAAATCTCAGCATCCTTATTCAGCAGAGATTTTGTTAACTCTTTGATATTACTGAGTGAAACCTTATCTTTAGGTCTTCGTTCCGCCAGACTGACAAGGTCGGAATCTTTCGCAATCCAACTTCGAGGTTTATCCCTTCGGCGAGCTTCTCTTTCACGCCAGATACAAAGACGCTGCAAAACGGCCAGCTGTTCGCTATCGAGCTTCCATGCCGAACCTACACCTTGATAGTAATTTTCCCAATTTGATTCACTGACCTCTGAAGTAGCGAGTGCCAGCATGTCTTCACATTCGCTTTGCAGCCAAATGAGACGATGTTTAGCTAATAACAGATTTTTAAGAATACAGTAAATTTCAGGAAGATACGCAACATCAAGCGCGGCATACGACAGTTGCTCGCTACTTAGCGGTCGTCTCAGCCAATCGGAGCGAGTTTCACCTTTGCTGATTTCTATACTCAATACTTCTTTGACCAGATTTTGGTAACTAATGCTATAGCCAAAGTTCAGGAATGCAGCAGCTTTTTGCGTGTCGAAAATAGGGGATGGCAATTGGCCAAAAAATTCTTTAAAAACCACAAGATCTTCAGAGCATGAATGGAGCACCTTGATAATCGATGGGTTGCCAAGAATTGCGTTGAAGGCCGTCCAATCCGTCAATGTGAGAGGATCCAACAAGTAACTGCCACGCGCATCGCACACCTGAATGAGACCAAGTTTAGGGAAGAAAGTGTCAATTCGTATGAACTCGGTGTCGAGTGCCAATAAGCTGGACTTACTCCATAGGCTACACAGTTGGTTTAGATCTTCATTGCGCGCAATTAAAACTGGTCGCGTCAGAGTTTCTGTTGTCAGATTCATGGGTTGTGGACCACCTGTCTGCCATTAACCGCGTGGCTGAGAGTGCCACCGTCTACGAATTCCAATTCGCCACCAATAGGCACGCCATGAGCAATCCTTGAAATCGTTATATGAAATCCCTTTATTTGCTCTGCGATGTAATACGCTGTCGCTTCTCCTTCTACAGTTGGATTGCTGGCGAGAATAACCTCGTCGATTTGTCTGCTGCGTAACAGATCAAGTAACGCTGGTATACCGATCTGGTCGGGGCCTATGCCGTCTATGGGTGAGAGGTGGCCCATTAATACAAAGTATAAACCTTTGTAGCTGCCAGTTTGTTCGATTGCATTGACATCGGCAGGAGACTCAACAACACAAAGCATTTTTGAATTTCGAGCGCTGCTTGCACAGATCCTGCAAACCGGGTCTTCGGTCAACGTACGGCACTGGTTGCAGTTACCAACCTTTTCGAGAGCCTCGCTCAAGACTGCGCTTAAGTGTCTTCCCCCCGATCTATTACGCTCTAATAGATGCAAAGCCATACGCTGTGCCGATTTCGGACCAACACCGGGCAAACATCTGAAAGAATCTACTAATTTTTCAATCAGAGGGCTGGAAAACATTACAAAATCTCATTATCAATTCAATTGATGCTTAAAAAGGTAATTTGAACCCATCCGGTAACTTGAAACCACCAGACATACCGGTTACCAGTTGCCGGTTTTTTTCTTCAATTTTTTTGACAGCGTCGTTAATGGCTGCCGCGATCAAGTCTTCGATCACTTCTTTGTCCTCTTGAAGCAAAACAAGATCCAAAGTTACTTGTTTCACATCATGCCGCCCGTTCATTTGTATCTTGACAAGCCCGGCTCCAGACTCTCCAATCAACACTAAATTTTCCACTTCTTTCTGGGCATTTTGCATCTGTTCTTGCATTTTTCTGGCTTGCTTCATTAACTCGTTTATATCTGTCATGGTTTTACCTCGTTGGCAACAGTGATAGTGCTTTTCAGTAGTTGCGCGGAGAAAAGTTGCATCACAGCCTGAACGTTGCTGTCATTCTCGAAATTGGTTATTGCTTGAGAGGAGAACTCCTCCCGTTGTCGTTGCTTGAATTGTGCGGGTGATTCGGTTTCGAGAACACCAAATAAAATATCTACTTGAAGTTCTTCGTTGAAATGACGAGACAAAGACTTTGTAATTCTCCTTTTATGCTCATCATTGAACAAGGAGCTTTGTGTTTCGTCCAAAGTAAGGACAAGATGGCTATCCTCGAACGACACAGGAGCGCAATTCGCCAGTAAATTTCTAGTGATTCCGGAAATTTCCAGCTCATCAAATATGTGCATCCATTTATCGGCATCAATTTTGGGTTCAGGATGAACGTATATTGAGTTTGTCGAAATACTGGATGGCGAATTCACCGAAGTAATGACGGTATCTGCTGCGTCATGCTTTTTTTTTTCCGTGAGTTCTTTCTCTATTGACGATTGTGGTGCTGCTAGTGGAGGCAGTACTGCTTCAGTAGGCGAAATTGATTCCTCCGCCAAAATTGCTTGTGGAGAGAATACCAACATACGTAGCAATAACATTTCAAAAGCCATACGCGGATCATGGGATAGAGCGAGGTCATGCTTTCCATTCAACGCAATCTGGTAGTACAGCTGGATGTCTTCTGCAGAAAAACTCTTTGATAGTTCTAAGATTTGCTCTCGATCTCCCTGGCTGTTGTCGATCCCACCTGGGACCAGTTGGGCGACTGCGATTCGATGAAGTACAGACAAGAAACTTTCAATAAACGAAAAGTAATCTAGCGAACGCTCTGCAATTGCACTGACACAGTCTAGCAAAGCTGTTGGATTGGTTTGACCGAGTGCATTCAGTATGTCGACCAGCAAAGATTGATCGGGAGTCCCGAGAAGCGTGCTGATTTCCGATGCAATAACTTTTCCTTCGCAAAAAGAAATACTCTGGTCCAGAAGAGTCAGCGCATCTCGCATACTCCCGTGAGCCGCTTTGGCAAGAATCCACAGAGCTGGTTCTTCAAAAATAATTTGTTCTGCAATCAGCACAGAGCGCAGATAATCTACTATTTTCTGAGGGCTTAGATTTTTAAGGCTAAATTGCAGACAACGCGAGAGAATTGTAATCGGCAGTTTATGTGGATCTGTCGTTGCTAGAAGAAATACCACATGCGGTGGAGGTTCCTCCAAAGTTTTAAGCAGGGCGTTGAAGCTGTGTTGAGATAACATGTGCACTTCATCTATCAAGTACACCTTGTAGCGTCCTCGCGAAGGCGCATATTGCACATTATCTAATAGTTCGCGCGTATCTTCGACTTTTGTCTTTGATGCCGCATCAACTTCAATCAAGTCAATAAAGCGTCCTTCGGCGATTTCATTGCAGGCTGTACATTTCCCGCATGGCGTGGAACTCACACCATTCTCACAGTTAAGGCACTTTGCGAAAATTCTTGCAATGGTTGTCTTGCCGACACCCCTCGTGCCTGTGAAGAGATAAGCATGGTGAAGGCGATTATTGTTCAGCGCGTGGATTAACGTTTGAAGTACGTGCTCCTGACCAGCCATATCGCTGAATGTCTTTGGACGCCATTTTCTCGCCAGCACCTGGTAGGTCATTTTGTCCCGTTCAATGATCTGAGTACGGATCGATGTCTGTTTTATAAAGGGGAGTAGTAAGCGGCATCAAGAATCAAGAGCTGAGTAAAAACAACAACCTCGATTGGAGGTATCCCCTGCCAGCCGAACCACGGCACATGAATCAGTCGTTACCGTTGCTCCCTTCCGGGCCTGGCGGGGTTCACAACTTATCATTGCGAGGGGACCGGCAAGAGATACCATTAAGCGTCACAGTAGCTTACATGCAGCACCATTACGTCGCCGCATTATGTTGAAATGTCGACGATTAATCAAGCACTACAGGTATTAGTCAGGGCTGGTTTGTTCCAACAGATTATGGCTGTTGTTGTCCGGTCTGGGTTGACAAGAGGTATATCGAGCATCTGTTCGCAGCTAGATACATCAGCGGAAAAGAGAAATAACCGGTAGCTGTAATAGTGGCGGTGAGGGAGGGATTCGAACCCTCGATACGTTTCCGTATACACACTTTCCAGGCGTGCTCCTTCAGCCTCTCGGACACCTCACCGGTGATTAGATATCTGCCTAAAGGCAGTCATTCTGAGGGCGCGCTACTCTATAACACAGAATGATTAAATACAAGCTCGACTACTGCCGCACAAATCTCTCTAAGGAAGGGAGCGATGACGGATATGTGTTGGAAAATCTAATGGGATTTATTTCCAGCCCTCCCCTTCTGAGAAAGTTGATAGATACCTGCAGGCTTTCTGTTGCGCAGTTGGTGCTGATATCTCTGAATACATGTTCAACGCAGTCCTCGTGGAAGCCTTCATGGGCACGAAAGGATACCAAGTATGCAAGCAACCCTCTGTGATCGATCGCAGGTCCGTGGTAACTGATGACAATCGTTCCCCAATCGGGCTGTCCTGTGACGGGGCAATTGGATCGAAACAACTCGCTGTAAAGAGTTTCCGAAATAATACAATTTGCATCAACTTTCAGGTGCTGCGGTGTTGGTGTATAGCAGTTTACTTGTATGTCCAGATCATCAAGGCATCGTCCCAAAGGTAGTGTGACCTTCAGTTCGTCGTAATGATTTGCAGGAAAGAGCCGTACAGCGATCGTGCTACCAGCTACGCGACTCAGATCATCGGTCAGCAATTTTTTGACGGCTGCAATATCAAAAAATTGTGTTTGATTTAATGAGTTTAGATAGAGCTTTAAGGATTTTGATTCCACGATATTAGGTGAGTCACAAGGAACAACAAATTCTCCAATGGCGACAACAGGCTTTCCTCGTAAATTAAGCCAAGAGATTTCATAGGCCCTCCAGACGTCGAACCCTAGGAATGGCAATTTCTCTGCATCAAACCCGAGATTATTTCGATTGATTGTTCGAGGAATTGCAAAGAGTAACTCCGGCGCATAACGAGATGGGTAGGAGGTAGGCAACCCTAGCGGATTTGTAGTCATAATCAAATACAACCTTGTTAGTGCCGAAGCCCGATTCCCTTTCTAAGTAGAAAAATACAACTGCTGAAAAGGACTACTCCTACTATAGTCAGCATCATGATTGACCAGTAAATACTGACATCCGATGTGCCAAGAATGCCGAACCTGAAGGCGTTTATCATGTAGACAATTGGATTAAAAGATGAAAGGAGTCTCCCCACTTCTGGTAGCTGATCTACTGAGTAGAAAACACCACCAAGATATATTAGCGGGGTTAACACAAAAGTAGGAATGATTGAAATGTCGTCGAAATTATTTGCATACAATGCGTTGATAAAGCCCGCTAGCGAAAATATTACGGCAGTCAGTAATACGACCAAAATAGTAATTGTCAGATCATGAATATGAAAATTCGTAAACGCCAGGGACATAAGAGAAACTATTATACCAACTGCTAGTCCGCGTGTTACCCCGCCAGCGACAAATCCAGCAAGGATTACATAATTAGGGATTGGGGATACCAACAGTTCTTCTATGCTTCGTTGAAATTTCTGACTAAAAAAAGAGGATACGACATTCGAATATGAGTTTTGAATTACGGCCATCATGATCAATCCTGGCACGATGAACTCCATATAACCATACCCTCCCATATTTCCAACTCTTGCTCCAATTAGATTCCCGAAGATCAGAAAGTAGAGCCCAATTGTGATCGCAGGAGGGACCAAGGTTTGCACCCAAATTCTGGAAAATCGGCGCACCTCTTTTACTAAAATAGTTTCAAAAGCGATGTACTTATGCCTGTTTGACATTGCCTTAAAGCTCCGGAAAATCTGGGTGTCAGTTTCTTATTTTTGAAATGAAAAGCTGTTCAAGTCTATTGGTTTTACTGCGTACATTTCTAATTTTTATACCCAAGTGACTTAACTGTGTAAATATTTTATTGATATCCTCACTTGGCCCGGTGTCTATCTCGAAAGTATGTGAATCCAGAAATCGGCTATTCTCAAGTTCGGTGCCACGAAAAATGGATATGTTGAGCTCATTTTGAGCATCGAAGATTAACGTTTGTGATTCAATCCTGTTGAGCAAGGACTTCATGCTTGTATTTTCAGTTATGTTGCCTTCTTCGATGATGGCAATATTGCGACAAAGGTTCTCGGCTTCCTCCAGGTAGTGTGTCGTCAGTATGATTGTGGTGCCTTTCTCATTAATTCCTTGTAAAAAGTCCCACATTGAGCGGCGTAACTCGATATCTACTCCGGCAGTAGGTTCGTCTAAAATAAGCAGCTTGGGCTCGTGTACCAATGCCCTTGCTATCATCAACCTCCTTTTCATACCACCGGAAAGCATTCTTGAGCGGCTATCTCGTTTATCCCATAATCCTAGTTGCCGTAAGTATTTTTCTGTTCTATCTCTTGCGAGGGATCTGGGAAGCCCGTAGTAACCAGCCTGCGTCATTACAATGTCGGCAACTTTTTCGAAAGGACTGAAATTGATCTCTTGTGGTACAACGCCAAAGTCTAGTTTGGTTTCGTACACATGTGTGGCGACATCTCTACCAAACACGCTTACCGTGCCTGAGGTTTGGCGCACAAGTGTTGAAATGATGCCGATAATCGTTGATTTCCCTGCACCATTAGGTCCAAGCAATGCAAAAAAATCTTGTTCACGGACCTCAAGATTGACCCCTTTTAATGCGTGATGCCCATTGGCATACGTCTTGTGCAGGTCCTGAATGGAAATTGCGTTTGGCATTATGAGGACTACCAGAGATGACTTGTGAGTATTTGATAGAAAAGTGGTGCCTGTTATAGTAGCAAAAGCCACCCTAGTGAGCGAATCGAAGAGTGGCGCTAGACATTTTAGTAAGCAAAAAAAAGCCTGACATAAGTCAGGCTTTTTAATTTGGCGTCCCCTGGGGGTTTCGAACCCCCGTTGCCGGGATGAAAACCCGGTGTCCTAGGCCTCTAGACGAAGGGGACTAGAGTCGATCTTTCCCTTCATGTTCTCACAGAAGGCGGCGCATTTTAGGAAGCTTGCTCGCTTGCGTCAAGAGGAAATCGCAAAATTTTCCTACGCGAGCTGATAAGACTTTTTCCCTCCTTGCAAACTTGGTAACCATCGTACAGTTCTGTAACAAGGCCGCAAGCGTACACAACAATCTTATTAATGTCATCGCCTGTTTAGAAGAATTGCTTGCTAGAATTGGTAGACGACTGGATCTCTCGCTTCAGGAGTCTTTAGATAATTCCACCCATCACTAGCAGGTGCCTTATAAATGGTGGTGCTATTAGCCTTATGCAGCAGTGCTGTACTGATACTGACAATTTACCTTTTACATAAGCATCGTGAAAAGGAGTCAATGGCTTCGGTGGATCGCACCACTCCACTGCCCCCGTTAGAGCACGGACTTGAGACGTCTTTTCTGGTCGAGGCGGCAGAGGATATCCTCGGGCTTGCTTCTCGCGGCGTATTGAGGGCGGTTGATCCTTCGACTACAGAGGAGGTAACCACAATGTCACATAAGACATCCCCAGCAACCTCTTGGCAGGATTTTGTGCGGGAGTTGAGAATTCGAGGAGACTACGAGCGAGCACTGGAGGTATGCATAGAGGCTTACCCGTTGAGGGGGGCTTTCAGACAAAGCTGCCCCCTCATCAGAGCGATTATCAAACAGCGTAAAGATTCAAGTCTCTCTATTGATGATGAATTACACCTGCTTTACCGCACCAGTGCTTTGGCCGCATTCTTCCATGCAAAAGGAGATACCCGACAGTTATCGTCCCGAAAACTGAGATTTGTAAATTGTCAGATTTGGAAAACAATCCAGTTCCCTTACGCTGAGATTGGATATGAGTATCTCGACCTTGTGACGGATGCCGATATCAAGATGTTTATTGAAGCTTGGGGGCTTCCTGAAACACATGTCCAGGTAAGGACGTTGTATGAGAAAGACTGGGCATTGCTCTCTGAAAGTCTCTTACATCAACCATCTACAGCAACCTTGGATTAATGGTTACAGCCCAACTTGCCGGTTGCGATAAAGTATGAGAGGCTCTGAAGGACGGGAAATTTGGCTGAGATTACGATTGTCAAATGAATTGTTAGATGTATCGGCGCGTACGAAAATGTGATGTCACCTCGGAGCACGGGTTGGTTTCTCTCATCTTCGCAGATCACACCCCTGTTATTTGATATAGCTCTCAGTTAAATCGATGACTAGCCGATATGATGGCTGGCAATTTTTAATATGTTAATGGGTCTATAGCAAGCAAATGACTAGGGCCTGAGGTGGCCAGAGATGCAAATAAGGGAAAAACGCAAAGCTGGAAGGCATATTACGATAGACCATAAGCTGATTCAGGAGGGAGCGGCGCAACTGGCTGGTGAAGTGGAAATTCTTGAGAGTTGGCTTGCAGAACTCGACAAGGAGAATTCTACCGATCAAGTCGTTGTTGATGCGCGGGTTGCCTACAAGGATATGTTGAGAAGTCGTAAAGAAATGCTGGATGCGCTCTTGAACTTAGAAAAATCGACTTCCTG
>JAZKJF010000001.1:171175-273785 GCA_040384465.1 Pseudomonadota bacterium | reverse complement strand
TCCTGATCCCCCTCCCCTGATACACTTCGTAAACACTAAATTCCCCCCCCCCTCTTAACTAGGTCGTGTATGACAGATATTCCCCGAAATCAAGCTCAGATCATGTTGGATATGCAGGCCAAAATGAACTCCAAGATATGTGCTGATTGGGTTCAGCAGAGCTTTCCATACCTGCGTGCTGTGATTATTGAGGGGGCTGAGGCAATAGAGCACCATGGCTGGAAGTGGTGGAAGAAACAGCACTGCGACACAGCTCAATTACAGATGGAAATCGTGGATATATGGCATTTTATACTTTCTGCTATTTTGCTGAAGTCGGGAAATGATCACAATCAAGCCTTAGAATTACTACTGTCAATCAATATTAAGGAGAATCAGAGGAATAAAATTGATTTTGACGGGATGACCTATGAGTTTTCGTCGCTCGATCTTGTCGCTAAATTGGAGTTGTTGATTGGGGTATCTGTTTCCAGACGGATCGAACTCGCGCTTTTCACGGCCTTGCTTCACGACTGTAATATGAATTGGGAGGAGTTGTTCGAGCAATACGTCGGTAAGAATGTATTGAATTTTTTCCGGCAAGACCATGGTTATAAAGAAGGCACTTACCTTAAAGTGTGGTGTGGCAAAGAAGATAACGAGCACCTTGTCGAGATTATGAAGAATCTCGACCCGCAAGACTCTTCATACCCGGAAGACTTGTACCAATTGCTCGAATCTCGGTATCCGGTCTAGTCGACTATCCCGTTCTCTGCTATGACAAGATACGCAACGCTCATCAGATTATTTAAAATATGCATTTTCTCGTTTGCTGTGATCGGTAATGTCGCGCACATCCGTCAACTCCGGGATTTTCTCGCGAAGCGTTTTTTCCACGCCTTCCTTCAACGTCAGGTCTACCATTCCGCACCCTTGACACCCTCCTCCGAATTTCAAAATCGCGACAGACCCTTCAAATATTTCCTCAAGTGTCACAATTCCACCATGGGCTGCCAGTGAAGGATTGACCTCGTTGTACAGTACATAGTTGATGCGCTCTTCCATCGAACTATCCTGTCCAACCTGTGGCAATCTTGAGTTGGGTGCCTTTATTGTGAGTTGCCCGCCCATAGAGTCCTTCGCATAGTCTACGACGGCATCCTTCAGATATGGCAGACTTCGCTCCTCTATGTAGGCTTTAAAATTTGGATAGTGCCTGACTTCATCCGTTTCCTGTGATTCACCAGGTCGGCAAAATGATATGCAGGTTTCCGCTTTAGGTGTGCCCGCATCGAGGATAAAGATCCGAACAGCTATCCCTTCGCAATCTTGTTTTCTTAATAACTCTGCAAGGTATTCCTGTGCAGAATCCGTAATATTGATCATAGAATCTTCCACAAACCACTCAGTTACAAGTCGAGGCAGTTTACGCTAAGTCGCTCTCAAGATAAATACTCGACTGTTTTACTTGGTTATTACGATTATAAGAAAACCTGGCACGATACTGTCTGATGTGCGGCCTGCAAGTTAGGCTGCACTGATACTGATGCTTCTCACTTCTGGTAGAATGCCACTCCTTTTTAGCTGGTCCGGCTTGTACTGGTCCTCAGTTCACGAGAATTCATGATGGCACACAGAATATCCGACACCCCTCTAGAGCTGGCATTACAGCAGCGCATTCTTGTCCTGGATGGTGCCATGGGTACTATGATTCAGGGACATAAGCTGAAAGAGGCTGATTTCCGGGGAGAGCGTTTCAAAGATAGCTCTGTTGATCTGGTAGGAAATAACGATTTATTGACACTGACGCAACCTAGTGTCATTCGCCAGATTCACCATGAGTATCTGGTTGCCGGTGCTGATATTATCGAAACGAACACCTTCAACTCTACTGCTATTTCGCAGTCCGATTATGGCTTGCAGTCCCTGGCGTTCGAACTCAATTATGAAGGTGCACGACTGGCGCGTGCGGCATGTGATGAAATTACTACGAGCACTCCCGATAAGCCACGTTTCGTTGCCGGTGTTCTTGGGCCAACGAGCCGTACAGGTTCTATCTCTCCAGATGTTAATGATCCGGCCTTTCGGAATGTGACCTTTGATGAGTTGGTGGAGAACTACAAGATCGCCACTGATGGCTTAATCAAAGGAGGGGCAGACATCCTCCTGATTGAAACGGTCTTCGATACTCTTAATGCGAAAGCAGCTATTTACGCTGTCCAGGAGCAAATGGAGATTCTCGGAAGAACTCTTCCGATTATGATATCAGGGACGATTACTGACGCGAGTGGTCGAACTCTGTCTGGCCAGACCGTAGAAGCCTTCTGGAATTCTGTCGCGCATGCTAAGCCAATTTCGATTGGATTCAATTGTGCCTTGGGTGCAGAGCAGTTACGTCCGCACGTTGAGGAAATTTCCCGTATTGCAAACACTTATGTCTCTGCTCATCCGAACGCTGGTTTGCCCAATGAGTTTGGAGAGTATGATCAAAGTGCTCGTGAAATGGCTGACATCATCGAAGAATTTGCGCAAAGTGGATTTCTCAACATTGTCGGTGGCTGTTGCGGTACTACGCCTATGCATATTCGTGCCATTGCACAGGCAGTATCACGACATAAGCCGCGCCACATTCCTGAGATATCGCCAGCTTGCCGTTTGAGTGGGCTTGAGTCCTTCAACATTACCTCGCAATCGCTCTTTGTAAATGTCGGCGAACGGACGAACATCACGGGTTCGAAGAAGTTTGCACGGCTTATAAGAGACGGTGACTATGCGAGCGCCCTTGATATTGCACTGCAGCAAGTTGAGTCTGGTGCCCAGATTATCGATATCAACATGGACGAGGGAATGCTTGATTCCAAGGCGGCAATGTCACATTTCCTCCGTCTCATTGCCTCTGAACCGGATATAAGCCGGGTCCCGATCATGGTCGATTCCTCCAAATGGGACATTATTGAAGAGGGATTGAAATGCCTACAAGGCAAAGGAATAGTGAACTCGATCAGTCTCAAGGAGGGAGAAGAAGACTTTATCAGTAAAGCCAAATTGTGCCTCAGGTATGGTGCTGCTGTCGTAGTGATGGCATTTGATGAGCAAGGGCAAGCGGACACTTTTGAGAAGAAATGCAGTATCTGCAAGCGAAGTTACGACATTCTTGTCAATACAGTCGGCTTCCCTGCTCAGGACATTATCTTTGACCCAAACATATTTGCTGTTGCAACAGGAATCGAAGAGCACAACAACTATGCTGTCGATTTCATCAAAAGCTGTGAGTACATCAAGCGTGAACTGCCTCATGCCCTGATTTCGGGCGGTGTCAGTAATGTCTCTTTTTCATTCCGAGGCAATGACACAGTCAGAGAAGCGATCCATTCAGTGTTCTTGTACTACGCCATCAAGTCTGGCCTCAGCATGGGCATCGTCAACGCAGGTCAGTTGACTGTGTATGATCAAATCCCTGAAGAGCTTAAAGAGCGTGTTGAAGATGTTGTTTTGAATCGACGCCCTGATTCCACTGACAGGTTAATGGAGGTGACGCGAAAATACAGCGGTGAAACTACCTCAGAGAGCCAAGAAGATCTCAGTTGGAGAGAGGCCGACGTAAGTGCACGTATTGCACACGCTCTAGTGAAAGGAATTACCCGGTATATCGAACTGGATACTGAGGAGGCGCGCCAACATTTTGCAGAGCCTATCGAGGTCATTGAAGGTCCGCTCATGGCCGGCATGAACATCGTCGGAGACTTATTTGGCAGTGGCAAGATGTTTTTACCACAGGTAGTGAAAAGTGCGCGAGTCATGAAACAAGCCGTTGCCTACTTGCTCCCTTATATTGAGGAGCGTAAACAAGGTCAGGTCATAAAAGCGAAAGGGAAAGTGCTTCTGGCGACAGTCAAAGGGGATGTGCACGACATTGGTAAAAATATCGTGGGCGTGGTTCTTGGTTGTAATAACTACGAAATCGTCGATCTTGGGGTCATGGTGTCGTGTGAAAAAATATTGCAAACCGCTATAGAGCAGAAAGTCGATATTATCGGCCTGAGCGGTCTTATTACTCCATCCCTCGACGAAATGGTGCATGTCGCCAAAGAAATGCAGCGTCTCGGCTTCAAAATTCCTCTGCTGATTGGTGGGGCAACGACCTCCAAAGCACATACTGCAGTGAAAATCGAACAGCACTACTCGAACAACGCGACCGTTTACGTGCCGGATGCATCTCGAAGTGTCACTGTGGTAAGTAGTCTCCTGAGTGAAGACGGTAGCGGTGAATTCAAACGCAAAATCCACGAAGAATACGACGCCGTGCGGGCTCGTAATGCCAACAGAGACAATCGCAAGAATGTCATCAGCTTTGAACAGGCAAATGGCAATGCATTCAAAGCAGATTGGCAAAAATTTACTCCAGTATCTCCACTGTTTCTGGGGACGCGAGTCTTTGCAGATTACTCACTGCAAACGATAATTCCATACATTGATTGGACTCCTTTCTTTATTACCTGGAGTCTGGCCGGAAAGTATCCGGCGATCCTGAATGATGAAATCGTCGGCGAGGCCGCGCGTGATCTTTTCCGTGATGCTCAAGCAATGCTGCAGGAAATTGTGGAGAAAAAGCTTCTCAAGGCTCAAGCGATTATCGGATTTTGGCCCGCCGCCCAGATCGGTGTGAATGACGTGGCGTTATATGAGAATACCGATAGGAAGACTCCGATTGCCTGTTTCAATTTTCTTCGTCAGCAATCTACAAAAGCTGCAGGCATACCCAACCTTTCTTTAGCAGATTTCATTGCACCTCTGGACAGCGGGCATATGGATTACCTGGGAGGATTTGCCGTGACAACCGGGATTGGTGCGGACCTTTTAGCCAAAAAATTCGAAGCGGAGAACAACGACTACAGTGCGCTGCTAGTCAAAGCTTTAGCAGATCGATTAGCTGAAGCGTTCGCAGAACATATGCATCAACGGGTACGTAAAGAGTTCTGGCCATATGCTGTGAACGAGCAATTGAGTAACGATGAACTCATCAAAGAGCAATATCGAGGGATCAGACCTGCTCCAGGATACCCAGCTTGCCCGGAACATTCAGACAAGGAAATTCTGTTCGACATCATGGACGTCCCTGGGCAGATTGGTATGCGTTTGACTGAAAGCTTTGCAATGAGTCCGGCAGCAAGCGTCAGTGGTTTCTATTTCGCACATCCGGATGCTCGTTACTTCGCAGTAGGAAAGGTTGATAATGATCAGGTGCAGTCCATGGCGGATCGTAAAGGGCTTAGTATCGAGGCCATCAGCAAACTGCTGACGCCGAATCTTATCTAAACATTAGCCTGACTGACTAAATGAGGTGGGGAATGAGTGAAAGAGAAGAAGAATCTCAAGACGTGAAACAGGCAAATATTCCTTTCTGGCGGATGCTGTTAAGCGTCATGCAGGCCAGTTTTGGCGTACAAAACAAAGCTAACAAAGAACGTGATTTCGCCAGCGGATCGATTAAGGGATTTGTTGTTGCTGCAGTGATTTTCACCGCGATATTCATCGCGGTGCTGGTGACTATTGTGAGGCTGGTACTTCCGTGAGGCAGTAAATAGTGCTGGCACTACCAGCACTACTGCGGGTGTGACCCGCACTCTTCTCAATATAAAATTGACTATTGAGTTTAGCGACTGGCAAAAAATGCAGCGATAGTGACGATTATCATCACAAGAGAAAACATTGCATAAGCATCTGCTCGGCTGTTGGCATCCATTTCTTCGCAATTGATCGGGGTATTCGCAGACTCGTCGTGGTGGCTCATAGTGGGTTCCAATTGACTGGATTGTTGAGGTTGCGGAAATTCAAAAACAGTGGCGCATTTTAATGCTCCCGCTCGCATAATCAAGCAAAACTTGCGACTGCCAGATCATCTGCATACGTTGAGTTCGTTCACGTGCATGTCGTGTCACTGGCGCCAATTATGCTATTTGCTTTACAATTGACGCCACTTTCCGCTTCGAAAATGAATTTCGAGCGTCATTCGAATCATCTGACTCAGACCCACACCATGTATAGATACGATAACTATGATCATCAGATGCTCGCCGACCGCATCGCACAATTTCGCAATCAAACAGCGCGATTTCTAAAAGGTGAGTTGCCAGGCCCCGAATTTTTGCCGCTGCGTCTGCAAAACGGTCTGTATGTACAGCGTCTTGCACCGATGCTGCGTGTAGCCATTCCGTATGGAATGTTATCCACCAAGCAATTGCGGAAGTTGGCCTATATCGCAGACTACTATGACAAAGGCTACGGACATTTCACGACGAGACAAAATATCCAGTTTAATTGGCCCGCTCTCTCTGATGTCCCCGACATCCTTGCCCATCTTGCGGAAGTGGAGATGCACGCCATTCAGACAAGTGGTAATTGCATCAGAAACACCACTACCGACCAATTTGCAGGGTGTGCGGTGAATGAGATTGAGGACAGTCGTCCTTACTGCGAGATTATCCGTCAATGGTCAACATTCCATCCGGAATTTGCCTACCTGCCACGAAAATTCAAGATTGCAGTTTGTGGCACCATAGATGACCAGGCGGCCACTCAGGTTCACGATATCGGTCTGTTTATAGTCAAGAACGAATCTGGAGAAACCGGTTTCCGAGTATTGGTCGGGGGCGGACTGGGCAGAACCCCCGTGATAGGCAAAGAGATCAGGGCTTTCCTTCCGAAACAGCATCTGCTCACGTATCTGGATGCCATCCTCCGTGTCTATAACCGAGAGGGTCGCAGAGACAACAAATATAAAGCCCGTATCAAAATCCTTGTGAAAGAAACAGGGGTTGATTCATTCCGTGACAAAGTTGAAAAGGAATGGCTCGCGCTGAAAGACGGCCCCATGACCTTGACTGATTCCGAGTATCAGCGTTGCAAGCAGTATTTCCAGGACCCGCAATACCACGTACTCCCGGCTGAGTCGCCTTTGTTGACGAAGGCTCTGAGTGAGAATGTCCTTTTTGCGGGCTGGTATTACCAGAACGTCAGCGCTCACAAGAAGCCTGGATATGCAATTGTCACTATCTGCCTCAAGGAAACGGGCACTGCGCCAGGAGATATCACCAGCGATCAGATGAATTTCGTCGCTGATCTGGCGGATCGCTACAGTTTTGGAGAACTGCGGGTCAGCCATGAACAGAACATTATTCTGGCTGATGTCGAGAAGGCTGCTCTTTGCGATCTGTGGGAAGCTCTCAAGTCTCAAAAATTGCATAGCGACAATCGTGGGCTGCTGACGGATATCATATGCTGCCCCGGTGGAGATTTCTGTTCGCTCGCCAATGCGAAGTCTATCCCGATCGCCGAGTCGATCCAACGCCGGTTCGGGGACCTCACTAGACTGCGTGATATCGGCGACATATCTTTGAATATCTCTGGTTGCATGAATGCGTGCGGCCACCACCATGTCGGCAATATCGGCATTTTGGGAGTCGACAAGAAAGGGGCAGAGTTTTATCAGATTTCCCTTGGTGGATCTGTGGAGAATGACACTGCTCTGGGGCAGATAGTCGGCCCATCCTTTGCTCAGGAAGAAGTCCCTGATGTCATAGAGAAAATTATCAATATTTACATGAAGATGCGGCAACCTGGTGAACGCTTTCTCGAAACTTTCAATCGAGTTGGTATAGAGCCATTCAAGGATGAAGTCTATGCCAAAGTTAATTAAGAGCGGCCAGATCATTGATGACGCTTGGGTTCTGATCAAAGATGCGAATCAATTACAGGATTTGCAAACCCTCTCTGGCCAGAACCTGATAGTTCCGCTGACGTACTGGTCAGAGCAGCAGGATGTTCTCCGGAATCGTTCGGGGAGAACAGCTGTCTGGTTGAACAGTCATGAAGTGCCGCAGTCACTCGGCAAGGATTTGCACAATCTCGACGTTATTGCTTTGAATTTTCCGATTTTTTCTGACGGCCGCGCCTACACGTCGGCTCGAGAACTGCGTGCCAACCTTGGATATAAAGGTGAAATTCGGGCAATTGGCGATGTGTTGAGAGACCAGCTCTTCTACATGTCCAGATGCGGATTTGATGCATTCGTCATGCGTGATGATCAGAATCTGGAAGCGGCTCTCGGCGCCTTTGGTGATTTTACCGACGGTTACCAAGCAAGTGTCGACAAACCCCTGCCTTTGTTCAGAAGGCGCTGAATAGACCAATGTCGACAGTTCAAGTCGGGCGTGATAAGTCCAGCAAAACGCGCCCGACTGCTTTGCCTTCTTGCAACCTTACCAGTGCCTCTGGCAGTTCTTCCAGGCCGATTTCAACCCCCAGGCCGTCCAGGTTAGGTAAGCTCCAACTGCTGGCCAGCCTTTCCCATATCTTCGTTTTATGCGCAAGAGGAAGATTGACTGAATCCACACCGAGAAGGTTGATTCCTCGAAGGATAAACGGAAACACGCTTCCATTGAAAGCGGGAGAACCCACCAGTCCGCAGCATGCTACGCTACTGCCATAACGCAGCGAGCTGAGAACATTCCGCAGCAACTCTCCACCAGCCACGTCGACAGCCCCAGCCCATCTTTCCTTCAACAACATTCGTGTAGATGGTTCGGCAAGCGCTTGCCGTGCAATAACCGAAGAGGCGCCAATGGAACGCAAATACGGTTCTTGCTCGATTTTTCCGGTGCATGCAACGACGTTGTAACCAAGCTTTGCAAGTAGTGCGACTGCAATCACCCCTACTCCACCGGTAGCGCCTGTCACCAATACTTCTCCTTGTTCTGGCGAGAGTCCATTTTGAAGCAATTTCTCTACACACAGGGCTGCGGTCATGCCTGCTGTACCCAGCACCATGCTCTGTCGCAGGCTTATTCCTGCGGGTAACTGGACAAGCCAACCGGAAGGGACACGTATGTATTCAGCAAAACCACCATCTGTATTCATCCCAAGATCGAAACCAGTGGCAATAACAGTATCGCCTGGTTGGAATTCGTTGACGCCCGATTGCACCACTTCGCCAACCGCATCAACCCCAGGGGTATGAGGGTATTGTCGAGTCACTCCTTTGTTGCCTTGCGCTGACAGTGCATCCTTGAAATTCAATGCAGAGTAACGGACTTTGATCAGTACATCCCCGACAGGCAAGTCGCTTAGGGTACGAGTGTGCACTCCCCCGACATAGTGCGGGGTGCCGCCAACGAGTTGCTCCGTCACTCGAAAAGCTTTGAATTTCAGTTCGCTACCTACCATCAAAAGTATCCTTGCGAAATACCGCTACTCAATCGGAAAGCTCAGGAAAAGTATGAAGATTCACGTGCACGTTTAAGCCAAGATAAAGCAGTGCGGTCGATGGTGCTGTGAATTGCTGCTCCCAACTTATCGCCAATGGTTCTGCGGATTTCGTATTGCACTGCGAAGACATCACCCTCATTGCAAGCTCGGATGATGCATTCATCGCTGGTCATGACCTCATCGATCATATTTCTCTCCAGCGCCTGTAAACCCACCCAAGTTTCGCCAGTGGCGATGTTGTCGATATCTATAGCCGGACGATGGCGTTTTACCCAATCTTTGAAAAGACTGTGCATTTCCTCAACATCCTCTTTCACTTTGTCTCTGCCTCGTTGTGTAACTTCGCCAAACGTCGTAAGAGTAGTTTTGAATTCTCCGGCGCTGATTGTTTCATAGTCAACTTCATGTTTGCGCAGAAGACGGTGGAAGTTCGGCATCTGCACAAGCACCCCTATCGAACCAAGAATCGCAAAAGGCGCTGCAACCAGTCTGTCTGCAAGACAGGCCATCATGTAGCCACCACTGGCAGCAACCATATCGACACAAATCGTCAAACTTATGCCTTGTTCTTTCACTCGAGACAATTGTGATGATGCCAATCCATAGGCATGAACCATCCCTCCCGGGCTTTCCAGACGGACCAGTACCTCATCCTGCGGAGTTGCCAGAGATAAAACAGCAGTAATCTCTTCGCGCAATGATTCAACTTCGCTCGCCTGAATATCGCCATTGAAATCGATAACGTAAACTCTCTTTTTCGTGGGCTGATCAATCTCTGTATCCGATTGCACGCTCTTTCGGAGGTTCTTGCGCTCTCGCTCTTCTTCCTTGTGCTTCTTTTTCTCCAGCTTCTGTTCGTGCTTGAATGTGTCCTTGTCGTAGATCGCTTTCTTCATGGCATCGCGCATGTCATCCAGTTCATCATTCATGCGAACCACATTGATTGACCCTTTACCCCCTGCTCCCCTTCTGCCGCGCGAGCTGATAGCAATCAACGCACCGATGACGACAATGATGGCTATCACCAACGTGGCGACCTTCGCCAGAAACAAGCAGTACTCAATGAAATACTCCAAAAATCTCTCCTTAAAACCGATTGGTTTCTCTTGATTCAAAGCGCTGCAAGAATAACTTAATGAGTTGTCCTGCGACACTGATACTGGCCGCAGGGGTTATAGGTAAATCATGAGGTCCGTACCAATTTGCTTCCATGATCTCCTTTCCGTCTACTTGAATCTCTCCTGACTTGTAGTCTGCGAAAAACCCCAGCATCAACTGAGACGGAAATGGCCATGACTGACTCTGAATATAACGAATATTATGGATCTCGATACCAACCTCTTCTCGTACTTCCCTGATGACAGTGTCCTCCGGTGTCTCACCTACTTCCATAAATCCAGCCAGACAGCTGTAGAACGCGCTGCTTTTCCCTGCGTGACGCGCCAGCAATATTTCATCACCACGGATAATCAAAACGATAACACAAGGACTGATGCGAGGATAAAAACTGAGTTGGCAGGAGGGACAAATCAATACTTGTTCGGATGCATGCACTTGAGTGCGCGCACCGCATTTGCCACAAAATTGATGACTGTCATACCAGTGCAGCAATTGATTGGCTCTACCAGCAAGACTGAAAACATCGATTGCATATTTGTGAAGCATCTGTCTGAGTGAAATCTTCTCAGCGTCGAGTTGGAGAAAATGTTCATTATTGAGATTGAAGGTTAAACAGGGGCGTCCCTGAAATTCACCGATCATAAGCAGGTGACTGGTGTCCACATTGAGCTTTTCGAGAACAGTCATCGACCAGAAGATATTTTCGTTGCAATGAAGGATATCTCCCTCGCTGAACAACAGCAGAGACTCGTTCCCTGAGTACTTGTTCTGTTGCAGAAAATAACTGAAATTGAACGCCATCTCGATATATTTCCCTGCTGCGGCTTCAGCTTTCAGAACTTGTCCAAAGACAGCGGCTACCGCTGGACTTGTTGATACGTGCCAGTAAGCGGTTGTGCGCGATCATTGCATCACCTTCGACATTGCTAACGATCAAAGGCGCACGAGCTGAATCGATCTTACGGACCACTTCCTCCTGTTTCTTAATCTGAACCTCTTCTGTTCCCAACTGCAAAAATGTCTGACCTCCTGTCATCAGCAAATAGACGTCGGCGAGAATCTCCGCATCGAGCAATGCCCCGTGCAGATCGCGTTGGGAATTGTCTACCTCATAACGTTTGCAAAGCGCATCGAGACTATTGCGTTGTCCGGGGTGCTTCTTACGCGCCATCGTCAGAGTATCAACAACAGAGCAGTACTCCTCCAACTGGCGATATTGGCCGCCGGCACGTCTCAGCTCACTGTTAAGAAATCCGACGTCAAAAGGGGCGTTATGGATCACAAGTTCGGCCCCTGCGACGAAGTGTAGAAAATCGTCCGCCAGTTGATTGAATCTTGGCTTGTCGGCTAAAAAAGCGGAGGTAATGCCATGCACTTGCACCGCACCTTCATCGATTTCTCTGTCGGGATTCAGGTAACAGTGGAAGTGACGACCGGTTAGTCGTCTATTGTCGATCTCGATACATCCAATTTCGATGACCCGATGACCTTGCCCTGGATCCAAGCCGGTGGTTTCCGTATCTAATACAATTTGTCGCATTGCTATTCTAATTACCTGATATTTATTAGATTAATAAATTTTATCGCTAATGAGTTCTGTGATACCTCGGTTAGCTAAATCGTCTACCAGTTCATTTTCAGGATGGCCACTGTGCCCCTTAACCCATTCCCAGCTGATTTGATGCTGCATGGCAAGCTCATCCAGTTTTTTCCAAAGATCCACATTGAGAACCGGTTTTTTGGCAGCAGTGAGCCAGTTACGTTTTTTCCAATTAGGCAGCCATTCGGTAATTCCTGTCAGGACGTATTTGGAGTCACTGATCACCCGCACCTCGCATCCAGGACGTTTGAGCGACATGAGACCTTCTATGACAGCTCGAAGCTCCATGCGATTGTTGGTGGTATGCGGTTCTCCCCCATAGAGGATCTTTTCTGTTCCTCTGTAGCGTAGAAGGACTCCCCACCCCCCTTTCCCAGGATTACCCTTGCAGGCTCCATCGGTATATATCTCGACAACTGTTGACAATCAAACACCTTCTTGGCGAATTCTTTAAGGACGCATGTTACTAGAGACGGGGGCACTGACCTTCTCAACAACCTGATGTGCCCCTGACGCCTCCCCAACCGGCCGCACGATAACAGGCCGTGGTATGCGTGGCCAGCGCGGCACAATAGGCGTCACGGGCATCACCTGCTTGCATGCCACAATAAAATAAACTGCACCCGCTGGAGGTAGAAAGCGCCGTCCAAACCTCTCAAGTTTAGGAGACATTCCGACCACTTTGACATGATTGATCGGTAACAGATAAGCACCGTGTGTAACCTTGTCGATGCTGAAGTCCAATAACTTCAACCAATCGCTGACACGGCCACTGGAAATGAAGCGCCCACGCCAAGGAAGGCAGTTTTTCCAGCGAAAAAGCTTTCTGAGTCCCCACGTACTAACGGGATTGAAGCCCATGATCAACAGCTTGCCCCCAGGCATCACTACTCGCGCTGCCTCTCTCAATAGCCGGTGACTGTCGGGCGTGAAATCAAGAGCGTGGTGAATCAGGACTGCATCAACGCTTTCATTTGCTAATGGCAGAAGCTCGTTGTGTGCGACGGGACTTCGAGAGTCTGAATTGTAGGAAGGAGTGAAAAAAAACTTATGCCCTACCGGGCTTTCACCGAGCATGGATTTAGTGCAACACCCCAACTGCAGGATATGGTAGCCGAAGACTCGCGCCAGCATAGGCTCCAGCATCTCCTTTTCTGCGGCAAGCAACTCAATGCCGAGTGGTGACTGTAACCAGACATCCATAGCCCGGAACGACGCTTCCGGTTCCGGTAGTTCGTGGCGCTTTTGCCATCGTGATCGATAGTTGAATAACAAGCTCATAGTTGTAATTTATATCCATCTGTCGGAATGTAGCGATTTATGGGACTACGCCGCAATTTTTCAACTCTTTGGATGATACACCATGACTTTCAAAGTAAGTCCTATCCGTGCCTTCAAGGACAACTATATATGGATGTTTGCTGCGAGTGACAACAAAGACGTTTGTATTGTTGATCCAGGAGATGCAGATCCTGTTCTGTCTGTTTTGCAGAGCCTGGACTTATGTTTGTCCGCTATAATCCTGACTCATCACCATGCGGATCACATTGGAGGGGTGAAGAAATTACTGGAGCAATTTCCACACATCCCCGTATATGGGCCGAGATCCAGCAAAATTGACACAGTCACTCATCCTCTGGGTGATGGTGACCGGTTAACTCTGGCCGGGGTCGAGTTCTCGGTTCTCGCCGTGCCGGGGCATACCCTGGATCATATCGCTTACTATGCCCAACTCCCCGCCTCGGGTATAGAAGAGAGTGGATCGGGCGTGCTCTTCTGTGGAGATACTCTTTTTGCTGGAGGTTGTGGGAGAATTTTCGAGGGAAATCCCCCCATGATGTATGAATCGCTACGCAAACTCGCCTCCCTGCCAGCGTCGACCATGGTATATTGCGCTCATGAATACACACGCTCCAACCTACGTTTTGCGTTGAGAGTGGAAGCCGATAATCCTAATTCAGTCGAGCGAGTCAGGGTGGTAGAAGCGGCTTGTAGTGCTGGGATTCCTACAGTTCCCTCCCTGATGTCTATGGAGTTGCGAACTAATCCCTTTTTGCGCTGTCACATGGTAACTGTCCGAAGTGCCGTTATCGAATCGATGGCAATATCTTCAGAGAGTAGTGACACAGAAGTATTTGCAGCTTTGAGACGTTGGAAAGACAGCTTCTCAGGGTGACACTGGGGCTGACAGAAGTTCCCCCCGTAATTTTTCAAAATGGCAAGTTATGTAATGCTTTCGTATATCAGCAACTTAAGAACATCCCGTCGTTTTTCTAAACGTACTCCAGCGGTACGATTGAACAAGCTCAGTGCTCTGATTTCAGTGGTTACCTTTCTGAATGCCTGTAGTGTTGTCCAGCAGACAGACCCTGTCTTGCAGGATGAATCAGTGTCGACTCAAGAGTCGATGAGCAATTCTGTCAGAACTGTAAATGGCAGATCAGATCCTGCACGAGTCAGCATTCAGTCGGAGCAGGGAGAGGAAACTTCTGATCAGTTCAAAGATATCTGGGCCAGAATAGGCGCTGGCTTGTCGTTCAGTTTGGAGCATGAGAACGAGCGAATTGAAGAACAGATAGCATTTTATAGAGACAACCCCGCTTTCATAGCTACGGTAACCGAACGCTCAAGACCGTTTATCTATGAAATTGTTGAAGAGCTTGA
This sequence comes from Pseudomonadota bacterium, assembly GCA_040384465.1. GTDB lineage: Bacteria > Pseudomonadota > Gammaproteobacteria > Pseudomonadales > Pseudohongiellaceae > UBA5078. Next base: position 259,159 of record JAZKJF010000001.1, on the reverse strand, counting down.
GCGGCGCTCACTTCCGATGGAATTAGCGCTGCTGCCCATTGTGGAAAGTGCGTATAACCCCAATGCCACGGCAGGAAAAAATACAGCAGGGCTCTGGCAGATAATCAACTCCACCGCCCGCAGTCTGGGAGTCAAACAAGATTGGTGGTATGACGGTCGACGCGATCCGATTGCCTCCACCGCTGCAGCGCTTGACTATTTGACGACACTCAACGAGATGTTCGAAAGCGATTGGCTCCTCACCCTGGCTGCTTATAACACCGGCCAAGGCAATGTACAGAAAGCCATGGAACAAAATAGCCGCAGATCACGAGCAACAGATTACTGGTCGCTCAATCTCGCCTCAACCACTGAAGATTTTGTGCCTAAATTGATTGCTTTGGCACGGTTGATTTCTACACCAGATCATTATGGTCTGGCACTGGCGGACGTTGGAAATGAGCGGGTAGTTGCTCGCATAGATTCAGGGACTCAGATTGATCTGGCGCTGGTTGCGAGTCTTGCTGGGGTTGCACCTGAAGTTCTCTACCAACTGAATCCTGGCATCAGACAATGGGCAACACATCCAGACGGTCCTCACACACTGTTGGTCCCTGTTGATCAAGTCGATGCGTTTGAGACTGCTTTGACGAGTCTGCAGGGTCAAACTCCCGTGACCTGGGACAGATATGTCGTGCAGCGCGGCGATACCCTGAGCAAGATCGCACGTCAGTTCAACACGCAAGTAGGCGCTCTTCAGCAAGCCAATGGTATCGACGGTAGCCGTATTATTGCCGGGGAATCACTGCTGATCCCCCGCGCCTACAATTCTGCCGCCCCGCTGACCACCCCCAATGCGCCGGAATACCTGACAGGAGTGGCGACATCTGGTGATGTCTTACCACAGGGGGTAACTCCGCCCACACGTTATGAAGTGCGCTCAGGTGACAGTTTGTGGAGAATTGCGAATCGCTACAGTCTTGACGCCTCTCTGCTGGCAGAGTGGAATAACTTATCGGCCGAGTCGGTTTTACGTCCTGGACAGATACTGATGCTTCACACCGATCCGACTATTGCTCAGGCACAAAGCAATGGAACTCAGCGTGAGCCAGTCCAATACACTGTCAAATCAGGAGATACGCTGGCCCGTATTGCAAGAACGTACGGAGTGGGAGTGGCGGAATTACTTGAGTGGAATGACATTCAGGTAGAAGGGCTCATACACCCAGGACAAAAATTGCTGCTGCATCCTGAGGGTGCGGAGCTTAACTGATACCAGCCAAGCCCCCTCCCTGATACTCCCCCTTTCACAATAAGGGGGCTTCCTCTGCCAGGCTTTCGGTGATTTCAGCATTGTTGCGAGAATTGGCCAGGAAGGCATCAAATGCTGCCCTGCCATCAGCTTCAACATTGGTACTGACCAAGGTGGTTCGCTCTTCTGGCGAGAGTTCATCCAAAGTTCCACGATTCACGGTTTGCAGTTCCAAGACGACATACGTGCCATTAGTGAGAGCAAAACCCTCGAAGACTGGTCCGTCTTGAGGAGTGCTCATGGTAAAGGCGTGTTGGAGAACTTCGCTATTGAGTCCTGCCTGGTCGCGGGACACTCCGCTCTGAGTAATCCACTGCAATTCATTTGCGGCGACTAACCCGTCAACAGGTTGCCCGCTACTGAGTGCAGTCAAAATTTCCTCACCGACAGCCTGTGCCCTCTCCTTCTCCAGCTCGGTGCGCAGAATAGCTGCGATCTCGCCGCGCACCTCTTCGAGTGGCCGTAAATGAGTTTCGTTATGCTCACGCAGGTTCAAGACCAATGCACGAGAATCACCAAGTTCCACCACATCGCTATTATTTCCTTCCACCAGAACTTCTTCCGAAAAAGCAGCTGCGACTACATTGCTGTTGCTGGTGATTTCAGTAGTACCTCCCAAGCGTGTGAACGCCTCGCTTTCTACAATTGCGAGACCAAGCTCTTCAGAGATTTCTCTCAAATCGGTGGTTTCAAACGCGAGGTTAGCCAGGGTTTCCAAACGAGAGAAATACAGTTGATCTACTTCAGCACTGCTCAGATCGCGACGGATACGATCAGCGACCTCTTCTAGTGGGGCAAATTCATTGACGTCGTATTCGGTCAGCTTGACAAGGTGTACCCCAAACTCTGATACAACCGGACTGGACACCTGCCCTACTTCCATCGTTGCCAATGCTTCTTCCAGCTCTGGCGGGAATGCAGATCCATCGGAATAACCAATATCGCCACCAGACTGAGCCGATGCTGTGTCGTTAGAAGCTTCCAAGGCGACAGCAGCGAAATCCTCGCCTTGGTCCAGCCTGGTTTTGAGAGCTGTCGCCTGGGCAATAGCTTGTTCTTGAGATACCGTGCTATTGACTTCCAGGAGGATGTGGGCTGCACGTCTTTGCGTGGCGGCTGATGATGCACTCCGCTCAATTTCGTACTGAGCCAGCACGCCTTCATCACTGACCTCTACTTCGCTGAATATTGCGCTCTTGTCGAGGAGCACATAATCAACAGCGACTTCTTCTTCAACCATAAATCGTGATTGATTGTTCTGATAGTAAGTCTCGATCTGGTCGGCAGGTATGACCTCCCCTTCCGTGCGATTGCCCAATGTGACCGACAAGAATCGGAAATCCCGAGTCTGCGAAGTCAGCGCAGCTATGCGCGCCAGTTCGTTTTCGGTCATAAAGCTGGAAGCTGCATAGGCGTTTACCAGCTGCCCCACAACCATTTGCTCTGAGAGAGCATCGCGGTAGGCCTGAACTGTGAATCCTTGTGTTGCCATTGTGCGCAAGGCCAGATCAGAGTCGAACACACCTCCAATCTGAAACTGCGGATTATTGATAATTTGTCTATCGATAGCATCGCTGGAGATTGTCATCGCAGCATCTCTGGCTGACTGCCGGAGTAAACGGTCCTCGATAATCTGGTTCAGAGCGACTTCTCGTAACAGTCCTTCATCGAGACTGGAGATATCTGCCCCCACACTCATCATCAGATTTTGCACGCTGGCGGCCAATTCCGGTTCGGTAATCTCCTCACCATTCACTTCAGCCACTGTCGAATTGTTGACAAATCCACCTACGATGGACTCCACACCGAACAAAGCCATCAAAGCGATAATGAAGCCAATAATGACCTTTGCAATCATCCCCTGGGAGTTGTCTCTTATTTTTTGCAGCATGTCATTTCCTGTCGAATACCGTGCTTGTTACAGCGCTCGAATTGGTGCGAACCATGAATAAATAGTGCCTTCTTGAAACTAAAAAGGCGCATCATTGATGCGCCCTCAAAACATCTCGAAGCAGTCAGATCGGTATTGCGACCTTTGTGAAAACCGTTCTTGCCCGGCCTGACCAGCTAGCGAATTTTAACTGTGCGGTTAGAGATTTACCGCATCCTTAAGAGCTTTGCCTGCTTTGAATGTCGGCACTTTGGCTGCTTTAATCTGAATTGTCGCACCAGTTTGTGGGTTGCGACCCTGACGTGCTGCACGCTCCTTGGTAGTAAAAGTACCGAAACCAACGAGCACAACTGGATCGCTTTTCTTCAGCGAGTCAGTAATGGCATCAATCATGGCATCTATCACGCGTCCGGCTGCAGCTTTTGGAATGTCAGCACTTGCAGCAACAGCATCGATTAATTCTGATTTATTCACGTTGTCCCCTTATTTTTCTAAGTTGAGTTATTGCTTGAAACCAAGCAGGCGAAATCACGTTTCAGTGCCCGCGCTAAGTATTTATATTCTGTCTGATTTTTTATTCAAGAGATGGCTTGATAACCAATACGACCGGCACTTTATACCAAGCCACAGAAAGCTGTGTCAACCACAAACACTGGCTGCCACTGTGATTCAGTGCGTATTTATATGCATTTCTTCCTTGGTTTTATCAGTATCTTCACCTGCTGCAGAAATTACAGTTTTTGGAGTAACAACATCAGAATTTGGAACAGGCTGATACTCGAGAGCCAGCTCCAAGACTTGATCAATCCACTTGACTGGACAAATCTTCATGTCGGCTTTTACGTTCTCAGGAATTTCCTTCAAATCTCTTTCGTTGTCTGCAGGAATAATGACAGTCTTGATATTGCCCCTGTGAGCGGCAAGCAGTTTCTCTTTTAATCCTCCAATGCGCAGCACCTGACCACGCAAAGTGATTTCGCCGGTCATGGCAACATCGGCTTTCACCGGAATCCCAGTTAACGCAGAAACGAGAGCAGTACACATTCCGATGCCGGCACTCGGCCCGTCCTTCGGCGTCGCACCCTCAGGAACATGAATATGCAAATCCATATTTTCATGGAATCCGATCTTAAGTCCGAGTACGTCAGCACGGCTGCGCACGACTGTTATGGCTGCCTGTATCGACTCTTGCATCACATCGCCCAGTGACCCTGTTTTGATGGTCTTTCCTTTGCCTTCCAAAGCTACCGCTTCAATAGTCAGCAATTCTCCACCCACCTGAGTCCAAGCCAGTCCATTCACTTGCCCTACAAGGTTTTTTTCTTCCGCTCGTCCAAAATCATATTTTCTAACTCCGGAATAGGTTTCAAGCGTCTCACTATTGAGCAGCACTGGAGTCGCTTTACCAACCAAAGAGTTCTGCTTCACAACCTTGCGACAGATTTTTGCAATTTCTCTTTCCAAGCCGCGGACACCCGCCTCGCGTGTGTAATAACGAACCAAATCCTTGATTGGTTCTTCGCCAATGACCAACTCTCCCTTACGCAGTCCGTTGTTCTGCTGCTGTTTAGGCACCAGATAGCGGTTGGCAATATTGATTTTTTCATCTTCGGTATAGCCCGGTAGACGAATAATCTCCATGCGATCAAGCAGCGGGCCTGGAATGTTCATGGTGTTCGACGTACAAACGAACATGACCTCGGATAGATCGTAATCCACCTCAAGGTAATGATCATTAAAGCTGTGGTTTTGCTCGGGATCTAATACTTCCAGTAATGCAGACGCAGGATCACCACGGTTGTCCATGCCCATCTTATCGATTTCATCAAGCAGGAATAGAGGGTTTTTAACTCCGACTTTTGCGAGCTTCTGCAGCAACTTGCCGGGTAGTGAGCCGATATAGGTACGTCGATGACCTCTTATTTCAGCCTCATCACGTACACCACCCAGTGCCATTCTGACAAACTTTCTATTGGTTGCCCGGGCGATCGACTCGCCCAGAGATGTCTTGCCCACGCCAGGTGGTCCTACCAGACATAAAATCGGACCTTTGAGTTTCTTGACACGCTTTTGGACAGCCAGATACTCAAGGATCCGAGTTTTGACCTCCTCAAGACCATAATGATCATGTTCAAGAACCTGCTCGGCTTTCTCCAAATCAAGGCGTACTTTACTGCGTGCTTTCCAGGGGAGACTCACCATCCAATCGATATAGGTTCTTACGACAGAAGCTTCAGAGGACATCGGTGACATCATTCGCAGCTTATTAAGCTCAGAAAGTGCCTTGTCACGTGCCTCGACAGGCATACCTGCATCCTCGATGCGTAGCTTCAGCTCCTCTGCTTCGTTGGGGCTGTCGTCAAGTTCCCCCATTTCCTTCTGAATAGCCTTCATCTGCTCATTCAGATAGTACTCTCGCTGACTTTTTTCCATCTGCTTTTTGACGCGTCCGCGAATTCTTTTCTCTACCTGGAACAGATCAATCTCTGACTCAATCAGCGCCATGAGGTGTTCAATTCTGGGCTGCAAGGCAACGAGTTCCAGCAGATTTTGCTTCTCCTGAAGTTGCAGTGACATATGTGATGCGATGGTGTCTACCAGACGTCCAGCTTCATCGATACTGGAAATTGATGTCAGTACTTCTGGGGGGATTTTTTTGCTTAACTGTACGTATTGATCGAACTGTGACAACAAGGAGCGAGTCAGCAATTCAGACTGCTTGTCAGTCAGCGCCTCTCCACTCACAGTGTTGATCTGCGCCTGGTAGTAGTCACCGACCAACTCCACTGACTTGATACGTGCCCGGCTAACCCCTTCAACCAATACTTTGACAGTACCATCAGGCAGACGGATTAACTGAAGGATACTGGCGACGGTGCCTATCTCAAAAATGTCTCGTTCGCTTGGATCATCTTCTGAGGGGCTTTTCTGAGCAACCAACAAAACTTGTTTACCGGCGCTCATCGCCACTTCAAGTGCTTTGATGGACTTCGGACGTCCAACGAAAAGGGGTTGCACAATCTGGGGGTACACTACGACATCGCGCAGTGGAAGAAGTGGTAAGACAGATTTGCCTGCATCGACCGTATCTGGAAAAAGACTCATAACTTACGTCCTGATGGTGAAAGTACGAGAGGAATACCTGCCCGTATATACATAGACTCCTATCTGGGGTCGGTATGCTGTCTTTTCAATCGTCTGCTACTGCTCTTGTTGAAGATTGCTCGCGATTTTCATAAACCAGTAAAGGTTCAGACTCTCCATTTATCACAGCGGCATCGATAATCACTTTGCTCACATTTTCCATGGAAGGGATTTTATACATGGTGTCCAGAAGGACGCTTTCCATGATCGAGCGTAATCCTCGCGCGCCAGTCTTGCGTTCTTTCGCCTTTTGAGCGACTGATTTCAAGGCCTCGTCACGAAATTGAATCTCGACACCTTCCATCTCAAACAGTTTTTGATATTGCTTTATGAGTGAGTTTCGGGGCTCTTTGATAATTCGCACCAAGGCGTCCAGATCCAACTCATCCAAGGTAGCAATCATAGGCAGCCTTCCCACAAATTCGGGAATAAGCCCATATTTCACAAGATCTTCGGGCTCCACATCACGCAATGTTTCGCCCATGCGATGCTCAAGATCTTTGCTGCGTACTTCCGCCCCAAAACCGATGCCACCTTTTTCGGATCGATCACGAATGATTTTTTCAAGGCCCGCAAATGCACCACCGCAAATGAAAAGGATGTTGGAGGTATCTACCTGCAGAAACTCCTGCTGAGGATGTTTTCGACCGCCTTGTGGTGGAACTGAAGCAACTGTTCCTTCTATCAGCTTCAGCAGGGCTTGCTGTACGCCCTCACCCGACACATCGCGAGTAATCGATGGGTTATCGGATTTTCGGGAAATCTTGTCGATTTCATCGATGTAAACGATACCGATTTGTGCCTTCTCAACGTCATAGTCACATTTCTGCAAAAGTTTCTGGATGATGTTTTCGACATCCTCACCCACATAGCCGGCTTCTGTAAGCGTGGTGGCATCTGCTATTGTGAACGGCACATCGAGAAGTCGAGCCAATGTCTCAGCAAGCAGGGTTTTGCCCGTGCCGGTAGGCCCAATCATCAGAATATTGCTTTTGCCGAGCTCAACACCGCCATTGGCTTCATCATAATTCAAGCGCTTGTAGTGGTTATAGACAGCGACCGCCAACACTTTTTTAGCGTTCTCCTGGCCGATCACATATTCGTCCAGAGTCTTTTTGATCTCTTCAGGGATGGGGAGCTTTTTCGTGCCTGATTCGGAGTCCTTCTCCTGAATCTCTTCTCTAATAATGTCATTGCAGAGGTCGACACACTCATCGCAGACAAACACAGAAGGGCCAGCAATCAATTTACGGACTTCGTGCTGACTCTTGCCACAGAAGGAACAATAGAGCAGCTTGCCGCTGTCGTCACCTTTGTTGAAACGATCGTCTGACATTAACCTACCTCTCAAATTCTATGCAGAACCAGAACCATGGGGGCCGTATGCGACCTCAAACGGACTGCCTAACATCCTGCAGCGTCGACCCATATCCATGTAGTCGGCAGAAAATCGATCTGCCGTAGTCCAAATGATACCACTGGGATGGGGAATTTTAACAAGACAAACGACGCCGAAAGAGCATGAGCTGCGGCGTCGAGGTTGAAATCATGCTGTTACATGACACGCTGACTGAGGACTTTGTCCACCAGACCGTATTTTACGGCCTCGTTTGCGCTCATGAAGTTATCGCGCTCGGTATCTCTGGCAATCTCTTCAAGGTCTTTGCCCGTATGAAGAGCCATGATCTTGTCGAGCTGGTGCCGAAGTTTGATGATTTCATTCGCTTGAATCTCGATATCCGCCGCCTGACCGTGAGTTCCTCCGCTTGGCTGATGGATCATCATCCGCGAGTGAGGTAGAGCAAAGCGCTTGCCTTTAGCACCACCCGCCAGGAGTAACGCTCCCATGCTGGCGGCTTGGCCAATACACATCGTGCTCACATCGGGTTTGATGAATTGCATTGTGTCGTATATGGATAGCCCGGCAGTAACAGACCCACCTGGCGAGTTGATATACAGGTGGATGTCTTTATCCGGATTCTCCGACTCAAGAAACAACAACTGAGCGACAACCAGGTTAGCCATATAATCTTCAACCTGGCCCACCATAAAGATCACACGCTCTTTCAGGAGTCGTGAATAAATGTCGTAGGAGCGCTCCCCTCTCGCAGTCTGCTCGACCACCATGGGAACCAGCGTTGACACCACCAAATCATCCTTAGATTGCATAATCACCTGTTATTTGCCTGCTTTTTTTGCATCTGGTTTGATGACATCGTCGTAGCTGACGTTCTTTTCCGTCACTTTCGCTTCCGCAAGTATGGCATCAAAAGCTTGATCCTCCAGCACTGCTGACTCTACAGATGCCAACTGCTCCTTGTTACTGTAATACCAGCGAACAACCTGCTCTGGAGACTCGTAAGTAGAGGCAATATCTTCAATAGTAGTTTTGACTTGTGCTGGGTTCGCTTTGAGTCCTCTGCTCTTGATGACTTCACCGAGAATCAGGCCCAGAGCAATGCGCTTCTCTGCCTGCTCCCGGAACAACTCATCGGGCAACATGGCCGGGTCGACATTTTTATTCCCCCCCCCGAATTGCTGTAGCGCCTGCTGGCGCAATGCTTCGATCTCATTTTTCACGAGAGCCCCAGGCAGCGCCACTTCATTTTGTGCTAACAACAGCTCCATAACGCGATTCTTGAGCTTCGCCTTGCTGGCATTATTCAACTCTCTGCTCATATTGGCGGCGACTTCCTTGCGAAAAGCCTCAACACCTCCCTCTTCAATGCCAAACACAGCAAAAAATTCGTCGTTGAGCTCCGGCAATACTGGTGCGCTGATCTCGTTAATTTTAATCTCGAATTTGACGGGCTTTCCGGCTAATTCTTTATTGTGATAGTCCTCCGGGAAGGTAAGGTCGAGCACTACCTCGTCTCCCGCTTTCTTCTTCAACAAACCTTTTTCAAAACCCTCAATCATGCGCTCAGAACCGAGAACCAGATTTGCACCAGTGGCAGAACCACCGCTGAAGGCTTCACCATTCATAGTCCCGACATAATCGATGTTGATGCGATCCTTATTCTTGCTTTGACGGGTCACTGATTCCCAGGTTTGTCTTTGCTGACGCAGCGTTTCGATCATTTTGTCGATATTTTCATCGCCTACTTCCGCGACCAGTTTTTCGACCTCAAGTTTACTGAAATCATTCAGAGTAATTTCGGGAAATACTTCGAAAACAGCCACATAAGAAAGATCTTTGCCTTCCTCCAGAGATTTGGGCTCGATCCTCGGTTGTCCTGCCGGCTTGAGGTTCTGCTCGTTGATCGCCTGATAGTAAGTCTTGCTCATGACTTCGCCGACCACTTCCTGACGAACACCACGGCCATAACGTCCTTGAATGACTTTCATGGGAACCTTACCCTTGCGGAAACCATTCAAACGTACATTTCCTGCGGCTTCCTGAAGGCGTGCATTGATAGCACTTTCAACGACTGAGGCTGGCACATCAACTGTCATGCGACGCTCAAGACCAGAAGTAGTTTCAATAGAGACTTGCATTAAATACCCTCACAGATCGACCTGACCGGCACGGCGGTCAAGGCCATCAAAAGTAAAAGAAAACTGTGCCCGCAATACAGGCAACAGGTCGCACAAATTGGGAATTTTTACTCTGTCAGAATTGATTCAGCAGCCCCGCACAAAAGGCCGATCTTATTCTATATAAATCAATAAGTTGATCTTGGATTCCCGACATCAGAAGTGCGCGATTGTCCCATATTGCCTGCCTTTATTCAATAAATAATCTTGTTGGAACCATGGCCCTGAACTAAGCTGCCTCGGACTTCGATACCTACTCATGCAGGCATTTATCCGCTCAAATTCGGAGAATTGGTGACGTTTTTTTACACCAGTCATCACCGTCGCGTCATCAAGAGACTCGCAATGATTCATAAAGCTACCACTGTTGCCGGTGTTATTTTGGCGGGAGGCAAGAGTTCCCGCATGAACTACACCGACAAACCTCTCATTAAAGTAGGAGGGAAACTGATTATTGAGCATATCTTGCGTGTTGCGCGCACACAGGTTGATCCATTGATTATCAACACGAATCGCAATATTGATCACTACACCTGCTTCAATCTTCCCATTCTGAAAGATTGCAAGGGAGAGTTTGCGGGCCCAATGGCTGGAATACTTACTGCCATCAACTGGGTTAAGGTACACCATCCCGACGCCCAAGCAGTTGCATGCTTTCCTGGCGATGTTCCATGGTTTCCGGACGACATAGTCGAACGAATGTCATTAGCGATGCATAACCAGGATGTCGAGGTGGTCTGGCTGAGAACGAATGGCCAAGTCCAACCTCTCTTCTCATTATGGTCTGTAGGATTGGCCGGAGCACTGGATGACGCTCTAAACAGAGGGATGTACAGCCCCCTGCAGTTCATATTGAGCAGAAAAAACACTGTGGTCGAATATATCAATGAATGGCCCGGGGCTTTTATGAATATCAACACTCCGGAAGATCTGGCACAAGCTGAAGACCTTTCTGTGCAGTTGGCTGCTTTCAGCGGTGCGAGGCTGACACACTGATTGAAACGCCCTCATGAACTAAATTTACATCAGACTTAACCCACTAAATTTAAAAGAAAATATGCAGAGCGAAAGTGGGTGAGCTGAATTTTTAGAACTCTTAATGTCTTCAGCTAACATCTTGAATCAAAACAATTTCAGCGCGAACAAAAACACCAAGATCCTCGTCTATTACGATGATTTGTATTGGTTTTCATGTGCCTAATATGTGACATGCGGGGGGACTTTTCCAGCACACACTGGCATGCAATTTGCGCTCTTTCCAGGACCAAAAGTCACACCTATTGTAGCCTTACTCGTCAGCTCGGGGTTGTAGCGTATGCAGTCTGGGACAACCTATATTCAAGACAGCTCCGAGCTGACGGAGACCAACAGGAGACTGAGCATGGCAAATCTACGCAAGAGTGACCGAACTGAACAGAGAGTCCCCGACCGCTCGGAGCGCGTCTTCAACAAAGTCGGTTTGTGGTATTTCCGGACACGAGAAGGTACGAATGTAGGGCCATTCCGCTACGAATCAGAGGCGCGGCAGATGCTGGCACAGTTCATTCGAGACATGATGACCACTGAAGCTCAGACTGCATTGCGAACTCCCAAACCGCATTTCCGACTCAGTGCGATTGCCGAGATCACAGAACGAAACCTGGCATCAGTAAGAGCAGTTGTCTAAGCTGACAATGAGACCCTATATCCGATTCGCCATCTTATGAGGGGTGAGGTACACTCCTTTGTCATCTGGAGTGATTGCCGCATTGTTCGCTCCGGGCTCATTGACGCAGGCACTTCAGTGAAACAAAAAGCGACAATCCCCTCCGTTTCATCCAATAACAATTGTGTTGTTTGTCTTTGCTACGGTGCGGCACATGCCCGCAGTCCTCTCTGGCAAGCTTTACAAGCGGAAAATCTACACACACAGCTCATTTACTCCGTAAAAGATGCCGTTGAAGTGAACGCTGCACTTGTTTTACTCGATTCTCAATTAGTCGCTCGGGAACCGTTTTCCGAATGGCGCGCGGCGCTCCCGAAAGCTCTGTTGCTCAGCGAGAATTCTACCCAGCTATCATCTGATATGATTCTCTCTGACGGATTGCCGGTTCGGCAAACTCTTCAGCTAATTGCCATTGCATCGGAAACTTATAGTGCAAGAATTAATGCAGAAAGAAGCAAAGAGTTATTGAGTTCAACGGAAAAAAATCTAAGCAAACTTGCGAGTGTTGGTATCGCACTCGCATCAGAGAATGATCTTGGAATTCTGCTAAGAAAAATCCTTACTGAGGGGCAAAATATTTCGTGTTGTGACGCGGCTTCATTATTCTTGACTGACACGGAAGGTAAACGGATCACATTCAAGCTGACGCAAAACGATTCTTTCGATTTTCCGTTCCAGGAAAGCAGTTTTCCATTGGATGTAAAATCCATAGCAGGCAATGTGGCGATCACCAAGCAAGCACTCAATATTTCGGATGCGTACCAGATACCTGAAGATGCCCCTTATAAGTTCAATCGAAATTTTGACGACACTACCGGGTATCGTACTGTCAGCATGTTAACGCTGCCAGCCTTTAACAAAAGGAAGTCTGTCATCGCTGTTCTGCAGTTTATCAACAAGAAAAATGACCGTAGTCTTACGCTCACACCAGGCAATCATAATCAGGAGACTATCCTGCCTTTTGATTCTGCATCGTTCTTGTTGTTGCAGGCATTGGCAGGCCAAGCGGGTGTTGCTATTGAAAATGCCATCCTGCATAACGATATTCAAAAACTCTTTGAGGGGTTCGTACGTGCCTCAGTGATGGCTATCGAGCAACGTGACCCTACCACCAGCGGACATTCTTTTCGTGTAGCGGATCTCTGTGTTGCGCTAGCCGAAGCAGTTAATGACAGCCACCACCAGGAACATAAAAACCATCAGCAATCTCCTCAGCAGCTACGAGAACTCCGTTATGCTGCACTTTTACATGATTTTGGAAAAGTTGGAGTCCGGGAGTCGGTACTTGTCAAAGCAAAGAAGTTAAGTGTGGAGAATCTGGAGCGTATCCGATATCGGATATTGATCGCGAAAGAGCGCTTGTACAACACGACTCTTCGCGAGCAAATCCAGTTGATGCAGAATGGTTTACTGACTCAAGAAAAACTGTCAAAACTGCAATCCAACCTGACTCAGGAAGTTGAAAAATTAGATGGATTTTTCGAAACAATTCGTCAGGTCAATGAACCCAGTATTCTTGAAGCTGATAGCCTCGAGAAACTGACTCGGGTTGCAAATTATTGTCTCCCATTTGAACATGACGAGGATTTCTCGGTAATAAGCGAGGACGAATTTAAATTATTGTCGATTCGTAAAGGTAGTCTCTCTGCAGAGGAACGAGCGGAAATTGAATCTCATGTTACACACACGAAAGCATTCTTGAATCTTATACCCTGGACAGAAGAGCTGAAAAATATTCCGGAGATTGCCGGCTCACATCACGAGAAACTGAATGGCACTGGGTATCCGAAAGGCATTCGAGGTGATCAAATCCCGTTTTCATCCAAGGTAATGACTATCTGTGATATTTACGATGCACTAACAGCATCTGATCGTCCCTACAAAACGGCAGTAAGTACGGAAAAGGCATTGGAGATAATGCAGAATGAAGCCGCAGCTGGAGCAATCGATGGGCAGCTTCTGGAGCTGTTTATTTCGAGAAAAATCTACAGAGTCACTGAAGGGAAAAATTACTCAGGTGAAAACGCTTTGAATTTCAGCAACCACGCCTGCAGTTTTGATTTTCACAGCGCCCATTAACCGATGTGAAGCGCAACAGTCGTGGTAAGGTTTTCGCGCTCAAATGATTTTCTGGGAAGGCGTTTGTGACTCACAGGGTACCGTCGCATCTCCCTGTTCAATTGCTTGTTTGCCACAGCGAATACCTCGTCGATCAGCCTGAAATAGAAAAAATGGCCTCGACTCGTCACAGTGTGGAGAACTGCATTTTGCAACTGTCTGACCACAGACTCTACCCCGTGCCTGGGACAAAGCGTGTCCGCACCTCCCTGCCAAAGATGCACTGGGACATGCACCTTCTCTGGATCAAATTCCCAAGGCTCAATACTTTGTGAGATGTCGTGTGCAAAACCCCGACGCCCCTGCCGAAGCGATTCCTTGACATCTTTACTCAGCATTTCCAGTACAAGAGGATCCTCCAGAGCACGTTTGTCCGCATAACAAAGGGTATCTCGCAATCGGACGAGATATCGCATGGGATTGCGCGCACAGCGCTTCTGTCGGAAACCCGCATACACGCGCAGTGCTGCCAGAGCCAGTTTGCGCACAAAAACTGGTGTCGCTTGCAGAAAGTTGTTTTGAGGAGGAGAAAAGGACAAGCCTAGCACCAATGCAATACGATCTGAGTACCAACAAGACGCTGCCAAGGCAAGGCTGGTAGCCCCACCACTGCTTAAAAGACCAAATTTTTCACATCCGAGACTGTTAGCAAGATGCAACAGATCTTGCGCAAACCCAGCCTGCCCCCCTCCTTTGCGGAAGTCTGAATAACCCAGGCCCGGTCTGTCGAAAGAAATCAGCCTAAAACGCGCCTTCTTCGCTTCTCGATGGAATAGTGTGGCTTCCAAGCGTGTGCTGCCCGGACCATGACAATAGATAAGAGGAAATCCTGACGGGTCACCAAACTCGGTGTAAGACAGCCTGCGACCATCCGGCAGAACTATATACCTGACGTCGAGCATGGCCTCGGGCGTAAAAGAGTCTATGCGATCATCCATTGCTCGCGTGATCATTGCCTGTGTCTTCCCCTGTCCAGGTGCCATGCAGCGCGTGACTACTCACATGTCTGCATGATTGTGGCGTAAATGTCATACAAGGTGATCATAGGTGGGAATTATTCCCACGTCAAACATTCAATACAACATCCTCTACTCGGCAAGAGGAGCCAATCTGCGAAAATGACACAAAAGCGTGTGGGATTAATTCCCACCCCAAGCTATACTCTTACCATGAGCAATAATCCAGACCCACTCAATAAAAGCGGAGAGCCACCCGCAGTCTTGGTAACAGCAATTCGCAAATTGCTGCGCCCGCTTGTGCGCCTGATGCTTGCTTTTCAGATTACCTACCCGTTCGTGATCAACCTGCTGAAAGCGATTTATGTGGAAGTAGCCGAAGAAGAATTCAAAGTAGGTAACAAGCGTCCTTCCGATAGCCGTATCAATCTCTTAACCGGTGTACATCGCAAGGATGTTAAAAGACTGCGTTCAGAATCTGATGAACAGTTGCTAATGCCCCGGAATATCTCGATAGGAGCACAATTGATAGCTGTCTGGCTTGGCTCAGAACAGTTTTCTGGTTCTGACGGACATCCTTTGCCACTGCCATTGCGGACTGCAGGGGCACAGAAGAACACCGGATGTTTTGATGACCTGGTAGAACTCGTCTGCAAGCAAGATATCAGGCCCAGAGTGATTCTGGATGAGTGGCTGAATATTGGTATTGCCACTCTGGATAGTGAAAATCGCGTCACCCTGAACACCGGGGCATTTACCCCTGAAAGGGGATTTGATGAAAAGGCATTCTTCTTTGGCAAAAACATCCATGATCACCTGAGCGCAAGCACGCTGAACCTGCTCGGGCACAAACCTTCCTATTTCGATAGAAGTGTTTATTATGACAATCTCACCTTTGAATCAGTACAGCAGTTGAGTCAGCTCGCTAATGAAGTCGGTATGAATGCGCTTACCTCTCTTAATAAGAGCGCATTGGCACTTCAGAAACAGGATCAGTCCAAACCAGAACACGACTACCGAATGAATTTCGGCGTATTCAATTACAATACAGTCCACAAATCAGAGGACAGGGACCTCGATGCCTAAAGCCATACTCGCCATCCGCACTTATCCAGCGACGCTGCTTCTCGCCCTATTGCTATTCGTGGCAACGCTGGTCATGACTGCGGCCAGTATGGGCACAGCTGGTGGTGGAGGTGGCAATGATGGAGATGGCGGCAGCGGCATCGGTGGAACAGGAAAATCAGGTGAGTTTGGTGGCAGTGGCTTTGGTGGTACCGGAAGCCCCTCTCCGTTCGTGACCAGCATCGATGACCAAGAGCAGCCAGCTCAGCAGCAACCGTCAGTCGAGATAGCTGATATTGTGCCCCCTGCTGAAAAAAGCACTATCGCGAGCGTTCCTCCTGAGGCGACTGCCGTTCTTCCTGCGCCTGCCCAAACAGACTTGACTCAGGACCTTTCCGATTCCATTGAGCAAAACCTGTTAGTCCGTGAAACCAGCGATGCATTCGTTTCAAATGATATTCAGGAAATTGTCGAGACAACGGCATCATTGCCTGAAGTGCCAGAAGAAACCCCAGCAACGGTACAGCTCGCAGAAGCACCCTCTCTGGCTCCTGTTCCGGCGCAATCGTTTCCAGAGCTAACAAAAAGCGATAATACCCTGGAAATTGCAGTAGGCCCTCTGGCGACAGAACCTTCTCCCGAAACCATAGCGGTGAAACTAGAGACGGCAGCAGAGGACGGTAAACAGGAAGTGGACAGAACCAATTTACCAGACCGGATTCAGCGTCCTGACTTGCCTCCGTTCCAGCGCGTCCGTCCTGTCGATCGAGCGTCGATTATGGCTCCTGTACGTGTACAACCCATGCGCATCTGATCACCAGGACTTCCTCAAGCTTGGCTACCAACGGTAGCTAAGCTGTCCTCCTAATGCATAGTCAGCGCTGTCCCGAGTAAACCCCTTCACCAGATACCCCATCAGCGTCCAACGTGACGCTGGCGACCAAGATAGATATGGCAATAGTTCATGGGTGTCCTTTGAGGACTCTGAGGCAGCTTCGCGGTAGTCATAAATCAAGCCATAGCTCCAGCTCTGCGAAAGCGGACGACTGAAACCAAGTGACAGGTAGGCGGAATCAGTCATCTCGTTGAAGAGAAATGATCTCCCTCTGAATTTATAGCCAGCGGTAGCGAACAACGTGGTATCGCCCGCCAGCTGGTAAAGATCAAGTTGTACTCCGTAGTCTGTTTCGCCAGTTCCCAAGCTCTTTTTCTCGTCGGCGGTCGGAATCTTGACCTCCACGCCAAGATCAATAAACGGCAGGTTTTCGGCAAAGGCAGGAAACTGATACGTCGCAGTAAGGACGGTATCTCCCCTTCCTCGGGACCTTACCGACTCGTCAGTAACGGCAAGACCGTTAAAGTCACCAGAGCCAATACCACCGACATTGACGAGCACATTCCCCGCGCCAGAAACTTCAAGATAGGGGACAGCAAGCTTCAGATTCCAATTCGCTGCTGTGTAGTCATAAGAAACGGGGAGGTAGTGAATGGTCGTCTTGCTGGACTCACCATAATCTCCCGAACTGTAGTATCCACCCACAGACAGGTTATGTCGTGCAGAGGGTACCCCAGGCTCCTGCGCGAAAACCGCACTAACGTAGAGCAGACCGAGGGGTAGTATTGCAGGGTATTTCAAGAGTGGACTAATCAATCTGCAGCTCCATTGTCATGCGGGCAAACTACCTTTTGATTCCTGCGATGTCAAAGAGCAGAAAGAGACAATCCATCAATCAATCGGAAACAAGTGCATAAATCCATCATTGATTATTCGACATAAGTCACACAATCCCTGATGAAATACAGGTAAACACTTGAATGCACAGGAATACAATGTAAAGTAACTCAGTCGTAATTCGTCAGAAAATCTGGAGCTGCACACACGTGCATTCAGGATCACAAGTATCTCGCGGCAACGCACCTATAGGTCGCATTGTCGGTATCTCACAATACGGATAATTAGATGAGACCCAAACATTTCTTGCTAGTTGCTCTCATTGCAGGCAGTGCGCACATGCCTCGGGGGATGGCACAAACCTCGCCTCCTCCCAATCAGCAATTGAACCAGTTGATCAATGCGGGACAGTTCGTGCAGGCCTATGAGCTGGCGACCACTAATCTGACGGCTTGGGAAGGCGATACCGAGTTCGACTTCATGTATGGGATTGCAGCCATTGAGTCCAATAATCCAAACGAGGCTGTCTTTGCATTTGAGCGCGTCGCACTGACGGCGGAAGATGCCACATTGCGACAACGTGCGAGATTGGAGCTAGCCCGGGCTCACCTGCTGACCAACAACCTCGTCGCCTCCCGAAACCTGTTTACTGAAGTTCTGGAAAGCAATCCACCACAGAATGTTCAAGAGAATATTGAAGCATTCCTCACGTTGATCGATGCACGACAGAACAGCCAGCGCTCGACCTTCAGCTTTTCTGTGGCACCGACCGTCGGTCACGATGACAACATCAACAGCGCCACAACCAACGGCCTGATCGATACACCACTGATCGGTGAAATTGAGCTGAATCCGGATGGTCTGAAAACCGGGGATGATTTTGCCGATCTGACAATAGGATTGGGTTACAGGAAGCCGCTGACGCGTGATAAAACACTGGACGGCTCATTGACACTGAATCGACACGATAATCGTGACAGTGATCAGTTTGATATGGACTATATGCTGGGCGATATCTCCTATGGGTATGGCAGTGAAGTCCACCGCTTTCGACACAGTCTCCAGGCTCAGAAAGTCTCTCTTGATGGCGCCGCGTTTCAGAACTCATTGCGCATCAATAATTCTTGGCAACGCGCCGGCACCAACGGCTGGTATCAAAGTCTTTCAGCCTCACTTTCCACGACGCGTTTCGATAATACGCGCGCTTCCCCAAGCAATGATCTGCGAGATACCAATCAGATCATGCTGTCAGGTTCCATCATTAAGCTGACACAGGCGTTCACTCACAGTTTTACGCTGTTTTACGCCGATGACAAAGCGCGCAACAGTGCTGGCAAGCACAATGGCCGCGCTTTTTTTGGTGCGGCACACAGCGTCATGTGGCGTCCGAACAACAATCACTCGCCGTATGCAAGGCTGTCCGCTCAGAGAACTGACCATCACGACAACCATCCTGTGTTCTTCAATGATCAACGGGGTGATACGTCCGTCACAGGCTCAATCGGCTGGGTATGGCAGTATTCAAGAAGACTGTCGGCCAATGCAGAGCTGATGTACACAGAAACGGACAGCAACATACCGCTTTTTGAGTACACACGATTTCGCTATCAAGCAGGACTTCGCTATCAGCTGTAGCGAGGTGTCATCAAATGAATTTCCAGCAGGGGCCGCGCTGCATCGGGCCTGATTCGCTAATGAGTGAAGAATTATGACAATACTTTCCAAACGGTTCTGCAGACTCTTCAATCTGGCATTTTTTTCAATGTGCCTGTCATTTTACAACCCAGCGTTGCATGCGGCGGAAGAAGAGCGTGCAGGGCAAGTGGTCAGGGTAACGGGAGAAGTTGCCGCAACCAACAGTGCAGGAACCAGGGCTCTCGCTCGCGGATCAGAAGTGTTTGTCGGCGACACTATCACCACGGGCTCAGGTGGTTGGGCACAAATCAAACTGACAGACTCTGCGATCATTGCCTTGAAAGCAGACACGGCCTTTGCGATTACCGAATACACCTTCGCTTCCCCGTCAGGACAGCCTGACCGTGCCACCATGAATCTCATTCAAGGCGGTTTCCGCACCATTACGGGCTCGATTGGCGATGTCGACAAGGATGCTTACAGTGTTGAAACACCATTCGCCACCATTGGTATCCGTGGCACCGATCATGAAGGCACAATTACAGGAGATGGGCTGTACACCGGCGTATGGGAGGGTGGCACAACCATAGAAAACGAATCAGGGACTCTTGATCTCGGCGTAGATGCAGATTATGACTACGCACTTGTGCCCTCGCCCGAAACCCCACCAGTAGGATTGGTGGATCAGCCTGTAGAGCTTGGCAATATTCCGATTGAATTGATTGTCGAAGAAGTAGCGGAAGAAGACTCCGACACGGATGCCGATGCGGACACCCCACCGCCAGGTGATGGCGGCAATAATGTCGCTGGTGCCTTGGGAGGAACAGGTACTACAGATAGACAACTTCCCCCTGCCGCTTCTTTTGCCACTATCAGAGACGAGACCATTGTCGGTTTTACCCCGGGAGGGAGCTCGGATGACACTGGGACAGGTCAAGGCCTGGCACAGGCCGTGACCATTAATCCAAACGACAGTGGTGACGGCATCATTACCTGCGCTACAGACTCTCAAGTATGCAGAGATCCCGATCCGGAGCCAGAGCCGCAACCCGAGCCTCAAGCAGAGCCACAGCCTGAACCACGACCGGAGCCTCAACCGGAACCGCGTCCTGAACCCCAGCCGGAGCCACGGCCTGAGCCTCAACCGGAACCTCGGCCTGAACCCCAACCGGAACCTCAGCCCGAGCCTCAACCAGAACCACGGCCTGAGCCACAACCGGAGCCACGGCCCGAGCCGCAACCAGAACCACGGCCTGAGCCGCAACCGGAACCACAGCCTGAGCCTCAACCGGAACCACAGCCCGAGCCGCAACCGGAACCACAGCCTGAGCCCCAACCTGCACTGAGTTCATCAGAGCTGGCGTCGCTCGTACGCAGTGCCGGTATATCGTTGATCAATGGGGGCGTTCGCACCCAGATCAGCGGCATGGCCAGCCTGGATGTGAATGGTGCCGGAACCCCTTTGATCGCCAGCAGCACCCAGGTATTCCGAGTGGATAATGCTGAGGTGATCAGCCCTCTCAGCGGTGTAGGTGGCTTCCAGGTCAACTGGGGAGGATGGCGTGGCACGGCGCTGAATCCGATCAGACTGCAAGATCGTCAGAACCCCACGCAGTTCACGTCGCTGACAGATGCCTCCATGCTTTACTTCACGGTAACGCCGAGTACTCCGACCTTTACGGGAAGCCGCACATTCAATACCAGTGATCATTTCATGGCCGTTGGTGGCAGCAACACCTCGGTTCGGGGCGTCACAGGTACCTTCAACATCAATTTTGACAGCGGTTCTTTGTCGGGAGACCTTGATGTCAACGTCTGCCTGACCTCTGGATGTACCACCGCGACGGAGAGATGGGATGGCAGCGTCAGCGGGCAACTCAGCAGCGGCAAAATTCAGAGTGCCAGCATTACAGGGACCATCATTCCCACGACGAGTCTACAACCCGGGCTGATGGACTGGTCGTCTGGAGGAATGGCGCTGTCAGGCACAGCGTCACGAAACTTCAGCGGCACCATGAACGGTGTGTTTACGGGTACTGATTCACGCGGATTGGTGATTGATTTCAACCTGGCAGAGAGCGATGTCTCCACCAATTATCTGAGCGGTGTCAGTTTGCTCGAAATCGATCTGCCAGACCCTGCGCTGAGCGAATCCGAGCTGGCAAGTCTTGTGAACTATGGCTTCGGTATCGTATTTTCCGGCACACACAAAGGAGTCTTCATCGGTGAATCTCCGGTCCTGACCAGCTCGAATTCCTCCGGTATGCTGGTCGCCAACGCCAATGGAGTGCTGCGGGCCAACAATGCCTATGGCTATAACCAGCAATACAATGTCGGCGGATATACCGGCGTGAGCTGGGGCCTGTGGGCCAACTATGGCACCGAAAACTCTGCCAAATTCCAGACAGATCGCAACGACGGCTCTGTATTTACGACAATGCTGTCGACTATTTTGCTGACCTCTGTAACGCCCTCTCCTACTAACGCCCTCACCGGCACAAAGCAGTTCAAAGAGGAAGGCCATTACCAGGTCCTACACAGTGCGAACCACTCGCTGACCTCTGTAAAAGGTGGCTTCAGCATCAATCTGGGTCAAGGCACGATCTCGAATGGGCACTTGCACGTGGGTGTCGATGACCACGGGACCGGCTACAAGTGGAAGGTAGAGAACTTCAGTGGCACATTGACTAATGGCATCCTGGCCAAGACCAACGTGACAGGTGTAGTTTATCCAGACTCCTATGAGTCAACTGCTCTTACAGAGGTTCCAGCGATTAGCGGCACCATTAACGGTATCGTCACGGGACAACAGGCCAATGCTTTCGTGCTTGGGTTCGATTTACTTAGCGGCACAGATTCCCTTGCCGGCGTGAGTCTGTTCGAACTGGATTTAGCACTGAGCAGTAGTGAAGAAAGCTCGTTGAGCAACGTGGGCTTCGGCTTGCTTGGCCCAGGCCCCAATCAGGGACTGCTGTTCGGTCAGGCACCCGACTTAAGCAGTGATGACACTCCGCTCATCTATAGCGCCAGTCCTGGTTTCGTGCTGCGACCAACCGCAGAGTACGACCAGCTGGACCACTACGTGGGAGACTATGACGTCACTTGGGGTCGTTGGAGCAGTACCACGAATTACCCCATTAAAGTGCAAACCCATCTGAATGATGGCTCGATTTTCAACACTGTGACAGAACCGATCCTCATGACTTCTGTCGCTGCAACCAACATCAGTACTTTGAGTGGTTCCGGAAAATTTGAGGCCAGTGGCCATTTCATCGGCAATTCCAATGCCGGACAGTTCTATGCTGTTTACGGCAACTTTGATGTCGACCTTGGTACAGGCCAACTTTGGAATGGTCTCCTGCGCGTCAAGATGGATGACGACGGAGATCACTTCGAATGGCGCACCGACACCTTCACAGGCACCGTTGGGGACAACGGCATATTGCCGCAGTTTGATATCAGCGGACGTGTGCGGCCATGGGGCACAGAAGGCTCTCTGAGCGACCCTGCCTTCACAGGTAAACTGAACGGAATCGCCACCGGCTCGGGTGCTACGGGGATGGTGCTGGGCTTCGATTTACGGGGAATAGACAGCAAGTACATTACCGGGATCACCTTGTTTGAGAGAACCGGTGGCTTGCCGTCTTTCAGCAACGAAGACATTACAGCGCTTCGCACCGCGAACCGTTTTGGTTTCATGCTGGTTCCGAACACACCGAGCATTGATGGTGGCACCGAACGTCGTGTGACCCTGTTTGGTAACGTGACGCAGATAACAACAACCGGCGCTGTAAACCTCATCATCGATAACGACCCTGCCGCTCTGCTGACCCTCGATGAGACACCAGACCGTGTGGCAAGACGCAACAGCGCTACAGTGGAAGGTTTGGCTACTGATATCGGCACGCTCGGGCTCAACTGGGGAAAATGGGATAGTACTGTTTCGAACAAGATCAAACTGGAAACGGACTACAATAATTCCGACGAGTTTACCTTGTTGGCAAGCGATGGTTTGTTCGCGAGTTTCGATCCCACCCCCACTACGAAACTGACCTCGCTTGGTAGTGTCAGCCGGACTTACCTCGGTTCTGATGTTGCCACCTACACGCGAATCGCTCCGGGAAATCTGCAGAGCTACAGCTACCTGCCGGTCACTGAGATGCGGTCGATCTTCGACGTCGATTTTGCTACCGGAAACTTGACGAACGGAGGAATGTTGATTTGTCTGGGAGGAAATGGATGCCTGCTTGACAAAGACCTCGTGCAGGGTGAGAAAGAAAAATGGAAAGTCTCCTACACCGGTCGCTTCGTAGAGGGAGTTCTGACTAATGTGAATTTCCTGAGTACAGACATTGCCGATGGCACGGACAGTGTCCGCACCATCACCGGTGATCTGGTCGGCGCGTTGATCGGTGATGGCAGCACGAGTGATCGCATCGCCAACAGCTTTGTCGGCGGGGTCAATCTGCACGAGACTGGCAATCCCAGCCATTTCGTCACAGCGACCTATCTGACCCCCACTGGCTCCTACCTCTCTGCCTCCGAACTCCTGAGTCTGAACTCCTACAGTATGTTTGCCAGCTCCGGTCCTTTGAATATCCTGAGTGGAGGCAGGGCGGGATTTAACCCCAATAACAATCCCTCCACTGTCGTGCTGGCAGATTTCTCGCTGCTGGGGATCAGCACTCTCCTGCCCTCCGACTCCGGCTTCAACAGCTACCCACCAGGACGGTCGCTGCGCTATGGCACTGCTACCCAAGGTTATCTCAACACCAATGTGGGCAGTCTTGGCAGTAATGTAGTCAGGTGGGGACGCTGGGATGTCGATTCCTCGAGCCACATTCAACGAAGAATGCGCAGCGGCAACACCGATAACATCGCACAGGACGGCTTCTGGTTTATCGCATCGCCAAGCGCCAGCGCCAGCACCACCGGCCAGTATCGGTACGCGAATCTCCTCGACTCTCAGCTGGGCAGCAGCACCGATACTTTCGTAGGTAAAGTGAACTACTTTGGTTTCTCTATTGACATGGAAGATGGCGCGATCACAAACGGCCATTTGTCCCTCAATGCCGGAACGAGTCAGGAAACCCAGAAAACCTGGTCTGTCGATTTCACGGGTGGAGCATTGTCAGACACACACGCCCTGGTAGGAATGTCCTTGACCAACGGCACTATTCGCGACAACAGCAGAGCCGTGCTCAGCAATGTGACAGTTGCGGGTGGCATTTCTGGAATGTTCGTGAAATCGGGTGAGGCACTGGCATCGGCCTTCACTCTTTACAATAGCAATACGGCCGGACCCCAGGAGAATGTTTCTGGAACTATGCTGGTAGGCCAGGGTATAGGCTGGGGCGCGTGGAACAATCCAGTGGGTGCGAACTGGTCAGCTCCCGCTCAGGCCGATGTGCAAGGTTATTTTTCCACGTTCTCTGCGGTAGCACCTACCGCTCTTACCGGGAAATACAACTATGTTGCATCCAACTTCCTCGCCAGAGGCAGCCATGGCGAAGTCAACACGATTGCGGCCTCCTCACAGATTGATCTGGCAAGCGGAGCGATCACCGATGGGTTCCTGCGCGTCACCGTGGATGACACCGGCGCGGACGATCACATCTGGAGTTTGAATTTTGCGGGTAACGTCAACGGTGGAGCAGTGACGCTCAACGACATCACCAATGCTAAAGTCGAGCATTTGGGAACCACCATTTCGAGCTTCACGGACGCATCAGCAAGTCTTGGTGGAGTGCTCACCGGAGCAAATGCTGAAAAATTCCTGATGGGATTCGATTTGCTGGATCAGTCCAACAGTGCGCATCGTGTTGGCGGATTGGTGACTCTCGACAAGGGCTCGGAGGTTATCCCTTCGCCGTAATCGCGTGGACAACGGCAACCGGAGAGAGCTTATTCTCCGGTTGCCCTCATCACTGTCCCCTCATTGCTCCTCATCAAGTTCTAACGATGCTGAATTGATGCAATAGCGCAGCCCCGTCGGTGCCGGTCCGTCGGGAAACACGTGCCCCAGATGTGCGTCGCAATGCCCACACAACACTTCCGTTCTGCGCATGAATAAACTGTTGTCGGCCTCGGAGCGCACGTTCTCTGCTGCAGTGGGTGAATGGAAACTCGGCCAGCCACTGCCGGAATCAAATTTTGTCGTCGAAGAAAACAACGGTGTGCTGCAGACCACGCAGCGATAAATGCCGTCTTTTTCGCAATCCCAGTATTTGCCGGTAAAAGCTCGCTCTGTGCCCTTTTCCCGCACGATCCGATAGACATCCTCTCCAAACTGCTTGCGCAATTCTGCATCGGATTTCTTGCGTATCTCTTTGCCCTCCTGCTTGCCCTGTCCGTCTTCAGTCATTGCCTGTCTCCTCTTAATTTTTCGACTTCTTGTACCCATTGCAGGACCTGTCATTTTTCCTGCTTCGGTTTACAATAGCCGCCAATTTGTATGGCTCCAGTCCATCATACGCAGATCGATTCAAGGATCAACACGCAACTCTCGTTACGGGATCAGAGAAGAATGGTTATGAAAAAAATCAGACAGTCGGACAAACTCAGCAAAGTCTGTTACGACATTCGCGGCCCCGTGCTGGAGGAAGCCAAGCGTCTTGAGGAAGAAGGACATCGCATCCTGAAGCTGAACATCGGCAATCCGGCCGCTTTCGGTTTCGAAGCTCCGGACGAGATCATTCAGGACGTCATTCGCAATCTCTCCAACGCACAAGGTTACAGTGATTCCAAAGGGCTGTTCTCGGCGCGCAAGGCGATCATGCAGGAGTGCCAGAAGCTGGAGATCAGTGGTGTCGATATCGGTGACATCTATCTGGGTAATGGCGTCAGTGAACTGATCGTCATGGCGATGCAGGCATTGCTCAACAACGGTGACGAGGTACTGTTGCCCGCACCAGACTATCCCCTGTGGACAGCGGCCGTGAGCCTCGCCGGTGGCACGCCAGTGCATTATGTGTGCGATGAAGCCGCTGACTGGTTTCCCGACCTCAAGGACATGGAGAAGAAGATCACGCCAAATACCAAAGCCTTGGTGATCATCAATCCGAACAACCCGACCGGTGCCGTGTACAGCAAAGAAGTGTTGTTGGATATCGTGAAGTTCGCTCGCAAGCACAAGCTGGTAATCTTCTCTGACGAGATCTACAGCAAGATTCTCTATGACGATGCGGTGCACATCCCCATCGCCTCGCTGTGTGATGATTTGCTGGTGGTGACGTTCAACGGTCTCTCCAAATCCTATCGTCTGGCAGGTTTCCGCTCGGGCTGGATGATTCTGAGCGGAGCGAAGGACAAGGCCGAGAATTACATCGAAGGTCTCGAAATTCTCTCCAACATGCGTCTGTGTGCGAACGTGCCGGCACAGTTCGCAGTACAGACAGCGCTGGGCGGGTATCAGAGTATCAACGAGTTGATTCTTCCCGGTGGCCGTTTGCGCGAGCAACGCGATCTGGCGTGGAACATGATTTCGCAAATTCCAGGGGTGACTTGTGTGAAGCCGAAGGGGGCGATTTATATGTTCCCGAAACTGGACCCGGAGATGTATCCGGTGAAGGACGATGCGAAGTTCATCTATGATTTGCTGGAGCGGGAGAAGATTCTGCTGGTGCAAGGGAGTGCGTTCAATATCAAGGACAAGAACCACTTCAGAATTGTGTTTTTACCGAATAGTGATGTGTTGCAGCAGGCGATTACCAAGATCGAGCGGTTTTTGCAGAAGGTGGAGTTTTAGGTTCTCGTGTCGATCTGAAGAAAGGACAAAAACCGTCTGGACACGCCCGTGAATACATCCCTGTAGGGCTCGGGTGCCGCCATCCTTGGCGGCACACGGTCCAGTCGATTCTTGTCCTTCCCTCAGATCTTAGTTCAACGCCTCACTCCTCGTTTGTGAAAGTAAATCCCAGCGCGGTCAGCTTTGCGGCGACGGCGGGGCTTATTTGGCCAGTGTCGAGCAGGGATTGGGCGAAGCTGTAGTGGGAGAATTCGCGGCGGGAGTTGAGGGCTTTACGGATGTCATCGAAGACAGCGGCGCCGTTGCTGGTAGTAGCAGAGCGCAGGCGTTGGTCGACGGCGGCGACGGCAAAGGCGGCGCGAACGCATTCGGCCCAGATGCGTTCATCTGGGTTGGGGAGATCGCGTAGCGATATTGCCTGCAGGTTAACCGTCAGACTTGTGCGGGATTTAACGTCAGTGTTTGATGGCACAGGTTTGAAATCACTTTCGCAGCGACTCTCAAGAAACTTCATGAACGCCTGGTAATTACGTTCGCTGGCACTGCGTTTTGCTTCCACGCTGTAACCGGCGATGTGGGGAGTGCCCAGGTTGACGAGATTCAACAATGCGCGGGAGATGTCCGGTTCATTTTCCCAGACATCCCACAGCGTCAGTAAATCGTTCAACTTCTCCAGTCTGCGGTGCAGAGCCTCGTTATCGACCACCTCACCACGCGAGGCATTGATCAGCAATGTCCCCGGTGCCAGACGCTGCAGGCGTTCTTCGTTCAGCAAATGCCAGGTGGAGTGCTCACCACCACGCGTCAGCGGTGTGTGCAGGGAAATTATCGGAGCCTTGAGTGCTGTCTCCAAATCGCAAAAATGAACATCGCTGTAGTTGCGTTGAGCTTCCACGAAGGGGTCACACACCTGACAGGCCACGTCCAATTCGCGCAGACGGTGGTACAGACCCTTTCCAACATGCCCGAAACCGATGATTGCGGCGCGCTGTCCTTGCAGCGAAAACTCGCCGCGACAGATCAATTCTGCGATCCCACTCAGGCAGTACTCCACCACCGCATTGGCGTTACAGCCTGCGGCGTCTGCCACGACAATGCCCGCAGCCCCGAGATAATTCAGATCCAGATGATCAGTACCACTGGTTGCAGTGGCGACGAAACGCACCCGTGAACCTTCCAGCAACGTGCGATCCACGCGGGTAATGGAGCGCACCAGCAGTACGTCAGCATCCTGTACGTCAGCTGCACTGATGCGACGCCCCGGCAGCAAACGTAGTTCGCCGTGCTGACGAAACAAGTCCTCTACCGCAACGATATTCTCATCGGCGACGATCTTCATGCGGGTATTCCATGGGCATGACTGTGAGTAAAGGCTGCAGGTTGCAGACCTGCCAGCAAGGCAATAAAACGTTCCACGGCCTGTGCGTCGAGACCTTCACGTTGCAGCAATTCGCGGATACGCTCGACCTGCGGTTCCCGCCAGTACAATGTGGGAACTGGAACCTGAGAAAACGCTTCTTCCGAAATATCGACATCCTGCACGATGGTCGCCAAAGTCCGGCTCAGATACGCCTCCGCTTCGTAACGTCGCAACAGCTCCGGCGCTTTGGCCGCGCCCCGGTACGAGAGCATGGCAACGTCATCCAGATTTTCATACAGGAGAGGAATAGACTCGAAGTGATGCAACAACGCGGTGGCCGCTACCGGACCAATGCCGGGCACACCGGGAATACTGTCCACGGCATCACCGACGAGCCCCAGATAGTCGGGAAATTGCTCCGGGCGAATGCCGTACTGCGCCACTATGTCTTTGCGAAAACGGCGCGTGCCGCCGCTGAAATCCCAGAGATGATCCTGTTCGGCGCGCAACAACTGCGCGAGATCCTTGTCCCGGCTGACGATGCTGATGGTAGGCGGACTCTCCAGTTCCATTTCGCCCTGTGCTGCACGAATACGTGAAGCCAGTGTCCCGATGATGTCATCCGCTTCGTACACCCGGCTGCCAAACGCTGTGACTCCAAGCAGTGAAGAGAGTTCAGCGCAGGCCTGCAACTGCCGTGCAAGGTTCTCGTCCGGCAGCTCGCGGTTGGATTTATAGGCCGGATACAGCGTGTGTCGAAATCCACAAAACAAACTCTCGTCGAAAGCCGCCGCGACATAGCGGGGACGAGCCTGACGTAGAAAACGCAGCAGAAATTGCGCAAAGCCAAAGAAGGCACTCAGATCCCTGCCATCCTGCGCCCATATCTGCAGGTGCGGGGAAAAGTAGGCCTGGAAGATGTAGATGGAAGCATCCAGCAGATACACGGGTCTGGACATGCAGGGCTCTCAGTGGCGCTTATTTTTTCTTGATCAGGTAATGGTAACGGTCCGCCTGCTGGCTTTTTTCGAGCAGCTCGTGGCCGAGGAACAGGCAGAACTTGGGAATGTCACGCGTAGTAGACGGGTCTGTCGCAACCACTTCTACCAGCTCGCCGGACGCCATGTCTCTGATCCTGTTGTGCAGCAGCATGACAGGTTCTGGGCAGAACAGACCACAGGCGTCCAGTTTCGGTACTGTTTTGGAAGTTTCGTCATTACGGTCAGGCATCGAAAATTCTCGTTTCAGGGGCTGGCATAGCCAAGGCTCAACACGCGATGTGTCAGTGGCGCAGACTCACCAAGGTACAAGTCTCTGTCTGCGCATCAAAGGTGATACCGATATCGCCACGCTCCAACTGGCGGCGCAGCGCCTGCACTTTCTGCTCCAGCGTATACACCACATCGCCGTAGTCGGTTCCTTCACGGCTGGCATATTCTTCCAGAATCGCAGTCAGGGTGTCTGGTGCCAGTTGCTCGTAGGGAATATCCAACATCGTGTTGCTCTTACTCCCAGGGCAGGTTCACACAGTCAATCTGCGCCGACTCTTGCTTGATCGCCTGCAATGAGCTAAACGGAAAGAGCTTCGGATCGGCAAGCTGGGACGGTGCGACGTTGGCGATGCTGCGGAAAATGCTTTCCACACGCCCTGGCGTTTCTTTATCCCACTGCTTGAGCATTTCCTTGATATTGCGCCGCTGCATGTTCTCCTGTGTGCCGCACAGATTGCACGGAATGATCGGAAAACCCCGCAGCTGGGCGTAACGGGCGATTTCCTGTTCACTGCAATAGGCCATGGGGCGGATCAGCACATTCTGCTTGTCGTCGCTGAGCAGCTTGGGCGGCATGGCTTTGAGCGTGCCACCGAAGAACATGTTCAGAAACAGCGTTTCCACGATGTCTTCACGGTGGTGTCCCAGGGCAATCTTGGTGGCACCAATCTCCCGCGCGTAACCATACAGGTTGCCACGCCGCAGTCGCGAGCAGAGGCCGCAGAAGGTCTTACCCTCGGCAGTCTTCTCTTTGACGATGGAATAGGTGTCCGCTTCGAGGATATGGAAATCCACTCCCAGCTTGGACAGGTACGCGGGCAATACGTGCTCGGGAAAGCCCGGCTGTTTCTGATCGAGGTTGACTGCTTTGATCGAGAAATCGATAGGCGCGTGTTTCTGCAGACTGAGCAGAATGTCGAGCATGGTGTAGGAGTCTTTGCCACCGGACATGCACACCATGACCAGATCACCCTCCTCGATCATGTTGTAATCGGCGATCGCACGGCCGACGTCCCGGCGCAGATTCTTGTGGCTGCGATTGAGATGGCGTTGATGCCGTTGATCAGCGCTTTCCACAGGCGCTTCTGTCATTGTCGTATCCACACTCATTTCAGCTCTCACTCAATATTCTCTCTAAACTCTCAATTTTCTCTAAACTCTCATGCATAAAATTTTTGTCCGCTTGCAGCCAGCATCCTTAGTCGCTCTGTTGGCCGATACAAGGGCCCCAGCGCCGCGTAGCGATCCGCCAACACGCAGAACTGCGGTAAGCCCAGCGATTCGATATAGCGCAGCGCTCCCCCACGGAAAGTCGGGAAGCCCAATCCGAGCACCAAGCCCATGTCTGCTTCGATGGGGCTCGCTACAATCCCATCTTCCAAACAGCGTACCGTTTCCAGGCATAGTGCCAGCATCATGCGCTCGACGATCTCGGTATCCGTGAATGCACGTTGCTGATGTTGGACGGTACTCAAAGCTGTGACAATCGCCTCATCCATCACCTTGTTCTGTCGACCACCGCTGCCAGTCTCGTAACGGTAGAAACCGGCACCACTTTTTTGTCCGTATTGACCAGCTGCGAACAACAGATCCATCGCGCTCTTGAAATCATAGGCCATCCGCTCAGGAAAACCCTCTGCCATCACCGCCTGAGCATGCACCGCCGTGTCGATACCGACGACATCGAGCAGCCAGGCCGGCCCCATAGGCCAACCGAAGGCCTCCATGGCAGTGTCGATCTGGCGATAGTCGGCCCCGTCGCGAACCAGCTGCGAGAAGGCTCCGAAATAAGGAAACAGAATGCGGTTGACGAGAAAACCAGGACAATCGTTGACGACGATCGGGGTTTTGCCAAGCCGTTGGGCATAAGCGACTGTGGTCGCAATGGTCTGCTCCGCCGTTGCCGCCCCGCGAATCACTTCTACAAGCGGCATCAGCGGCACCGGGTTGAAGAAGTGCATGCCGCAGAAGCGCTCGGGATGCTGCAGACTGCTGGCCAGTGAGCTAATGGAAATAGTCGAGGTGTTGGACGTCAGCACTGCTGTAGCCGAGAGTTTGCTCTCCACCTCCGCAAGTACGGCTTTTTTGACGCGCGGATTCTCAACGACGGCCTCGACGACGATGTCGACCGTTTCGATACCCTGGTAGTCTAGAGTCGGGCGAATACTGGCGAGCACGGTGCGCGCTTTCTCGTCGCTCAAACGACCTTTGGCAACCTGTTTCTGCAATAACTGCGATGCCTCGTTGATACCCGCATCCAGCCCCTGCTGTGCTATGTCTTTCATCAGCACCGGGACGCCTTTGAGCGCAGACTGATACGCGATGCCACCCCCCATGATACCGGCGCCGAGCACGGCGGCCTGTTGCACGGACCCGGCGCTTGCCGCCACTTGCCTGCTCTTCTGACGCAGCCATTGTTCATTGAGAAATATCTGCACCAGATTGCCAGCGATCTCGCTGCGCGCTAGTTCGACGAAGACTCGATGTTCGATCTGCAGAGCTGTCGCACGGTCCACGCCCACACTGCGAGACATAGCGTCCAGCACTCGCAAAGGGGCCGGATTATGCTGACGACGCTCACCCAGCAATTTGTTCTGGGTGTTGGCAAACGCCTGGCTGAGATCAAGCGGTACTACCGAGCGCTTGCAGGAGCGCCGTTCCTGCCATGCTTCCTTGTTATCGAGGGCAGCAAGAATCAATTCCATGGCACTGTCCATGAGCATTTCAGGTGCTGTTATCACATCGATAGCACCATCGTGCAAGGCTGCCGAGGCGGAGCTTTGTCGCCCGCTGCTGATCCATTCAAGGGCTTTTTGCGGCTCCATCACACGGGGTGCTCTGACGGTGCCACCGAAACCCGGGCAGATCCCCAAACCTACTTCCGGAAATCCAAACGCGGCCGCCGCCGTCGCGACACGATAGTCGGTAACCAAGGCAAATTCGAAGCCGCCGCCCAGAGCTGCGCCTGCAATTGCGCTGACAGTTGGAAAAGGCAGGTCCTCAAAAGCAGTGAAGATTGCATTGCAATCCGCACACCAGCGTCGCAGTTCTTCCTCTGGCAGTTTGAACATGGAAGAGAACTCAGTGATGTCCGCGCCAACAATGAAACTGCTTTTGGCACTGCTGCACACCAAACCTTCCAAACCGCTGTCCACCAGGAGATCGAGCACTGCGCGCAATTCGCCGAACGTCGCCTGATCAAGCTTGTTCACCGAGGAGCCTTGCAGGTCGAAACACAGATGCCCGACGCCGGATTCCATCCGGGTCAGACTGACCGCTTTGCCCTTGTACATAGCTCCTGCCCCTTGGCTGTTGAAGGTCGGCATTATAGTGAAACTCTGCTGTGATAGACAGTTGCGCGCCTTGTCGCTCGGGAGGCGATCCTGCAGAATAGCCGCTAACTTCAACGCCAGAGAGCTTCCGGGATTACGCCGCATGCCATCGCTATTCTCAACCTTATCGCCCATCCGCCATTCCGTTTTCGCTGCAGCGGTACTGGCAGGCACGATTGTGTCACTGTCTGCACAGGCAGCCGAGCACGCCACCATTACGCTTTACCACCATATTTCCGAGAGTACGCCTGCTTCGACCAGTGTGCCGCCAGCGAAATTCCGCGAACAACTGGAACATCTGCGCCAGGGTGGTTTTCACATCATGGCACTGCCAGAGCTGCTGACCGCGCTGCGTGAACGCCGGGAAATACCGGACAAAACCGTGGCCATCACCTTTGACGATGGCTATATCTCCATTTACGACACCGCGTTTCCCATGCTGCAGGAGTTTGGGTTTCCCTTCACGGTCTTCATCAATACCCAGCCACACAACGACCAGCTGCGCGGCTACATGAGCTGGGCGCAGATTCGCGAGATGTCTGACGCAGGTGTCACCATCGCGAATCACATGGAAAACCATCCACACATGGTGGACACGCTGGCTGGTGAGGATGACAGCGCGCGCATCGAACGTCTGCGTGCGGAACTGGTGCGATCACAGGAGCGCATCACCGAGGAAACGGGACAAAACCACCCCTTCATGGCCTACCCCTACGGGGAATATGACGTGCCAACCAAACGTATGGTCGAGGAACTGGGCATGCTCGCGTTTGGTCAGCAATCCGGGGCCGTGGGCTTCGACTCGGATTTCCTGGCCCTGCCCCGCTTTCCGTTTGGAGGCAGTTTCACGGACCTGAATGACTTCAAGCAGAAGGTACAAACCTTGTCTTTCGACTTGCAGCAGGTGGATCCTGAAACACCGATGACGACAGAAACCAATCCCTCGGTGACGCTGCAATTTGCGCCGGGCAATTTCAATTTCCGGCAGATTGGATGCTATGCCGGAGGACAACCGCTGCAGATGGAATGGCTGGATCAGGAAAACGGATTGGTACGACTGAGCACAGAGCAGAATTTCACGACGCGGCGCTTTCGCTACCTGTGCACCGCCCCGGTTAACGAGGCGCCTGGACGGTTTTACTGGTACTCCAAGGACTGGACGCGCACGCTGCCTGGCAATCAGGACTGATCAGGCACAGCAAAGTCAGTTCAGCTCTGCTGATCACGCGCCAGCAAATCATTGTGACGGATGATGTCCTGCAATTCGGCCACATACACATGACCGCGCTCGGAGTAGCGTGTCAGCCCTGCGGCCAACGTGATGGGATCCAGCGCCTTGCCCTGCATGCGCATCTGGGCACGCAGCTCACGCAGGTATTCATAGGTGGGATTGGTGTTAAGGTTGCGGAAATAGGCCTGCACCGACGCCTCTACTGAGGCAAAAGCGCGCACTTCGTGACTGGCCGAATTCGAACGCCGCCCTGGAATCAATCCGCAACCTTCGTCGAAACACCACTGACCGAAGATATTGTTACCTTGCTTGGCGAAACGTGAGGTTCCCCAGGCAGACTCATTGGCGGCCTGCGCCAGCGCCAGGGAAATCGGAATCACATCCACACGGACGAGCAACTCTTCTACCAGTTCCGCATTGCTCATCTCGCTGTCCTGTAGACGGTATTCCGCAGCGATGACATCCAGGGCACGTTGTTCCCTATTGGATAGATCGGCCGGGTTCTGGTCGGGATCGACGAGCAGAATTTCAGAGAGTTCCAAGAGCAGTTCACGACTCTTCAGAATGCGTTGATTTTCGGTATCAATGTACTGATGCAGGAAGGCGAAGAAGCTCTGCTTCTTCTGATCGATATTGGTGATGGATTCAAAGTCCGGCAGTTCGCTGACAAAGGCTTCCTCGACAACAGGAGCAGGCTCTGCTGGCTCGACTTGTGAAGTCTGCCGATACTTCATGATCAGCGCGGTGATCAGGGAAATGACGATGACCAACGCGTAGAAACGCAGAAGCATCGGAAGTTTGGGGTAGCTGAGAAATTTAAACATTAAAACCAATAGCCTATTTTGTTGTCACACAGGATTAAGCGAACGGAGACCCAAAAAAGAAAAGACTAACTTATTGATTTTTATGTTGTTAAATTGCCGGGTTAACTCGATTGCCGCGATCAATGGCCCTCATCACGGGGGCCAAAACGCCTCTCCAAACGCAAAGGCTGCTGGAAAGTAACCGAAAAAAAAGCATAAAGCAATGTTGGTGGACCTCAGTGACTCCCTCCCACACAGTCTGGAGAGTTGGGTGAAACAGCATTTTTAAAGTCCCATTCTTCCGGGGTGTAGGTGTGCAGCGCGAGCGCATGAACACCATTTTTCAGCTGTTCAGACAGCAGCGCATAGAGGCGTTGATGGCGTTTCACGGCATTCACTCCCTCGAATTCGTCAGCGACAGCGGTGATCTTGAAATGAGATTCAGTAGCCGGACCACTGTGTTTGTGGCTCTCGTTGATAATCTCCAAATGCTCGAGAATGATCGACTTGCGCAGGCGCTCCTCGATGCTTGCTTGAACTTTCATATGCCCCTCATTCGTTGGATATAGATGTTGAGACGAAGTTTCTTACGCCCCACCACGCTTTGCAACCCCGTCGCACACCCCTTCCCTCGGACGCGGCGTGTAATGCCCCGGCAATCCAGTTAGAATTCACCCCTGTTTTCATACGCCCAACCGGCAAGGCTTCACAGACATATGACAATTTCCTGGTACCCCGGGCACATGCACAAGGCCAATAAGGAAATGGCGGCCCTCATCAAGGAAATTGACGTGGTCATCGAAGTATTGGATGCACGCATGCCCCAGGCAAGCTCCAACCCTTTACTGCGCAATATGCGTAAAGGCAAACCTTGTCTGCACGTCCTCAACAAGGCGGATCTAGCCGATCCGCACCTGACGAAAGCCTGGCTTGCCTATTTCAACAGCCAACCGCTCTCCTTCGCCGTCACCAGCTCCAAGGATAAACCCATCGAGACATCCGACGTGGTCCATTTGTGTCAAAAACTGATGCGGCAGGCCAATGCAGGCAAACCTGTCGTGCAGCAAATGGTTTCCCCCAATGCGGATCTGCAGAGCCTCAAGGATTGGAAGAAACAGCAGCAGAAGAATCAGGTGATGATCGTTGGCATCCCCAATGTCGGGAAGTCTTCGATCATGAACAAGCTTATCGGCAAGAAGATCGCCAAGACTGGCAACGAGCCTGCCATTACCAAGGGGCAGCAACGCGTGCGCCTGAACGACCATTGGTTTCTGGTGGATACACCGGGTGTGTTGTGGCCGAAGCTGGAAGATCAGTCTGCTGCGTATCGCCTGGCCCTCTCGGGTGCCATTCGCAATACCGCCATCGAGTTTGTAGAAGTCGCTCTGTTTGCTGCGCAGATGCTGATTGACCAGTTTCCGAAACGACTCAAAGAGCGCTACAAGATGGAAGTGCTGCCTGCCAGCGGAGAGGACTTCCTTGCCGAACTGGCCCGTAGCAAGGGTTGCATGCGCAAGGATCAGGACGTCGACTGGCACAAAGTCTCTGAGCTGCTCGTCAACGACTACCGCACAGGGCGTCTCGGCCCCATGACTCTGGAGTGTCCCATGACTGTAGGAGCTGGCACTGCCAGCGACTGAACACCCCTGTGGGAGCGGGCCTGCCCGCGATTAAGTCCAGTGAGCAATTCAATCGCGGGCAGGCCCGCTCCCACAATTTATGCCTGCCACTGGCCGGGGCAATCGGCTAAGATACCGCGCTCGTTTCACGCCCTTGAGGTCGACTTTAGAATTCTATGCAGAAACACCAAATTTTCGTTGCCGGCCAGCGCTGGTTGAGTGAAAGCGAGCCAGAGCTTGGGCTCGGTATCGTCGTTGACCACGACCACCGCACGGTGACCCTCGAATTCCGCTCTTGCGAGCAAACCCGTCGCTATGCTCGTCATCAGGCGCCACTCAGCCGCATCCTCTTCGCGGCAGGTGACACTATTACCACTATTACCGGTGACGAACTGATTGTGATCGAGGCGTTGCCCTACAAAGACACAGTGATCTATCACGCTCACCAGAAGGACAACGCAGCAGACACCATCAAACTGCCCGAGTCACTGCTGAGTGATACGCTGGTGCTGAACAAACCCACAGAGCGGCTGTTCTCAGGACAAACCGATGCAGCTCAGTGGTTCTACCTGCGCCAGCACACTTTGGAAAAGCTGGCCGATATCGAAAAATCTTCCGTGCTCGGTCTGTGCAGTGGTCGAACCGATCTCATCCCTCATCAACTCTATATTGCCTCCGAAGTGGCGAGCCGTTTTGCTCCCCGCGTTATGCTGGCCGACGAAGTGGGTCTGGGCAAGACCATCGAAGCAGGTCTTATTCTGCAGCAGCAACTGGTCAATGGGTTGGCCAGCCGGGTGCTGGTGATTGTTCCCGAGGCGTTGTTGAACCAATGGCTGGTGGAAATGCTGCGCCGCTTCAGCTTGCACTTCAGCATTTATGACGAAGAGCGTTGTGGCGAAATCCTCGAAGCCATGCGCGAAGATGAAGACACGCCGCTTTCCAAACAACGCAATCCCTTCCTGGAAGAGCAACTGGTACTGACCAGTATCGACCTCTTCCACCGCCAGCCGGAGTGGTATGACTTCGCGCTCAAGGGCGAATGGGATTTGTGCATCATCGACGAGGCCCACCACCTCCGTGACGATGCCCGTATCGCTGACAATG
Source organism: Pseudomonadota bacterium (assembly GCA_040384465.1). Taxonomy (GTDB): domain Bacteria; phylum Pseudomonadota; class Gammaproteobacteria; order Pseudomonadales; family Pseudohongiellaceae; genus UBA5078. The sequence continues at coordinate 221,678 of JAZKJF010000001.1, read as the reverse complement.
CCGATGCGAAGTCTGCGAAGAAGCTCAACGACTACGCCCGCATCAAACAGATAGCCGAATCCAGCAAGGGCATTCTGCTGTTGACCGCCACGCCGGAACAGATGGGCCAGGAGAACCACTTCGCCCTGTTGCAATTGCTCGACCCCAATCGCTTTCGCGACTACGCCTCTTATAAAGAAGAGCACGAGCATTATCACGGTCTCGCTACCACGATCAACGCGCTGGTCAGCCAGCAGGCTCTTGCGCCGGAACACCTGCAGCAACTGGAAGCCGTGCTTGGCAAGAATCACAAGAAGGAAGCCATCGCCGCGCTGCTCAACCCATTGTTGCCTTCGTCAAAAGTGTCGGCAGCGGACCAGAGCGCCACGCGTCAACGTCTGATCCGACTGCTGCTCGATCAGCACGGCACCGGCCGTATTCTGTTCCGTAACACCCGCAAGTCGCTCACCGGTTTTCCGAGCCGCACGGTGCATGTGCACCGATTGGAATTGCCAGAAGCCTATGCCGAACTGTTGCAGCAGCATCCGGACAAGATCGACGCGCACCTGAAACCCGAGAGCGCCTTCATCAGTGCCGTCGCGGGGCTGGACGATGACGAGGAAGCCCGCACGCTGCCCTGGACCTCGTTCGACGAGCGCGTGAAGTGGCTGGTGGAATTCCTGCAGAGCAAGCGTGGCGAAAAAGTCTTGCTGATTTGCGCACAGGATGTCACTGCGATCAGCCTGGAGAAATACTTGCGCGTCAATGCAGGCATCCGCAGCAGTGTCTTCCATCGGCACATGGATCTGCTCGACCGTGACCGCGCCGCCGCCTACTTTGCCGGCACCGAAAGCAGCGCCCAGATTCTGGTGTGCTCGGAGATCGGCAGTGAAGGCCGCAACTTCCAGTTCTGCCGTCACCTCGTCTTGTTCGATCTGCCGTTGAATCCGGATCTGCTGGAACAGCGTATCGGCCGTCTCGACAGAATCGGTCAAAAACACACGATTCAGATTCATCTGCCAGTCTTCGCGGGCAGTGCCCAGGAAGTGCTTTATCATTGGTACCAGGACGCCCTGAATGCCTTCGAACAAGTGGCACCGGCCGCCTACCGCATTTATCGACAGCACAGCGACACGCTGCACAGCTTGATGCTGGCAGGTAACGCCAAAGCGCCTGCATTCAACACCTTTGTTGCCGAAGCACGCGCACTCAACGCCGAACTCAACGCCGAACTGGAACACGGTCGCGATCGCCTGCTGGAAATAAACTCTTTCAACAAAGAAAGCGCAGAGCGCACGGTGCAACAGATTCGCGAGTTCGAAGCCGTCTGTACGCCCGAAGCCTACATGAAGGAAGTCTTCGACACTTTCGGTATCCACTACGAACACAATTCGGACGACAGCTACGCGGTACAGCCGACCGAAGAGATGATCGTATCGTCGTTCCCTGCACTGCCGGATGACGGCATGGACGCGACCTTCAATCGCCAGCTCAGCCTGCACCGCGAAGATATTCAGTTCCTGACCTGGCAACATCCGATGGTGCGCGGTGCCATCGACATGGTGCTGGATTCCCCGCAAGGCGGCGCGGCTGTCAGCCTGCTCAGAGCACGCGACCTTCGCGATCAGGAAGGAGACGAGGCTGACCTGGCCGAGCATGAATTCATTGTGGAAGCGATTTTCCGCACGCTGGCCCCTGCCCCGAAACATCTGCAGATGTCGCGATTTCTGCCCACCACCAGCTTCCACTTCACGTTGGTGCCGGAGATTGAAGGCGAGCGCAGCAGCTCCGTTACGCTCGGCAAAGCGCGTCAGAAACTGCGTTTCATCGACAAGCACGAAGCTGCCGCACTGGTCAGTGATCAACAATCACGCATCACCCAGTTACTGCAGCAAGGCGAGAAGCTCGCACAGCAACAGATGAGTACAGCGGTCAATGCCGCTGCCGCCAGCATGCTGCAAGTGCAGACCGGCGAGATCAAGCGCCTGGTGGCCCTGAAGCAAGTGAATCCCAATGTGCGGGAATCGGAACTCGAATACCTGAAAGAACAGACCATGCAATTGCATCAGTGTATGAAGCAAGCCAGCGTCGAGTTGGTCGCCGTGCACGTGATATTCACGCAATAATTCACCCAATAATCAGCCGCGAGAAAACACGATGATGAGAACAGAACACACTGCTCAGGCCGCCCCGGTGAATCCGACTGTTGGCTCCTGCCACCCGGCCTTCGAGTGGATTCGCAGTCAACGCATTCCCACGCTGAATGTGGACATGCAGGAGTACCGTCATCGCGTCACGGGCGCCCTGCACTTTCATCTGGCTGCCGATGATGTCGAAAACGTCTTCCTCGTCGGTCTGCGTACTGTGCCTATGGATTCGCGTGGTGTGGCGCACATTCTCGAACACACAGTGTTGTGCGGCAGCCAGAAATACCCGGTGCGTGATCCCTTCTTCATGATGATCCGCCGCTCACTCAACACCTTCATGAATGCGTTTACCAGCAGCGACTGGACAGCCTATCCCTTCGCCAGCAAGAACCGCAAAGACTTCAACAATCTGCTGGAGGTCTATCTGGACGCGGTGTTTTTCTCACGCCTGCACGAACTGGATTTCGCACAAGAAGGGCATCGCCTGGAATTCAGTGAACCGGAAAACCCGGCGAGTGAGCTGCAATTCAAGGGCGTGGTCTACAACGAAATGAAAGGGGCCATGAGCTCCACCAACTCGATCCTGTGGCACACCTTGAGCAAGTACCTCTACCCCACGACGACGTATCATTACAACAGTGGCGGCGAGCCCGAACATATTCCAGATCTCAGTTATGCTGATCTGAAAGCTTTCTACGAGACGCACTACCATCCCAGCAATGCCGTGTTCATGACCTATGGCGACATCCCTGCGATCGAGCATCAGCAGCGTTTCGAAGATCTGGCCCTGTCTCGTTTCGATAAACTGGACGTCCACATTCATGTGCGCGACGAGAAACGCTACTACGCACCGATCCGTGTTGAGGAAAGCTACCCCCTGCAGGAAGAAGACCTGGAGGACGACGAAGCCGGTAATACCAACAAGACTCATGTGGTGGTGAGCTGGCTGCTCGGCAAGAGCATCGATCTGAATGACATGTTTCAGGCGCAACTGCTCTCCAGCGTGTTGATGGACAACAGCGCCAGTCCTCTCATGCAGGTACTGGAAACCTGTGGTCTCGGTTCGTCCCCCTCGCCATTGTGCGGACTGGAAGACAGCAACCGCGAGATGAGCCTGATGTGCGGTCTCGAAGGCTGTGCCAGCGACGCTACGGCGGAAGTCGAAAAACTGGTGCGCGATACGCTGGTTCGGATCGCGGAACAAGGTATTCCAGAAGAACAGATCGAAGCAGCACTGCACCAGCTGGAGCTGAATCAGCGCGAGATCACCGGCGACAGCCATCCCTATGGTTTGCAACTGATTATCGCCAGCCTGTCCAGTGCGCTGCACGGTGGCGACCCCATCAACCTGCTCGACATTGACCCGGTGCTGGCCACTCTGCGCGAGCAGATCAAGGACCCCGCTTTCATCCCCGGGCTGATCCAGCGTCTGTTGATCGACAATCCACACAACGTCGTGCTGACCCTGCGCCCGGATACCCAACTGGCAGAGCGTCAGGCCGCCGGTGAGCTGCACAAATTGCAGGACATCAAAAACAAGCTCGCCCCGGCAGAAGTACAAGCGATCATCGAACGCAGCAAGCGTCTGGCCGAGCGCCAGGAAGCCCACGATGACCCGTCCATCCTGCCCAAGGTTGGCCTGGAAGACGTGCCTGCCGATTTGCCACAGCTGACTGCCACCAAGACAGTCATCAAATCCGCTACCCGTGCCATGCCCGTGGATTTCTACGCACAAGGCACCAACGGCCTGTGCTATCAGCAGGTGGTGGTGGAGCTGCCGTCACTGGACGACGAACTGCTGGCGCTGTTGCCATATTACAGCAGCTGCTTGCCAGAATTCGGCATCGGCAAACGCAGCTACGCCGAGGTGCAAACCTGGCAATCCAGAATCAGCGGCGGGGTGAATTACTACGCCAATATCCGCAGCCAGCTGGACGACGAACAACAAAGCAAAGCCATTCTGGTGCTCTCCAGCAAGGCGCTGCAGAGCAATCACGAAGCACTTTCCGAATTACTGGTCGAGACTTTCACGAATTGCCGTTTCGACGAGGCGCAACGTCTGCGTGAGATCATGGATCAGATCACCGCGCGCCGGGACAGCAGCATCACCGGTCAAGGCCACTCGCTGGCAATGTCGCTGGCCAGCAGCGGCATGAGCCCTAGTGCCCGCCTCAGTCATCAATTCACCGGGCTGGCGGGCATCAGCACCTTGCGTGGGCTGAGCAAATCGCTCAAGGTCAGCAAAGAAGCCAAAGCACTTCTGGAGCGTTTCCAGGCCATCCATGAGCAGGTCCTGCGGGCTCCACGCCGCTTCTTGCTGATTGGGGAAGAAGCCAATCAGACGGCGCTGACAACGACACTGGCACAGCGTTGGGATCAGATTCCGGACGTGACGGACGCGACCTCCTCCAGCCTGCACCTGCCGTCAGTACGGGAGACAGTGAGACAGATATGGACAACGAATACCCAGGTCAACTTCTGCGCCAAAGCTTATCCGACGGTGCCCGCAACCCATCCAGACCATGCCACCCTCACCGTGCTGAGTGGTTTCCTGCGCAACGGTTTCCTGCATCGCAGCATCCGTGAGCAAGGGGGCGCTTATGGTGGCGGCGCGGATCAGGATGCCAATTCTGCGTCCTTCCGCTTCTATTCTTATCGCGACCCACGTCTGGCCGAGACCCTGCAGGATTTCGATCGCGCCATAGAATGGGTGCTGCAGGAGACGCACGAATGGCGTCAAGTGGAAGAGGCAATCCTCGGGGTGATCAGCGCGATGGACAAATCGTCTTCCCCAGCCGGAGAAGCAAAACAGGCGTTCTACAACGAACTGTTCGGCCGGACCCGCGAGCAGCGCTTGGCCTATCGCCGTCAGGTTTTAGCGACCCAAGTGGAAGATCTGCAACGCGTCGCCCGCACTTATCTGCAACCGGAGCGTGCAAGCATTGGTGTCATCAGCAATATCCAACAGCTGAAATCAGTGCAGGACCTGGGCTTGAAGGAGTTCTCGATCTAGATTAAAAACATTTATTTTCAATAGGTTACATAGGAATTGAGAGAAAAGGCAGCACCTGCGCCAGAATAAGAGAAAATTTCTCAATCTTTTTTAATTAATTCTGGAACTTCGTGGAAACGGCACAGTCTGATTGTATGTAGGTAGATTGCAGACAAAATTGTGGGTTTTGTTTCATTTTATCTCTCCCTTGATAGTAGTTACTTAAGCCCAACTTCGGTTGGGCTTTTTTTATACCCGTTTTTCGTAAACCCAGCTGTCACGCCATGTACCGATAGTTATCCCTCTCAGTCGCCACGCTGTGCCGTGATGGTTTCGTAAGCTGTCTTGATCTCCTGCGTTTTCTTCGTGGCCATGGCCATCATCTCTTCGGGCAAGCCTTTCGATACGAGTTTGTCAGGATGATGCTGACTCATGAGTTTGCGGTAGGCCTTCTTGACCTCAGCCACGTCGGCGCTGGGCGTCAGGCCCAACACCTTGTAGGCATCGTTGAGTTTTTGCTCCGGAGTCTCGTCGGTAGTGAAACGGTATTGCGCGCTCATCCGCATGATGAGGCGGTCATAATCCGCTTTTGCATAACCGAGGCTGGCGGCAATCGATTCCAACACGCGCCGCTCGGCTGGGTCCATTTCACCATCCGCCAGCGCTGTCGCTGTCAGAATCTCCAGAAACATTTGAATCAGATTGCGGCGTCGCTGGCACTCGCGCTTGAACTGCTCCAGCACCTGCACATAAGGAAACTCAGATTGTTTACCTTGCTCAAACAAACCGATGGCAAGCTTCTTCTGCTCCGCCTGCAGTTGCATCTGCCCCATGACCTGCTGAGCCAGCGAGATCTCGTCCCGACTGACTTTGCCATCGGCCTTGGCGATATAGCCCATCAGCGAGAACACGGCGGTGAAGAACGCGGTCTGCACCCGTTCGTTGGTTCGAGGGTCGGCACCTCCTGCGCCCAGCAAGGCATCGTCGGCAGTGATACGGTCCATGCCGCCATCAAAGTAGTTCCCGAGTGCAGCTCCCAGCACAGCACCGAGCGGTCCTCCCATGACGAAACCAAACGTCCCGCCAATCACTTTGCCCCACCAACTCATCGTTTACCTCTCTTCAGCGTCATTTATTCTAATCCAGCAGCCTGCCGAACCAGCTCATTTCAAGCTCATTCCGACACTGCTCGTATTGTGTTTCGTAGCGATCAGCATTTCGTTGTACGCGCTCTGCGGCATCCAGTAACCACTGCTTGCCTTCATACGTACGTCTGTCGAAACCGGTGTTGCCTTCATGGTAGGCAAGATACAGGTTGCGGGCGTCATGCAGGGCAATGTTGTTGCGACGATAACTGTTGGCGTTATACCAGCCGATAAAGTCCACGGCATCAGCGAAGTTGGCGCGCCGCGCAATGAAGTTGCCAGTGGATTCGCGGTAATCATTCCAGGTGCTGTCGAGCGCTTGCGGATAGCCGAAAGCATCGGAGGGACGCACCCACGGAATGACCCACAACAGACGTGTCCGTGCCGGTCTGGCGCGGGATTCGAAAGCGGATTCCTGATAGATGAACGCCATCGAGACTGAGACGGGCACCTGCCAGCGTTGCTCAGTCCGTACCGCTGCCTCGTACCAGGAGCGGCGATCTTCAAACATGTCACAGACGTTCGAGATATTGCGCGGCTGGCTGCTGAGGCAGCCGGTCAGAGTCAGCAATAGAGCCAGCAGGATGGGGCGTTGCAGCATATAGCCTCATTGTAGGAGCCTGCCCTGCAGGCGAAAAAAAGGTGGCACCGGTCGCCTGCAGGGCAGGCTCATACAGGTAAGTATTGCGCCAGAAACGCCAGAAACTGCGGTTCATCCATGACGGGCACTTCCAGCTCCACAGCCTTGTCCAGCTTCGAGCCCGCACCTGGCCCGGCTATGACGTACGTTGTTTTTTTCGAGACGCTGCCTGCCACCTTCGCACCCAGCGCTTGCAGTTTTTCCTTGGCCTCATCGCGGGTCATCATCTCCAGCGTGCCCGTGAGTACAAAAATCTGACCTTGGAGAATATCGGACTGCACGGCAACCTCGGACTCGTTCCAGCGCACTCCACTGTCCCGAAGCCTGGCGACCACAGCACGGTTTTCTGCGTTCGCAAAGAAATGCTGCACATGCGCCGCGACGATGGGCCCCACGTCTGCCACTTCCTCCAAGGCGGTGGTGTCCGCCGCCATAATAAGGTCCAGCGTACCGAAATGATTGACCAGCGCCAGCGCCGTCGCCTCCCCTACGTCAGGAATGCCAAGCCCGTACAGAAAACGCGGCAACGTGGTCTGGCGTGCCTTGTCGATGGCAGACACCAGATTACTGGCTGACTTGTCGGCCATGCGCTCCAGCCCCACCAAATCCTCGTGGCGGAGATGGAAAACATCGGCGACGTCATGGACCAGCCCCTTGTCTACCAATTGGTCGATCAGCTTCTCGCCCAGGCCTTCAATATCCAGCGCACCGCGAGCGCAGAAGTGCCGTATCGCCTCTTTGCGCTGCGCCGGGCAGACCAGCCCGCCGCTGCAGCGGAACAGAATGTCACCATCAGGCTCGACTTTGGAGCGACAAGCCGGGCACTCGGCAGGCATTTCGACTGTTAACAGTGCAGTAGGCGCACCCTCTTCTGTGATGACCTTCACCACTTTGGGAATCACGTCCCCGGCACGGCGGATAATCACGGTGTCGCCAATGTGCAAACCTAAGCGAGCAATTTCGGCCATATTGTGGAGCGTGGCATTGCTAACAGTCACGCCGCCGACAAAGACTGGTTGCAGGCGCGCGACAGGCGTAATGGTACCCGTGCGTCCGACTTGGAAATCGACGCCCAACACCACTGTGGAGACCTCTTCTGCAGGAAACTTGTAAGCCATGGCCCAGCGCGGTGTGCGAGCGTTGAACCCAAGCTCGGCTTGCAACTGCAGACGATCCACTTTGATCACCGCACCATCGATCTCGTAATCCAGCGAAGGCCGCTTTGCCAACAGGTCTTGCGCGTAGGCCAGACACTCGGCAGCGCCGGTCACAGTACGCCGCTCCGGATTCACCGGCAAACCCCATTGTTCGAGTTGGGACAAAGTCGCACTGAGAGTCGCAGGCAGCGCGGGACTCTCGTTCGCACCCCTCTCGTTCGCGCCCTTCTCGCCCGGCTCACTCAACACGTTGGCGCTGTAACAGAACAGGCGCAGCGGACGCTGGTCAGTAATACGTGGATCAAGCTGGCGCAAGGTGCCGGCGGCCGCATTGCGCGGATTGACGAAACTCTTGCCACCGGTGCGTTCGGCTTCACGATTCATGATCTCGAAACCGGAGCGCGTCATGTAGATCTCACCCCGTACTTCCAGGCGACGTGGAATGGTGGCCGCAGCTGCCTCATTGACGAGGCCCAATCGCAGTGGGATGTCGCGCAAAGTCCGCACGTTGTGGGTAATGTCCTCACCCGTGACGCCATCGCCACGCGTCGCGGCACGGGTCAGCACGCCGTCTTCATACAACAGGCTGACGGCCACCCCATCGATCTTGGGTTCACAGCTGTAGGAAATATCGGCATTGGTATCCAGCCGTCTCTTGATGCGGGCTTCAAAGTCCTCCAAATCCACGGTGTCGAACACCTTGGCCAGCGACATCATGGGGACTTCATGAGTGACTTGGACAAAGCCACTCAGCGGCGCTGCGCCGACACGCTGAGAGGGAGAGTCGGAAGTGATCAACTGAGGGTACTGCGCCTCCAATTGCTCCAGACGCGCGAACAGCTGGTCGTATTCCACGTCGGGGATCACTGGAGCATCGAGGGTGTGATAGAGGTAATCGTGGCGGGCGATCTGGGTCCGCAGCCGTGTCAGCTCCTGCAGAACTGCCTGCATGGAAGCTTGCATAGGGCTCTGCCCGGAGTCTGCACTGTCGATCATTTGGGCTGACGCAATTGCCGAAGGTCAAAGTCGCGAACGCGCTGACGGTAATGCTCGATGGTCTGCGCGGTCATTACACTGCGATTGTCATCTTTGAGATCGCCATCCAGCGCGATCCTGACTTGCTGCGCGACATCCAGCATCTTGTCGAAGGCCTGCATGCTGTTCGCCACGTTGGGCAGGGTCATGAAGAAACACAACCCGCGCGTCGAAAACTCACTGATCTGGTTAAGGTCAAAAGTGCCTGGATTGACGATATTGGCCACACTGAAGAGCACCGGACTGCGGGTATCTGCTTCGATGTGGCGGTGGAAAATACTCATATCCCCAAAGCGCAAGCCACTGGTCAGCAGCACCGGCAGCAGATCGATACCTGCGAACTCACGCTCCGGTTTGGCCACCACATTGACGACCAGCACTTCACTGTATTCCGGCACGGCATCAGCGTCGGACTGCTGTTCGCGTGGTCCCTCTTTGGCTTGGCTCTTGCTCTGAGATTTGCTGTCCGCTGCAGCAACTGGCCGAGACTCCTTGCGCGGTGCGGATTCTTTTCGAGTAGGCTCGTTGTGGGAAGTCTCAGGCTTGCGCGGCGCCTGACGTGTCACCAAGTCTTCAGGCTCATCGAGATTCAGCTCACTCTGCCGCGAGCGGTCCAGAGGCTCTATCTGCTTACGCGGCGCAGGAGTCGGTGTGTTGAATGAGCGATGATCCTGCACGTCATTTTGAGAGTCGTCTAACAAAGCATCATCAAATGCTGTTTCTTCAAAATCAGGATCGAAAGTAGAGTTGAACACCGGCTCGGTGCGCTCTGTGCGGCTTTTCGTTGCGGGCTTGGTGTCTGCTTTCGAGGCTGTTCGGGCGGCTTTAGCGTTCATCTCTGCGCGAGCACGTGCCTGTTCTTCAGCGCCTCTCGCGCGATCTCGTTCACCTTCATCAGCCGCAGCAGCGGTCATGCCGGAAAGTTTCTCTCCAGCCCATTGCAACCAGCGTCGAGGACCCGTTTTCTGCTCCACTACTTCATCCTCTTCATCGTCTGCGTAGTAGTCACCGGGTTCTTCCCCCACCTGATCATCGTCGGACTCATCGGTGCCATTCCCGAAATCTGTCTCGTAGCGGTACTCTTCTGTCACAGCAACGTCTGTCTCATCAGGGTCGTCATCCTGAAGAGTGTCATCCTCGTCATCGAGGTCATCTTCGAAGCGGGCGGCTAGCGGGTCATCTGACTCTTGATCATCAGCCTCGTCCAGGTCATCAACATCATCTTGATTATCATCGTCCTGCTCGTCATCGACATAGACGCTCTCGAAAGACTCTGCCTCATATTCTTCATCGAGGTCTTCGTCTTCAAACTCCTTGTCGGCGGCATGCTCGCTCTCAAAGTACTCCTCGAAGATTTCGTCATCAAATTCGGCGCGCTCTTCATATTCCTCAGCAGCCTCTTTATCAGCAGCATCAGCCGCTTCAGGAGTAAAACTCTCGGCAGCAGGCGCAGCAACCTGCAAGGCAGGCAGATCGTCGGCAAAAGCCACTGTGCCATTGTCCGTGCTGAACACATGGCTATCGAGCGGATCAAGGTAAGGAGTCTCATCCGCGTGCGCTGCATGTGAATATACAGGCGCTTCCTGACGGGGAGCTTCGACAACGGCGGCCACCGCTGCGGCTGCGACGCTCTGCTGACGCTCCGCCATGCGGTCAATGGGACGATGTGTAGGCTTCTGAGGCGGACGCACCGAGCCCGATTTGATGCCATGTCGGTGGCGGGCAGCCTGACGAGCACCGGCAACGGCTGAAGGCGCCGTGCGGACAGCTCCAACATCGTCATCCCCATCGCTGACAGTGTCCATCAACACAGGAATGGCATGTTCGGAGCGGCCCTTGTGCAAGCGATCACGGGAGCTGAATTCGGAGTTCTGGCGCACTACCTCCGCAAAGGAACGCTCGACCATGCGCGCACCACCATTTGGCAGTTCTGAGAGCGACAGTTCCTCCGGGTCATACTGGGGGATATTCTTCTCCAGGGCCATGCGCAGCTGACCGCGACGTGCCTTGAGAGCGACATAGAGCCCCCGCAGGATCACGCCAACGATGGCCAGGATTAACACCAGTATCAAGAGTTCGCGCAGCCCCATAACAAAACTCAGCCCTAATAAATGCAGAAAGCGTTAATTTAATTGGTTTTATAACCCAAACCTGTCGGTTCGTGAAAGCCCTATTCCTGTCCCACTGACTGTAGGAGCCTGCCCTGCAGGCGATGCTTTCGATCTGTCGCCTGCAGGGCAGGCTCCTACACATCACATCGCGGCCAGCTCAGCGGCCTCGGCGATATCCACCGCCACGATGCGGGACACGCCCGGCTCGTGCATTGTCACCCCCAGCAACTGATTAGCCATTTCCATGGTCAGCTTGTTGTGTGTGATGAAGACAAACTGCACGGACTCCGACATTTCCTTCACCAGACGCGCATAACGACCGACGTTGGCATCGTCCAGCGGCGCGTCTACTTCGTCCAGCATACAGAACGGCGACGGGTTGAGTTGGAATATCGAGAACACCAGCGCAATCGCCGTCATGGCCTTCTCACCACCGGAAAGTAGATGGATGGTACTGTTCTTCTTGCCTGGCGGCCGCGCCATAATCGCCACCCCCGTATCCAGCAGATCTTCACCCGTCATGTCCAGGTAGGCATGCCCGCCTCCGAACACCTTCGGGAACAACTCCTGCAGGCCGGCGTTGATCTTGTCGAAAGTCTCCTTGAAGCGGGTGCGAGTCTCTTTATCGATCTTGCGAATCGCATTTTCGAGAGTGGTCAGCGCGCGCTCCAGATCGTCGTTCTGCGAATCCAGATAGACCTTGCGCTCGGACTGCTGCTTGTATTCGTCGATGGCGGCCAGGTTGATCGCTCCCAGCCGCTGAATGCGCTGGGCAATCGCCGCGAGTTCGTTCTCGCAGGTGGCCTGATCCAACTCTTCCGGGAGATTCGCCAGCACCGTCTGCAGATCGTATTTGCTGTCTACCAGTTGCTGTGCCAGCGCCTCACGCTTGACCAGATCGCCCTCGCATTTGAGGCGGTGTTCCATCAATTGTTCCCGCAGCCCGCCTGCCGCACGTTCGAACTGGGCGCGCTGCTGCTCCAGCCCGCGCAGGGTATGTTCGTTGCCATCGGCACGCGCCTTGGCGGCGGTCAGCTGCTCTTCCACTTCGAGGCGCTTCTGCAGCTGCATCTCCAGCTCGGCGCGCTTCATCTCCAATGGCGAATCGGAGTCGGCCAGCTGACGGCTCAGGGACTCGATGCGTTCCTTGGCGCGCTGCACCTGCGAAGCCATGCGGTCCAAGGTGTCCCGCACGGACTTGAGCTGGGAATTGAATGACTGTTGTTGCAGCGCCAGATGATGGGCCACATCTTTATCGTGCCGCGCTTTCTGACGCGCCTGATCCAACCGCTCGCGTCGTTCGTCGCGCTGTTGCAGCAGAGTCTCTTTGCGCTCGGTGTCCTCTTCCATGGCATCCAGCGCGCTCTGCAGATTGGAGCGCGCCAGCGCCGTGTTTTCCTCTTCGGTCGCAAGCTGTTTCATCAGCTCGTCCAGTTCGTGCTGCAGCCGCTCGCGGCGCAGGTTGTTCTGCTCGACTTTCATCAAGCGAGCGCCAAGCTGGGATTTCTGCTCGCTGTACTGCCGTGCTGTCTGGGCAATCTGGCGCTGGACATCTTCGCGCCGAGACTCGATATCACGCAAAGTCTGGCGGCTAAGTGCCTGTGCTTCCAGCAATTCGTCAACACGGGACTGCTGCAAAGCGATGTTCTCTTCGAGGCGCGTAATCTCGCCCTTGCGCTCCAGCAGGCCCGCTTTTTCATCAGCCGCCTTGCGAACCCGAATCCAGGATTTGCCGAGCCACACACCCTGGCGCGTCACAATCGACTCATTGGCGATGAGGCTGGCACGCAGGCTCAATGCCGCAGGCAGATCGTCGGCGACGTAGATGCCCGCGAGCAGCGCGGCACTGTCCCAGCTCGAATCAATTTTGGTGCACAGCAGTACCCGTCCTGAAGTGGCAGACGGCTTATCGCTGACCACGCCCATGTCCACCAACGACAACAGTCCGGCGGGCAGCTCTTTAAGCAAGGTCTCGACATTGTCGATGTTCTCGACACAGATGCTCTGCAGATAATCCCCGAGCACGGCTTCTACCGCCGACTCATAGCCGCTGCTGACACGAATACTCTCGCCGAGACGCTTGTGCTGGCTGAGGTTGCGGCTTTGCAGCCAGCGGTTCAGGCCCTCGTTGTTACGCCCCAGCGCTGCTTTTTGCAGTGCTTCCAGTGACGAATGGCGGCCCTTCAGGCTCTGCAGCTCGCTACGCGCACGGTCCAGATCGCTGGCGATGGTCTGCACGCGGCTGCGCTCTTCTTCAATGTCGTCGGCCAGCTCGCTGTTGCTGGTCTGATGCAGCTCCAGTTGTTCTTCGAGATGGGAGACCTGAATCGACAGCTCGTCGATAACGTCCTGCTCCGGGTTGTCGCCCAGAGCCTTCTTCTCTTCTTGCAGTCGAGCCTTGCGATCCAGGCCACGCTCCACGATTTTCTCCAGTTGCTGGATGCGGGACTGCTCGACTTCGGCGATCTGGCGCGGCTCTTCGGCACGGCGATTAAACTCATCCCACTCCTGCTGCCACTGCTGCATCCGCTCGTCGGCTTCCTCCAGCGCGAAGGCGGACTCCTCCTCCACGGCCTGCGCCTCTTCTAGCTTCGGTTCGATGATGCGCAGCTCCGCCTCCAGCGAGGCCACCTTGCTGACGTCCGATTCCAGCTCACCCTGCGTCACGCCGAAGCCCTGCTGGGTCTCGGCCAGATCGCGCTTGAGCTGACTGACGCGCTCGATATGGTGCTCGATGGATTGTTCGATGCGGGCGATGTCGCTGCCCAGGCTGTAGTAACGGCCTTGGATTTCGCTCAGCTGGTCGTTGAATTCAGAGTTGTCGACAAGATGCTTCTCGATCTGGGCGTCAATCGAGCGCTGTTGCGCGATGGTGGCCTCGATGCGGATCTCCAGCTCGCCGATGGCGGCCTGCTTGATCTGCAACTCATCGTTAAGCGCCTTCCAGCGCAGCGCGTTATGCTGCGCCGTCATGGCGCGTTCCTGTTGCTTGAACTCGCCGTATTTCTCGGCGGCCTGCGCCTGACGGTGCAGGTGCTGCAGCTGGCGGCCAAGCTCGTCGCGCAGGTCGGTCAACCGCTCCAGGTTCTCGCGGGTACGCTTGATGCGGTTCTCGGTCTCGCGACGGCGCTCCTTGTACTTGGAGATGCCGGCGGCCTCCTCGATGAAGATACGCAGGTCCTCGGGACGCGATTCGATCAGCCTCGACACCATGCCCTGTTCGATGATGGAGTAACTGCGCGGGCCCAGACCGGTGCCCAGGAAGATATCGGTGATGTCGCGGCGGCGGCACTTAATGCCGTTGAGCATGTACCCGGACTGGCCGTCGCGAGACACTTTGCGCTTGATGGAAATCTCGTTGTACTGGGCGTATTCGCCCTTGATGCGGTTGTCACTATTGTCGAACACCAGCTCGATGCTGGCCTGCCCCACCGGTTTGCGCCCGCCCGAGCCATTGAAAATAACGTCGGTCATGTTCTCGCCGCGCAGGTTCTTCGCGGAGCTTTCCCCCATCACCCAACGCACCGCATCAATAATGTTAGATTTGCCGCAGCCATTAGGCCCGACCACCGCACAAAGATTGCTGGGAAAATTTACCGTAGTGGGATCAACGAAGGACTTGAAACCGGCTAATTTAATACATTTCAAACGCATGAATGGCTCTGTTATTAGCGCTACGGAATCAGTGATATGCAGAAGATTCCGAAGACTTTTAATGAGGTTGCACCCGAGGGCTTTTTTAAAGGCTCTTCCGAGAGCATCAGGGCGCGGGTAAGTTTATCCGATATAGCGCGGAGAATGACACAAAAAAATCCCCGCCTGGACACATGCCTGCAACGAAGCTGTGGGCTGCATCAAATAACAGCGCAAAGTGTATAAATTTACACAACTTTTTACCGTGGCTTGGCTGGACAATAACAGGCACAGACACTAAGCTCGCGGCTTCAGGTATTACCATATGAATCCCTCGCTCAGTGCATGCTTGGCGAGGCCGTCACTGTTGCGCAAATTTATGAAGTATTTTTCCATGCCCAGCCCAATCGTCACCCGCCAGTCCCGTGCTGCTCTTCTCGCGTTTTCCATCGCTACGATCACACTTGGCACCAGCACTGCTGTCAGTGCTGATACCCCTCTGGGCTGGATGAGTTCCGATCACCTCAGCGCTTACACTCTCGACCCCATGAAATTCGACCTTACCGCCAGCAAACTGGCCGTCAACGACTCCATCGACTTTCTGGACATGCGCGAGCAGCTGCTAGCAGGCACACGGCAACTGGAAGGTGACAGCGGCGATCTCGACGGTGAAAGGGTCGAGCTGAATGTCGGCATCACTTCTTTTCTCAGTGCTTTCTACCGCAGGCAGCAGCAAGACCTCACCATTGATCTGGGCGAAATAAGGTCCATCAACCTAGTGGACATCGACGACGCGTTGTCCACCACCAGCACAGCCTATGGTTTGAAGTGGAATTTTTTCGAGGCTGGTTATTTTGACAACGCCCGCGCCTGGCACTCGGCCAGTCTGGAGCTCACCCGCACTCAGAACAAGACGGATGACTTCTCCGGCTCCCTCGACAAAATTATCCTGAGCGGCAACGCCTCTGTGTTGTTCACGCAGCCCCAGACTTTTCGACTGGAGAACTTGGAAGATGAAGGCTGGCAGGCTCGCCTGATCTACAGTATGCCGCTGGGAGACAGCTTCACGACCTCAGTATGGGCAGGCTATGCCGAGACAGAGGCCTCCTCTGGCACAGGTTCGGACATCCGGGTCATTGGCCTCGCCAGCGCCTTCGATCAGTCCTTTATGGTGGAAGAAGGACATTTGCTGCTGGGAGGTGGTTTTAACTGGCAGATCACCCCACGCATTCCTGTACAGCTGAGCTATGAATACCTGCGCATCAACGCCAGCGATATCACCACGGTTGTCAACCCCTCGAACGTGCTGTTGCCATCGTTCCTCCAGGCCAATAATGTAAACACCGCCGATGCATCCGATAATCACAGCCTGCGCGGCAGTATCAGCTACTGGATAACGCCCTACTTCAATATCAGCCTGACCGGAAAGTTGTTCAGTAATCAGTTTCTCGGTGTGATTCCGCATTACAACAACCCGTTGAGCGGCTCGTTTTCCGAACAACCCTACGGATACGCAGGGATACAACTGGGGTTGCAGCTGTGAGTCATCAAACCCGTTATCAGAGTTTCAAAAAGCCACTGCTTGTCAGCGGCATCGCCGCCGCCCTCAGCGTTGCCGGTAGCGTGCAGGCAGGTGATTTCACTTTCACCAACAATCAGATCACGATCAGCGGCACGAGTTTTACCCAGTCACCGGCCATCAGCAGCACAGGGATAATCGGCAAAGTGACAGGGGTTCCCAAAACCTCCAGCCTTGGCATTCCCGGTTTCAGCTTTGGCTTCGCGAAGAATGGCACACTTGTTAATGGCACTTACAGTTTCAGGGTGGGTGTAGTCATTGACGATGACAACTCCGGGCGTCGTATCGAGGCAGTCATACAAACGGTCAATATCGTTGTCACCAACGGTGGCTCAACACTGACCGGCAACATCCCTTCCGGACAGACGCTACAGGTGCTTGGCCGCGACGATACCGGTGATTTGACGCTGCTCGTCAACGTCACCAACCCTTCCACGGGAGGACCAATCAGTATTAGCGGCGCCAATGTCACATTCAACTCAGATAACCTGGTGGATCGAGTCAAAGCGACCGCGCCGACTTTCGAGACGGTGCTCAACGAATTTGGCAGCGCGGCGCACTATACCTATCGAATCGTCACTCAACAGACTGCCGGGCCTGAGACCATGCGCTTCGGAACACTGCAAAGTGGCAGTTTCAGCGCTCTGCCACGGATCCAGACAACCTGCACACTCTCTCCGCAGTCACAGGCAGATCAGGTGTTTATCCTGAACAACAAGCAGCTGGCCAAAAACTTCACGCTCGCGCATGCCGTACAGGGGCAATTCAGTGTCACGGGGGCTAGCGGCAGCGCTGCGTCCACGCCAGCAGCATTCAGCGAAACCTGCACGACCACTTCGGGTGGAGGTGGCACCGGGGGGGGAGGTACAGGTGGCGGAGGCACGACCGGGGGTTCCGGCGCAACGCAATCCACCACAGAACTCTCAACGGCACTGAACAACATCAGCCTTCCCGCGACAGGCCCGATTCCCGAATCCACCATGACGGCTATCACAGCCGCCTTTACCAAGGCGCTGACCGTCTCTACACAAGCCACTCAACAGATCGCCGCCGGGACCCTGACAAACACGGCAGCCATAAGCGCGCTGGAGACATTGAACCGTACGCTGGAACTGGCCAGCAGTGCCAGTCAACGCGGAGGCAGCATTGCTCCAAGTGATGTGACTGCCTCTCTAGATGGACTCGCAGACGTCATCGCCGCACTCAAAGATAAGGGTACCTTGACCAGTGCCGAGAAGTCGCAGATCGGCAGCATTGCCCAGACGACATTGAGCAACAGCAGTGGGCTGATTACCAGCACCACCAGCAGCGCTAACCTCGCTGCCATAATCACTGCCACAACCGAGGTGTTGACCAAGACCCTGAATGCTGGCGCATCGTTAAGCACTAGTCTTGCCGATACCGCCGCTGCGCTGACCAGCAAAGCCATAGAAAACTCTTTGCCCGCGTTGGCAACGACGCTGGGAGTCACCCTTAACCTCAGCAACACGACCCTGGCACGCACCCAACTGGCGAGCAATCCAGTCCTGTTGGAAGCGGCGTTACGCCATGCAATCCCTTTAAGCCCCACCACCTCAGTGAATCAAAGCAGCATTATTACCTCACTCACGGGACGAGGAGTCAGCTCAGCAGATGCCCAGCGCATTGCTTCCAGCATAAGCACCGCTTTCAACAACCCCAGCAATATCGGTGTAGCTGGCCAGAGCACCCGCACAGCATTAGGTGCGGTCTCCTCTGCACTTGGTGCAAGTGGTATTACTGTCGATCCAGTCACGGGCAGGATCACAGCCCCGGGACCTTCCACAACGATGTCTCTGCAAGTCAACAGCATGCGGCTGGTCCCTTCATCAATCCCGGAAGGACTCAGCAAATTGCCAGACGGCCGTTTGCTTGCCGTCAAGAATGGCATCGCCGTTGAGCTTGCGGCAGCACCTCGGGATATCACCGGTTTCGCTTCTGCAGTCGAGGGCGCTGGTTTCGATACGAGCTTCCGTAGCAACGGCAGTGTGGGCATCGCGCTGGGTGGCGGTGAGCACTTTTCTGGTGCATTTGCGCTTGACAATATTGCCGGTGCTTCAGGGGAGTGCGGTGCAGTCAGTTTTGGCACACCGCAAGGTTCACCCAGTTCTGAGGAATATGCCTTTAAAATACGCTGCGCCAATGGGATAGAGCAGCGCGTACTGCCATTCGTGGCCAATGGCACATTTTATGCTGCCGTCAGTGGAGAGGGCTTGAAGGTGGAAACAAATCGTGACACCGGTGTTATCAACATTCCCGGAGTCGGCAATTTCAAACCGTCATTTTTTGTACACCCTTTGAAGACAGCAGACCAGATCTGGTTGAACCAGAATGAAATCAGCAATGGCATTTCATTCCGGGGTGGTGATTTCAATGGCGACGGCAGAGTTGATTACGAAATGATCGACGCTAACGGCAAACAGGTACTGTATGGCCTGCCATGAACAGATTTTCCGTGGAAAAACAGGGTCTATATCACAGAATAACCATGATGCGGGTAGGCAAATAGCGACCTTAAATGCCATAATCGCGGCCCTGAGCAGATGCACCAGCTGTGAACGTGATGTAAATCACAGTCTCACGGAAATCAAATTGCGCAACTGACAACTTATCCTAAGCTACAACCCAACGGAACTTTGAGGGAATGAAAATGATGAAGAATCGTCGCAGCTACAAGTGCATCAGCCGAGTCGCCATGGCGGGCCTGCTGACCGGACTGGGTGTCTACACTCACGCAGGAGACCTCTCGCTGCAGGACAATGAGGTCGTCATCACTGGCGCTGGTGCAAGTGCCGGGTTCTCTTCCACACCAACCATTGGCGCCGACGGTATCGTTGGTAATGTCACGGGTGTGCCCATCATCGATAACTTCGGCATCCCGAGTTTCAGCTTCACGCTGTTGAAATCCGAAGATCTGACCGATGGTGATTACAGTTTCAGAGTCGCAGTGACCTTCCAGGACAACGACTCAGACCGTCGTATGGAAGCCATGATCCCTGAACTGATTCTCGCTGTAAGCGGTGGTGGCAACACAATTCAGGGCGGGGTCCCCAGTGGCCAATCCATGCGTCTGCTGGGCCAAGATGACAGCGGTACTGCCGTCGTTCTGGCTAACATTTCAAACGATTCAGACAATGGCCCGGTCACCGTTACTGACGGGACTATCACCATCAACGCGATGGAACTACTGGAAGCGATAGCCAGCAAACACCCCGCTTTCACCACCATCCTTGATCGTTTTAACCACGGCGCGCATTACACCTACCGTATCGTTGTGCAACAACACAGCTCTGGCCAGCCAGAAATGATTGGTTTCGGCACCGGACACCCGGTGGTGACCAAATTCCCGAAAGTCAGAACGACTTGTGACCTCAGCCCAGCCTCTGAAAGTGGTTCTGTTTTCATACTGAACCCGGACACTGAAGGCGAACCAGGCGAACTGGCTCAACACTTCACCGAAGCCTATGCCGTGCAAGGGCAATTCAGCGTCGTAGGCTCCTCTGGCGCATTCGATACCCTCACAGCATTCACAGATACCTGCACAACAACCGGTGGCGGCGACCCTGATCCAGAGCCGGAACCAGAGCCCGAACCCGAAGTAGACGTTGGTGCAGGCACCGATGATCTTAACGATGCCCTTGATGACATCATCATTGACCCGAATGAAGTCCCTGATGACAGCCAGATCGATGCGATCGAAGGCGCTATTGACGATGCCGCAGATTTGCTGGCAGATGCTCTGGACCAGATTGACTCCATATCCACAGAAGATGCTTTGGAGCTGCTCGGCACAACAGGCGATGCCTTAAGTCTTGCCGGTCAGGCTAGCGAAGCGGGTGGTGATATCGATGAAGAAGCAATGACAGACGCGATCAACAATGTGTCCAGTCTGTTGGAAGCACTGGGCGATAAAGAAGGCGAACTGACTCAGGCCGAGATCGATCAGGTGAGTGACATCGCCGAGTCAACCTTGGCAGCATCGGCAGATCTGATCAGCGACGACAGCACTCCAGATGAAATCCAGAATCTGGTCGATGCCACTGCCTCTGTGCTTAACGCCGCGATCGAAGCGGGTGCCCCACTGTCGGACGCCATGATCGATGCCGCAGTAGACGTTGCCACCAAGGCTATCGAGAACACAATCAGTGATCTCGCCACTACTCTTGGCTTGGACCCGGCTACCCCTGTCAGCGAACTGATGGAAAACCCCAGCATTCTGGTCCGAGCACTCCAGAACAGTATTTCCGTGAGGTCGGATTCAGACATTGATGAATCCGGAGCGAATGCCAAACTGGATAATCTGGGTGTCAGCGTGTCAAGCGTCGCCAGAATTCTTGGCAGCCTGAAAGGGAATGGTGCGTTCTCCAACCCGAATGTGAATGTTAAAGGTCTGAGCGCAACTGCCTCCCTGCTAAACGCGTTGCAGGGTGCATTTGGTGCAGCACTTGTACAAGGTCAGTTGGTAGAAGGCGGTCTCAACTTCTTCAGCGCGACTGAAGCACTCAGTGTCACAACCGATGCTCTGACCGGTGCCCTGCGCGTAGGCAACTCCACCGAGTCATATGCAGCCACTTCAACAGCAGTACGTCTGGTTCCAAGCATAGTGCCGAACGGTGTTACCTATCTGCCTGATGGCCGTGCAGTGGCTGTGTCCAACGGCGTTGCGGTGGAGCTGTCAGGCGCTGCGGCTGATGTGTTGTCCTTCGCTGCGGCGGTTGAGAAGGCTGGTTTCAGCACAACCTTCCGCAACAACGGCTCAGTCGAACTCAGCCTGGGTAGCAGCCAGCGCTTCTCCGGTGTGTTTGCCTTCGAGAACATTGCAGGCAAGAGCGGTCAATGCGGTGCAGTGTCTTTCACAGCACCGACTGGCGCACCGACTGCACCTGGCTATGCGTTCACAATGACGTGTGCGAACGGCATCACTCAACACATCCTGCCGTTCGTCGACAGCGATGTGTTCTACACCACCGTGTCCAAGGCAGGGCTGACAACCACCACTGACCGCAGTACAGGGTTTGTGAACGTGAACGGCGTGGGTCGCTTCAAGCCAAGCTTCTTCGTGACTCCGCTGGCAACTGCTGATCAGCTCTACTTGACCCAGTTCAAGAATGCCGATGGTGTTGCATTCCGCGCCAAAGATGCGAATGGCGATGGCAAGATGGACTACGAGTTCATCACCAGCGCTGGTGTGCAGGTTCTGTACGGCGTGAAGTGAAAAGTGAGCTGTGTCCTTGAGGGTGCCTGGTGCCCCCTCAAGGACACAGCAGATTTCGTTGCAATGGATGGATTTACAAGGAACAAGGCACTCGAACCCTTTCTTTAACCTGAGTGTATCGGTAATTTAGCCATGAGCTTCATAAATCTTTTAAGTGCGTTTGTGATCACCTCGATCTCGCTATTTGCGCTAAAGCCAGTCGCCAGCCGGGTGGGTCTGTTGGACATCCCTGGTGGTAGGAAACAGCACAAAGCCCCTACCCCTCTCATCGGCGGTCTCGCCATCTATGTCGGCACGCTCTGCATGAGTTTCTTCACTCCTGTGGTTTTGGTGCATTACAGTGCGATGCTTGCCATTTCGGCACTGGTTCTCTTTGTTGGTATTTTCGATGATGCGCGTGAACTGCGTGTCTCAGTGCGCATGGGCGCTCATGGTTTTGCTGCCTGGTTGATGGCTGCCGTGGCAGGCAATCAACTCTTGTCCTTGGGTAATCTTTTCGCTTTCGGTCCGATTGAGCTTGGGATTCTCGCCATCCCTGTCACGATGTTTGCTACCGTTGGCGTAATCAACGCTGTGAACATGACCGATGGCATTGATGGTCTCTCAGGCGGCTTGGTTGTCGTCGCGCTGTTCTTCCTGGGAATCGTGGCATTCGATGCTGGCCATATCGCTATGCTGCAATTCACGACCCTGCTTATCTGCT
The DNA here is from genome assembly GCA_040384465.1 of Pseudomonadota bacterium. Lineage (GTDB taxonomy): Bacteria > Pseudomonadota > Gammaproteobacteria > Pseudomonadales > Pseudohongiellaceae > UBA5078. The sequence continues at coordinate 199,324 of JAZKJF010000001.1, read as the reverse complement.
CACTGCTGGCCTTCCTGATGCTGAACTTCCGCTTGCCGTGGAAGCAGTGCGCCTTGGTGTATCTCGGTGATGCTGGCAGCACCATGCTGGGATTTATATTGACGTGGTTGATCATCGAAGCGACACAGGGTGCAGACGCGATGATGTCACCAGTGTATGCACTCTGGTTCCTGGCAATTCCACTGATCGATACAGTCAGCCTTCTCATTAAGCGTCCACTCAAGGGACAGTCGCCCTTCTCTGCTGGCACTGATCATTTGCACCACCGCTTACTCAATGCGGGCTATACCCGTGAACAGACAGTTGTAGGGCTGTACTTTGCAGGCGCCTTCTTCGGCTCTATCGGTCTGATGGGATACCTCTTCAATGCCAGCGATGCGTTCATGTTTACGCTCTTTATGGCCATCTTTGTCGTGTACATGGCGTGGAGTCCGATCCACAAGCGCGTGCTTACCACCCTGCACCAGAGCTGATCCGGCCTGTCGCCTACAGGGCAGGCTCCTACAAAAACAAACCGTAAGAGCCTGCCCTGCAGGCGAACTGCCGCGTCAAGTCCTCCCCGGCAACACCACCTCCATCTCCACCCCAGCAGCACCGGCCATACGCTCCAACAATCCTTTCAGCGCTCTCCGCGCCTCATCATCCCCATGCACCACCCGCACTTGCCGAGGCCAACGCTTCATACCCCGTACGAAACTCAACAGATTCTGCTGATCCGCATGCGCGCTGTAACCCCCTATCGAAGCGACCATCGCTCGTATCGAATACCTCTCCCCATCTAATTCAACAACATCCTGTTTCAAAATCGCATGGCCTGGCGTTCCCGGCACCTGATACCCCACAAACAAAACGCAGTGCACGGGATCATCAATCATCGCTTTCAAGTAGTTCACGATTCGACCACCCGCCGCCATGCCACTGGCTGCAATCACAATCGCCGGGCGTTTCGTTTCTACCAGATACCGCACAACCTTTTCATGATCTTCATGGGAATCGATCGTCAGCAGTGTCTCGAAATCCAGGGGATGCCGCCCTGCTCTCACACGCTGTAGTGCTTCCTTGTCCCAGAAGGGTTTCAGCTCGCGATACACGTCGGTGAATTTTGCAGCTAGCGGGGAATCCACGATGATTTGCAGCTCCGCCCAATCAACACTCTGACGGCTCTTGTCGCCTGCAGGGCAGGCTCCTACAGGTTGACGTTCGTGTAGGAGCCTGCCCTGCAGGCGACCCACCTCAGCCTCATGAATAATGCTCTCAAACTCATACAACAACTCCTGCGTCCGCCCGATACTGAACGCCGGAATCAACACCGATCCGCCATCCTTCAGCGCTCTCTCCACCAGCGCCTTGAGCTTGAACCGGCGCTCACGCCGACTCTCATGGCGGCGATTCCCATAGGTGCTCTCAATGATCAACGTATCCGCTGCATAGGGGGCCTTCGGCGAAGGCAGCAATGGCGAATATGGCGCCCCCAAATCTCCTGAGAACACAGTGCGATGCGATTGCCATGCCGAATCAACCGACTCACGCCACCGCAAATCCAACTCCACATAAGCCGAACCGAGAATATGCCCCGCCATCTGCAGTCGTACCTTCAACTGCAGTAGATCCTGATTCACCATCACATACCATTGCTTGTAGTTCAGCGGCATCAGTTGCTGTTGCACTGTCGCCAGGAAATCATCGATCACACGCTTGTCGCGCGTGAAGCCCATCTTCAAGGCATCTTCAATCACGAGAGGCAATAAACGTGCGGAGGGCATACTGCATAAGATTGGCCCCTTGAAACCGGCAGCCAACAAATACGGAAGACGTCCGATGTGGTCGATATGCACATGAGTGACGACCAGGGCACGGACGAGAGAGATATCGAACTCGATTTCAGGAGGGCGCCGCTCGCCATCGCCTGCCTCTACGCCTTGAAACAAACCGCAATCAATAAGCAGATGCAATGCAGGGCTGGCGATGTAACGGTGACAACTACCAGTGACGCCATCGGCGGCGCCGTGATGAAGAAACTGCGGATAGGTCTGTGTGCTCATGAGATCCCTCTCCAATTGTGGGAGCTTGCCTGCAAGCGATTGATTCTCGCCCCGTCCGCAAAACTATCGCTTGCAAGCAAGCTCCCACATCAAACAGCCGAAGTCTACCGAGGTATTGACACACCTGCGACGCTGCGAGCCTGCGGCAAGGCCAATGCCGTGCAATTGAAACTGCCGCCCCCCGTGGGGTGGGCAGACACTATGCACGAGCGTGCATATTTTGCTTGCCACGGTACGTCTCAACAGGCAATATGCACGCTCATGCATATTAACGCCTGCGGCACACTTATGGACAGCACACGCATTGGACACTTCATCCGCGACACGCGACAAGCCCTTGGAATGCGCCAAGACGAACTGGCTAGTGTTGCCGGGCTCAGCACACGTACCCTAAGTAATATCGAGAACGGGAAGTCCAGTGCGCAAATAGGTCTGGCACTCAAAGCCCTCGAAGCGCTGGGCATTCGTATCACACTCACCGCACCCGAGTCAGTCAATGTCCCAGCGCTGAGTGAACGCTGATGGATTTATTTATCTGCTTTCACGGTAAACCATGCGGTCTCCTGACAATCGAAGACGAGCGCATGCGTTTCCAATATCTGACTGACTATGTGACGAGCAACGGCCCGCCCCTGTCAGTCGCCATGCCGATACGCGAAGAGCCCTGGCCAGATTCCAGTACCTTCCCCTTCTTTGAGAATCTGCTGCCTGAAGGCGTGATACGCGACTTGCTCGCCACTGAGCTGGGAACTGCCAACAACAACTTCGCACAACTGCTTGAAGCCACGGGGGGCGATGTCGCTGGCGCCATCACTATCGAGTCGCCCAACACCCCGCCACATACCGATGTGACACCAAGGCAGCCTGCGCTGAATGACGCCACACTGGGCGATCTGGTAGAACGTATCAAGAAAAACCCGCTCCTGCCCAATAACACGCTCGGTATGCGACTGAGTCTGGCTGGCGCGCAAAACAAACTACCGGTGATCCTGGATGAAGACGGCGCGCTGCACCTGCCGGGCCAACACCCTTCCACGCACATCCTCAAGCCACCATCAGACCGGTTTCCGGCACTCGTCGAGAACGAATTGCTATGTATGCGAGCGGCTAAACGTGCCGGTCTGGAGGTGCCAAACGTCAGACTGGTACCTTTCCGCAATGCGGCGGGGGCAGAACACGACTGTTATGTGGTCACTCGATACGACCGATTAACCGATGCCAGTGGCAAGACGCAACGTCTGCATCAGGAAGATACCTGTCAGATCATGTGCATTCCGTCCGCGCGCAAGTACTCGCAGGATGGTGGCCCGCGATTCGGTGACCTGTTCAGAATACTGCGACAGTTCAGCACGCCCGCCGCAGTCCACCAGCAGGAGTTGATCAAGCGCATTTTTTTCAATCTTGTGATCGGTAATCAGGACGCGCATGGCAAGAACTTCTCTCTGCTGCACACCGGGCGCAATGTTGTCCTGTCGCCCACCTATGATCTCGTCTGTACCCTCGTCTATGACACGCTGAGTGACCGCATGGCAATGCCCCTTGGCAACGCCTGGCACCTTGGAGCGTTGGATGCCGCTGCAATGACTGCGTTTCAGGAAGAGACGGGAGTTGCTCTGCGCCGCCAGGCGGGTGTGCTACGTCGGTTCATAGATCATGCCGAAAGCGCCGTTGCCGATGAAGCGCAGGTACTGATGAAGGACACTTCTCTGTCAAGTCACGCGACGCTGGAGCGGATTGTGCGGATCGCGCAAAGGAATGCGGAGTTGTTGAAGAAGTGGCTGTAGCCCCTGTGGGGGTTAGTAGCAACACCATCAAACATTGGCTATCGATTCTCGAAGCCTCGTTTCTCGTCTACAAGCTACCTCCTTACTTCGACAACTTCGGTAAACGCGTCATCAAGTCGCCAAAGTATTACTTCACTGGAACAGGCTCGTTGAGTTTTCTGCTTGAAATTGAAAGTGCAGCACAGGTAGCACGTGACCCTTTGCTGGGTCATCTTGTCGAGAATATGGTGGTGTTGGATTTTGCGAAGAATCTGTTCAACCAGGGCAAACTCGCAAGCCTCTACTTTAACCGCGACAGCAATGGTCTGGAAGCGGACCTTCTGTTTCAACAGGGACGCAATCTGATTCCGATGGAGATTCCGTCCAGCTCCACTTATAAGCCCGAACTGCACCAGGATATGAAACGCATTTGTGGATTGTCGCTACACACTCACAAAGCCTACCTCGTCTATGCTGGCGATCCTTTCGCGTTTAGTGACGGCATCAGTGCGGTCCGGTTTGATACCCTGAAGATATCTCTGTATCTAGCGCTGCTGCATATGTTTGACATATGCCAATCTACAACTAGACTCAAGCTTACACACCGTTTCTGAGGGAGCCCGACAAATGACCAGAGCCAGTATATTCAAGAACGGCAGCAACCAAGCGATCCGCCTGCCACGCGAAATGGAACTCAAAGGAGTCTCGGAAGTAGAAATGCACCGGCAGGGCGACACCATCATCATTACGCCAGTGCGCAAGAACTGGAGTAGCTTCGTCGAAGTGGAAGGCGCCGATGATTACTTTCTCTTGGAGCGTGAACCCCTTGCAGACCCCGAGCGAGTGAAGCTCTAATGGCGCGCACACGTTACATGCTGGACACCAATATCTGCAGCTTCATCATTCGCCAGCGTCCGCTCAATGTTCTGGACCGCCTGCAGGAAGTCAGCACTGCAGGAGACCACATCTGCATATCCGCCATCACTTACGCAGAGCTCCTGTTCGGCGCGAACAACAAGCGTGCCAGCCCAAAATGGCCGGCATTGTTGCTGACTTTGTGTCCCGGCTTGACAGCATATCCGACTGGGGTCGAGCAGCGACCGAGCAGGCACCCCTCATAAAGCGACAACTCGAAGAGGTCGGCAATCCGATAGGGCCGAACGATATTCTGATTGCAGGGCACGCGATGGCCGTCAACGCAATGCTGATTACAGATAACGTACGAGAGTTTGGCCGCGTCTCCGGCTTGCGCCACGGAAACTGGGTCAACCGTTAATCCAACCCTGTGGGAGCGAGCCTGCTCGCGATCTGCTCCGTGCGACACAAAATCAATCGCGGGCAGGCCCGCTCCCACAAACAATGACATCACTAATGACACCCTTTGTTTTCTGACCACTGCCAGCATAAGCTAAACCAATCCAGACCCACTCTGCAGCATACGATCATACAAACGACAAAACCTACAATCGTCACCGGCATCCTCGACATCGGACGCGGCCAGACCCACAAGAGATTTCGCCGTCCTTTCGCACGCTATATCCACAGCCTGCGTCGCCTGCTCGAACTGAATTTACCCATGGTGATCTACGCCGAAGAACACCTGCATCCCCTCATCCGAAAACAGCGCGGCAACAAACCAACGGAAGTTCACTCTCTCAGCCAAGCCATTCTTGAACAGCAACCGTACTTCGAGCCCATCCAGCAGATCCGCCAGTCAGCCAAATGGCAACAACAGGCAGATTGGCTTTCGCAGTCTCCGCAGGCCCAACTGCCTCATTACATTCCGCTGGTGATGTCCAAATTCTTCTGGCTGGCGGAAGCAGCACGCACGCGTGCAAATCACGAAGCACTATTCTGGGTAGACTGTGGAATACACCAGCATCTCTACCCGGGCGAGCACGGGCTGATCAACGAACAACTGTTTGTCGATCTGGCCGAGAAGATAGACAAACTCTGTCTGCTGGCCACTCCATATGAAAAAAATACGGAAATGCACGGCTTTGATCGCGAGGCATTGGCGCAGTATTGCCAGACCGACTACGTTGACCGCTGCTGCAAAGGAGGGCTCTTTGGTGGCACCGCTGCCGCCATCCGTCAATTGGCCCCGCATTACGAGACCTTGCTGAATGACACGCTCAGCAATCGTCATATGGGCACGGAAGAATGCCTGCTGACCATTTTGTCCTATCGCCATCCAGATCTGACCGATACCCGTCTGCTTGGCAACCATGGCGTCCCTGCCCTGTTCAGCCCGGGAATACCAGCGCTGAGTGCGCGACGGTTACGTCATCCCCGCACAACGGTGTTCAACCTTCGACGCAAAGCTTTGCGATGGTGGTATCACCGAACATACGCCACACAGGCGAATCGCATCCTGCAGGCGCCACCATTCACAGACAGCGCTCATGACGAATTTGATCTGCACATCCTGCTTTGCGCACGCGATGTGGTGAACGGCATCTGGACGCTGCGCAGTTTTCTGCACTTCAGCGGCTTGCGCCCGCCAATATTCATTCACGATGATGGTTCACTGACGTCCGCACACATTCAGACATTGACTCATGCATTCCCGAGCGCACACATAATCGGATTTGCCCAAGCAGATGAGCAGATGAGAAAAGCGCTGGCGAATTGCCCCAACAGCTTTCGCTACCGCATCACCGAACAAACCTGGCCCGCACTCAAATTACTTGATTTTGCACACTACTCCGCCGGGCGACCATTCATGGTGCTGGATGCAGACGTGTTGTTTTTCAAAGAGCCCAAAGAGATACTGCAAGCCATCACGCGACATCAGGGATTTTTCATGAGCGACTGGCAGGATGCCTACACCTGGCCTTGTGATCGCTGGCCTGCTGTTCTCAACACCCAGGGCTTGGAGCGCGTCAACGTCGGCTTGTTCTATTTGCCTGCAAGCGTCACTTACGACATGGATTATATCGAGGCATGCCTTGGTGCTTATTACCGACGCCAGCCCTGCCCTCGCGCCAATTGGCTGGAACAGACTGTGTGGGCCGCACTGTTTTCAAGGAATGCCGAGCACATGCAGAGATTACCCGACACCTATCAGATTTCGGACAAACACCCGATCACCGAAGAGACTATCAGTCACCACTTTGTAAATGACCGCACCCTCTCGCGGCTCAACTTCTCACGCAAGGGCATGCCTTTTCTGATCGAGCACGGCTTTCTGCGCGATCAAGGAAGCGACACATGATTCCTGTTTCCTTGTTGATACTCAGCTGGCAGTCACACAAAACACTGCTGCGCACACTCGCCTCTTATCAAGAAAATGGGCTACTGGACATCACTAGCGACAAGCTGATTTTCTTCCAGCAGATTTCCAGCAAAGACATACGAATCGCCAAACAGTTCGGCCTCGACTATTACGGCGTCGGCCACAACATCGGCATTGGTGCCGCGTACCGCTTTTTAGCGGAACGTGCAAAACATCCCTACATTCTCTACCTGCAGAACGATTTCCGTCTCATTCACAACGTCAAACAAGACGCATCAGAATTGGAAGATGGCGTGGAGTTGCTCACCAATCACGACATCGATGCGGTGCTTTACCGCAGCCGCCGTCACGCAGGTGAACCCAACTGGGCCGCCGACAATGTGCCGGGCAATGAAGAGCGCTGGCAAAGCCACTTGTTCAATGCGTTGTACTGGATGGAGCATCCGGAGCAGGCCTACCCCGATAAAATTCAGCGTTGTGCGAGCAACCCGCGCTTTCTGCAAACCACGGCACGCTACATGAACTACACCGACAATCCCACTCTCTATCGACGCGACTGGCTGTTGAAAACGCTGGGGGACTATTTTGTGGCAAATGACCCGCATGACATCACCTGGCCGGAGCGGGTCATTCAACCATGGTGGGAAACCCAGGATTTCAGGATTGCCCAGGCGGAGGGGCTGTTCGAACACATACGACTTGATCGCGGAGACTGGCGCAGGCAGTTGCTGACCATGCCAATTCCTTTGCTCAAACGACTAGGACTCTACGAGAGACTGAAGCAGAGCCAGCTGGCACAAAAGATAAAACGGAGTGTACGGTAACTGATCATGTGGAAGGACATTCGCCAACTTTGGTCATTACTCACCCCCCGGCAACGCAGCCAGGTACTTAAGCTGCAGTGGTTGGTGTTGTTGATGGCCGTGATGGAAGGCATTGGTGTTGCTTCCATTCTGCCTTTCATGGCCATGGTCAGCGATAGCAATGTGCTCACAGGCGACAGTTGGGTCGCTCATGTCTATCAAAACAGCGACCTCACCTCAGTCAACGATTTCCTATTCTGGTCCGGCCTTACCGTCTTGGGCCTACTCACGCTGAGCAGCCTCTGCAGCATTATCACCAGTTGGTACCTGATGCATTACGGCCAGAACCTGGGCGCCGAACTGAGCATACGGTTATTCCAACATTATTTGAGTCAAGACTGGCTTTACCACAGCACTCATCACAGCGCGACACTGACAAACCATATCGCTAGCGAGTGCCACCGCGTCATGGCACAGGTGATCAATCCACTGCTGCAATTAAACGCGAGACTAGCCACTGCGACGTTGTTGTTACTCACAATTTTCTTGGTCAATCCAGCCGCCGCGTCGATCGTTGCCGTAGCATTTTTGCTCATCTATGCCGTACTTTACATGACAGTGCGCCGACGTCTGATGCGTTATGGCGCTCATGCTGTGGCTGCTGCCAACCAACGCTTTCGTCTGATGAGCGAAGGTTTTGGAGGCATCAAGGAACTGTTGTTGCTAGGCCATCAGCCCCGCTTTGTCGACGACTTTGCCATCAGTGCAAAACAACTCGCCAAGCATCAAGGCAATATGAATGCGCTGGCACAGATCCCGCGTTACCTCGTTGAGCTGACAGCCTACGGCGCGGTGATCATGCTTGTGCTTTATCTGCTGCGTACACAAAGCAATGGGGTCGAGGGTTTGTTGCCACTGCTGGCCCTGTTTGCCCTGGCCGGTTTCAAACTGCTGCCCGCTTTCCAGCAGATCTATGCCAGTCTCGCGCAGATACGCGGCAACCTGCCAGCGCTGCATGCAATCCGGAACGATCTGATCGAGTCACTACGTGTTTCTACGCTGGTGCCAACGGGAACACAAAGGCTCACACCGCAACAGACAATCCAGCTGGACAGGGTCAGTTTCACTTACCCCAACAAGACTGAACCCGCTCTGTCTGCTCTCTCCATGACTATACCAGCGCGTCAAGCCGTGGGTTTTGTCGGCCCGTCCGGCGCAGGAAAAACAACTTGTATCGATATGCTGTTGGGGCTGCTTGCACCCAACGAAGGAACGTTGATGGTGGACAATCAAGTCATTACGGACACCAATCGGCGTGCCTGGCAAAACACTCTTGGCTACGTTCCTCAGAGCATCTTCCTGACCGACGCCAGCATCCGCAATAATATTGCTTTGGGGGTGCCGGATGGACAGATCGACCCACTAAGGCTGGAACAGGCGATAGCCATGGCGCACATCGGTGATCTCATCCAGCAGTTGCCACAAGGTATCAACACCCGCGTGGGCGAGCGCGGCGTTCAACTCTCGGGAGGGCAACGCCAACGCATCGGCATTGCTCGCGCGCTCTATCATGACCCGGATGTGATTGTGCTGGATGAAGCCACCAGTGCACTGGACTCAATCAGCGAGCAACACATCATGGACTCCATCTACGCTCTGATGCATCACAAGACCGTAATCATCATCGCTCATCGCCTGACAACGGTGCAGCGCTGCGACGTCATTTACGTCATGGATCAAGGGAAGGTGGTGGCGTCGGGCAACTATGCGCAACTATACGAAGACAATGCCTTGTTCAGGTCTTTGACTCAGATGCCACAATCAACAACCGTCTCGGGTCAAGAGCCCATTTCCTGGTAGGGATCTATGCATATTGGGATTGACGCCCGGCCTATGCAGGCCTCAAGGAAAGCCGGGATCGCTGTTTACACCACTGAAGTGCTTAACCACCTTCAGGATGAAGTCACCCTGTTCACAGCACGAGCGTTACCACCCGATGCAATTCCAGTCGGAAGTCGTCGTGTGAATTACGATGTGTTGCCTCTTCCTTCGCAACGATTCGGCCTGCGGACACTCTGGGAAAATCTTCTCCTGCCCCGTTCGATCCGATCGTCCAAAGTGGATTTATTCTGGGGGCCCAGGTTCTTCGTGCCACATCGGTCGAAGGTTCCGTGTGTAGCCACCATTCACGATATTGCCTTTGTGAAATATCCAGAGATAGTGAGTAAACAACAGTACCGGCATTTTGACTCGCTCATTAGGATGTCCGTTCGTTGCGCCACTCACTTCATCGCTGTGTCTAAGACCACTCGGGACGACTTCTGTCAGCACTATGGTGTGAACCCAGATCGTGTCAGTGTTGTCCACAATGGAGTCAATCAACGCTATCGGATTGCCTTGAGCACTGAGAGCAAAGACCTCGTAAAAGCAAGACTGGGCATTCCTGATCAATTCATTCTTTTTACCGGCACCATTGAGCCGAGAAAAAATCTCGACAGGTTGCTCTCTGCGTACCATCGGAGCGATGCTTTCAAGAAAGCAATTCCCCTGGTGATCGCAGGAAAGTCAGGATGGCTGCAATCCAATTTATTCGACAACTGGGGGAAACTGCTCGCTGAAAAAAGCATTATTCTTCTAGGCTACGTCAGCGATGACGATCTAGCGGCACTCTACCAATCTTGTCTTTTCTTTGCGCTTCCCTCGCTTTACGAAGGATTCGGCATTCCTGTTCTGGAAGCCATGTCCTCCGGCGCTCCGGTGCTTACCTCCGATAATTCGGCCATGCAGGAACTGTACGCAGGGTCTGCGATGACTGTGGATCCGTTTTCGGTTGAAGCGCTTAGTGATGGCATCAACCAGATGCTGATTGAGGAGACGAGAGCAGAATTGATAAGCAGAGGACTTGCGCTGAGCGCCAGGTTTTCATGGGAACAAAGCGCCGCAGAGCACCGGAATGTTTTCGAGAGAGTTCTGAGTTAATCAGAAACCACTTCTGTATAAAACGAAAAGGTTTGTCTGGCGATATGCACCCAATCGAATTCAATCGGGAAATCCCGCTCGCCTACCTCTTCCACTTCACTGCGCTGTGCGATGGAATCAAGGACTGCTTCAAGCACATGTGCACTCAGGTCTTTCTGGTATAAATGCACCCTGTGCGAACCAAATTGACTCTGCAGATCTGCCATCGCACCTATGTCCGGTACAAGCACCGGAACGCCAAACGAAAGGCCCAGTATTGCCGCGCCAGAGTTCAGAATATCAAGGTATGGCAACACCATAAGATCGGCGGCATTGAGAAAAGCCGTAATGTCCTCGCTCTCGATATGTTCAAGATGCAAGCTGATGCGGGAATCCAGGGACGCGAGTCCTCGGATATTCTGTTCTAGAGCAATATTGTTCGAAACACTCCCAGCAACCACCAATCGCAGATTGCCTTGCGACATCCCGGAAAATATCTTCATAAGATTTTCCACATTCTTGTAACGTCGCACCTTGCCCAGGAACAATATGACGTGGTCATCTTCAGCCAACCCAAGCTTCGCTCTCGCCGCAGTTTTTCCGACGACATTCGGATAGGCATTCTGGTAGTGGCCATGGCAAATGACTGCTGACTTTTTCAAAGCCAAAACCGGATATTTTGTGACTGCCAATTCACGCCCAGTGTCAGTTAAATAAATGACCCCATCGACCACAGCAATAAAATGACGCTTGCACCAAAGTTCCAACCTTGGATGAAGGTGCTCGTGACTCTCCAGATTATGCACAGTCCAGACAACGCGAATCCCCATCGCTTTCGCTACCAGAATTTTCAAGGTCAGCGATATGAATCGTACGAGAAAATTCACTCCAAAATGATTGCCGAAAACGTGCTCAGGCCAATGCAGATGAAGTATCGAGGGCTTGTCTGTCAACAATGCGCGCCAACTGAAATCATTTGCGCTGACTCCAGGTACTTTCTGCAGGTGAGTGTACAGTAGAGAGTTGTATGGATTTCCTCGGACGTTCTTGAAAGCGGGGGCAGCCAGAATTTTCATATCAATTGCAGTGATGTTACAGTTCGTGATCTATTTATTATCTTGAGATTTCGCAAGTGTCCACACTCCTGATCATTGCGCACCACTTGGTGGTCAAGGAATACCAGAATCTGGTGCAATCTCTCGCTAAGGAGCTGATGGCAAGCGGTGTCAGGACATTCCTCATTACCCCCAAGGTATATAAAGAACAGCAAGTCACCGCGGCAACCACACTGGAAAACTGTCTGTTTACCCATGTAACACTGCATACGGTTTTCGGCAAAGCAGGCAGACAGCATGCTCACTTCTACAGAGGATTGAAGCATGAAATAAAAGTAATTGCACCCGACCTCATCTACTGTATGGAGGAGCCTAACTCCCTGGTATCCATGCAGGTTGCTTATATCGCAAAGCACGCAAAAGTCCCGCTGGTACTCTGGTCCGCTCTCAACAACAACCGCAACTACCAAGCCATATCCTGGCGATCTTGGAAGCGTTATCTGTTTCCTCTGGCTATTCGCTACTGCTTCGACAATACCAAGGCAATCAATGCGCTGGATGATCTGGTCGCCGAGGTTTTAACTACTCGCGGTTATACAGGTCTAATTTTTATCCAGAACACTTTTGGAATTGAGGCTCGGTTCTGTGTTGATCGTATACGCATCCGAGACAGCGATAGACTGGAAATTCTCTACGTGGGAGTCTTGGAGAGACACAAAGGTGTGGACTACCTTATCAATGCAGTTCGGGGGATGGCAAACATCAGATTACGCGTCATCGGAAATGGTAGCCAAAGAGCAACACTTGAGGAGCTGGCAGGCCCGGAAGTTGAGTTTTGTGGATTTATCCCCTACTCCCGAATACATGAGGTGATGCAGACCGCAGATATTCTCGTACTTCCCTCCATCCCCCTGGGGAATATCTTGGAGCAGTTTGGACGGGTTTTGATAGAAGCAATGGCGAGCGGACTATGCGTGATTGGGAGCAACATCGGAGGCATTCCTGCGGTGATCGCAGAGGCAGGAATTGTTGTTCCCCCTGCGGACTCCACTGCACTACGTGAGAGTCTGCAATTATTGCAAACGAATCCGCAAAAGTTGACTGAGCTGAAAGAGAAATCTGTTGATCGTGCCATCAGCACATATGGGTATGACAAGATTGGTCGTTCATTAGCGCAACATTTGCTTCCATGGTTTTGATGGACATGCATCAAATTAAATTGTCTTACTATCAGAAGGATCCGCTGCCAAACTTTGGAGATGATCTCTCACCCTGCTTGGTCGAGCATGTCACTGGCTTTCCTGTGCATCACGTCGATCACGACAGCGCTGAGCTATTTGGCGCGGGCAGTATTCTGGGGCATTGGACGGGCCGCAAACGGGCGTATAAAAAGACTTTTCTGGATCTTCTGCAACGTCAAAGACCTTTGGCCATCTGGGGGACTGGACTGATTCGCCCTAAAGCACTTCATCTGCCGCGCTGCGAAGTGTTGGCGCTCCGAGGGCCATTAACGCAGCAATACGCTGGTCTTCGTCATGTGCCCGTCTTAGGAGATCCCGGAATACTTGCCAAAGAACTCGTCCCGCAAACCACTAAAAGCCGAACCATCGGCATCGTGCCTCACTACGTAGACAAAAATCATCCCGTCATACAGTCCATGCACACGGAGAGAGACTTCAGGATCATTGACGTGGAGCGCCCTTGTAAACAGGTCTGTGCCGACATCTCGTCATGCCATTTGATACTCTCATCCAGTCTGCATGGGCTGGTAGTAGCGGACTCCTATGGCATTCCCAACGCCCGTCTGGTCTTGACCGATCAGATCATCGGTGGAGATTTCAAGTTCAAAGATTACGCATTGGGTGTGGAGCGGGCAGACATTCCGACCTATCACCCTGTCAGTAAAGACGACATTCTCAGGGCAGTGGATGACATAGAAAGGTCTTCAGAGAGAGCACAGCCGGAGATAATCAATACCAAGTGCGCGGCACTGTCCGCAGTACTGAAAGATTGGATGTCACGTCGTGCGTGATTCCTCGCCAGGAATTCCATAATGCGAAATCATCTTCTGCATGGCCAGGTCATTGCCCCCGCCCTGCAGATTGTTTTGGTTTGACAGTGCCACAACATCGGCTCCCGGCCAACTGAAACGTGGCATATGAATACGAACACGTTTAATACGAAAGCCGCGCATCAGCGCATGCCAGCAAACCGTATGCATAGGTCGAACCTGGCAGCATGGCGGGCCACTGCAGATAGGTCTTGATGTGACCAGTTTCGTCCATCCAGAGTCGGCTGAAGTGACACACCACTGCCGAATCTTCCCCTTCCTGCGGCAATGTTTCGAGCCAGAGGTTCTACCCCATACCAAATACCGGCTGACAACCCTGTGACACAAAAGCTAAAATGCACGCCGTAAACCCGCCACCTAAAAAAAGGGAATTGAATGAAAATCGCCATCGCTGGAACAGGTTATGTCGGCATCTCCAATGCCGTATTGCTGGCTCAGCACAACGAAGTCGTCGCCCTGGATATCATCCCCGAAAAGGTCGCGCTGATTAACGCCAAGCAGAGCACCGTCGCCGATAACGAGATTGAAGAATTCCTCGCCAACAAACCACTCAACCTTCGCGCCACGCTCGACAAACACGACGCCTATGAAGGCGCTGACTTCGTCATCATTGCGACCCCAACAGACTACGACGCGGAAACCAATTACTTCAACACGCGCTCTGTCGAATCGGTGATTCGCGATGTGATGAGTATCAATCCGAACGCAGTGATGGTCATCAAGTCCACAGTACCCGTGGGATACACGGCCAAAACGCGTGAAGACATGCGTTGCGACAATCTGCTGTTCTCCCCGGAATTCTTGCGCGAAGGACGAGCGTTATATGACAACCTCCACCCATCACGCATTATTGTGGGTGAGCGTTCCGAGAGGGCCGAAATATTTGCCAATCTGTTGAAGCAAGGTGCAATCAAAACCGACATCTCTGTGCTCTTTACAGACTCCACAGAAGCAGAAGCAGTCAAACTGTTCTCCAACACCTATCTGGCCATGCGAGTTGCCTATTTCAACGAGCTGGATTCATACGCATCGACTCACGGGTTGGATACTAAACAGATCATCCAAGGCGTCTGTCTCGACCCTCGCATCGGCAATCACTACAACAACCCTTCGTTCGGATACGGCGGTTATTGCCTGCCGAAAGACACCAAGCAGTTGCTGGCCAATTATCGCGATGTCCCACAGAATCTGATCAATGCAATTGTGGATGCCAACAGCACTCGCAAAGATTTTATTGCCGACAGTATCATTCGCAAGAATCCCAAGGTGGTGGGTGTATACCGCCTCATCATGAAAGCGGGCTCAGATAATTTTCGGGCTTCAAGTATTCAGGGCATCATGAAACGCATCAAAGCGAAAGGCATTCATGTGATTGTTCATGAACCGGCACTCCACAGTGCAGAGTTCTATCGCTCCCCGATTGTTAATGACATCGACGAATTCAAGCGCACATCCGATGTCATTATTGCGAATCGCATGACAGATGCCCTCTTGGATGTTGCAGCAAAAGTATTCACGCGTGATCTCTTTGGTAGCGATTGATCTATGAAAATTCTGGTGACAGGTACTGCGGGATTCATAGGCTCCCACCTTGCAAATCGCTTGCTGGCAAGAGGCGATGAGGTGGTGGGGCTCGACAGCATCAATGACTACTACGATCAGCGTGTGAAATATGGCCGCTTAGCAAGAGCCGGTATAGATGAGAAGGAAATTTCAGGTAACGTTCTTGTCACATCCAAGACACGCGCCAACTACAAATTTATCAAGTTGCAGCTCGAAAATCGCGACGCGTTAAATGCACTTTTTGTTCAAGAGAAATTTGATGCGGTATGCAACCTCGCAGCTCAAGCGGGCGTACGGTATTCGCTGCAAAATCCAACCGCGTATGTGGATTCAAACATCACAGGTTTTCTTAACATCTTGGAGGCCTGCCGTCACAACGGTGTGAAAAATCTGAGCTATGCCTCCAGCTCATCGGTGTACGGACTCAATGAGGAACTGCCTTTCTCAACCTCGCACAATGTGGATCATCCCATCAGTCTGTATGCAGCCAGCAAGAAAGCCAATGAACTCATGGCGCACACTTATAGCCATCTGTTCGGGATTGCGACGACAGGTCTGCGTTTCTTTACCGTGTATGGTCCCTGGGGACGCCCAGATATGGCACTGTTCCTGTTTACCAAGGCCGCGCTGGAAGGCAAAGCCATCGATGTATTTAATCACGGCAAGATGCTGCGCGACTTCACCTATATCGACGACATCGTAGAGGGCGTGGTGCGCGTGATCGACAACCCGGCGAAGGCCAACCCCCAGTGGAGCGGCCAGGCGCCCGATCCATCCAGCTCGTCGGCGCCGTGGAAGGTCTACAACATTGGCAACAACAACCCGGTGGAATTGATGGAGTTCATCGAGGCCATCGAGCGCGCGCTGGGGATGAAGATCAAGAAGAACCTGCTGCCTTTACAGGCGGGAGATGTGCCTGCCACCTACGCGGACGTGAGCGATCTGGTGGAGGACCTGCATTACCAGCCGACGACGCCGGTGCAGGTGGGCATTGACCGGTTTGTGGCGTGGTATCGGGAATTTTTTGTGTAGGAGCGGACTTACCCGCTCCTACTGCAGTACTCACACAGGGCCGAAGCGCAGCTTCATAGCGAGCGCTTGCAAATAGTCCTTCGACCAAATCTGCAGTGGCGCCGGATCGCGGATAAAGCGCTGGATATCCTCACGTGCAGAATTGATATCCAGTGTCGCAATGCGCGCGCTCAGCAAGCTCAAGAATTCATCGGCCGCCAAGTCCTGCCCTTTCAAGTCTCCGCTCTGCCGAGCTCGTTCACAAAAGTGGCTCAGGTTCAGGGGTGTGCCTTTGCGGACATACCACTCGAAATCAAACCAATCGCGCCCCTTCACGCGTGTACGCCAGTTCCGGTAAAGCAAAGCATGCATCTTTCCGGCAAAAAGGTCGGGCAGTACAAAACACTTGGTGTAGAAGGAGTACGGCTGTAGCAGCAGCTTCTCTTCCGTAGCGAAGTGCATGGGTGGATCAGTATCCACCTCGAACTTGATTTTTATCTGCCTGCTGCCTTTTATCTGCAAATCGTACACGCTGGAAGTCTTCTTCAAGAAGGCCGACACGATGGCGGTCGACACCTGTTTTTCGCGCTGCTGAATGTCGATATCGAAACCCAAGGATGCAAATTCATTCGACACGGACTTGAAATAAGGCGTCAAAGAAAAATTCGGTTCCGGGCGCAGCAGTGAAAAATCCAGATCTTCCGAGAACCGCGGCAGCCCGTGAAATATTCTCAGACAGGTTCCGCCATAGAACGCCGCTTTCTGAAAGAAGCCCCCGCGGTTCAAGCCCGCCAATGCCACTTCCTGCATGACCTCGCGCAGTGCGTTGGTCAACTCGGTGTCCGATTCCGCATTGTAGGGCTCCAGCATCTGCTCGATTACCGACATTGCAGACCCTCCATGGTTTCACGCAGCAAGGTCAGAGAGCGCTGCTTGTAACCGGCCAGTGCACACTCATGAAACACACTCAGATTCATGGCCTGCAGGCTCTGCTCGTCCAGACGCAAGTCCTCCACCAGAAATGCTCGCATCGCCGTCACACTGAAAATCTGGAGATTGCGCGTCAGCGCCACTTTGTCGCACACCGCTTTTTCAGGGCAGGCCATCAGAAATGCGGTGCCGTCGGGGTTCTGCATGCGCGCAATACCAATGCGATAAAACGGCAAAGGAACATGGGTATAAGAAAATCGGCCAAGCGGAGTGTTCACAGTCGCAGAGCGTCCAGGGGTGATGGAGCTCACCTCCACCACGCCCTCTGGAATCAGGCCGTGCCAGCTCAGGGCAAAGTCCAAAGACACACAGGACGGCCCACGCAGCAGGTTGGCAAACAGAGGTAGCGACACAGGGCCGCGACGCCGTTCTGGACCCAGAACATAGAGCCCCCTTCGCAGTTGAATGATGTCCTGCCTGGCCAGCAAGTCGGCAATCTTGTCATTTGGGCGACGGTACTCTGCCAGCATGGGCAAGAGCGAGCCGTGGCTGAAGGGCACCACGCCAAAGCTGTTCAGGTGTTTGTCGAGGCTCATAATTCGAATTTCTTGCATGGATAATCGGAATATACCCGATTATCTATGTAAAAATAAACAAAGAGTTGTGAGCTCTGGCCTTTCCCCTGCGTCAGGATAGTTGTCGTCTCAGTCGATCTTGTAACTCAAAAGAACAGGGGGTGGTAGTTGCTTCAAGGAATGACGCAAAACTACATGAACACAACGCGTTGTTCCGCTCGCTGGCATTGGCGTCGTGAATTGCCATTATTCTCGAATGGCTGTGGCAGCCGTCGCAACGCAACGCGCTTCCACGCTGGAGCGGTCGACAGCGCCGGGAATCCCAAAGTGAGCAATCATGCGTTGCACCGCTACATCATTGCCCCCGCCCGTCGGATTATTCTGCTTTGACAGGGCAACATCATCCGCGCCGGGCCAACTGAAGCGTCGCGATGGGCGGCTTGTGCGCCGAATCAAATAACCACGCATAAGAGCGTGCCAACTGAACCAAATATCATCCTGCCGGGGGCAAAGCTGCTCCGCCAATGCATAATCACAGGCTTCCGGCCCCAGACTACCAGGTGGAAACCACACCCCGCCGTGCCCGATCAACAGACCGTGCGAGGAAGTGGTGCCCGGCAGCATGGCTGGCCACTCGCGGTATGTCGGCACTTGACCGCTACTGTCCATCCAGATTCGGCTGAAGTGACAGACCACGGCACCATTGGCATCCTCTGCCAGCAAGCTCTCCAGCCAGCGCGGTGCCAGATACATATCATCGTCGGCAATGACATGATTCACATCAAAACCAAATCGCTGCAAAGCTGGGATCAGCTTCTTGTAAGGCTTCAAATCCTCCACAAACTCAATCTGCACACCGTGACGCTGAAACGCCCAAACCTCATCAGGCAGCTGATCGCGGTCAGCCGCCGCCAACCACAGAATCAATTGATCGGGCTTCACCGATTGGCACAACAGGCAACGCAAAGTTTGTGGCAAACACCAGAAGCGTGGCGGATAACTGGTGAGTGACACAATCACCGGTGCGGACAAAGCATGCCGACGTGCGCGCCGAACCTGGCGCCACAAAGGCAAAAACCATCTGACCACCCAATAATCCAGATGACGTCTGGCTGACTGCAGACAGCGCTTTAATCCTCGTGCAGTTGGGATGCTCTTTAACCACTGCCTTAATCCGGCGGGAACCAATTTCATGGCAGCGGCCGGCCAGTAACCGCGTTGCCAGGTAAATAGCGATCGGAAATGGGAGGCAAAAACGTACTGCGATCAAACTGCAGTAATTGCCCTAACACATGGTTACCTTCCGATTTGTAACAACCATTGAGCGGCGTGAACGTCATTTCCCCTACCAGTAGACGCCCCTGGCAGTTGTAGAGGTCAACCCGCACATACTTGAAATCGGCTGCCAGCTTTTCCGCTATCACAATCATTTCATCCCAATTATCCGGTCGCTGGAACTCATAGACGGGAGTCATCTTGTGATCGAATTGAACACCCATCACCCGCCCGTTACGGTCGGTAATAACTTCTTTAGTTTGATGCCCGCGATCAAAAATATATTGCAACCATAATACCCGGCCATTTGAGCAGTGGAACTTGTAATCCGAAGGCGGTGAACCGTCATCAAAGGGTAACATTTCTTCCACAAACAGCTTCCTGTGTATTGGCCAATACTGCCACTCCCCCCCTTTCAGACCGAAAGTGCGGGACATAGCCCGGTTAATACGCCAACGGTAGCTGAGCTTAGGGAAGTTGTGCTTATTGTGAACGAAACGAACTGAACCAGAGTCATGGTTAGGTTTAATCACAAACTGATCAGGAAGACTATCGAAGGGGATGTCATCAAAACGATCACAGATGTGAAGCGTCTTTGGCACATGCTGGGCACCCAAAGTTTGATTGACATGCTGTTTAAGCAGGAGTTTGTCGGTCAAATTGACCATACGAGGGTCTTGATCAAAAAGCTTGAGCCATTGCACTTTTTCGTTAAAAGTCTGGCCACTGACCAGATCAGGAAAGTCATGGAGATTCAACCAGTATAACTGGTGAATTCGTTGATACATGTCGTGGTGATCATTGGAGAGTGGCAAGAGTAAGCGTTCAACGTACCATTTCCTATCGACAAACCGTAGTTGAAACATACGGTAGGTTCTGATCCGAACCAAGCTTTTGATTTTGTTCTCGATTTTTTTAATAAGCACTAGCGTGGTCGTCAGAGTCTCTAGAGTGGCTTTATTTGTTATGGTTGCCTGCTATAAATTTGTCAATCCGGTTAGTCAATTATTTGGTTAGCTATGAGGCGACATCGCAGGAGTTCATGCCCTCAACCATTCACTGTCTTTGAGCATACTAAATCAGCCCAATCGACACGCTAAACGTTATATCTAGCTAAGATTGGCATCAATATCATCTTGCCGAAAAGTACAATTCACAACCTCGGCAATGGCTTTTCGATAGGCTTCAAGCACAAACTTCTCATCAAACTCGAGTTCTATCTTTTGTCTACCGGACTGCCCCATTTGTAGACGTTCCGTAATAGGTAAATTTATCATATCGCGCATTGCTCCGGTCAATGCATCAACATCTCGCACCGGTATCATATATCCATTAATCCCATCTTCGACCACATCTCGGCAACCAACATTATTAGTAGTAATTATAGGTTTGCCCATTGCAGCAGCCTCAAGCAACGATCTAGGAATACCTTCACGATAATACGAAGGCAGAACCACGCAACTAGCTCGCCGCACAATGTCTGGCATATGTACGGGTGATACCGCTCCGAGATATTTAATATTTGGACTTTCTAGGAATTTCTCAAGCACTAACCTCTCTATGCAGGCTCCTGTGTCATCAAGCTCTCCTACAATTTCAAACTCTACTAATTTATTACCTAATGATTCGACAACTTCTTTTGCTGCATTCAGATATTCCAAAACACCCTTTTCTTTCAGTAATCGACCAACAAATAGGAATCGAAATACACCTTCTTTTGTCTCACTTTGTGAAACTGAAAATCTACTCAGATCTACTCCTGATCCTGGAATCCGCTCGGCAATATCAGAGGTAACAAGCCCCCGCTCTGTAAAAAGAGTTAGATCATCCAAGTTCTGAAAAAAAACCTTGCTTGCCCTACTTAATCCCAAACGATACAAAGGAGAAATGAAATGGGATAGGATTGATCGACCATCGCTGAAAGCTCTACCTGCACCTGCTATATTGCAGATAACAGGTACCCCAGCCAAAGCAGCAGCAATACCACCAAATATGTTAGGCTTTATCGTGTAGTGAAGAGAGCAAATAGGCTGGCATTTTTGAAAAAAACGGTATATCTCAAGAGTCGTTAATAACTCTTTAATTGGATTCATGCCATACTGCGACATGTTGATATTATAGTGCTCTATTCCCAGAGATCTGAGCTCAACTACATAGTCATCATATGGGCTAACAACCACTACTCGATAACCTTGAGACTGTAGTTCCTTAATTAGATTTATGCGAAATTTGTAAACATAAAATGCAGTGTTATAAACAATTGCAACAATCCTATCCGTCATTGTTATTCCGTGTAAAAAACCTGTTTATTGGTATTGTCATCTACAAATTCGTAACGAATTGTCCTCTCAAATGCATCCAGTAATTCAACAGGCGCGACAAATCCCGTACTAGAAACATTAGTATTAAACATAGTGTTAGAACAAAATTTTTTAACACGGATACTACTGATCGGAAATTTTCTACCAGAAAGGAGAGATAGAGTATCCAAACACTTTCCGGCGAGTAAGGCAGCGCTATATGGGAGGCGGAATTTCGGTGGAGTTTTCCGCAGTGCAGCATAGACTGTTGCCACGAGAGTATTCATATCCAAGTCTGGCTTATCAACATAGTTATGAACATGGACTCCTGGTCCGAATGAAAGTGCATGCTCAAGGAAAGCAGATAAGTTCTCAACATATGCCATTGATTTCAGATTTCGACCCGTTCCAACCATAAGAAAGAATCCGGCGGAAATTTGTTTGAGTAAATTGTATACATTGCCACGATTACCCTCGCCGAACACCACTGTCGGCCGAACAATAACTAGAGATCTACTTTCAGGGTCACGTGATTGCCATTCTCTGTACACATACTCTGCTTCAAGCTTCGTCCGCCCATAGTCATTGAAAGGACTGAAAGTACCAGACTCATCAGTGCCGAGCGGGGCAAAACCATAAACAGCCACACTACTCGTAAATACGATGGTACGTATGTTATTAACCTCTGCAGCTATGCAGACATTTCTTGCACCCTCAACATTCACCTCGTCATAAAGCGTTTTAGGTGTTACATCATCGCGATGTTCGGCTGCCAAGTTTATGATACTGCCGGAGGCAAGAGATGAGCTAAGTAATTTACAATCGTTAACATTTACAATATTGCACTGCACAGTTCTATTAGTGGACGCAACTTTGTCGAGAACAACTGCTTTCAGCCCATTCGAAAGAAGCCGATTCACTAAACGCGAACCAATAAATCCGCTGCCGCCTATAACATTAACTATCATGAGAATTATAATCACCGGTTACGATCATGAATTAATATTTTTCCCGAAAACATTTATGCTAACTAAATTCAGCAGTCTTAATTTTTCTGCCTCCAGGACCTCCTGATCAACACACAGAGTCCCACAGGCTTCTATATTGATACCCGCCGCTGACAACAAGCCTTGTCTCTTTGTTCTCCCAACAAAGATCACTGGGACACCATACGCCACACCCGCTACTGCAGTATGAACTCGATCTGTAATTATTAGCTTAGCGTTTGCATAAGCAAGTAAGTATGGATGTGGTACATCACTAACCATTGTATTAGGTCTAGAAAACATTTCTCTAAATATAAATGGATTTGATCTATGTACTGTCCGATAGATATCAATACCAGATATAGAGGATTCCCCACCCCGTGAAAATAAGTACTTCAGATTCAAAGTCAGCTCTGCAAATCTTTCTAAATAACGATTAGATGGCACGGTGTCATAAATAATGTCAAAACTCACATTATTTATCGATACAGAAAGAGTATTACCTGTCGATTCACTAGAGTTCTTGGTTTTCAATTCGGGCTCAACTACTTTTTCGCAGTTGACAACCAAATAATCGGGAACATTTCCAATGGGCTTTTTTACAGCATGATTTATAAAAAATGCCGGGCATATAACTCTTTCAATGTTGAGACCCAAATCAGCAAGAGTGTCGTAAGTAGCTTGGTCCCTTGTAGAGATAAATTGTGGTCGCAAATCTTTAAAGAATTCTCTACATAATTTTTTAGTTTCCAGATCATGCTGCATAGAACCCAAACCCAGCATTACTATGCGAGTACCCGAGTTCTGTAATCTAATCAACTCGTCCTTCCATATTTCTGGGAATGCGCGCCTGAGAAATGGTCCAACCATTACCAAAACATCTAGACTTGGCTCACCAATACCTCTCACCCCAAATGCCGGATTCTTCTTATTAAATAATCGCCAGTAAGCAGGCATATTATTAAGCCAAATTATTCTGTCACTTTCATTAGCTAAATGACGAAGAATAAAATCAGCGCCGAGATGAAAAAAGGCGTTACCTATGTTAGTTGACCAAAAGCCAGTGATGAGTCCGATATTCACGCAAAATTTCCTTTCTCGGTAATACTAATTTAAATAGATCTATATCATTAAATATGAACTGAGATTGTTAAAGATATCCAATATTAACAGCTCCCAAAAGAGATCATGTCACAACTGTCAGCCCGTAGAAAAACCCAGCTTAACCACCAAAGCCAGTGCTGTTTTAGATCTTGTAGACATCTCAACGTCGCTGGAACTTTTTTGTTCTTAAACTTTCAAATTCTTAATGAACACGTTAGTCTCTGATCAATTTCTGCTTTTCCAGCATGCAATGCACTGTTTCCTTACTCCGGTCAGCCCAGAAAACTCTCATCCGCGTCGTGTGTTGTACATCGCTTCTATAAAATGGATTATCCTGGACACATTGGCTTGACCGCAATGCCGGAAATTTCGCACTAATCCAATGTCTTTCATCCATTCAAAGCATTCTCTGATTGTCTTGCGCTTGGTTTGGCTGATCTTGTATCTCCTTGTCCCGTTGGTACGCTTATCCAACTGGCTCCCTCTTTTTCTAGCGGCCACATTCGGCGTTAACTTCAGCACCCGACAACCCTCAACAACGGCCCCGAAGTCATAGCCCTTGTGGCCAGGCCTCAATCCCAGTTGCGCAAGCGACGTTCACACTAGTCTCCCACTCCTGTCAGGGATTCCGCACTGGTGATCTCAGTGAATGCCAACGATCTCGCCGTTTCGATTCTCGATGACGATATGGTACATGTCGCACAACTTCGTTTCTTTGCTTGCGGCCTTGCGCAACAGATTGGCGTCGCAATCTGTTTTCGATTCGTAAGCCTCTTTGGTGCGCTTCTTCGCTGCCATCTTTAGCACGCAGCGCCTTCATAGAGACGCACGCTTCAAGCAAAGTGTCATCGATATTGAAATGCTCACGCGACACCAATTTGACTATGCCGCAACGCATACGCTTGCTGCTTAATGATCCTTGAGCACAAGATCGACCACTTTTCGAATAGGATAATCGACTGGAATTCTCGACGCCAGCGTCCGGTAACTGAACATAACTGCTTGAGGAGAACTTTTACCACGCTAGGCATTGTTCCATTAAATTTGATGGCGCTATTTTCTCACAAACTGGGTTTTTCAACTGCCTGCTAACTTGAAAGAAGCAGGTCGGTCTAAATAGTCAGAACTTCTCAATTTAATGGAAAATGTTAATGCTATAAGTATCCAAAATATCGTGAACCTTATACCGTTATGAGTTAATCCGTACAACATTGGTGGACCTGCGACAATAATACTGGAAACCAGTCCAAAATTCTTAAAAAGCTTCCACCACCACATATACAAAAAAAGTAGAAACAGCCCACCGCCCAGTATTCCGTAATTTATAAAAACCCAACCGATAGTACTGTGAACCTCTGACCCACGAATAAGCTTTGCTTTGAAGTCGCTCAACCCAAATGCTACCTCAAAACCATTCATATATGTTGCCAGGTTGTAGCCTCGACCGATCAAATTATCATCTGAATCACTGCCAATATCTAATAACCGCACTACAAATGAAAACTCTCGATAGGTGGCACTAGTTAAAATCAGATACAAAGCCACACAAACTAAAGCAACTAGCAATAGCCCAAACTGAGCACGACTTTTACCAGGAGGAATTAAGCCGTACCCCAAAAGCGTGGTAGAGAACAAAATCCCAACCATTGCCGCCTTTGAGAGTGACGCTATCGCCAGAAAAATACTACATAAAACTAGACCGCCAAGAATTGTCATCCCGGCTGAACCCAGCAAATAAAGTAGAACAGCAATTGAAAAGGTACAGACAGCAAAGTACCCCAACTGATTGGGATTATTAAAAGTACCGATTCCACGCCCAAATTCTTGGTCAACCGTAAAATTAAACCCTGTAAATAGAACACCAGAAACCGCAATTATAGTTCCCAGAATTAAGGCAGGGAGCAAGTAGTTTCGTGAAAAATCCCTGTCAATAATATTGTGTCCAATAATAAGTAACAAAAAATTGAATAACAAATAGACGCTTGGCATAACACCAGAAAGAGGAGCATTGAAGAAAAATATTTGAATGCTTTCTCTTAAGAAAATAAAGAAAACTAAAAATCCGAGCACCCCATCATATGGCCGTAGCTTATTACTCCTTGTTACAAGAACGATCGCACATGCAATGGCGATTAAGCCATGAGATAACTGAACACCTCCGGAGTTCCCTAGATAGAGGGGAAGAAAAACTATTCCGACAGATAGCAAAAATTTAGCGAACATTGAATACTCTATTTGGTTACAACATCTTCGCTAGAAGCACTCTTGGGAGAAGTAAAAGTAATATTTTTGAAATATCCTTCGGCCCAAGCACCTCAAAATAAATGCACGCAAGGTCAGAAAATTTGAAATACCTAGCGACTCTTTTGTGAAGCATCCAAGAAATATTCTTCCTGTTAGATATCTTTTTCAGAAGTGCTTGAATACGATTCGAATCTATATCACCTTTCTTTCCATTTAGTAGCGAACGTACTGTTTCGTAAATTGGATGAAATCCTGACATATTCTTTTTTGATGAAATGACGCCTCCATCTAGCGAGAAATAGAATGATGTTATAAGTTTGTTAATTCTGAAGTATTGCCCCTCCAAAACTAATCGTAACCAAGTGTCAGCATCACCACCTTGTCGCGCTCGACCATCTGGAAATCCACCGCAGGACAGAATATTCTTCCTATTCACTGCAAAACAATTTGTATGAATGAAGTCTCTTTGCGAAAATAAACTTAGAACTTCTTGTTGCCTCAATACTCTATCTCCAAAATCCAAAGAGCATCCCTTGCCCTTATCAGATTTGTACCCCATTACAACCATATCCAAAGAATAATGAGAGCTATGTATTTCCTTATGTAATTCATAAAGATGATTCTGTGTCCAAATATCATCAGCATCAAGAAATGCAATCCAATTAGCTTGCGATTCTTGAATTCCAAGATTGCGTGCGGCATAACCACCAGCACCAGGAGTATCTCGAGTGAATACCCTTATTCTTATATCATTAAATTTTAAAACACCTTCAAGGCTTAGATCAGTGGATTTATCTACAACAATTATAAGTTCGAAACTCGTAAAGTCCTGAGCCAATACGCTTTCAATTGCTCTTGAAACAAATTCCTCTTTGTTATATACGGGCATGATGATAGAAAAAAAAGGGGTACTCATATCTTCAACTGCTCAATAAAAAGTTTAATATGCTTAGGGACTCTTACCCAATGCTGTTAATCCCTGCTCTTTGACTTTGATGCCCCAATTGTACAGAGATGCCTTCTATTTGGTCACCTTTATAACCAATCGACTATGCGCCGCAACAACTTCTCAAACACAGCGGCCTTATAATCGGTGCTTTCTTCCAATCCAATCGCCCCTGTTATTGTGAGTTAAAAATTCAATTCAGGCGACAACAATTCTGACACAGGGCGAGAACGTTCTAACGTCCAAGCTTATTATCAATCGTGTAGAAGTACCTATTAATTTTCTTATAAGCGCAATCATTTCCAGACACAGTCATACCGAAATACCCCGCCAAATAACTCCATAAACGGATCGGAATTTTACTGAAAAGAGATAATTTCTTAGAGTAATTGTCGTTTATTAAACCATCATTGTGGATGATGAAATTCAATTCATTTAGGACATCCGGGACAACGCAGACTTTAATAGAGTTCCTCATTAATAACTTTGAGTACCAAAGATCATCAGCGGTAGGAGCAATTTCAAGAAAAGCATTATCGGCAATATCCTCTTCACGGAACATCGCTTTTGAAAGGACAGCACCTCCGCCGAACGTTACCACATAGTCGTTAGACAGGATGATTGGTTTCTTTAGTAGTCTCCAGTATATATAAGATGTCTCTCTTCCTAAAAAATTGAATTCTATACCCCTTACTCGTGCAGCCACAGCCACATCTTGTGAGAGATAATATGCATCCAAAAGTATTTTCAGCCAATTTTCACCATAAAAAATATCATCATCTGCAGTTACGATAAGATCGTCCAATGTGGCCTCTCTAAGTACAGGAATGAGTTTACGGTATGGTCCTGTATTTGAGACCCATCTAACATGCACGAGCTTTGCTAAAGCATCTGGTAGAGAAGCCAAAAAATCATCTACCAATGCAGGACTTCTTATCCCCATGTCTCTAAGATAAGGATTAGCCGACACCCAAAGGTTGATTTTGTCGGGAGATTTGGACTGCAATAACAGCGACAGCAAGGCTATCCTGCACAGAGGCAACCGCTGATATGTCGTTGTCAAATTGATTACTAACAAAGATACCCCTCCAAACTTGCTACACCCTACAAAGTACGTGTCCCGCCGATCATCTCTTTACAACCGTTTCCTACTACCTGCCAGTTGCATGCCAGTAAATCGTCAATTGCATTCATCTTTTGAATCGGCAACGGCAGTTTTTTGCAAAATAATTTTCGCATCAATTATTACGTTACCTGTTACGGATTCATTTTAGCGGGAGTACTC
>JAZKJF010000001.1:6855-171165 GCA_040384465.1 Pseudomonadota bacterium | reverse complement strand
AATCTTAAATAAACATCTATAAGTTGATGCCGAATGTAGAGGCTGTAGTTCATCAAGCCAACATCACAATTGGCTGATAACTAAGAATCCTGCCTACTAGTACGGATCGATCTGCAGTCAAAATTACCAATGCAGCTCCGATTACAGGTATGAATCGCCCTTCGTTCATAGACCTTGCGAAGAGTGAATCTTCCATCCTGTAGTTCTGATATAACAATCGCCGGTATCAGGTAGCCGCTGATGACAAAGAAAATGCCAACACCTGCGAACACACCACTGACAAATGACACCCCTGAGCGATAGAGAATGACTGGCAGCACAGCCCCACCTACTTCAGCCCTGTATTCCAGCGCACTCATTCCTTGGCCAGGACCTCTACTTCATTTGGGGGATGGGATTTCGTCTAAATATAATCGGTGCAGCAAAATGTGTGACTTCTATACTCTGATTTATATGTAGGGCGGTCGTTGAAAACGTGCCACTCTAGAAATCTAGCTCTAACTACCTTAGCAATTCAAGTCGGCCTGCCAAGCAAGCCTGCTGTTGTAGTTAAGTCCAACTCTGCCGATTTTCCACTTCGCTTTCTTGTACGCCTATTTGCGCTTGACTGGAATGGTCGTATCTTCACACGCGTGCCGCAGTCACACACCGATCATTACATCCGCGCTTCAAATCGAGTTGATAGGGTTCGTACGGAATAGCTCATCAGGAATATGCATTACACCAAGTGCGTGCATGGCCAGCAAACGATAGTGCGTCTGCATAGAATTTATCTGTGTCGTAAACCTCGCCCGCTTCGAACCGGGCAGTTAGCTCATTCACATTTCTAAATACAGATCGATCTACTCCCGCGAACTCTTTGAATCCGTCCAATTTCTCATCCCGAGCAAGCGCCAAGAAAGGTGTACCGAGAGACCAAGCGATAATAGCCCCGTGAAGTCTTGATGTCACAACCAGATCAGCCCAGCAGTACGCATCTATTAAATCCCAAAGCCCAAACATTAGACTTTGCTTATTTTCAGTGAAAAAAATATCTGGATACTTACTGTTAAGAATCTCCATTAGTTGGGAGTTCTCTTTGGCAGTTACCAATCCAGAATGCGGCGCATAGACGACTTCCGACATTTTCTTTCCCTGCACTGAGGTAGATCTATAATTTTTCAATAAAATTAATGTTGGACATGCAGTAATCGAAACATTAGTCCTACCAATTCGCTCTGCAGTAATAAAGTCCCTAACATTAATAAGTTCCGCCTTCTCAAAAGCTCCTATCATCCCGTTACTAAATACACCATCGCTAGACAGTCCAGCGAATTTTTCATCGCCAATATTATCCGGATAGCAACCGCCGACACCCCATATAATAAATGGCAACTTGCATTCTTTAGAAAATCTTGACCAGAAAGACTCGAATACTGGATGTAATAAACCGGCTCCACCAATCACAATTGACTTATAATTTCTATTAATAAAATCATAGTCAATATGAGGATCGTGCATATTCCAACAGTCAAGATTTTCACCCAATTGTTGATGAATCGCCATTACTGGTAAAAAATTACCTATATTATTTGCAGCGGAATAGAAATTTAAAGTACTTCCATGACTAGAACGTCTTCTCGGCGAAACAACTGATAAATCATTAAAAAAAGTCCACTTATCGAAGCCAATATTTCTGACAGCATTCAAAAAAATATGCCTCATTCCTCCCAGCCTGCTACTCATAAACTTATTACCACAAATAAAATAGATTCAATTAGGTGCCACCGAAAAAATATTTCAATATTTCATTCCGGTATAAAGTTTTAGCTAATTCATCAAGGTTTAAGTTGAAAACCATACCTTCTTGAGAATTCCTATTTTCTCTCGAAATGTATAATCTTCGCTGATTAGTACGTATTTTAAATACTCAATAAATGAAATGCTTCTGTTGTAAACTTTACCTCTGATAACTCGTCGTCGAAGATTCCTAAAGGCCCAAAAATTCGCCATTTCTATAATTTTACTCGTAGCAAAATTCGAATCTCTGGCAAAATCAATGTCTTTTCGATACTGATCAAAAATTGCTTGAAAATTAATTTTGTGTAAGTTTGCTTCTCCTGAGAGATTATTTCCGTGGCGCCGATAGTAAATCCCGGGCAGGGGGCAGGCACAAGCAGTCCCAACCAAAAACGTGCGGACCAAGTAGGGAGTATCCTCAGTTGGGCAATTTTCATTCAGATCACCAAATTTTTCATACAACTCCTTTCGAAAACCTCTAGAAGCACCGCTTAAAGCTTTAGATTTTCCTTGAAAAAACTCGTGACCTGAAATGATGCTATTCGATGCTTCTTCATCGCACTTGTTGAATCTAATTACTCTACCGGAGTCGTCAATAACATGATCATCAAATGATACCGCCATTATGTAAGGGTTATCTTTTAATACTTGAACTACTAAAGTTGATCTATTTGGGAGCGAGATATCGTCCCCTGCTGCAACTACGATAATTCCCCCACGAGCAACCTTAAGTATCTTGTTAAAGTGCGCAGTCAGCCCGCAATTTTCTACATTCCTATTCAGGAGAACAGCGTGCCCCCCCTTATAATTTGAGATCATTTCACTCATGATCTCAAAAGTTCGGTCCGTCGAACAATCATCAGAGAGAATTATCTCCAAATTCTCATAATCTTGCGCCAACGCCCCTTCCACAGCATCACGAATAAATTTCTCTTGGTTGTAGGCAAAAAGTGCGAAAGTGACCAGCGGTTTTTCCGTTTCATTCATGGATAATACCTGTTTCAAGCAGGAAGCGGCGAACGCAAGTTGCCAGTCTTCCAATTGGACCACCAAGACTGGCCATTGTAGCTAAACGTATCAATGCCATAATACCAAAACCACTGGCTGCCACTAGACCAATAGTGACGCCAAGAACGTCATGCCACATTCCAGTAAGTGCAACAAG
This sequence comes from Pseudomonadota bacterium, assembly GCA_040384465.1. Classification (GTDB taxonomy): domain Bacteria; phylum Pseudomonadota; class Gammaproteobacteria; order Pseudomonadales; family Pseudohongiellaceae; genus UBA5078. The sequence continues at coordinate 168,221 of JAZKJF010000001.1, read as the reverse complement.
TAGAGCCAATGTAAAAAGAAGAAGGAGATCGCGCAGTACAGTCTTACTCCAGCAGAAGCTGGTACGCCTGCGGGCTAGCCAGTAAACCAGCGGCAGATAAACCACATACATAATAAAAAAACTGAGGCCAGTTGCCTCAATGCCCAGCAATGGCAGTAACCACCAGGTAGCAACCGCGAATGTCAACATGGCCGATAATTCAGCGAAGATATGAGTACGCCCTGCACCGGCTGCCAAAATTACGAAGCCCAAAGGCCAGCTGACGATCTTGAGGACATCTCCTAATATCTGCCAACGTAAGACCTTAACCGCTGGCGCGAACTCTGCGGAGTACAGCACCTTAATTACCCAAGGCGCCAGCGCCAACATTGCCAACAGGACAGGCCCCGCTAACAGGACAGCAACTTCCGATTGCTCGTTCACCAGCCGGTTGGTTTGATCCGAGTCGTGTATGACTGCGGTCAGACGCGGATAGTAATCGGTACCCATGGCGCCGAGCACAAAACCGATATACGTCATCGAGATAACCCAAGCTGCCTGGAAGTAACCCAACTGCTCGCTACCAAGGTCACTCTGTACCAAGGTGCGCACCACCAGCTGGCCAACAGTGCCCGCCAGCCCTGCGACCATAAAGGCGAAGCCCAGCCTAGCCATAGTGCGCCACTGGACTGATAAAACCTTTATAGGCGTCGGACCAGACTGTATGCTCGGCAAACCCGCCACAAAGAGGTGGCTCATGATAAAGCTGCCCAAGGGGGCCACTAGAATAAACCAGAGCAATCCATCATTGCCGAGCCAAAATATCAGAGGGACACCCAATAGAGTACTGAATATTGAGGATAATACCGTGACACGAGCAATATCGCCGATACGGCGCATGCCGTTAAGCAATGCTCGCTGAGACCCTGTAGCAACGGTCAAAGCCACACCTAGTGCAAGCCAGCCTACAGTAGAGGCAAGTGCCGCATCACTTAATAACTTGCTGGCGAGAATATCTCGCAAGGCCCAAAACACCACCCCACCGATAACAGCCAGTATCAGAGTCCCCCAGAACAACGCTCGGCGAGACGCATCAATGGCAGCCTGGTCACCCCGGCCATTAGCCTCGGCAATCTGTCGGGTTCCGACATTGCCAAAACCTATGGCGCTCATGATGGATGCAGTGGTTATCATATTCTGCAAGATACCGATCAAGCCAATACCGGCAGGGCCGAGTAATATGGCTACAATCTTCATACGCAACAAACCAATCAGAATATTAATTACCGAGGCGCCACCTATGATTGCGCTGGATATGAGTATTTGTCGATGTGAACTTTGCTCGCTCATGATTCAGCCTTTGGACTCAGCTCCAGTAGTCGATCCCCGGATATCATCATTTCCACTGATTGCATGCATCAATGACTTTTTTGACATCTTCTGCTGATAGCGTTGGCCCCATCGGTAAACTGAGTACTTCCTTATGAATTGCTTCTGTTATTGGATAAGGTTGGTTGTTCCAGTCCCGGTAAGCCAGCTGTTTGTGGGGCGGGATGGGGTAATGAATAAGGGTTTGTATGCCATTGTCCGCCAAATGCTGCTGCAAGGCATCGCGACGGCGGCTGCAGATAACAAACAAATGCCACGCGTGAGAAGTTGAAAGTTGGCCGCCACCTTTTATCTGGGGCAACTTTATCTCAGGATGAGCGATACCGTTCAGGTAGATGTCTGCGATCTGATGTCGATTGGCTGTATCTTGATCAAGGTATTTGAGTTTGACTCTCAACAAAGCAGCTTGCATTTCGTCGAGACGGCTATTTACACCTTGGTATAGATTTTCGTATTTCTTGATGCTGCCGTAATTGCCCAACGCTCGTAGAATCTTGGCTAGTTCATCATCGCTGGTGGTGATGGCGCCAGCATCACCTAGTGAACCTAGATTCTTACCAGGATAAAAGCTAAATCCAGCTGCATGCCCCCAGCTACCAGCTTTACGACCATAAATTGAAGCACCATGGGCTTGAGCTGCATCTTCCAGCAACAATAAACCATGCTTATTCGCTAACTGCATCAACTCTTGCATCGGAGCAATTTGCCCATAAAGATGCACGGCTATAATTGCTTTTGTCTTCCGGGTGATCGCTTCCGCAGCTTTTAGTGGACATAAGTTATAGCTAGCTTCATCTGGTTCAACCAGAACAGGTCTGAGACGATTCTCCGTAATAGCCAAGATACTAGCAATGTAGGTATTCGCAGGAACGATTACCTCATCTCCGTCTCTGAGTCGACCCAACTCTTTCCATGCTCTAAGCGTCAGAGTGAGCGCATCAAGCCCGTTCGCAACACCTATACAATGTTTAGCTCCACAGTAATTGGAAAACTCCTTTTCAAACAGCTTTACTTCCTCACCTTGTACATACCAACCTGAATCGATAACACGTGTAGCTGCCTGTACAAGCTCGTTGCGATACCGGGAATTAATTAACTTGAGATCTAGAAAGGGAATCATATTAGTTTATCTTTAGACGGTTTTTTATTTTTTCGATTGCTAATTTATCAACGCAGAAGTAGAAATTTTTGTCATCTTCCCCGTTCTTTTCAGCACCCATTTTTAAATGAAATGAGATTACTTTGGTGTTCTCTTTCATGACATCAAAATGACATTTACTGAAACCTAAATTTCTAAATCCAAACTCATATACAAGCAATGCACTTTCGATCGCCGCATATTTAGTTTTTTCTTCGTTCAGAATCCAACTGCCCCAACAAAAAGAATCGCTTTTTAAATCATATACTCTTACGGTACCGCAAGGAGTTCCATCCAACCTTTCGATAATAAAATAAAACTGATTACCTTCTTCCTCATCAATTTTATAGTTCCTAATCCATGATTTCTGGGATTCGATATCTGAACTAACTTTTGAAAGAAACTGATTATACCGATCATCTAATCTTAAACTTAAGATGAAAGATGCATCTGTTTCTTCCACCAATCTAAGCCTGATAGTTTTGGATTCAAGATTCATTCGCTGCAAGGACATTCTTAAATTCCTCATAATTTCTTAAATAGTCCTTTTCATCGTAGTGCTCACTTGCAAGCACGAGCAGCACGCAATCAGCACTAAAGTCGTGCATTTCTCTCCAGGTAAGATCTTCAATTAAGATGCCCTTAGTTGGCGAGTCGAGCCAGAAGCTTTCTCTGTCACTACCATTATCTAAAACCATTCTGCATTTGCCAGTTACACAAACTGCAACTTGCTTTAGATATTTATGTGCGTGAAAACCTCGAGATACCCCGGATTTTGTCCCAAATATGTAGTACACGCGCTTAATATCAAAAGGAATTGTCTTTGATGCCTCAAGTGCAACTAAAGACCCTCTGTCATCCCCCAGCGGCGGGAAATCAATCCACTTAAATGAACTCATACAAAAATCTCAAATCAAACAGCAGCAGTTGCGACAAATGCTATAATACTGGCAGTGCATTACTACAAAATGCTTAGGATCTCTAATTGAGTTCCTGGAATAGTTAAATACTCGCTCTCATTCAACACCCTCCCTTCAGCCCAGTCTTTATCCAAAGGCCGTACTTTCATCCCTATCACCTGTTAATCTTGCGCAATAGACCACAATACGATACTAGAATTTCCAGGCGTCACCGTTTTAGCAATCGGCTGCAGATGGTTGAAGCAACCCTGTATGTTACCAATACCTGACCACACGCATAGTACAGTGTATGTTTCTGGCGTAATCCATTACATTACAAACTTTTGCCCGTAATCAGTTCTTCTGCCTCCTAGAAGGAATGATCAGTAAATCTAACCTCTCAGATAAGCCTGTGAGGCTCGGTGCGTGACGGGCTATCGGGTTGCAATATTGTTCGAAGCAAATTATTTGGCCGCCTTCAACTCCCTCTGGATTTCTTCGATCTCTTCACGTAGTGTTTCGAATTCAGCCATTTTACGAATCAAAAACCTCTTGGTCAGTGCAGCTTTGTTCTCAATGCCAGATGGGGTTAGTTTGTAGAGATAGCGCCGCCTGTTTTGGCTTTTGCTGAAGTTCTTGGCTTTAATCAAACCTTTCTCGATCAGTGCTTGAAGGCAGTAGTTAACCTTACCCAAGCTAACACCAAGTTCCTCGGCCAACTGCCGCTGGCTGATGTCGGGATTGGCTTCCAGTTTTTTGAGGATTCTATAGCGCGCGTCGTCGGTAAGCATGTACGATGCCTTGTGTTCAATTGATGAACATATTAAGCCATCCGAGCGGGTGGGACAATGAACAAATAAACGTTACTCGTATCGTTCAGTAAAACTCATACGCAGGAAAAATCGGCACAGCATAAGATACGTACCAGTCACAGAATGAAAATTTGTGACTACTGACTACTGATAAGCATAGCAAGATACTGCCCATATCCATTTTTAGAAAGTGCTTTTGCGCTCGACAAAATATCCTCATCACTAAGCCACTTGTTGCGCCATGCAATTTCCTCTAAGCAGGCGATTTTTAGTCCTTGCCGATGTTCAATCGTTTGTACAAACATCCCTGCTTCCAGAAGGCTTTCGTGTGTGCCTGTATCAAGCCAAGCGAATCCCCGACTAAGTATCTCTACGTTGAGATCCCCTCTATCCAAATACGCTTGGTTTACACTTGTAATCTCCAATTCTCCTCTAGCGGAGGGCTTGACGGCTTTTGCTATCTGCACCACATCATTGTCATAAAAATAAAGACCGGTGACGGCAAAATTTGACTTGGGGTTTTTAGGCTTTTCCTCAATTGATAAAGCGCGTTTTTGGCTATCAAATTCGACGACACCGAAACGCTCCGGATCTTTCACCTGGTAACCAAAAACGGTGGCTCCTTTGCTTCGCAAGGCGGCTTCCTGCAACTTCAATGTGAAACCTTGTCCATAGAAAATATTGTCACCCAGCACCAGACACACTCGGTCACTTCCAATGAACTCCTCACCCAACAAGAAGGCTTGAGCCAATCCATCTGGACTTTGCTGAACGACGTACTGAATTGACATGCCAAACTGACTGCCATCGCCCAACAATCTTTGATAGCTGCTCAGATCATCAGGGGTCGTAATGATGAGTATTTCTCGAATTCCGGCAAGCATGAGGACAGAGATAGGGTAATACACCATCGGTTTGTCATAGATTGGCAATAATTGCTTGGATACCCCTTTGGTTATTGGATACAGTCGGGTGCCACTTCCACCTGCCAGTACAATTCCTTTAATACTCATAACTCCACTTCCAAATTCTTTGTCAGTTCAAATCTTATTTTGGCTTAGCATTAAACGATCGAAACTTCACAATACTTGTTCCAATCAAATGTCGCACACGTTGATTCAATTCGGAATAATTAAAGCCTCCGACTTGATGGTTCACAAAAACGTACAGCAATGACAATAGTCCGCCAAGCATAGTACCTATGATACAGATTAGCGCTCGGTCAGGGCTCACCCTGTCCTCAGGTACTACTGCCGGATCAATAATTTGAAACACGTATTCGTCTCGCACATCTGCCAGCATGATGACGCGGGTTTGAGACTCGATCAGCTGATAGAAAACTCGTTGCATTTCTACCAACTGGGTAGATTCTAATTGGCCGCGTAAGTATTCAACAGAGTTTCTAGCCTCAGTAAGATCACGCTCTTTAATGTGCCGATTGATATCCTCTACGAGCCAATTGACCCATTGAGTTGCCTGCGCAGGGTCTGGCCATTCGATGGCGATGCGGATTAACCCCGCTGTTTGATCATACTCTGTAGATAGAATGCTGGAGAATATTTTGTATGCAGCCCAATCAGACGGCACATCAGACATCCAGACCGCCATAGATTCATCATAAACATCCGGATCAATGACGTTTCTACCTTCACTGTCGTCCCATTCACTGGCCATTAAATGCGGAAGAATTTCATGGTCCGCTATGAATTTTCGAGTAAATTCACGCGACCTTAAGATTGCAATCGCATTAGTAACCTGTCCAGAACCTTCGCCGGCACTAATGCCGACTAAGCTTGCAGCAGCTCCCAGCTGACCCGTCAACGGACTGCTGGACTGCCTTACTTCAGCAGGAGCGAGCACAGTCTCCGGTCTGAAAATATTGGGCTGCAGTAATGCAAATAATATGGAAAGGATCGCGAATATCCCTGTAATAAGAGCGATATCTTTTTTCCCGAACCAAAAAATTTTAAAAATTTGAACTAAATCGATCTCATCGACATCGATAAGCGCGGTGGTCCGCAATTCTGAGTGAGTCGATGCAGAAGGTTCCAGGATATTGTTCTCAGGCATGGTTAGTTAGCTCGCACTCGCTCAATAGCCAGCAACGTTGTAGAAAGGTTGAACAATATTTGTGAAATATCGAGCAAACCACTAAGCCCTCTTGAGGGGGTCGCGTCAAAAGGTACGACGATCGTATCCCCCGCCTCTATCCTGCCTCGCGATCCAAAAAACCACTTCGCGTCACCATAGGGCAGCACTTCACCGCTGGATTTGATAACAAACATATTTCGTTCGTCAGCGTCGTCAGTGAAGCCGCCACTTTTATCAACATAACCACCTGCATCAAGGCCATCTTCATACAGATGTGATGTCGGCCTGTTGATTTCACCGATCACAGATATCTCCTGGCGCGTTCTCGGAATCAGCAACTGGTCATTCGGACGCAGGATTACATCATAAAATTTCTCACGTGAAGCGATAATAGCTGGCAGATCAATGACTAGCCGACCTGTTGCAGAAATCGTACTTATGCGATCCAGCAATGCGTCCACTCCACCACCGCCTGCCTCAACTTGTCGTTCATCCGCAGTCACCTGCTGCAATCGTCTGGTCACAATATCCCGCTCCAGCCTGTCACGGAATTCATTGAGCATCAGCTCTTCGTTCTGTCGCAGCTCCTCACGCAAGAATATTGCGGCCTTTGCGTCAGCATAGACCGTTAATCCACCGGCCCGTTGGATCAGCGAACTCAGCGTGTCTTCCTTCGTAATCGAGTAACGGCCTGGGGCATTAACCTCGCCCCCAATGAATACAGATTCATTGTCAGTCCAGTTAGGCATTTGTCGTACCACCAACTGATCAAATGGAATCAGAGCAAAACCTCGCCCATTCTCACCAGAATTCTGGAGGTCTATTGGATAGTGATCAATCTCACGCCCTACCGATGGATCAGCATAGTACCGAGTGACTTCTGCAGTTCTTGTCTCAGCGCTCTGTGTCAAACCACCAGCCATTTGAATTAAATCAGATACATCCAAATCTCTGTGCAACGGATAGTTGCCGGGAAATCTCACATTTCCAGTAATACTCACTATCATTGTTGGATTGTTGGTGTCTGATTGCTCTCGTAACCTATTGAGCGTTGACTCTAACAAGCCATCCCGAGAAGTATTGGCATTGAAAACCAACAAAGTATCACGTGGCTGTAATTCAAAAGGCTGCAGTGGTCTGAGAGTAAGCGGATCAAGATCAATCTTCAGCACTTCGATGCGACCAAACTCGTCAGTTTCACGTTCCAGCAGTACGTAATTGAGATCGGTGCGTTCTGTCAACCCACCGCTTGCATCCAATAGCTCGGCAAGCTGAATGTTACGATGCAGTGGATAAGCGCCAGGGAATCGCACATTACCTACAACCGATACAATTTGTGGAGGTACTCGAAACGACACTTGATTACGTAACCGGCTCAAAGTGCCGGAAAGCAGATCTTCGCGCGGAGCATTGGCGTTGAATATCACCAAATTATCACGTGGCTGCAGTTGAATAGGTTGTAGCGGTCTTAATGTGTAAGGATCAATCTCGATTTTAAGAACTTCAATCTCACGCAGTTCATTGATCTCGCGCTCGAGTATCACGTATTTAAGATCTGTTTCTTCTGTCAATCCACCACTAGCCTGCAGCAGATCGGCCAATTGAATATCCCGGTGCAGGGGATAAATACCAGGGAAACGAACATTCCCTGATACCGACACGATCTCGGGAGCGTTTCGAAAGACTGCCTGATCACCAAGACGTCTCAAAGTCTCTCCTAACAATTCATTTCGCTCACTATTGGCATTGAACACATACACTTGATCTAACTCTTGAAGAGCGACAGGGGTAGGTGTACGCAATGTATTGCGATCAAATGAAGTTGCCCGCACTTCGATGGTCCCGCTCAAATCGATACGACGTTCAAAAACCACGTAGTCCAAATCAGTTGCGGCATTCAATCCTCCGCTAAACGTCACTAGATGATCCAGCGTCATGTTTCTAACCAGTGGATATTCGCCTGGGAACTGAACATTGCCACGAATCGCCACGATCTGTGGTGGTTCATCAAAAGTTGCCTGACTCCGCAATATTCTTAACAGATCCTCTACTTGAGATTGGCGATTTATAGCTGCACCGAAAGTAAAGAGCTGGTCTCGTGGTTGAAATAACAGATCAGCATCGGAGCCAGGATTGGCAAACACTTCACGCAGATTGACATAAATCATCTCAATTCGACGAGTCGGTTGTACCTCGCGAGCCACCAATGCATATTCGAGATCAGGATTCGGAAGCATCTCTTCAATCGACGAGAGTATATCGGTAATCCTTAATCCTTCTCGCCACTGAAAACCACCAGGGCGATGCACATGCCCCTCCAACATCACAACACTTTCGATTTCATCGAGAATCGAGAAAATCTGAATAACGTCACCATCAGCAACTGCAGGTGTATCAGTGACCGTTGTAGAAAGATCGACGTCAATTAAAGTGCGCTCGCCACGTTCATTGATGCGCTCGATACGCGACGTGCTGGGAAATGCTGTGGGCAAAAATCCACCAGAGAGCACAAGAACATCCGCCGCCGTTACCTCTTCGTTCAACTCAAAGATCGCGGGACGTTTGACGTCGCCAGCCACGCCTACCGTTTTGCCGATTGGAGGAATGAAGATGACATCACCCGGCATCAAACGCGCATCCGCACTGGTGTCGCCGCGGAGCAACAGATCGTAGAGATCAAGCACTGTCACCAACTCGCCGTTGCGCATCAGGCGAATATTTCGCAGAGAACCCACGCGAGTAACACCCCCACTCACGAACAGCGCGTTGGTCATCGTACTTAGTGAGCTGACGGTATACGAACCCGGGCGAAAAGCTTCCCCCATCACGAAAATATTGATGGAACGCAAAGCCCCGAGCGTGACGGTCGCGTTCTGGCCAATCAGCTGGTTGGCCACAATGCTTTGAATTTGGGCACGCATTTCATCGAAATTCAGACCAGCAACTGAAACCGGGCCAATTTCCGGGAACATCAGCATGCCCTCACGCGTGATTACCAGCTCATGCGTCAGATTGCGCTGGCCGTAGAGTTGAATAATGACAGTATCACCGGGCCCCATAGCGTAGTTGTCGGGCACAGGGATGTTGGTAGCTGGAGCAAACGTACTCGGTGTACCGGCGAAGAGCTCGTAACCAAATTGTTGCAAGGGCTGGCTGGCAGTGCTCTGAAGTTCAACGTCCGAGGAAATCTCCTCTTCCAATTGGCGCTCGCGGGCATCCTCTTGGATAGCATCATCATTCGGCTCTGCAGAAGTAACTGGCCTTGGAGCGATACTCACAGGCTCTGCAATTTGGGCTTGATCTTCAGGGGCACTGCCTGCGGAATCCGTAATTGCGTCGACGACTTCCTGCTGAGTCAGGGTATCGAGCTGCGCCTGCTCTTCCGGTGTAAGCGGTACTGTTTGGGCGGAAGTTAATGACGAAAAGCAAAGCAGGGACAGCAGGAGAGTGACGTGGGCAGCCATTCGCGAAGCTGACCGGAAAGAAAATTGAACAGGCAGTTCCATCATTGTTCTCATTAATCTTTGTTTAAACTTTACACAAAGGAAAAACCGTGAATAGCACGTCTCTGACTTGTCAAGAGAGTAGACATCCACGATTTACTTTTAATTTGTTAATTAACTCACTGAAACGTATCGCATTAGATGCCCGGATAATACAGTCTTTGGCTTTCCTGTGCTACCAAGGCCAGGATAAAAAACATGACGCAGTTAACATTCTGCCGGAGCTTAAAGAGAGACGCCAATTTCAATCCCCCGAATGGGTGTGGGAGCGGGCCTGCCCGCGATGGGTTTGTGCTGAAATCTATCGCGGGCAAGGCCCGCTCCCACAGTGTGCTATACCTTAGGTGCGGTATTTAATTAGAGCTGGCGACAGCTTTACCAATCAAGATATAGTAAAGCTGGGCAATGCAATGACTGTCTCGCTCAGAAATTCTCTCACCACGTCAGGAGTCAATGATGGCCACCTTAAGCAGCAAACGCCAAATCACTTTGCCCAAAGAGTTGTGCGACAAGGCTGGCATTCAGCCTGGCGAGCAATTTCGCATCCTCGAACACAACGGGCATATCACATTGATCAAGCAACGGCACAACGCCAGTGCGGGTGTGTTGCAGCACCTCAAAGCAAGGGCTGACGTGACGGATTCGGAGTCTCGTGACGACGCAATGAGTGTGGGGCGTACCCAAGGGCATAAAGGCCTTGCCCGCGATTTTTGAGAGATTTCAACAAAAATGCAAAATTCAATCGCGAGCAGGCTCGCTCCCACAGCGTCGGTTCTTCTGAGAAGGTTGCTGCATGATGACCCCGTGCAGAGTAGGAAGGCGGATTCTGCATTGGCTCAACATGACGACATTCTGATTACTGACGTTGTGCTGGCGGAGACTATTTGGACTCTATGTGGCAAACGCTATGCAGCAGCTCGCGATGACATCGCGAACACGGTCATGGCACTGCTGGAAGACCCATCCATACGCTTCGAAAGCAATAACGTTGTATGGAGCGCTTTGAACGATTTTATGGAGTTTGAGAATTGCGACTTTCAGGACGCATTAATCGCCCGCAAGGCAGGAGCGCTTGGGTGCCCCCACCTTCTCAGCTTCGACAAGGGCGCTCAGACGCTTCCCAACGTTTTGGCGCCTTGAGGACTGATGTGGGAGCGGGCCTGCCCGCGATTGGGTTTTGTGGTAATTCAATCGCGGGCAAGCCTTTATGCCCTCGGGTACACTCCCACAGACGTGGGTTAGCTAATCTGTTACTCCGATGAGGCCAGCACTACTTCTCTTGCTGCAAATGTCTCCATGCTCGATCTTCCTCTGATCTGCCCCAGTCCTCTTCCAATGAGGTCTGACTTAGTAAAGTCACTTCAAAACTATCAGCATCAGTGACATCCAAAAAGGTCACCAGAACGCGCTGCTCTCCCTCGAACTCCAAGGATTCCGAAGTGTGGAGCTGTCCATTCGTGTCAATTGTAGCTTCTATAGTTCTCATCGCTTTCTACTCGTGTGTTTGCGTGAACCACTACGGTCCGCAAAATTCAGATATGGTTTCATGTCCAAGCGCCTGAGTTCGCCATTATCAAACTCAACAGCCAGGACATAGTCATCTTGCGCCGTCACGCTCGTCACTGCTGGGTACATGGTGTTTCTCCTATATCGCTTAAAAGGCGAAGGTCAATCGCGGGCGGGCCCGCTCCCACACCTGTAAAAAACCTTACCGACACGCTCGATATGTTCCCGCAGCTCTTGGCTTTCAATGTGGTCATAGAGCGACAGATCAATTTTCCACGGTAACAACAGATCATCTATCTCACGCTCGATTTGCTGGAATTCGGACCATTCCAAACCGTCAGCATGAATCGTTAAATCGATATCCGACTCGTTCCTCCAATTACCCTTCGCGCGAGAGCCGTAGAGCACAACGCTACTGACTTTTTCATGTCTGGCGAAGATTCCACTCAATCGGGAAATAGTTTGAATACTCAGGCCGCTGTTCACTGATGGCATATTGGTTTAGCCCGTGCTCGCCAAGCTGTTCATTTTCCACTGCAACTTTTGTAACAGCGCGTGGTAATGCGCTTGAATGTTGTTGAGTATCTCCGTTGCTGTGGCTTCATTATAAGTGTGTGACGTGCGATTGCGATCCTGAAGCATATCCATCCAAATCTCGCCGTCATCGATCAGTTTCGCAGAGAAAGCCTCACGCAGCGTGTCGCGAGAACCACTCAGCTCTGCATTGCCCTGCCAGCGCAAGTAATCTCGCAGCACCTTCCAGCCGAGTTCGTAGGTGTACTCAAACGCTTGAATGACACCCTGCCGTTCGAGAGGGCTCAGTTCGCGAGCAGCCATCAATGAGACCGCATCACTTAGCTGACCAAATGCTTTATTAAAATTGGCGAGGCGTTGTTTCCAGCGAGTATCGACTTCATCCATATTCATTTGCTCTGACCTGCTTTGCGGTTATCGCAATCTCTTTACAAGCAGAAAGGTAGCATAGGATCGTCCGTTGCGCCGCCGATTTCTTGGGTTGCAGCGCCGCAGTACGAGGTCCAAAATGACCTGCATTGTCATACTGACTTGGAGCAAGCAATGATTATTGAAACAAGCGAACGCATCCGAAGCATGCAGGCACGTTTCGACGCACTTTCCCGTCGCATAGAGCTGGGGTTTATGGGCACCCCAGAGGATGAGGGGCTGATGGAAATTCAGCAGGCTTTACTTGATGCACGCGCTGATCGTTAGTTTTGGCAGATGCATGGGGTGTAGGCTACCCACAGCGACAGGCCGCACTCCGGCGCGGTCGAAGCGAATTACCCTGATTTACTTCACCAACCCTTTCCTTTACCTTGCAGGCAGTTTTCGCGAAGCATCCAGAGGGTAACCCCATGTCGATTCCATTGAGCGCTGGCGCCAGATTTCGCCGGGCGCTGCAGGCCAATTCGCCGCTACAGATCGTCGGCACCATCAATGCCTACAGCGCCATGCTCGCCCAGCGCGCCGGGCATCAAGCCATCTATCTTTCCGGCGCGGGCGTGGCCAATGCTTCCTACGGGTTGCCCGATCTCGGCATCACCAGCCTCAATGACGTCATCATCGATGTGGAGCGCATCACCTCCGCTACTTTCCTGCCTTTGCTGGTCGACATCGACACCGGCTGGGGCGGCGCGTTCAACATCGCCCGCACGATCAAAGCAATGGAAAAAGCGGGAGCGGCAGCAGTACATCTGGAAGACCAGGTAGCGCAGAAGCGCTGCGGGCATCGGCCCAACAAGGCGATCGTGAGCAAAGACGAGATGGTGGACCGCGTGAAAGCGGCGGTGGACGCGAGAACTGACGCAGATTTCGTGATCATGGCGCGGACCGACGCGATTGCAGTGGAGGGTATCGAGTCCGCTATCGAGCGCGCCGTGGCGTGCGTGGAAGCTGGTGCGGATGCGATCTTCCCGGAGGCGATCACCAATCTGGAGGACTACCGGCGTTTCAGTGCCGCCGTGCGGGTGCCGATTCTAGCGAACATTACCGAATTCGGGGCGACCCCTCTCTTTAACAAGGCCGAGCTGGGCGCGTGTGGCGTGGGCATGGTGCTGTATCCGCTGAGTGCCTTCCGGGCGATGAGCCGTGCCGCCGAGCTGGTGTATGCGGGCATTCTGCAGGATGGGGATCAACGCGGCGTGGTGGACAGCATGCAGACTCGCAAGGAGTTGTATGAGGTGCTGGGGTATCACGCGTATGAAGAGAAGCTGGATCGGCTTTTCAATATTTAGTCGATGGTCGCCTGCAGGGCAGGCTCCTACAGACAATATCCCGTAAAAGCCCGCCCTGCAGGCGACCAAACACCCTGTACGAGCCTGCCCTGCAGGCGACCAAAGAGGACTTAAAATGGCAGCAAAACCCTTATCCGGCGCCGGCCTGCGCGGCCAGGTGGCCGGCGAAACAGCCCTGTGTACCGTCGGCAAAACCGGCTCGGGACTCACCTATCGGGGCTATGACATCAGTGTTCTAGCCGACAAGGCGCGCTTCGAAGAAGTCGCTTTTCTGCTACTGCGAGGACATCTTCCGAATCACGAAGACCTTGGTGCTTACGTCAGTAAAATCAAATCGTTACGCGATCTCCCTCAAGCCTTGAAGGAAGTGCTGGAGCGCATCCCCGCCGACGCTCACCCCATGGATGTGATGCGCACAGGCTGCTCGATGCTGGGCAATCTGGAGATGGAACACAGCTTCGCGCAGCAGGACGATGTGATCGACCGGCTGGTCGCCGCCCTGCCCTCCATCATCTGCTACTGGTATCGCTTCACCCACGACGGTGTGCGCATCGACACGGCACTGGATGACGATTCCATCGGCGCGCACTTCCTGCATATGCTCAGCGGGGAGAAGCCCAACGCGCTGTTCGAAAAGGTGATGAATGTGTCACTGATTCTCTACGCCGAACACGAATTCAACGCCTCGACTTTCACTGCACGGGTATGCGCCTCGACGCTTTCCGACATGCACTCCTGCGTGACAGCCGCGATTGGTTCATTGCGCGGCCCGCTGCATGGTGGCGCCAACGAAGCGGCGATGGACATGATCGAACGCTGGCAGAGCCCGGACGAGGCCGAGCGGAAATTGCTTGGCATGCTGGCTCGCAAAGAGAAAGTCATGGGCTTCGGGCATGCGATCTATGCAGAGTCGGACCCACGTAACGTGATCATCAAGCAGTGGGCTGAGAAATTGGCGGCACAGGTCGGTGACGACGTGCTCTACCCGGTTTCCGTGCGCTGCGAAGAGGTGATGTGGCGTGAGAAGAAGTTGTTCTGCAATGCCGACTTCTTCCATGCGTCTGCGTATCACTTCATGGGTATTCCGACGAAGCTGTTTACACCGATTTTCGTGATGTCACGCGTCACCGGCTGGGCGGCGCATGTGAAAGAGCAGCGCTCCAACAACCGCATCATTCGCCCGAGTGCGGATTACATTGGACCGGCGACGATGCCGTGGGTGGATATTGCGGAGCGGTAAATCCTGGTCTTTGTAGGAGCTGGCCCTGCCAGCGATAGGGCTTGGGGCAAGGCTTGGAAGGTCGCCAGCAGGGCTGGCTCATACAGGGAAGAGAGGTTAAAAAGTCGGGGGGCAGCACTGCTGCCCCCCTGGGCTGAGATTTGTGGAAGCATTGTCCGGACTCAGCCCAACGCCTGTCATCCTTGGCAGGCTTTTAAACACCTTCCGTGTGCTCGAATATAAAGTTAGTTCACAGTTTCAAAACGCGCCAATAAATAAGTGAATATTTTTGAAATATTTTTTAAAAGCTCAAAAATTCATCCTGTAATTCCTATTTTGAGCGTGAAATGGCAGGATTCTAAGTACAAGTCTATACTTTTGACATGAACATATAGGTAGAGGAGAGACTTATGAAACTTGACGAACTACGCCAAGAGGCGCTCCACCTGTCTCTCGAAGACCAGGCTGAGTTAATCAACAGCTTGATTGAAAGCCGGGAGCGCGCGTCTGCCGAAAAGGCTCAGATGACGTTGTTGCTTGAAGCAATTAAAGTCGGCGAGCGTGATATCGCAGAGGGCCGCTCGGTGATACTCAATGCAAGTGAGGTCAGTCGATATCTTGATCAACTAACGGCTGAAGCCCTTGGGAGACAGCATCTCAAATGAATGAAAGACCACCACGGAAGGTGAAAATTTCTACAGAAGCTTCTAATGACTTTAACAAAATAATTCAGCAATCGTACCGAATGTTCGGTGAACTGCAGGCCGAAAAGTACGCGGCGTTGATCAAGCAGTCGTTCGCAGATTTTCTTGACCTCGGTGACAAAGCACCACTTCTGAAAGCTTTAGTAGACACCCAAAGAACTCTGTATTGCTACCCAATCGCAAGAATTGGACGGCGCGCTAGCCATCAAATATTTGTGTCATTCGACTATGAATTGAGCTTAACCCAAGAAATACAGGTCATCCATGTTCTAAGAATACTGCACGTCCGAATGGTACCTGAGGGGCGGCTCTCAAAAAAAATCGAGTGATTACAAAATGTTCAAAGTGCATCACTACAACCTTCAAAATTAACAAACCGAGAGACTCATCATTTATGTCAGCCAATGTGGAATACAACCAACGACCAGCGCCGGATCAGGAACTGGTGGACATCGCCCGCTACGTCACCGATTACGAGGTCGCTTCTGCCGAGGCCTACGACACCGCCCGCAACTGCCTGATGGATACACTGGGTTGCGGCCTGCTCGCGCTGCGTTTTCCTGAGTGCACCAAATTGCTCGGCCCATTGGTCGAAGGCACTATCGTTCCAAACGGCGCGCGCGTTCCCGGCACTCAGTTCCGTCTGGACCCGGTGAAAGCGGCCTGGGACATCGGCTGCATCATCCGCTGGCTGGATTATAACGACACCTGGCTGGCCGCCGAATGGGGCCATCCATCTGACAACCTCGGTGGCATTCTGGCCGTGGCTGATTACTTGTCGCAACGCAACGTCGCCGCAGGCAAGGCGCCGCTCCTGATGCGCGACGTACTGACAGCGATGATCAAGGCGCATGAAATACAGGGCGTGATCGCGCTGGAAAACAGTTTTAACCGCGTGGGCCTGTGCCATGTGTTGCTGGTGAGGATTGCGTCGACGGCCGTGGTGACACAGATGCTCGGTGGTTCACAGGCACAGATTATCGACGCACTCTCGCAAGCCTGGCTGGATGGTTCGAGCCTGCGCACCTATCGTCATTCCCCGAATGCTGGTCCGCGCAAATCCTGGGCAGCGGGCGACGCGACTTCCCGCGCAGTGCGTCTGGCAGATCTGACGATGCGTGGCGAGATCGGTTATCCGAGCGTGCTGACAACGCCGAAGTGGGGCTTCTATGATGTCTCATTCAAAGGAAATAAACTCGCCTTTACAAGGGATTACGGCAGCTATGTCATGGAGCAGATTCTCTTCAAGATATCCTTCCCTGCCGAGTTCCATTCTCAGACGGCAGCCGAGGCGGCCGTGCGACTGCACCCACTGGTGAAAGATCGTCTGGACCAGATCGAGCGCATCGTGATTCACACGCACGAATCTGCGATCCGCATCATCAGCAAGAGCGGCCCGCTCAATAATCCGGCGGATCGTGACCATTGTCTGCAGTACATGACAGCTGTCCCGCTGGCTTTCGGCAACCTGGTAGCCGAGGACTATGAGGACGATTTCCACAAGGCCAACCCGATCATCGATCAGTTGCGCGAGAAGATGGAAGTGATCGAGGAGCCGCGTTACACCCGCGAATATCTGGAGGCGGACAAACGCTCCATCGCCAACGCACTGCAGATTTTCTTCAAGGACGGGACTTCGACGCAGAAAGTGGAAGTGGAGTATCCGGTGGGGCATCGACGTCGTCGTGCCGAAGGTATCCCGTTGCTGGAGAGCAAGTTCCGCAGCAACCTGGCCACGCGCTTCCCTGCGGCGCGCGTCGAAAAGATCTTTGCCCTGTGCAAGGACCAGAAGGCGCTGGAGGCGATGCCGGTGCATGAGTTTATGGATATGCTGGTGATTTGATACTTGTTTGTCTCTGTGGGAGCGGGCCTGCCCGCGATTGATTTTGTGGTGCACGAAACATGTCGCGGGCAGGCCCGCTCCCACAGAGGCAGGTTCAGGTTCAGGTTTAGTGCTAGAGCCACACTGCATCCCACAGGGAGTAATCCCTAATGGAACGCACCAGGCCTGCTCGCAGAGGATTCGCCACGATGTACCGAGCGATAGTCAGGAGATCATCGTCACGTCGAATAGCCCGGTCGTAGAATCCTGATTGCCACACAGGCCCTTGCCACTCCCAGCGTCCATGCAACTCTCGTGTTGTCAGCGACTTCAGCTTCTGGACGACAGCGCCAAGTGCAGCGCCCTTTTCCAATGACATGAGCCAATGCACATGGTCTGGCATCACCACGAAGGCTAGCGTTCGAGCTACCGATTCCACCTGCTGCATTGCCCTTACCACGGCACGCCCTTTCTCAAAATCCGCAAAGACCGGCCTGCGGTGCCAGCATACAAGCCGGATGTGGTAGATGCGGCCAACTTCGCTGTGACGACCATCTCGCAGGCGTCGGGAGTGCGGTTTCTTGTTCATGACTTTGATCCTCCATGATCAAAATCAGTATAGCGCTGATTTCCTGGACTGCCTGTGGGAGCGGGCCTGCCCGCGATTGGTGTTTCGTCACAGGCTGCAATCCCCGCTCCCACAGGGCAGGCTCCTACAGGTAATGGTGTTTTGGGCTTGAAATTATTTTCGGCGCCCTTAGATAGGTATGCGTGGCAGACGCTCAACAGAGGTTTGCCCAACGGCCAGATCGCAAGATTGGCCAAATCAACCCACTATATTGCTTACGAGGATATACATCATGAGAACGTTTGACTTCGCCCCCCTGTACCGCTCCACCATCGGCTTCGACCATCTAACTTCACTGCTGGATGCCGTCTCCCAGCGCGAACAGAGCCAGCCGAGCTATCCCCCCTACAACATCGAACTACTCAGCAAGGATCAGTACCGCATCACCATGGCAGTCGCGGGATTCGTTGACGAGGAGATCGCGATTCAATCGGAACGGCAGACCCTGACCGTCAGAGGCAAGAAAGCCGACGACGCCAAGGAGCGAAATTACCTGCATCAAGGGATCGCAGGCAGAAACTTCGAACGCGTCTTCCAGCTGGCCGACCACGTCAAGGTCACGGGTGCCACACTGCAGAATGGTTTGCTCAACATCGATCTGGTGCGGGAAATTCCTGAGATCATGAAGCCACGTCAGATCGCAATCAATGGCAAGTTGACGCAGTTGATCAACAACGCAGCGGCTCCTCACACTGAAGCAGCTACTGTTTAATCAATCATCGTCTGCCCTTGTGAATTTTGCACACTGCTTACGCAAAGCAAAATCTTCAGGATACGTCAGTGTAAATTCACTTCACGGCAGACATTCAGACTGACACCGCTCACCATCAACTCACGATCAGGAACAAAGAGTGAGATGGGGAGCAAAGTACCAGGATCAGCACAGGGAAAGTGCTGTATCCAGGGACTGTTGCAAACCTCCAATCTGCAAACTTCTGGCGTCACCCAAAACAATAACAATAATTTCGTTTGCCGAGGTCAGCATGTTCGGACTCTCCCTGAACGCTATCAGCGTTCTGGCAATTTCTCAGCTGGTTTTCATCTGCCTGTTCTTCGCCACCTATCATCGACGCCACATCATTGGCCAATTGCTGGCCCTCTATAGTTTTTGTCTGATTTGCCATGTGATGTCGAATCTGCCCGAAACGCACCTGAATTCTATTCTGCAACAGCTCTATTACCGCATGGCCACCTTGGCCCCGGCGGTCTTGTGGTTACTGTCGCGTTATCTGTTTGTCGACAATGCCCGCGTGCCCGCAGTGGCCTGGACCTTGATGGCTCTCTATATGGGGCTGCGCGCCTACGGCTCTATTATTTCCAACTCCGGCAACCCCACACCAGGCGCCAATCTGGAGTACTTCGTCTACTACGTAATTCCTCAGATCATCATGCTGGGGTTCTCCGTACATGCCGTCTATATGGCATGTCGAGGGTTGAACAGCGACTTGGTGGAATCGCGCAGAAGGATTCGCGTTATCTGTACAGTCGCCATGGGCGTGCTGGTAGCCGCGATTCTGATCAATGGATTTATTCGCGCTCTGACTTACTACGCCAGCATGCACTCCATCACGCTGACGCCTATTCCCGTCGAGTGGCTGTTCTTCTACATGTTCCTGATCACGCTGGCGTTCAACCTCATGATGATGCGTCTGCATGGCGAGGCACTGCAGGTGATTGTGCTGCCGCAGGAGCAAAGGACTCTGATCAGCGCGGTGCCGCATCTGATCCCCGTTCCCAGCACTGAGCAACGGATCGATAACCCGGCACTGGTGGAGCGTGTTTTTGATGTGATGAAAAAAGAGAAGTTGTACTCGCGGCCGGGACTGACCATCGGGGAGTTGGCGGAGCGGGTGTCGATTCAGGAGTATCGTCTGCGCCGAGTCATCAATAAACAACTGGGGTATCGCAACTTCAACCAGTTTCTCAACGCCTTCCGGATTGAGGAAGCCTGCCGCCGACTCGCCCTGCCCTTTGAGCAGCGCGAGCCTATCGCCAACATCGCGTTTGATGTCGGTTATTCCGCGCTGTCTTCATTCAACAAGGCTTTCAAGGACATCCACAACTTGACGCCAACTCAGTATCGGGATGTGGCGCAGGGGGCGGTGGCGGCGGGGTAGCTGTATGGCTTCTGTGGGAGCGGGCCTTGCCCGCGATTGCCTTGGCTCGTCACACACTTGATCGCGGGCAGGCCCGCTCCCACAGGGTGGTTATTTTTTATCGAAGGTGAACACCGCGTCCCAGTCCGGGGGTAACCGGCGGGCGCGCAGTTCTTCGATGCGCTCAAGATAGATTGAGTAGAGGCTCACTGCGCGCTTCTCCTCCGGCAACGCATGCGACAACTCGTCGAAAAGCGCCTGGGCTTCATCCCAGAGGCGAGCACGATAGGCCTGCAGCGCGCGGGCAAAGGTAGCCAGTTCCTGCAGTCTTGCCTCCGCCACAGTGCCCTCCTCCCCAATCGCTTCGTAAATTCTCACGGGTTCGCGCTTGCCCGCGACTCGCACCAGATCCAGCTCGCGGTAAACAAAATTCGTGGCACTGTGACGTGTCGTCTCACTGACAATATTGTCCACGTGGTACTTGCGAGTCAGCCCTTCCAGGCGGGCTGAAAGATTGACGGAATCTCCGATCACCGTGTAATTCAAACGGTTCTGAGAGCCCAGATTGCCTGCCACCACCAACCCAGTGTGCACGCCAATACCCGCCTCCATTTCGGCCATTCCTGCAGCGCGATTGCGTTGATTCAAAGCCACCATCGCCTGCTGCATCGCTAGTGCGGTGCGCACAGCGTTCTGTGCGTCATTGCCGCGCGTCAGAGGCGCGCCGAACAAGGCCATCACCGAATCGCCCGTGTATTTGTCGACGACGCCTTGATTGCGCTCGATTACCGAGGTGATTTCGCTCAGATAACTGTTGAGCAGCGTCAACACTGCCTCAGGTGCGGTGTTCTCGCAGAGCGAGGTAAACCCTTTGATGTCGGCAAACAGGACTGTAACGACCTTCTCTTCACCGCCCAGTTCAATGGTTTTGCTGAGCAACTCTTCGGCAATCTCCTGAGACACGACTTTTCCCAGCAGATCGCGCACCTTTTCCTTCTCTGCCAACCCTCGCGCCATGTTGTTCACAGAGCTGGCCAGCTCGCCGATCTCATCGCGTCCGCTGACTTGTACAGCTTGCCCGAAGTCTCCTGATTCGATACGACGTACACGTCTGGCCAGGTCGACCAGCGGACGTGTCACCGAGCGCGCCAGCAGAATCACGGCCAGCAGGCTGACGGCCAACACGACCAGATAAAACTGCAGCAACACGCGCTGGAACGCCTGCACGTTCTCCATGTTTTCGTTGTAAGACTTTTGAATCACCGCAACGATTTGCAGTTCATCACCCGACTGGCCATAGAGTGGGCGCATCAAGGTGCCGTACTCGCCTTCCGTCAGTTGGATGCGGCGAGTGGCGGCGCTGCTGTTCTGCTCCTCAACGTTCAGCCCCTCGTCGACGTAGGTCATGCCGGTCTGTTGCAACTGTGCGGTCAATAGAAACTGGTCCTGCTCTGTCAGGGTAGACGCGATAACTCTGACATCCGCGACACCATTTTCCAGGCCCACCTCTCCAAGGTGGTATTCCACGATGGAAACGTCGGAAACGATACTTTGCTTCACCGTGTCAGCGAAGCGGTTATCCAGTGGAAACCCTCCAAAAATCCAGGCCACGGGAGTAGGGAGAAATAAAGGAATCACGGTGATCTGGTAGGGCACACCGTCGACAGTGATGACCGCGTCACCGATGCCCTCATCACTCTTCGCAGCGGCCTCCATCAACGCTAGCCACTCCCCTTCGAGACGCTCATAGCCTTGGGTTTTCGTATCGATGATGACTTCGCCGTCCATTGACGCAATCAACATCATGTCGGCAGCACCAAGCGAGCGCATCAGAATATTGTCGGCCGCATCAATGATGGTAAACGGATCGCCAGTCCCGAAGGCGTTACGGAAGCCCCAGTCACGGGTCATCGTACTGGTGATAGTCAGCAGCGTGTTCTTGTGTTCCTCGCGGGTGAAATCGAAAACATCCGCCCCCAGTTCGAGATAGCTGTTGATGGTGTCGGTGGTGTAGGTATTGTTCTCGCGATTGACGAAGGCGTAGATGCCGAGCAGCACTGGTAACAGCAAGGCGAGCAGGAACACCAGCAGGCGCGTTCGAAAGCTGCGGAAGGTGAAGAGACTTGTGACGAGCGCGGGCTCGGGCTTCATGTGTTGAGTTTCATTGGTAGGCTTTCATCGGCGTACTCGTCGGGATTTTCATCGACAGCGCGTTCATCGGCAGCGCGTTCATAGACAGTGCGTTCATCGATAGCGTGTCCGCCCGGCATCAGGTGCGCGCCGCAGACGATTGTCACGCTCCAGCACAAGCGCCAAACGCAGACGAGCAGGTTCCCCATCGGTGAACGTCAGCGTCTGTATCTGAGCATGCGGCAATGCTTCGCTTGCGCTGACTGCTCGCGGATGCCAGATACGCACCTGAAATTCGCCCGCCGGAATGCCGGTGATCACGGCCTCGCCTGTCGCGTCTGTCTTTGTTGCCAGACTGGTTTCTGCCACATAGATATAGCCAAGCATCCAGTCATGGATATTGCACCCGAGTTCCACCACTCCCGGTTGTTCAAAGGGCTCGTAGTAATCGATATTCTGGCCGTTGCCGTACAGAGGCAGCTCGAAGACATTGGCAGAAGAGAACGAATAGACGTGATGGAGGATGTCGTCGCTGTTGGGAAAATTAACGCGACTGCCACGGCTGATCACCGACACATTCGGCACAAATTCTTTCTGCTGTTGATCCACGCTGTAATCGGCAATCAGGGTGTGAACCGCCTGAAGTTCAGTCGGCAACAACACTTCTACGACAACATCTGCCAACGCACCACCGGATTCGAAATCTTCAATGCTGATGCGTAACTCGGCAGCATTCGCGCCTTGAGTGAGACCTGCAACCAAACCTGCTGTCAGCCCTAGCGTGGCCAACAGCTTCGACATATTCGGCAGAGCCAGCATTCGTCCATCCCATTTCAATAGGCCCATGACAATGTCACTCCCAGTTTGCTGCCATCGTAGCGGGTGGAGGCGACTGCATGAATGTCGCGATACTCGTAGCCGAAGTTCAAGGCGGCGTCAGTGCCAAGTACGACACTCCAGTCCAGTGCGTAAATATGGCTGTCAGCTTCCAGTTGGTAGGCGGCGTGATATTGACCATGGACATAGCCAAACGCGGGGTCCTGAGCGATAGCCGAGGAAAGGTTGGCCAACCGGGCATTGGGGACAAGACCACTGGAGACTGTGTAGCCATCGGTAAAACTGTAAGAGGCAGTCAACATGCTGGCGTTGCTGAACGTGTAGTCGGCACTGAGGAAAAAGCCGCTTTGATCGAAATCGTAAATGTCATCGGAAATATTCCGGGCTGACCATGGGTAGACGATTGGGCTTGCCGGGGCATTGTCGTGAGTCCCCTCGCTCCACTCATGCAGAATGGCCGCGTAGAAACTCCACGCTGGCGACAGGCGTTTGCTGACACCGAGAGTCAGGTCGTGCAACTGTCGGTCACGCGCCCTTCCCTCACGCCGCTCTTCGCTGAGCCCGAGAGCCAGAGTCAGCGCTGGTGCATAGGCGCCCAACCCAAACTTATGCGTGTAAGCGGCCTGTGCAGCAATGCTGTCTGAATCCAGTCCACTCAGTTCGAAGTAACGCTGCGCCGCGCCGGAAATACTCAAGACGACAGAGTGCCCCGGACGTATCTGCAGAAATTTGCCAAGCCCTCCTTCAAGATGCAGATATTCGTCGTCGTAGATGTCGCCCGACTTGAATCCCCTGGAAACGTTGTGTTCGCTCCCTGCTTCCACACTCAGATCGGCAAAGGTATTGGCCTGCGCAGGAACAGTCAGCAGAAGACTGGACAGAGTCAGCAAAGCAAGCGCTGGTGGCTTGAGGGCATTGGGGGCATTGAGGTCGGGTGCTGGATGTTGCATAGAAACCTGCCTGGGAGTCCGGAGCTTGGGGGAAAAGGCAGGGGCACTATATCAGGTTCGGGATATCAGGTCTGCGCGTGCAAAGCCTGCTCAATCTGCTCTGCTGCAAACCCCCTGGAGAGGCAGAATCGATAAAGTTTTTGGCGAGCTTTTCGCAGTTCTTGAGCATCCTGCTCCACCTCTTGTCGAAGTGCGGGGCGTCGTTGTTTCCTGGCAATCAGTTCACGCAGTGGTTCCACCCAGTCCTCCGAGCGTGGCGCAAGAACGGCCTCCAGCAATGCACTGTCTATGCCCTTGCCGCGCAGCTCCTGACGGATCAACAGCGGACCGAACCCGCGTGAGCGTCGGTAGCGAACATACGCTGTGACAAAACGTGTGTCGCTGAGCAGACCATCCAGTTCCAACTGATCGAGCACTTCAGGGAGCAGCAGCGCCACTCCCTGAGCCTCTTCCGCAAATTTGCGACGAAGCTTGTCGACCAGCTCTGCTCGCGAGTGCTCGCGGCGGGCCAGCAGATCCATCGCCGCCCGTCGCAGTTCCACCATCGTCGTATTTTCAGCAGCAGTTCGCACGCGGCATGCCTTCGTTCTTGCTTTTCAATAGTCGGCGGCTTATTCGAACTCGCCGTCGTCTTCCTCGTCCGCTCCCCCGGAGACCAGCAGAGGCGCAGCACCACCGAGCAACTGTGCACGAATCTTGTCTTCAATCTCCTTGCCCAGATGCGGATTCTCTTCCAGATAGGTAGCCACGTTCTTTTTGCCCTGACCAATCTTCTCACCGTTGTAGGCATACCAGGCGCCGGACTTGTCGATCAGGTTGAGCTTCACACCGAGATCGATCACTTCCCCCATTCGGTAGATACCCGTGCCATACAGAATCTGAAATTCACACTGACGGAAAGGCGGCGCCACCTTGTTCTTGACGACCTTGACGCGGGTCTCGCTGCCCACAACCTCTTCGCCTTCCTTGATCGAACCAATGCGGCGGATATCCAGACGCACAGAGGCGTAGAACTTCAGTGCATTACCGCCGGTGGTAGTTTCAGGCGAACCAAACATCACGCCGATCTTCATGCGGATCTGATTGATGAAGATCACCAGTGTGTTGGAATTCTTGATGTTGGCCGTCATCTTGCGCAGCGCCTGGGACATCAGACGCGCCTGCAGGCCCATGTGGCTGTCGCCCATGTCACCTTCGATCTCAGCCTTAGGTGTCAGTGCTGCCACGGAGTCGATGACCACCACGTCCACTGCACCGGAGCGCACGATCATGTCGCAGATCTCCAGTGCCTGTTCGCCAGTGTCTGGCTGGCTGACCAGCAGGTTTTCGACATCCACACCCAGATTGCTGGCATAGATTGGATCGAGTGCGTGTTCTGCGTCGATGAAGGCACAGGTGCCGCCGTTACGCTGACACTCTGCGATAACCTGCAGCGTCAATGTGGTCTTGCCGGAGGACTCCGGCCCGTAGATTTCCACAATGCGGCCGCGTGGCAGACCACCGATGCCCAGTGCGATATCCAGGCCCAGCGAGCCGGTGGAAATCGCGGGGATTGCTTCCTTGCCCTTCTCTCCCAGACGCATCATCGAGCCTTTGCCAAACTGGCGCTCGATCTGTGACAGGGCGGCGCTCAGCGCCTTCTCGCGGTTCGGGTCTTTAACTGCATCTACGGCCATGTTGATTCCTTTTTTATCTGGTGCTTGGTCGGAGCAAGCTGAATGGATTCCGAGGGGGTCTTGCAATGAAATAATTAAAACAGACAATCACTGTATATTCAACCAGTATTTAATCAGTACCCGGAGGCTGCCACATTTCGAGCCTGCAGGAGTGCCAGCAGTCCCTCCAGTGCTGCTTGTACGGACTGTTTGCGGACAGCTTCCCGGTCGCCGGTAAAACGCTGCACTCGCGCAAGAGACTTTACTGTATCGCCCTCGCGCCATGCCCAGCCGATCCACACAGTACCAACCGGTTTGCCCGGCGTGCCACCACCGGGTCCGGCAACGCCGCTGGTCGCTACCGCATACTGCGCTCCGGCGACCTGCAGGGCACCACGCGCCATCGCCAGCACTGTCTCTTCACTGACGGCCCCGGGCACGTTCGAGCCTTCGAAACACTCCACGGGAACGCCCAGCAGTTGCTGTTTGGCCTGATTGGAATAGGTGACGAAACCTGTCTCGAACCAGTCCGAACTCCCCGCCACGGCAGTGATGCATTGGGCAATCCAGCCGCCGGTACAGGACTCGGCCGTGCTCACTTTGCAGCGCTGCTGCAGCAAGAGTTCACCGCATTGGCGGCTGAGGGATAGCAGGGTTTTGTTCATGTTTGGTGTTCCATGGGTTGGGCTGGTCGCCTGCAGGGCAGGCTCATACACGGGTCATCTGTGACCCACTGACTGTAGGAGCCTGCCCTGCAGCCGACCAAATATGGCACGGGGCCTCTGCGGAGCGGCTCAACATTGTACTTTCTCCAAGCTTAGCAGAGATTTTCAGACGCGCTGACGGACGCCATTTAATCGCGTAGAATCCGGCGGCATATCAGGCCTCACACGGACCTGTCGTCAACCCTGCAGTGGTACCGCTCTTGTCCAATATCGACCTCTCTCAACACACGCCAATGATGCGGCAATTCCTAGGCCTGAAAGCCCAGCACCGCAACGAGCTGCTGTTCTACCGCATGGGTGATTTCTACGAGCTGTTCTTCGACGACGCACGCACTGCCTCGAAGATTCTCGACATTACCCTGACCAGCCGAGGCAAGATCGACGGCAAAGACATCCCCATGTGCGGCATCCCTTTCCATGCTGCCGATCGCTATCTGGCAAGGCTGGTGGACGCCGGTGTCTCGGTCGCCATCTGCGAACAGATTGGCGATCCGGCTACCAGCAAGGGACCGGTCGATCGGCAAGTCGTTCGCATCATCACCCCCGGCACGCTCAGCGACGAAGCCCTGCTCAACGAGCGCAGCGAAAGCCTGTTGATGGCGGTGACCGGCACCCACAGCGAGAATCCGGAGAAGGCTCGTTTCGGTCTCGCCTGGCTGGACATCAGCAGTGGCCGCTTCGTGCTCAGCGAAGTTGACTCCCTCGACGACATGCTTGCTGAAGTTGCGCGGGTCCGACCCGCCGAAGTGCTTGTTAATGAAGAGGTTTCGGCATTGCAGGTGTTGGAATCGCGGCAGGGTTCGCGGCACAGACCGTTGTGGGAGTTCGATCTGGACAGCAGTCGGCGCGCGCTGAACCAGCACTTTGGTACTCTGGATTTGAACGGTTTCGGTTGTGAGCAGCTGACGCTCGCGCTGCAGGCGGCGGGTTGTCTTCTGGGCTACGCCCGCGAAACACAGCGTTCGCAATTGCCACACATTCAAGGCATTCAACTGGAACAGCCCGGTGACAGCCTCGTACTGGATGCTGCCAGCCGCCGCAATCTGGAGCTGGATCGCAATCTCGCCGGGGGCACCGACAATACGTTGATGTCGGTGCTCGACAGCACTGCCACCGCGATGGGTGGACGCCTGCTGAACCGCTGGCTGCATCGCCCGCTGCGGGACCGTGCTCAACTGGCTCTGCGCCAGCAAACCGTCTCCACGCTGATCGACCAGTACCGCTTCGAACAATTGCACCCGCTTTTGCACGAGATCGGTGACATCGAACGCATCCTCGCCCGCGTCGGTTTGCGCTCGGCACGGCCGCGAGATCTCGCCCGTCTGCGCGATGCCCTGATCACCTTGCCGCGTCTGCAAGGTGCATTGAGCAGTATTCTTGAACAGAACGACTCACCACGCCTGAGCAGTCTGCAGCTCAGCATTGCCGACTACCCGGATCTCGCCGCGCTACTGAGCCGCGCCATCATCGACAATCCACCGGTGGTGATTCGCGAAGGCGGCGTCATTGCGGAGGGTTATGACGCGGAACTGGATGAGCTGCGCAACCTGAGCAGCAACGCCGGGCAGTTCCTGATCGATCTGGAAATCAAGGAGAAGCAGCGCACCGGCCTGAGTACACTCAAGGTCGGCTACAACCGCGTCCACGGCTACTTCATCGAGGTCAGCAAGGCGCAGGCCGACGACATGCCAGCCGATTACCAGCGCCGCCAGACACTGAAGAATGCTGAACGCTTCATCACGCCCGACCTGAAGCTGTTCGAGGACAAGGTGCTGAGCGCCAACAGCAAGGCGCTGACCCGTGAAAAAGCGCTTTACGACGAGTTGCTGGAAGTCGTCGCGATGGACCTGAACGCACTGCTCAATACTGCCGCAGCGCTGGCCGAACTCGACGTCCTGAACAACTTTGCCGAGCGCGCACGCACCCTGGACTTTTGCCAGCCCGAACTGACAGCGGAACCAGGCATCCACATCGAACAAGGCCGTCATCCCGTGGTGGAACAAGTCACCGAAAGCGTGTTCGTCGCCAATGACGTCGACCTGGATGACAGGCGCCAGATGCTGATCATCACTGGTCCGAACATGGGCGGTAAATCGACCTATATGCGCCAAACGGCGCTGATCGTGCTGCTGGCCTTTACCGGCAGCTTCGTCCCGGCCCGCAGCGCCCGCATCGGCCCGATAGATCGCATCTTCACGCGCATCGGCTCGTCCGACGATCTGGCAGGCGGACGCTCCACGTTCATGGTCGAGATGACCGAAACGGCCAACATCCTCCACAACGCCACGGCCAACAGCCTGGTACTGATGGACGAAGTGGGACGCGGCACCAGCACCTTCGACGGCCTCTCGCTGGCCTGGGCCAGTGCTGTCTACATCGCCGAAAAGCTGCAGGCCTGGACGCTGTTCGCCACCCACTATTTCGAGCTGACCGCCCTGCCCGAGCGCTTCTCCAACATCGCCAACGTCCACCTGGACGCCTCGGAGCATCAGGATGGCATCGTCTTCCTGCACGCCGTCAAACCCGGCCCCGCGAACCAGAGCTATGGCCTGCAAGTCGCCCAACTCGCCGGTGTCCCGCTGAGCGTGATCCGCCAGGCCCGCGACAAACTCCACCAACTGGAACGCGACAGCCTCCAGCAATCCCAAATACCATCACCCAAAGCCTCCAATGCGGCCTTGGCCGCCCCCCTACAAACCGAACTCTTCACCCAATACGAACCCCACCCGGTCATCCAACAACTCACCACCCTCAACCCCGACGACCTCACCGCCCGCCAAGCCCTAGACCTCCTCTACGCCCTGAAGCAAAAACTGTGAGTGGCGCATTCACGGGGGTGCCTTGGAAACACGGTCAGTGGTGGAATTAACTGGTGAAACAAGATTCGTCTGAGAGCCACCGCTGCACAGGACCATCGAGCGCCATGGATGGCGCGACTGAGCCCTACAGGGAAGTATTCACGGGCGTGTCCTGAGCAGCGGTGGCTCTCAGGCGAATCGACCTACGGAGTTAGCCCGGCCAAACAAATTAACTATGCATTATCGGAAAAAGTATTTTCCCTGCCCCCCCGAACCTCTTTATAATCGCCCCAACTTCAAATTACCCACCCCGGCTCCCCGGGCCCATAAAGCTGGAGAAATCATGACATTTGTTGTTGGCGAAAACTGCATACAATGCAAGCACACAGACTGTGTGGAAGTATGCCCTGTTGATTGTTTCTATGAAGGTCCGAACTTCCTGGTCATCCACCCCGACGAATGCATCGACTGCGCCCTGTGCGAACCAGAATGCCCGGTCGACGCGATCTATGCCGAGGATGAATTACCTGAAGACCAGCAGCAGTTCCTGGCATTGAACGCCGAACTGGCGCAGAAGTGGTCGAATATCACCGAGATGAAACCCGCACTGGAGGACGCCGAGAAATGGAAGGGCGTGCCGGGCAAACTCCAGTATCTGATAAAGGATGCTGGCTGATAAATCTGTCTGCAAAAGGCTCCGGCATCAACCGCCGGAGCCTTCGCAAACAAGTCCCTGCAAGCCACTGTCACCAGCAATCCTTCGTAATCCCCTGCTCTCTGGCAATTTCCCGAAGTTTCTCCAACGCTTCCAGTTGAATCTGACGGACTCGTTCACGCGTCAAACCGATTTCCTGACCTACTTCCTCCAGCGTCCCGCATTCGTGTCCCATGAAACCAAAACGACGGGCGATGACTTCGATATGCTTGGCACTGAGCATCTGCAGCCAGGCGTCAACTGTCTCGCGCACACCGTCGTCATGCAAGATTTGATGAGGAGCACTGTCCGACCTGTCAGGCACCTGTTCCAGAACATCGACATCCTGCCCGACACTCTGGGGACCCTCCGATGTCACCTGACGCTCGTTGTACGCAAGCAGACGTTTGACTTCATCGGTTGATTTCGACATCAGCTGCGACAGTTGTTCTACGCTGGGGTCCTGATCGTTCTGACGCGAGAACTCTCTCGATGTCTTCAGATAGACATTAAGATCCTTGAGTACATGGATGGGCAGGCGGATCACTCTGGCCTGGTTCATGATGGCGCGCTCGATGGTCTGCCGAATCCACCAGGTCGCATAAGTCGAAAAGCGAAAGCCGCGCTCTGGATCGTATTTCTCGACGGCTCGCAGCAGCCCCAGATTGCCTTCCTGCACCAGATCCAGAAACGCGAGCCCACGATTGACGTAGCGCCGCGCTATCTTGACCACGAGACGCAAATTACTAACGATCATCACCCGACGCCCTTCCCTGTCACCTGCCCGGGCTCTGCGCGAAAACTCCACTTCCTCGTCGGCACTGAGCAGCCTGCCCGTTCCGATATCATTAAGATAAAGCCGCGTCATGTCAGGAGCGTGGCGATTACCGGGGCCACACGCCAGCGTCTCCAAACCGCACGAAAAATCGTCGACATGACTTTCAGGCGCAGAATTGTTTAAGGTCTGGACTTCATATCCTGCCACTTCAGCAACGTCGTACCCCGCGAGATCCTCCATAATCTGCTTGTCAGGTTCTCTCTCACTACTATTGAAAACACTCTCTGTAAAACTCTCAACGACGATCTCCTCCCTGCTGCCTATTGCTTCATCATCCATGATGTATTCCTCTTGTTGCGCATCAATATGCGTTCAGCACTGTCCATAGTACGACTCATAATACGGCCCCATTTTTGTAATTTTCATTCTTCTCTGTCTACTGTCCACCACCCCCAATCGGACAGACGCTTCGAACTTAGCATTCCATTACCTGTCAAGCAACAGGGATTGCCCGAGAATTTGACGGCTTCTGGAATTACAAGATGAATTGAAAAGGGAACGCGATAACACGCCTGCCAAAGAGAGGCGCAGGCGTGAAAAAAGAGCAAGGCAGGAGGCTAGCGAGCAGGCAGATAACGAGCAGGATCAACGGGTGCACCGTCCACGCGCACCTCAAAATGCAGTAATTCCGAGCCACGGCTATCGGTGCCGACCTCGGCAATCTTGTCACCGGCACGGATGCGAGCCCCTTCAGAGACCAGCATGCTGCTGTTATGAGAATACGCGCTCAGATGGCGGGCACTGTGACGGATGATGATCAAGTCTCCTTGTCCTTGAATGCCGCGCCCAGAGTACACGACATCACCATCGGCAGATGCATACACAGGGTCTCCGCGCTGGGCACCGATATCGATGCCACGGCTGGTGGTGGCCGCACTGCCGCTGAAGGTTCTCAGCACGCGCCCTTCCACTGGCCATTGCCAGGCAATATCTTCCACCACACGACTCGGGACATTGCCGGTACGCCTGCTGGCCTCCGCTGCTGCGGGTCGCTGCCCCACCGCCACGGGTGCATCTCCGGCAGGAGCCGCCGGGATAGCAGGCACACTCTGCATGGCATTGCTGGAGACACCGCCGATATTCAATGACAGTCGTTGGTCTGGGTAAATGGTGTAGGGAGAGGCCAAATTGTTGGCCAGCGCCAGAGCGCGGTAGTCGAGCGAATACTGCCAGGCTATCGAATACAGGGTCTCACCACGAGCAACGATGTGACTCTGACCCGTGGCTGGAGCCACCGTTGATGTACTTGCAGAAGGCGCACTTACCGCTGGAGCCGGTGTGGAAGTGGAGGGAGAGTTAGTCGCCGGGTCAGGCGTGGAAACCGGAGCAGTGCCGCCCAGCGGTTGACGTGCAATTGTAGAGCGACGAATGCCACCCTGATCGTTGACGACATTGACGTTGACCCCATCTGCCGGTTGCACGCGCACTCCAGCAGCGATAGGACGGGCCGCCGTGCCCGACGCAGCGCTGCCACCTGCACTATCCACTCCAGCGGAGCCGCTGGAAGAGGAAATAGGCGCACTGCTGGCAACACCACCGATGTCCGAAGGGCCCGTGGTCGAGTAAATAGGCGGCGGGGTGCGCTGCAGGGCAGCCCCCTGCTCGTCCAACGGAGCTTGATAACCACCGCTGCAACTGTGCAATAGCATGCCCATTCCCAGTAGTACTGCCACACGCCAGACGACAACGGCCTTTGCTGCGGGCATCTGAAGCGCTACATTTTTCTTAGCGACTTTGTTCATAACTTCCGCCATCACTGTTTACTGCTCGTCATTTTTTCAAAAATTGCCACCACTGCATAGCCCAGCAGTACCAGCAATAGGACAACAACAATCTGTGCGGGTTCACCGGTAGAAGCCTCGAAATCCGCTGGCGAGAGGAAGTTGATACTGCCTTCCTCGATTTGCTTCCATGGCCATAACACCAAGACAGACGCAGCGAGCATACCGGTCAGAAAGGCGTAGGTCTGTTGCCTGTAATGCAGAAAAGTCCATGACAGCAGGTGCGAAAAACTCAACAACCCAATCGCGCAGCCGCTGGCAAAGACCAGGATGACCGGAAAATTCAGCGCTCGCAGAGCCGCCAGCACATAATCGTACGCGCCTAATATAATAAGGATGAAAGCGCCGGAGATGCCGGGCAGAATCATCGCGCAGATGGCGATCACTCCACAGAAAAACAGGTAGATCAGACTGGTATCGCCTGCCATGGGGTTGGCTAGAGAGATGATTAGCGCCACAGCAGCGCCTAGCAGTGCCATGCCGATTTCACCACCTCTCCAATGTGAGACCTGTCGCTGAAGAAACCAGGCGGAGGCGAACACCAGTCCAGCAAAGAAGGCCATCATCAGCGGGTACTGCGTATCAAGCAGGTAAAGCACAGTGCTGGCGGCCAGATACAGACTCGTGAGAATGCCGAGCAGCAATGACAACAAGAAACCCCCGTTGATGTTGCGCCAGAACTGACCGAGGCCGCCGCCCCAGCGAGTGTGCAGACGCAGTGGATTCAGATCTTTCAGTGAGTTAACCAACTCCTCATAAATTCCTACCATCACAGCGATGGTGCCACCAGAGACGCCTGGAACCGAGTCAGCGATACCAATCGCCATGCCCTTCAAGTACAGTTCCAGCCTGCCTTTCCACGTCGCTTCTGACTTCTGTTGCTGCATCAATACATCTCCATTTGTTTGCCTGAATGGCCGTCAGGCGGCGAAAAAATCCTAACCCTGTATTTGACCAACCAAGAGTGGCACAAATCTCACCGCTGCCACGACGTCAGTCTTGAATTCATTTCCCGTGCGCGTAATCAGACGCAGCTCCTGCACATCCTCACCCCCGATGGGGATAATCAAACGCCCGCCTTCAGCTAGCTGAGCCAGCAATTCCTGCGGCACTTGTTGAGGAGCGGCGGCTGTGATAATGGCATCAAACGGCCCTCGCTCTTTCCACCCCAGACTGCCGTCATCGTGTTTGAACTGGACGTTGGTTAGCCCGAGCAGACGAATGTTGTTGCGAGCCTTTTCCAGTAAGGGTTTGATCCGCTCGACGGAATACACTTTGCGGGCAAGTGGCGCAATGATGGCTGTCTGAT
Source organism: Pseudomonadota bacterium (assembly GCA_040384465.1). GTDB lineage: Bacteria > Pseudomonadota > Gammaproteobacteria > Pseudomonadales > Pseudohongiellaceae > UBA5078. Next base: position 134,466 of record JAZKJF010000001.1, on the reverse strand, counting down.
AACCGCACCCGGTACCTACTTCCAACACGGTGCCCAGCTTGCCTTGTTCCAGGGACGGATGGTTTTTGAGGACGGCTTCAGTCATCTTCGCAACGATATAAGGCTGGGAAATGGTCTGGTTGTAGCCGATCGGCAGAGACACATCTTCGTAGGCTTTGTGTGCCAGAGCCTCTTCCAGAAAGATATGCCGTGGGGTGCTGCGCATGACGTCGAGAACAGACCAGTCGCTGATGCCTTGTTCGATCAGACGACCGATCAGGCGCTCACGCGTACGCTGCGAGGTCATGCCAATGCCAGCCAGATTCACGTTGCTCAATTCATTATTCTCATGTTGTCGTCGACCAATACCACCAATTCCCGCAATACCGAGGTTGCATAAGTGCCGGGTGGCAGACTGAATTGCAATTCCAGCTTCCTGTCTGGCAACCCTGCCCATTGCAAGGCTTGCACGGGCAGACGCAAACTGCGCCGCGCCTGCTCCAGTCCGGCCGTTTCAAGGCCGGTACAAAGTTCACGGTGCGGCTCAACAGCGAGCCTCTCCAACGCACCAGCGTCAGCGCTGCTGCGCAGGGCTCCCTTTCCCCACAGAGGTCCTGTGGGGTGGATATCCATGAACTCCAATCTTGCCTGCAGAGTCGCATCCCAAGCGTCCGGCACGAAAACACTCTCCGTTCCGTCCAGGTTCATGACATCACCTTGCAGGTATTTGTCCCAGTTCTGTGCCAACACCCGTTCCGACAGCACCTCATTGAAGACACAGGATCTGGCCGCAGAGAGCAACATGCCACGTTTGAAACCCCTTGCCATCCGCAACTCACCACTGAACAAACGAGCCGCCATTGCCACATTATCGTTGTGAGTCCCGAAACGTTGTTCACCAAAATAATTCGGCACTCCCCGGGCAGCGATGGTCTGCAGCCGCAGCAGCAGGTCGTTCGGAACCAGCGCGGCGGAGGCGTCTGGAGGAACAGGCCCGGCGACATCGTTATCCGTCAGCTCGCGCAAGAGAATCCGAAACTGGTTGCTCCGGTGACTGCCACGGCGAATCTTTCTGCTGTTCCGCACAGCCTGCAGTATTTCCATACCCGCTTCGGGAAAGCCGCCGAAATCCGGTTCCCGGGTTGAAGGCAAGTAGATGCTGAACCATTGCACACAGATGCCCTGCCGGTCTTTCAATCCTGCGTAGCCGATGTCCTGTTCGCGCACCGCCGCTGCACGGGACAGCGCACGCACCACCTGTGGCGTGGCCACACCCGTCTTGCGGATTTGCACACACAGGTGCTCACCCGCACCGCTCAATTCAAACCCGAGATCCTCTTCCACACAAAAATCAGCAACCTCATGCTTGAAGACTGCTGACCACTGCGGCTTTCCACAGGCATACCCCAATTGTGCGAGCGCTTCACTCGTCACGGTAAAGCAACACCACTGCGTAGGTTTCCAGACCTTCGCGACGCCCGACAAACCCCATGCCCTCAGTGGTCGACGCCTTGACGTTGATCTGCTCAGGCAGAATCCCCATCAACCCGGCCAGACGTTTACGCATCGCCTCGATATGCGGCGCCATACGCGGGGCCTGCGCCAGAATCGTGATATCGACATTACCGGGTTTCCAGCGTTCAGTGGTCATCAGACTGCACACGCGCTGCAACAGAATGCCGCTGTCGATATTACTGAAGGCCTGATCCGTATCTGGAAAATGTCGACCGATATCGCCCAGACCGAGTGCACCCAGAATGGCGTCGCACAGAGCATGGATCACGGCGTCACCGTCGGAGTGGGCAATCAGGCTGCGGTCATGCGGCAGTTGCACGCCACCCAGTATCAGGGGTTTGTCGGGCAGCAGGCTGTCCGCGAAACGATGCGCGTCGTAGCCATGGCCGATCCTGATCCTGTTCCACATTGCAATGTCTCCTGACTTCACTTTTGTTTTTCAACGGACCGTTCTTCCAGCCTCTGGGCCTCAAGGATCAAGCGCGCCAACAGCAGATCTTCCGGGTAGGTGATCTTGATGTTGTCTGCACGGCCTCGTACCAGTCGTGGTGCGAATCCTGCCAGCTCCAATGCGGACGCTTCGTCGGTGACGAGCGTGCCTGCCGCAATCGCCTCCGTCAGTGTTCTGTGCAGCAAGCCATAACGGAAGACCTGTGGTGTGCCGGCTTGCCAGATATCCGTGCGATCAACAGTGGCGCTGACATCGCCTTCTGGTCCGGCCCTCTTCAGCGTGCTGCTCACCGGCACTGCCAGCAGACCTCCAACCGGGTGATCTGCAACCTCTGCCAGCAAGCGTTCAATGTCACTCACGCTGACGCAGGGCCTGACGGCATCATGCACCAATACCCAGTCGTCCTCCTGACCGTCTTCACGCAAAGCGTTGAGTGCATTCAGCACCGAGTGGCAACGATCCGCCCCGCCGACACAGGTCTGTAGACGCGGCCCGGAATACAACCCCAGCGTCGCCCATCTGTCATCCTGCGGATGCAGCGCCACCACGATGCGCTCTACTGAAGACACCGCGTTCAAACGTGCAACGGTGTGGGCAAGTACCGCCTGACCATTGATCAGCAAGTACTGTTTCGGCGCCGCAGCCTGCATGCGGGTACCCACACCTGCCGCCGGAATAATTGCCCAGATCGTCATAGAAAGCCCTGACTCTGTAAAAACAAATGCCGGCATTCACCGGCATCTGCTTCGCTTCGAAAGTCTCTTTACTCGACGATGAGAAAGAGTGTCTCGTTATCCTTCACCATCCCGAACTCGCTGCGCGCTCGCTCCTCAACGGCATCAAGCCCCGTCTTCAGATCCAGCACTTCATTCTCCAGTTCCAGGTTGCGGTCTGCCAGGACCACGTTCTCCTGTTTCTGGACCTCAACCTGGGATTCGAGACTGCGCAGCTGGGAGACGCTGCCCTCTCCCACCCACAGATTGACCTGCAACATCACCAACACCACGACCAGCGCACCCAGGAGTACTTTCATAGTCATTCCGTCTCGATTGTTTAACCAGCAATATGTCGGAACTCTTCGATACCACGGTAAATCGCACGACTGCCCAGCTCCTGCTCAATACGCAGCAGACGGTTGTACTTGGAGACGCGATCAGAACGGCACAGCGAACCCGTCTTGATCTGACCTGCACCAGTGGCTACTGCCAAGTCGGCAATGGTCGTGTCTTCAGTTTCACCAGAACGGTGAGAAATCACGGCGGTATAGCCAGCCTTCTTCGCCATGCGAATCGCCGCCAGTGTCTCGGACAGCGTGCCGATCTGGTTGAACTTGATCAGGATGGAGTTCGCAATGCTTTCCTTGATGCCGCGACTCAGAATCGCTGTGTTAGTCACGAACAGGTCGTCACCGACCAGTTGCACGCGATCTCCGATCTTGCGGGTCAGTTTCGCCCAGCCGTCCCAGTCACTCTCGTCCATACCGTCTTCAATGGAAAGGATTTTGTAATCGGTCGCCAGCTTAGCCAGGTAGTCGACGAAACCTGCAGAGTCGTACACGGCATTCTCACCCTTGAGGTGATATTTGCCATCGCGGTAGAACTCGGAGGCCGCACAGTCCAGTGCCAGACGCACATCCGTGCCCATCTTCAGGCCAGTCTTCTCGACGGCTTGCAGGATTGCATCCAGAGCCGCTGCGTTGGACGGCAGATTGGGAGCAAAACCACCCTCGTCACCGACCGATGTGCTCAGCCCCATCTTGTGCAGAACAGCCTTCAGACTGTGGAAAATTTCCGCACCGTAGCGCAACGCTTCAGAGAAGGACGGCGCACCGACTGGCTGTACCATGAACTCCTGAATATCGACGTTGTTGTCGGCGTGCTCGCCGCCATTGATGATGTTCATCATCGGCACGGGCAAGGACAGATTACCGCTGCTGCCGTTGAGCTGAGCGATGTGCGCGTACAACGGCGTTTTGCTCTCCAGGGCTGCTGCTTTCGCTGCCGCCAGCGACACCGCCAGGATTGCGTTGGCGCCGAGGCTGGATTTGTTGGGTGTGCCGTCGAGGTCGATCATCGCGCGATCCAGTGCCTCCTGATCGGCAGCATTGCGGCCGAGCAGCAGGTCACGAATTGACGTGTTGACGTTGTTGACGGCAATCAAGACGCCCTTGCCGAGGTAACGGGCCGGGTCTTTGTCGCGCAGTTCCAGTGCTTCGCGCGAACCAGTTGACGCACCAGACGGCGCACAGGCGGTGCCCATCACGCCGGAAGCCAGTATCACGTCGGCCTCGATGGTTGGATTGCCACGCGAGTCCAGAATTTCCCTTGCCCGTATTTGTTTGATCTCTGCCATGTTGTTACCTTGCTCTCTCCAAACGTTTCAGATTCAGTAGTTGCCTGTGCGCAGGCATGCGAATGTTGTGATGTTCAAGCGGTATTGATTTCCGGAAAGCTCTTCACCAGATCATCGACCGCTTTCATCTGCACAAGAAATTCTTCCAGCTTGTCCAGCGGCAGCGCGCAAGGCCCATCGCATTTCGCCTTGGCTGGGTCCGGGTGCGCTTCGATAAACAAGCCCGCGATTCCCTGACTCATGCCTGCCCGCGCCAGTGTGGTGACGTCGGCACGTCGACCATCGGCACTCGCGGAAAGGCCACCGGGCTTCTGCAAAGAGTGCGTGACATCGAACACCAGCGGATATGCAAACTGCTTCATGACCGAGAAGCCCAGCATGTCCACAACCAGATTGTTGTAGCCGAAGCTGGAGCCGCGCTCACACAGCATCAGTTTGTCGTTACCGGCTTCCTCGAACTTGGTGAGGATATGACGCATTTCCTGCGGTGCTAAAAACTGGGCCTTCTTGATGTTGATGACCGCACCGGTTTTTGCCATCGCTTCCACCAGATCGGTCTGCCGCGACAGGAAAGCTGGCAGCTGAATAATGTCCGCGACTTCGCTGGCCGGTTGTGCCTGCCAGGTCTCGTGGACATCGGTCACCACGGGCACGCCATAACGCGTCTTGATGGAATCCAGAATCTGCAGCCCCTTCTCCAGCCCCGGTCCACGATAGGAATGAATCGAAGAGCGGTTGGCCTTGTCGAAGGACGCTTTGAAAATATAGGGAATACCCAGCTTACGGGTCACCGCGACAAAATGCGCGGCCACTTCGTGAGCCAATTCCTCCGACTCCAACACGTTCATGCCGCCCATCAACACGAATGGACTGGCGTTATTGAACGCGGTGTTGCCGACCTTGATGGTCTTGTAGTGGTCAGTCACTTGTGTCACTTGCTGCTTTCCTGATGCGCCAACGCTGCTTTGATGAAACCTGTAAACAAAGGATGTCCATCACGCGGTGTCGAAGTGAATTCGGGGTGGAACTGGCAGCTCACGAACCAAGGGTGATCCGGCACCTCCACTACTTCCACAAGCATGCCGTCCATCGAGCGGCCGGCCACTTTGAGACCTGCTTTCTGCAGCGTCTCCAGATACGTATTGTTGACCTCATAGCGATGGCGGTGACGTTCCACAATCACGTCCTTGCCATAACACGCATAGGCTTTTGAATCCTGTTCGAGGCGACATTCCTGTGCCCCCAGACGCATGCTGCCGCCCAGATCGGAATTGGCATCGCGGGTTTCCTTGCCGCCGTCCGCAGTGACCCATTCACTGATCAAGGCAATCACAGGGTCTTTGCAGTCAGGCTTGAATTCGGTGCTGTGCGCATCAGCCATGCCAGCGACGTTGCGGGCATATTCAATGACAGCAACCTGCATTCCCAGGCAGATGCCCAGATAAGGAATCTTGTTTTCACGGGCATATTGCACCGTGCGGATCTTGCCCTCTACACCGCGAATACCGAAACCACCCGGCACCAGAATGGCGTGCAGCCCTTCGAGGACCCCCACGCCCTGATCCTGCACATCGGCGGAATCGAGGTACTTGATATTGACCTTGGTGCGCGTCTGGATTCCGGCGTGACTGATGGCTTCGATCAGTGACTTGTAGGCGTCCAGCAGCTCCATGTATTTGCCGACGATGGCGATGTTCACTTCGCGTTCCGGGTGCAGCTTGGCATCGACGACGCGATCCCACTCGGTGAAATCTGCTGGGGGGCACGTCAGATTGAATTTTTTTACAATAATGTCATCCAGCCCGCTGGCACGCAGCAGTGCCGGTACCCGATAAATGGTATCGGTGTCTGGCAACGAGACGACAGCGGGCAGATCGACGTTGGTAAACAACGCAATCTTGCGGCGCGACGATTCGGGGATTTCGTGATCGGAACGGCAGATCAGCACATCGGGCTGGATACCGATGGAGCGCAACTCTTTGACAGAGTGCTGGGTCGGTTTGGTCTTGGTCTCACCGGCTGTCTCGATGTAAGGCACGAGCGTCAGGTGCATGAACAGCGCGCGGTCTGAACCCAGCTCCACGCGCATCTGTCGGACCGCTTCCAGAAAAGGCTGGGACTCAATGTCACCGACTGTGCCGCCAATCTCCACCAGTGCCACATCAGCACCATTGGCACCTTCGACGATGCGACGCTTTATCTCGTCGGTGATATGAGGGATCACCTGAATCGTTGCGCCAAGGTAGTCGCCGCGACGCTCTTTCTTCAGGACTTCTTCATAGACACGTCCTGTGGTGAAACTGTTCTTCGACGTCATCGTGGTGCGAATGAAGCGCTCGTAATGCCCCAGATCGAGATCGGTCTCTGCGCCATCGGCAGTGACAAATACTTCGCCGTGCTGAAAGGGACTCATGGTACCCGGATCCACATTGATGTAAGGATCGAGTTTGAGCATGGTGACGTTGAGGCCGCGGGCTTCGAGAATTGCCGCAAGAGATGCCGAGGTGATGCCTTTACCGAGAGAAGAAACTACACCACCGGTAATAAAAATATATCGCGTCATTAACGCCCCATCCAGAGTAAACAAGCGAGTGAATCAGATTCAGATGTGTTGCGGCTGCTTGTGAAAACACGTTAAAAAAGCATTTTAAACAAGCACCTACAGATGGGACTACAGACTACCAGAAGCCATGCCTGACCACAACGCAAAAATCTGCGATGGCCTGATTGACACGGTGATTGCTCGACAGGAATGCGTGCAAGTTCACACAGAATTTACGATGCCGGAGTGTTTGGCACGGGCTGCCAGATGACCTTCCAGGAGCGTTCATTCCCCGTTGCCTGCCACCCTTCACAAACGCCAACACCCGGAATGCAGACCAGTTCATCGTTCACGTACAGCAACGGCAAACGCTCCCGCAACCAGGGTGGTATTGCGGCGTCCTGCAGCACCTTCTTTACGGTGCGTGTGCGACGTCCTGCCAGACAACAACGCTCGCCTCCCTGCCGGTAACGCACCTGCAGCAGCGAACCCACTGGCAACTGCCGCAGCCCCTCACCATGACCTGCCAATGCCTGCAGGCTGCCATTGCCTGGCAACGGCAAGGGCAGTGGTGGCTGCCAGAAGAAGCGCTCCTGATTGGACCATGCAGACTGCTCACGCAGCAGGTGCAAGCGATTCCGATAGCGGCGCAACAGGAAACGGGACGGAGGCTTGTGAGCATCCAACTGACCAGCTGTCGACTCCCACTCTCGCCCGCCCCAGCTGATCTCTGGCTGCGCATCGACAGCTGCCGGGAGCAATTCAACGACTATCTGCTGCAGCACATGCCAACCCGGCTCTGCTGCACCGACGCGTTGCAGCCAGTAACGCAGGAGGTTGCGTTGTCGGGCCGGGCTCAGCTGCAGCAGCTGAGCAGCATCGAGAATCGTCTCGTCTGCCGTGCATACCTGTGCGTAATCCTGCGCCGCCAACTCCTGCAGCAATTCTTCAGCTTCACCGCCTAACTGCATGCTGCGCAACCATTTTTCCCGATAGGAAGGCCAGCGCCTGGCGATCACCGGGAGCAGTTCGTGACGGCAGTAGTTGCGATCAAATAGTGTTGAATCGTTGCTCTCATCCTCTATCCATTGCAGCTGTTCCGTGCGGGCAAACTCTTCCAATGTTTGACGCGTGACACTCAGCAGCGGGCGCAGCAGTGTACCCGCTCCCAGAGGCCGGGTGCGGGGCATCGCGGCAAGACCACGAGGGCCAGCACCGCGTAATGTTCGCAGCAGAAAAGTCTCCGCTTGATCATCCAGATGATGCCCCATGACCAGGCAGTCCCCTGCTCTCAGCTGCCGCACGAAGGCCGCATAGCGTTGCTCACGAGCGAGATTTTCGAGACTGGCGCCGGACTCCCGGGCAATATGCACAAGTTCCACTGACAACTCGATGCCCAGCCGCGCGCAGGTTTGTTCGCAGAAGTGTTGCCAGGCAGCGGCATTGGAACTCAGGCCATGGTTGACATGGATCGCCGAGAGAGAGAAAGCATCGGGGTTGGCCTGCCGCAGACGATACAACGCCCACAGCAAGACCGAAGAATCCAGACCTCCGCTGAATGCCACCACCAGCCTGCCACCTGCCGGAATTCCGGCGAGCTGCGCAGACAGTGACTGTTCGGTGAAGGTCATGCCTTGAAGGACTCGTTCTGGGGATATCCAGAGGTCAGTTGGAAATACCGTAGCTCATCAGACGCTGGTAACGGCGCTGGACGAGTTCATCCAGCGACAAGCGGGAAAGTCTATCCACCTGCTCGATCAGCGCGGTTTTGATGTTCGCCGCCATCGCAGGCACATCACGATGCGCACCGCCCAGTGGCTCCGTGATGGTACTGTCGACGATGCCCAGCTCTTCCAGACGCTTGGAGGTCACCCCCATCGCCTCGGCAGCGGCAGACGCATACTCAGCAGACTTCCAGAGAATGGTTGCACAGCCTTCCGGCGTGATCACCGTGTAGGTGGAATATTCGAGCATGTTGAGATGATCGGCGATGCCGATGGCAATCGCACCGCCGGAGTTGGCCTCGCCGGTCACCGTCGCGATCAGCGGTGTGCGCACAGCCGACATCATCGCCATGTTTTCGGCGATCGCTTCGTTGATGCCACGCTCCTCGGAGTCGATTCCCGGGTAAGCACCAGGGGTATCGATAAACGTCAGCACCGGCAGTTTGAAACGCTCGGCCATGGCGATCAGGCGGCGTGCCTTGCGATACCCTTCGGGGCGTGGCATGCCGAAATTGTGACGGACTTTCTCCTTGGTGCCACGGCCCTTCTGATGGCCGATCACCATCACGGGACGACCATCCAGACGGGCAATACCACCGATCAGCGCCATGTCATCTGCAAACAGACGGTCACCGTGCAGCTCATCGAAATCCGTGAAAATGTGATTGATGTAATCGAGAGTGTAAGGACGCAGTGGATGCCGGGCGACCTGGGAAATCTGCCAGGGAGACAAAGAGGAATAGATTTTCTCGGTGAGCTTGGTGTTCTTTTCCTGAAGCTTTTGAATCTCGTCGGTAATGTTCAGCTTGTTGTCGGCTCCCACCAGACGCAGCTCGTTGATCTTCACTTCCAGGTCGGCGATAGGCTGTTCAAAATCGAGGTAATTCGGATTCATAGCGATGTCATATTCCAGTAATGAAGCTTACGTTGCTGCCATGATAACAAAAGCCGCCAGCGTTTAGCGACCACCAAAACGGACGCTTCAGCGCATGTCTGAACGGCCGTTGTCGTGCTTGTAATTGAGCACCACGCGAGCTTTGCCGAACTCTTCCTGCAAGCGCTGCAGCAGTGCCTGCGTCGGCAGAATGGCCCATTGCGCACCTAACAACAGCGTGCCTTTGCAGTCACCACGGTCATAGTGAACACGGACGGGACAACCGCGCGCCGTGGCCTGCTCCCCCTCCGCCCCTGACGGCGGTTGTGCGGCCTGCATACGGCCGCGTTGCGTCGCAGGTGCTGATTTATTAGGGGTCACCGAGACAGGTGCCAGATCGGCACGCTGGGGCTCAAGAATGCGCGCCAGTTTTCCAGTGAAATCCGGCGCCAGAAAATCCTTGTGCAGATAGAGATCGAGGAACTGGGCACAGCGCTGCCGGGCGGCGTCCAGACTCATGACGCTGCGGGCACGCCCGCGCATCGCACCACTGTAGTCATCGACGCTAACCTGGCAGTCCACCACCAGAATCGTGTCCTTCTGCAGCAGGTCACGGAACTGTTCGTACTCTTTGGCAAATAACGAGAATTCCAAGCGCGCACTGCGATCATCGAGGGTGACGAAAGCAATGGTTTCGCCGCGCTTGCTTTTCATCGTGCGCATCGAGACTACCAACCCGGCCACCAGTTGATATTCGCGCTCAGGCTTGAGATTAGCGAGCCGGTCGCGGGTGATATGTCCCAGCTCAGGCAGAAATTCGTCGACCGGGTGGCCGCTTAAATAGAGCCCGAGAGTCTCGCGTTCGGCGGCGAGACGGTGCTGTTCGCTCCACGGGCGCACTGCGGAACGATTGCTGAGCGTAGAGTGTGTCGGCTCGATCACCGGGCTGATGTCACCGAACATATCCTGCACGCCAATCGCGGTGTTGCGGCTGCTCTGTTCGGCGGCCTGTACGGTGTCGGGAATCGCGGCCATCAGCGTGGCGCGTGCCTGATCCTTGCTGCCTTCCTGCAGGCTGTCCAGCGCGCCAGCACGAATCAGCGCTTCCAGTGTGCGCTTGTTGATCGCCCGGGCATCGACACGACGACAGAAATCGAGCAGCGACACAAAAGGACCACCAGCCTTGCGGGCGGCAATAATGGCCATCACCGGCCCTTCACCAAGCCCCTTGATAGCGCCCAGGCCGTAGACGATCTGATGCTGCTGGTTCACCGTGAAATTGTAGGCACCGATGTTTACGTCGGGCACCACCAGCGGCAGTTTCATCAGGCGACATTCTTCGATGAGCGTCACCACCTTGTCGGTGTTCTGCATATCCGCTGACAACACCGCCGCCATGAAGTAAGCAGGATAGTGCTCCTTCAGCCACGCGGTCTGGTAGGACACCAGCGCATAAGCGGCGGAGTGCGATTTATTGAAACCATAGCCCGCGAACTTCTCCATCAGGTCGAAGATCGAACCGGACAGCTTGGCATCGATCTGGCGCTCAGCGGCACCTTGCATGAAGGCATCCCGCTGCTCGGCCATCTCCTCGGCTTTCTTCTTGCCCATGGCGCGCCGCAGCATGTCAGCGCCACCAAGGCTGTAGTTCGCCAGGACCTGAGCGATCTGCATCACCTGCTCTTGATACAGGATCACGCCGTAGGTATTGGAGAGCACAGGCGCCAGATCGGGGTGTGGATAGTCCACCGCCGCCCGTCCATGTTTGCGGTTGATGAAGTCGTCCACCATGCCCGACTGCAGCGGACCGGGACGAAACAGCGCCACCAACGCGATGATGTCTTCGAAACGGCTGGGCAACAGGCGCTTGATCAGGTCTTTCATACCTCGGGATTCAAGCTGGAATACTGCGGTAGTCTCGCCACGCTGCAGCAGTTCGTAGACGCGCCGGTCGTCCAGGGGAATCTCGGTGATATCGAGCTGAGTGGGCGCACCGGCAAACTCCTGCGCGTTGATCATCTTGATCGCCCAATCAATGATCGTCAGGGTACGTAGACCGAGGAAATCGAATTTCACCAGCCCCGCTGTCTCGACATCGTTCTTGTCGAACTGGGTTACCAGCCCTTCCCCATTTTCGTCGCAGTACAGCGGCGAGAAATCGGTGAGCTTGGTGGGCGCGATGACCACACCCCCGGCGTGCTTGCCGACGTTGCGGGTGAGGCCTTCCAGCTTGTAAGCCATCTCCATGACTTCCTGGGCGTCCTCATCGCCGTCGATGAATTCCTTGAGCTGTGGTTCAGTCTCCACCGCTTTTGCCAGCGTGATGCCGACCTCGAAGGGAATCAGCTTGGAGAGTTTGTCGGCCAGTGCATAAGACTTGCCCTGCACTCGCGCCACATCGCGCACCACCGCCTTGGCGGCCATGGTGCCGAAGGTGATGATCTGCGAGACCGCTTCTTTGCCGTACATGTCGGCAACATGCTGAATGACGCGGTCGCGGCCATCCATGCAGAAGTCCACGTCGAAGTCCGGCATCGACACCCGCTCCGGGTTCAGGAAACGCTCGAACAGCAGGTCGTAGCGCAGTGGATCGAGATCGGTGATGCCGAGTGCATAGGCCACGATAGAACCCGCGCCCGAGCCTCGTCCCGGGCCAACAGGAATACCGTTGTCCCGCGCCCACTGAATGAACTCCATCACGATCAGGAAGTAACCGGGGAATCCCATCTGGTTGATGACGTTGAGTTCGAAGTCCAGACGCTCGTAATAGGGTCTGCAAATCTCGGCGTGTTGCGCATCGTCCACTCGCTCCTGACCCGGCTTGTCTCTGGGGTACAGACGCTGCAGACGCACTTCAAGACCATCCTTGCTGACCTGACGGAAGAAGTCCTCTACTGTGACGTTGTCAGGCACCGGGTAGTTGGGCAGATACGGTTTCCCCAGCTCCAGTTCGAGATTGCAGCGCATTGCAATGGCCAGCGTGTTCTCGATGGCTTCGGGGATATCGCTGAACAGTTCCTGCATTTCTGCCGCACTGCGCAGATATTGTTGTTCGGTGTAGTGATGGGAGCGTCGGGGGTCATCCAGCGTACGTCGCTCGTTGATGCAGACCCGCACTTCGTGAGCCTCGAAATCCTCTGCCACCAGAAACCGCACATCATTGGTCGCAACGACCGGGCAGGCACTGGTGGCTGCCAGACGCACTGCGGCAGCAATGTAGTTCTCTTCACCATCGCGGCCGCAGCGGTGCAGCTCCAGGTAAAAGCTGTCGGGGAACCACTGCATCCACTCCCCGAGCACCTGTGCGGCTTTTCCCTGCCCCTCTTCCAGAAGCGTGCGCCCGACCTCGCCGTAACGCCCTCCGGAAAGGGCAATCAGCCCATTGGCGTGCTGACGAACCCACTCACGTTTGAGAGTCAGTTCGCTACCGGTAGTGCGCTCCGTGTAGGCACGCGAAATCAGCTCGGTGAGATTGCGATAGCCCTCCATGTTCTTCACGAGCAGCACCAGCGGGGTCGGCCGTTGCGGGTTGTCTTCGTTCTCGACCAGCACATCGCAACCGCACAGAGGTTTGACGCCCGCCTTCATGGCCGCGCTGTAAAATTTGATGAGACCGAAGAGATTAACGTGATCGGTAATCGCCACGGCGGGCATGCGCATGGCAGCGACGCTGGCAGCGAGATCATCGATACGGACGAGACCATCCACGATGGAGTATTCAGTGTGCAGTCGTAGATGGACAAATTTTTCAAACATGATGACTCTGGCGTTACTCTGTGGCGCTGACGATGGTATTGGTGTTGGTGATGATGGAAAGCACCTGCTGTACCGGTTTGAATGAGCGTCTGTGTATCTCGCAAGGCCCCAGTGATTGCAGGGCCTGCAGGTGTACCGCTGTGGGGTAGCCCTTGTGCACGGCAAAACCATAACCAGGGTAGCGGGCGTCCAGTTCCTGCATCTCGCGGTCCCGGGTCACCTTGGCAATGATGGAGGCTGCAGCGATACAGTCAACCTTGGAATCGCCTTTGACGATGGCCGCACTGGCATAGGGCCAGCGCGGACAATGCAGCCCATCCACATACACAAACCCCGGTTGCAGACGCAAAGCCGCCACCGCCCGGGTCATGGCCAGCAGGCTGGCCTGCAGGATGTTGATCGCATCGATTTCAGCAGCACTGGCCCTGCCCAGAGCATAGCACAGCGCTCCCGCAACGATGTCCTGAAAGGCGCGCTCGCGCTGTTTCTCACTCAGTTTCTTGGAGTCGTTCAACGAGTTCAGCGGACGGTGTGGATCGAGAATCACAGCGGCGGCGACTACCTCACCTGCCAGAGGGCCACGCCCTACTTCGTCGACTCCCGCCACATGCAGAGCGGTGACTCCGGGATAGGGAAACCTCAACTGCACGATGAGGGATTCTCGTTGTCGTGCCGATTCTCGTTGTCAGGCAAATAGCCGGCGACGCCGAGCACTGCCTGAGCGGCCTGCGCGCTGGCATCACGACGGATGTCCAGGTGAATGGCACCAAAACGCTCCGCCAGACGCTGACGCTGTGCCGCATCCCCCAGCAAGGCAAACAATTCCTGCTGCAGATTCTCAACCGTCACCTGGTCTTGCAGATATTCGGGCACCAGACGCTCGCCTGCCAGCAGATTGGGCAGCGCTACATAAGGCACCTTCAACATTCGTGACGCCAGCGCATAGGTCAGTGGCGCCAGCTTGTAACACACCACCATCGGCCGTTTGAGCAACATGGCTTCCAGGGTCGCCGTACCGGACGCCAGCAAGACCACATCGGCCGCCAGCATGGCGTCATGGGAACGTCCGTCCAGAATCATGAAAGCCTGGCGGAGCTGCGGCGTCATACCAGCGTCACTGAGCATGTGCTCAACCTGGGTACGCCGCTCAGCATTGGCACAGGGAATCACGAATTGCAGTTGCGGATCACGCTCCAGACAGCGCTGCGCCGTGGCGAAGAACACTGCTCCGAGACGCCTGATCTCATCGCGCCGACTGCCTGGCATCAACGCAATCACCTTGCCCGTGCCGGAGATTCCCAACTCGGCACGCACCTGTTGCTGACGCGCTTCGTCGTCGGCGCAGATCTCGATGGTGTCGGCTAGAGGGTGGCCTATGAAACGGGCGGGCACATTGTGCTGAGCGTAGATTGCGGTCTCGAATGGAAACAGGGCCAGTACCAGATCAACGGCCTGAGCGATCTTGTGAATGCGCTTCTGACCCCAGGCCCAGACGCTGGGGCTCACGTAATGGACAGTGCGAATACCATTATCGTGCAGCACCTTCTCGATGCGCAGATTGAAGCCGGGAGAATCGATGCCGACGAAAACATCGGGAGGTGACGCGATGAAATGAGTTTCGAGGTTCTTCTTGATCCGCAGCAATTCGGGAAGACGGCCCAAGGGCTCGATGAAACCCATCACCGACAAGCGCTCCATAGGCACGAAGCTGTGAAAACCGAGGGCCAGCATGCGTGGCCCACCGATTCCCTCGAAGCGTGCCTGCGGACAGACGCGCAGAATGGCCTGCATCAAACCAGCACCGAGAATATCCCCGGAGGTCTCCCCTGCAATCATGCCAATACGCAATTGTCGCTCCCTGTTGTGCAGATTCCAGGTTCCAGACGCCCAACTCGACGTCAGCGCTGAATTCCCCGGGTGGAGGACTGAATGGAGTCCAGAAACAAGCGAATCTGGGCATTCTCCTGCGCGAGAGGTCCCAACTGTTCGATGGCTTCCTGTAGCGTCAGGTTTTTCTTGTAAAGAATCTTGAAGGCGCGACGGATCAACTGGATGGTGTCCTTGTCAAAGCCACGACGCTCCAGACCAATGGCATTGATGCTGCGTGCCTCTGGCGGTGTCCCGCTGACAATGATAAAGGCTGGCACGTCATTGCTGACATGCGTCATGCCACCGATCATGGCGTGAGCACCAATCTTGAGGAACTGATTCACCCCAGCATAGCCGCCCAGAACTGCCCAGTCGCCCACTTCCACGTGTCCTGATATCCCCACGTTATTCGCGAAGATAGTGTGGTTGCCAACGATACAGTCATGCGCCACATGCACGTAAGGCATCAGCAGGTTATCGTTGCCAATGCGCGTATAGTTGCCGCCGAAACCGGTGCCTCTGTGCAGGGTACAGCCTTCGCGGATAATGTTGCCTGAACCAATTTCCAGCCAGGTCTCTTCTCCGGCAAACTTTTTGTCTGCCGGGTCTTCACCCACCGAAGCGAATTGATAAATCGTGTTATTACTGCCAATCCGGGTGTTGGATTTGATAACGACGTGAGAGGCAATCTGTGTGCCCTCGCCTATCTCGACACCTGGACCAATAATGCTCCAAGGGCCGACGCTGACGCCAGCAGCCAGTCGTGCACTCGAGTCTATGATGGCTCGCGAATCAATCAATTTCGTTTTTCCTTTCCGCACACATGATAATGGCTTCACCCACCAGTTCGTTGCCAACCGACGCGCGACAGGCGAATTTATACAAGCCACGCTTGGCGGCAATTATGGTGGCCTCCAGCATCAACTGATCACCCGGCACCACCGGACGTTTCAGTCGCACTTCATCAGCACCGACAAAGTAATACAGGAAACCATCGATTGGTTTTTTTTCCTGACTTTTGAATCCGAGGACACCAGCCGCCTGTGCGAGCGCTTCAATAATGAGAACCCCTGGCATAATGGGTTTGCCGGGGAAATGTCCCTGAAAAAACTCTTCATTCACGGTGACATTCTTGTAGGCAAGAATCCGCTTGCCCAGCTCAAGCTCCACCACTCTGTCCACAAACAGAAATGGGTAGCGCTGGGGCAGATATTCCTTAATTTCTTCTACATTCATCATTGTCTTTATTCCTGAAACAGGTGTCCTGTTATGCTTATTGGGTATCGCAGTCACGGCTGGGCAAGGACTATTTTCCCAGCGTGATTTTTTCCAATTCCCGCAATCGTTTTGCCATGTCATCAAGCTGACGGAAGCGCACAATATTTCTTTTCCATTCCTTGGATTCCAGCAATCCCGTTCCTGATGAATAGATACCAGGTTCGGCGATGGACTGGCTGACAAGCGACATGGCACTGATCATGACTTTGTCCGCAATCTGCAGATGACCGATAATGCCGACCGCACCACCGATCGTGCAGTAGCGCCCGATTGTCGTACTGCCGGCAATCGCGCTGCATCCGCAAATAATCGTGTGCTCGCCAATCACACAGTTGTGGGCAATTTGCACCTGATTATCAATTTTGACCCCGTGTCCGATAAGGGTGTCGTCCAGCGCACCACGGTCAATGGTTGACCCGGCACCTATCTCGACATCGTCACCAATAGACACTCCACCGAGCTGGGCAATTTTGAGTGAACGTCGTCCATCAAAAGCAAATCCGAATCCGTCAGCCCCCACCACAACAGAGGAGTGAATCACCGCACGATCACCGATACTGACATCGTGATAAATCGTCACATTGGGATACAGGCGACATCCCTGTCCTATGCGACTACGGGCACCGACATAAGTGCCAGCCCCAATCACAGAGTTCTCACCGATCACCACGCCTGCTTCGATGACGGCATGACTACCAACCGTGACATTGCCACCCAGCACAGCGCTGGGATGAATGGTCGCGGAAGGGTGAATACCGACATCGGTCAACTCGTCCGTCAAAAACAGTTGTGATGCTTTTGCGTAAGTGACGTAAGGAGAGGAAGAGATCAACTGCGCTGTCTGACATGCCGGAGCCTGCTCTGGATCGATGATCACAGCAGTGGCTCTGCAGGTTGCCAGCTGACTGACATAACGGGGGTTGCTCAAAAAACTCAATTTCCCCGGCACAGCACTCTTGAGCGTGGACAAACCATCCACGCACAGAGACGGATCTCCTCGCAATTCGACTTCAAGGAGCTCGGCCAGTTCACCAAGTGTGTAGACGGTTTTTGCGCTCACCTGATGAGAACCTGTCGGTCGGAAATTATTGATTCAGCTCATTCAGTTTAGCTGTTACCTTCCCGGTAATATCATAGGCGTTGTCGAAGAACGCTACGCTGTCTGCGTTGAGAACGATGTTGTAGGAACCTTCTTCCACGACTGATTGAATGGCAGCGCTGAGGTTTTCGCGCATGCTGTCAATAAAGGCCTGATTACGTTCCTGCAGGGCGGCTTGTACGCGCTCGGAAATCATCTGCAGTTGCACCTGCTTCTCCTGGGCATCAGAACTGAGTTTGCGCTTTTCAGCTTCACTCATGATGGATTCATCACGCTGGGCTTTTTCCACCAAAGCAGTCAGCTCGGTGTTCAGCGTTTCAGCACGAGTCTGGTCGTCTTTGAATTCTTCCTGGATCACTGCCTGCAATTCTTGTGCAGCCTGAGAGTTGAACAAGGCTTGCTCCAGATTGACGACACCCACAACCGGCTGTTGCGCCATGACTGCACCAGAGGCCAACAGGAAGCCAGCACAGACCAATACTTTCTTGATTGTTTTCACAATTCACTCTCCAGATCAGTGGCAGACGATGATTAAACACCGCTGCCCTTTTAATATTAATGGTGTTTGTATTGCCTTAGAAGCCTGCACCAATTGTAAAATCGAAGCTCTTTTCTTCGTCGTTCTCATTGCGAGTGAATGGTTTCGCGAGGTAAAACGTCAGCGGACCGAAAGGCGACAAATAGGTCACACTGACGCCTGCTGAATACCTGAACTCACCCACATCGAAGTTGCTGCAATTGTTCAGCAGACTTTGTCTTTGAGTGCAATTTGACGAAAAAACATTACCTGCGTCAACGAAAAGCGATGAACGCACTCTGCTTCTGTCGGTGACAAAGGGCAAAGGAAAGAGCAATTCTACACTACCGGTGGTCAATATATTACCCCCAAAAGCGTCTAATTCCTGATTCAACGCCACGCTCTCCACGGCCAGTTTAAGCTGCGGATTGCCATTGGCATCCAGCACCTTATTGCCGTTGGCGTCGACGACTTCCTCGGTCAGGTAGCCAAAGAGATTCGGATCGACAGCAGCCATACCACTCTCATCACGAATGATGTTGCCGTTCTCATCTTTGAGCAGACTGCTTGAGCCAGTGAGGAAACGCTGCGGGTCAGTGCTGCGCGGACCGAGACTGTTTTCTTCAAAACCTCGCACGATCCCGTTGGCAGAAAGGCCACCGGCAAAGAAATTCTGGAAGAATGGCAAGCCTTCCGTATTGCCATAGCCACCGCCATAACCAAGGTTGACACGCCCGGCCAAGACCCAGTCCCCCAGCAGAGGTCTGTAGAACTGACCGGAGTAATTGAACTTGTAATATTCCAGGTCACTGCCTGGTACCGTCACTTCAAACGACAATTGCTGGAATGTACCATCAGTCGGCAACTGCCCTCTGTTCAAGGTACTGCGCAACCAGTTCGTTGAGAAGGTGATGTTGTCGAAGTCCGAACCGTGACGGTCGATAAAACCTTTATCAGGATTCAATCCCTGATATTCCGACGGCAAAGTCGAGACCAGCTCTGTCACACCGTCAACGACAGGGGCGTCGAAGGGATTGGCGTTGGGGGCCGTGATGATGTAGCGGTCAATGCCTTCGAAGAACTGGGGACTCGATTCAATTTCCTGTACGGAAAATCCACCGGAGCTGAGTTCAGTATGGGTATAGCCGATATTGAAGCCAATCTGTTGCACTTCACTGATCGGATACGAAAAGTTGAACGAGCCGCCGTAAGACTTGGTCGAGAAGCTGGCAATGTTGAAGGGAGACTCTTCTTCCTGCAGGAAGACGTTGAAACCCCTGCTCACTCCATCTGCCGTGAAATACGGATCGAGGTAATTGAAATTCAGACTCTTCTGGAACGTACTCTTGTTGATGCCAACGCCGACCGTGCGTCCGGTGCCGAGAAAGTTTTGTGCTTCGAGAGACGAACTTATGAAGAAGTCACCCCCACCACCGGAGCCAACACTGAAAGAGATGTTGCTGAAATTCTGCTCTTCGACGGTGTACTCCACGTCGACCTGATCTTCCGTGCCAGGAAGTTCAATCGTCTCCACTTCCACGGTCGAGAAATAGCCCAGCCGTTCCAGACGCACTTTCGATAGTTCGATCTGTTGGCTCGAAGCAGGCGAACCCTCCAGTTGTCGCATTTCGCGCCGCAGCACATCGTCTGCCGTCGCTGAATTGCCGACAAAATTGACGCGATTCACATAGGTCCGGTTGCCCGGCTCCACGAAGAAAGTCACATCCACAGTTTTGTCTTCGTCGTTGATCTCGGGCACGCCGTTCACTTCCGCGAAAGCGTAGCCAAAATTCCCCAACACCTGCGTCATGTATTCTTCGGTGGCAGTGACCAGTGCCTGTGAGAACGTCTGCCCGGCAGCGACCACTGTGTAAGCACGGAGGATGGCTTCTGCGTTCACCAGATCCCCCGCCAGGTTGACTTCATTGACGACGTACTTCTCGCCTTCGGTCACATTGATCGTGATGTAAATCTGTTCATTGTCCGGCGTAATCGAGATCGGTGTGGAATCGATATTGAATTGGACATAGCCATTGTCCATGTAATGGGAGGTAAGGCGCTCAATGTCACCTTCCAGCTGCTCGCTCGAATATTTGTTGCGACCGCTCAATGGCAAATACCAAGGCTTCACGCCAAGCTCGAACAGACGCAGCAATTCCTCGTCGTCAAACGCGTTGTTGCCCACGATATTGATGTACTGGATGCGGCTCTCTTTGCCCTCGTTGACTGTCATGTTGATGGCCACACGATTACGAGGCTGCTCCTCCACTTCGATATCCACCGTGGTGCCATAACGGCCACGACCGGAATACACTTCCTGGATGCCCTGACGAATCGCTTCCAGCGTCGCACGGGTGAAGATACCGCCTTCGGTAATCTCCGCCGTGGTCATGTTTTCCAGAATATCTTCGGTCTTCAATACTTTGTTGCCGGTGATATTGATCTCACTGACAGAGGGGCGTTCAAGCACCGTAATGAACAGAACGTTACCTTCGCGCGACACCTCTACTTCTTCGAAATATTCTGATGCAGTAATAGCGCGGATGATATCGGCCGGTATCTGATCGCTGACTTCATCACCAATACCGACAGGCAACAAACCAAACACGACGCCTGACGATATGCGTTGCAGGCCATCAATCTGGATGTCTTCGATAACGAAGTTCTGCCCGTAGGCAGCGGTCGAAGCGAGGCTCGACAGAATCAAGGTGGTCAGTAAAGATCTATTCATGAATTTTCTTCAGAGGTGAGCCTGATCGCTGATAATTTCGAATGGAAAGTGAGTGGTATACAGAGGGAACCCCGAGGTCACAGAAAACTGTCACAAGAGCCGACTGACATCGTTATAAACCGCCAGAACCATGATGCCGGAGATCAGGAGCAACCCCAGCTGCAACCCCATTGCCTGCACTCTCTCTGGCACGGGACGCCGAATGACGGCCTCGATTGCGTAATACAACAGATGACCTCCGTCCAGCACCGGGATTGGTAACAAGTTCAAAACACCAAGACTGATACTGAGCACCGCCAGAAAGCCGAGGTAAACCTCAAGGCCGTAAGACGCTGTCTCGCCAGCGACCTGCGCAATGGTGATCGGCCCACTGATATTTTTGACAGAAATCAGGCCGACGACCATCTTCTTGATGGAATCGAGTACGAATACCGATTTTTCCCAGGTTTCCTGAATGGCTGGCACAACGGCGGTCAGCACATTGTAGTTGACCTCACGAATACTGCCCTCGGGCAGACTGGCATAGAGATCGAACTCTTGCACATAGGCGCCAATCAGACCAATCGGAGTGCCATCTTCGGCCTCGCTGAGTTCCGGCGTCACACTGAGGCTGATCTCTTCAGCACCGCGCTGCACAAGGACCGGTATTGGCTCTTGCGGGCTTTCGCGCACCAGCTGTACCCACTGTACCCAGCCACTGACAGTCTCATCGCCAGCTGCCAGAATGCGATCCCCAGCCTGCAGCCCTGCGGCCTCTGCAGCACCACCAGCAACCACACCCTCAATGACTGGCGGGATCTCATACTGCACAAAACCCAGCGAACTCAACGGATTGGGTTCCGCGTTATCGGACTCCCAATTCTGCAGAGGGATGACATAGTCGCGTGCTGCACTGGCACCCGCAGGAATGGCACTGATGTTCAGCTGGCCAGTCTCGCCGAGTCTGGCCAGCAACTGCATGGTGACCTGTTCCCAGATACTGGTCTCGACGCCATCGATCGCAACGACTTCATCCCCAGCGCGCAAACCGGCACGGTAAGCAGGAGAATCTGCGACCACATTGGCCAGCACCGGCGCTGTGCCAGTCAAGCCATAAAGCACATTCACAAACCAGAAGACGAGGATAGCGAGCAGAAAGTTGGCCACAGGACCGGCAGCGACAATCGCCATGCGTTGCCACAACGGTTTAGAGGAGAACGACAGGTGTTTCTGGCTTTCGGGAATTGTGTTGGCATCGGCCACACTGGCATCTTCCTGACCCAGCATCTTGACGTAGCCGCCTAGCGGAATCGGGGCGATTACATACTCGGTCCCATCACGGCCGACCCAGGTTTTCACTGCTTTGCCAAAACCGATGGAGAAACGCAGCACTTTCACGCCGCAACGACGTGCAACCCAGAAATGACCGAATTCGTGAATAGTCACCAAAATGCCCAAGGTGACGATCAGAGCAAGAATGTTGATAACAAGTTGTTGAGCCATAATCATTACTGCTTCTAACCTGTGGGTGCAGACAAGCCATTACCCAGTTTCGTTGCGGTGATTTTCGCGGTCAGCCGCCAGGCAATGGCTCTCGCCTGCTCATCAGCCTGCCGAATGATATCGATAGTGTCCGCTTTGCCACAAGACATTTGTGCCAGCACGGCGGCGATGATAGCAGGAATGTCAGTGAAACTGATCGCGCCCTTCAAAAAAGACTCCACCGCTACTTCGTTGGCAGCGTTGAGGATTGTGGGTGCTGTCCCACCCTGAGCCGCCACTTCCATCCCCAGGCGCAGACAGGGAAAACGTGCCAGATCGGGGGCAAAAAACTGCAGATCCGCCTGGCGTGTCAAATCCAGAAAGCTGGCCCCAGAGTTGATCCGTTCCGGCCAGGCAAGACTGTAGGCGATAGGAATGCGCATGTCGGGGCTGCCCAGCTGGGCGATCACCGAGCCATCCTGATATTCCACCATGGAATGCACAATGCTCTGAGGATGAATCAGCACCTCGACATGCTCTGGCCCCACACCGAACAGAAAGCAGGCCTCTATCACCTCCAATCCTTTATTCATCATGGTGGCCGAATCCACCGAAATCTTGCGACCCATTACCCAATTCGGATGACGGCAAGCTTGCTCGGGAGTCACATTGCCGAATTGTTCGAGGGGTAAAGTTCTGAACGGACCACCAGAGGCCGTCAGGATCACTTTACGCACGCCCTGCCCCAAAATGTCACCACCCGCCAGACGCGACTCCGGCGGCAAACATTGGAAAACGGCGTTGTGCTCGCTGTCGATAGGCAACAAAACCGCATTGCTGGCGGCCAGGGTTCGCATAAACAACTCACCGGCCATCACCAGCGCTTCTTTGTTGGCCAGCAGCACTTTCTTGGAATGTGCCACGGCCGCAAGCGTTGGTGGCAACCCTGCACTGCCGACAATGGCAGCCATGACTGTATCCGCGTCCGGATGCACTGCTACCTCTATCAGCGCTTGCTCTCCGCAGAGCACTTGAGTCGTCAGACCTTGCTGGCGCAGCGCAGCATCCAGACGTTCAGCTGCCAGCTCGTCCACCATTACGGCGTAACGCGGCAGGAAGCGGGCACACTGCTCCAGCATGACGGCGACATTATGGTTGGCGGTGAGTGCGAATACGCGATAAGCGGGGTGCAGAGCGACCACTTCCAGCGTGCTCTTGCCGATCGAACCTGTCGATCCCAGAACAGTAATGCTGGCGCTGGTTCGCCCCGCCGTGGAGGACACTGGAGATACAGAGGTTATTGCCATGATACGTCTTTCATCAAAATCATCAGTGAAAACACAAACACCGGGGCGGCAGAAGTCAGACTGTCGATACGATCCAGCACACCACCGTGCCCTGGCAACGCGCGCCCACTGTCCTTGAGCCCCTGATGACGTTTGAGCATGCTCTCGAACAGATCCCCCAGCACACTGAAAACAGCGACAATCTGTACGACGACCAATAATGCAATTGCCATCGAAATCGTCAAAGGCAGCACATAACGATGAAGAAGGACCAACAATAAGGCCGTCAATATCAGACAGGAAGCAAGCCCTCCCCAGAACCCCTCCCAGGACTTCCCGGGACTCAGGGCAGGTGCCAGTTTGCGCTGCCCCCATTTCCGTCCGGTGAAATAAGCACCAATATCGACAACACTCACCAGCGCGATCAACGCAAACACCAACGTTCCCCGGGGGTCGAGATACTTCAATTGCACCAACGCACACCAGGCTGGTGCCAGTGTCAGAAAGCCAATGCCAGCGATCTTCGGCACGCTGCTCCACTGCTCACGATTGGCGGGATAAGCTCGGATCAAGGCAAAAGCATACAACCAGAACAGCACGCCCAGTCCGCACACCCACAACACAGTGCTACGCTCAAGAACAAGCGCCTCCGGCCGCACTCCTGCGAACCATCCCAGCAATGCAAGAGTAGTGGCAAAACCAGCCATGTAGACGATACGTTGGGGGATACTGCGAAGCCCCATGAGAGCAGTCCACTCACCGACCCCGACCATCAGTACCAGACTCATGAATACACTGAAATGAAACGCGGATAACCATGCTGTCGCCAGGTAGAGCACTGCCAGCATCACAAGCGCAGTGATCACTCTGGTTTTAAGCACTGCGCTCACCCCCGTGAACGGGAAGCTCGTCGCTGTGCGAAGGGGAATCGGTCTGACCGTAGCGGCGCTGACGCTTGCTGTAATCGAGCATTGCCGCCTCAAAGTGGCTGTCATCAAAATCGGGCCAGTAACAACCCGTAAAATAGAGTTCGGTGTACGCAAATTGCCACAGCAGGAAATTGCTGATGCGACTCTCTCCTCCGGTCCGGATACAGAGGTCCGGCATCGGGTTCTGGCCAAGACAGATATATTGCTGCATGGCGCTGACGTCGACATCACTGGCGCGCAGTTTCCCTTGCTCCACTTGTTCCGCAATCTGACGCGCTGCGTTGGCGATGTCCCACTGGCCACCGTAATCGGCAGCTACCGTGACCAGAGTCCCGGTGTTGGCGGCAGTCAACTCCTCGACATCGCGCATGTGATCTTGCAGTTTAGAAGAGAATCCGGCGCGGTTACCGATGAATTGCAGGCGCACATTATTGTTGTGCATCTGTTTGATTTCCTTTCTCTTGAGAACCGCGAGAAAAAGTGCCATCAGCCCCTTCACTTCCTTGTTGGGCCGCAACCAGTTTTCACTGCTGAAAGCAAACAGGGTCAGGTAAGGAATCTGCCGTTTCACGCAGGAGTAAACCACCTGTCGCGCCGCCTCGGCACCAGCCCTGTGGCCTGCAGACCCTGACAGACCGTTGACTTTGGCCCAGCGATTATTGCCATCCATGATCACCGCGACATGTCGGGGCAGTTCACCCGTCTCAGGCTGCGTCGAATTTTCTGTATGCATCAGACGTCTATGTCTCTTCGAATAATAGTAATGTTGAGCGTCGCTGAGGAAGCTTTACATAGACAACAAGTCTGCCTCTTTGACTCCGTAGCTGGAATCAACAGCCGCAATATATTTGTCAGTCAGCTTCTGGATTTTCTCTTCTGCACGACGCTGCTCATCTTCGCTGATCGCTTTTTCTTTCAGCAGATCTTTGAAGTCGCCATTGGCATCGCGGCGGATATTGCGCACAGCAACACGCGCATTCTCGGCCTCAGCTTTCGCTTGCTTGGTATATTCGCGACGCGTCTCTTCAGTCAATGCCGGCATCGGCACACGAATGGATTCGCCATTATTGGAAGGGTTCAAGCCGAGATCCGCTTTCATGATGGAACGCTCCACCTCGGAGATCAGCGGTCTTTCCCACGGCACCACGACTAGGCATCGACCGTCTTCCACAGTGATGTTAGCCAGCTGGCTCAGCGGGGTTTCGGCGCCGTAATAAGGCACCATGACGGTATCCAGAAGGCTTGGATGTGCGCGACCGGTCCGGATTTTCTTGAAAGCAGTCTCGAGTGCGACAAGACTTCTTTCCATGCGGTGTTCCGCGTCTTTGATAATGTCTTCAATCATCTTGCTTTCCCCATTGGATTGGGCGGTTCTGTTTACTCTGCCGACATGTTCTCGATAATGGTGCCATCACCTGGCCCCATCACGTTGTTGAGAAGAGCGCCGGGCCTGTTCATGTTGAACACTCTCACCGGAATGTCATGCTCGCGGATCAGCGCAATGGCTGTCAGATCCATCACTCCCAGCTTCTTGTCCAGCACCTCGTCGAAACTCAATCGGTCATACTTCACGGCATCAGGCACCAGTTTCGGATCTGCCGAATACACACCATCCACTTTCGTGGCTTTGAGTATCAACTCGGCATCGATCTCGATCCCGCGCAGACACGCGGCCGAGTCCGTGGTGAAGAATGGATTACCAGTTCCTGCTGCAAAAATGACGACATCACCCGCGCGCAGGTGGCGAATGGCGGTACGGCGATCATAATGCTCGACCACACCGCTCATCGGAATCGCTGACATGACGCGTGTGGCGATACTGGCCCTTTCCAGAGCATCACGCATCGCCAGAGCGTTCATTACGGTGGCCAGCATCCCCATATGGTCGCCGGTCACGCGCTCCATCCCGGCGGCACTCAAGGCGGCTCCCCGGAACAGGTTGCCTCCTCCAATCACCATGCCGATCTGCACGCCGAGACCGACCAGCTGGCCGACCTCGACTGCCATGCGATCCAGCACCTTCGGGTCGATGCCGAAATCCGCATCGCCCATCAAGGCTTCACCGCTGAGTTTCAGGAGAATACGCTTGTACTTTCTATCGAGCTTGGGCATGGGCGATTACATCCTGTGAGAAGTCCGAGTTACCTGATGTTACAGACCTGCAGCGGCCGCAACTTCCTGTGCAAAATCTACTTCTTCTTTCTCAATCCCTTCACCCACTTCGTAGCGGATGAAGCTGACCACGTCTGCTCCTGCCTTCTTCAGCAGAGCGGCAACAGTGATCTCTCCGTCTTTGACGAAAGGCTGATCCAGCAGACTCACTTCTGCGACAAATTTACGCAGACGGCCCTGAATCATCTTCTCGATGATTTCTTCCGGCTTGCCGCTTTCTCTCGCCTGCGCGGAATAAATTTCGGCCTCTTTGGCCAGCAATTCCTTGGGCACGTCATCCGAACGCACTACCAGCGGATTCACAGCGGCTACATGCATGGCAATGTCTTTTGCCAGAACATCGTTGCCACCCGTCAGAGCGACCATCACCGCGATGCGGTTGTTGCTGTGCACGTAGGCATCGACCACACCATTACTGGCCGCTTCGACCAGCTGAATGCGACGCACGTTGATGTTTTCGCCGATCTTCTGCACGAGGGCTTCACGGGCGTTTTCCAGATCACCAGCCATCAGAGCAGCCACATCAGTCTGTTTGCTCTTGAAAGCCTGTTCGAGGATGGTATTCGCAAAATTCAGGAAATTGCTGTCACGCGCCACGAAGTCAGTCTCGCTGTTCACTTCGAGGATGATGCCATACTTGCCATCAGCGGCAACCTTGGTCATCACAATGCCCTCTGCAGCGATGCGACCTGCTTTCTTGGCCGCTTTCATGCCGCTGGCCTTGCGCAGATCATCAATCGCTTTTTCCATATCACCGTCGGCCTCAACCAACGCTTTCTTGCAATCCATCATGCCCAAGCCAGTACGCTCGCGCAGCTCCTTTACCATTCCCGCTGTAATATTCGCCATTTTCCTGCCCCTATCTATTCTGGAGTAAATTCAATTTTTAAAAATTCTGACTTTAAAAAAAAGGGGCCTAGCCCCTCTTTTTATTGCTGCACACGGATGGTTGGATTCCTTGTGAGCAAAGTTTGCCTCGGCGTCGCAAGAACCTGCCATCGACGACAGCAGGCTCTCAGCCAAAGACTTGTGGAGGTTTATGCGCCAGTGGCTGCACTTCCTGCAGGCTCTGCTGCATCAGCGGCCTGAGACTCGTTGACCTCGATGAACTCGCTGTCACCGCCGACCACATTCAGATCACCACGGCCTTCAATGCAGGCATCTGCAACAGCACGCGCGTAAAGCTCAATAGCGCGAATCGCATCGTCATTGCCGGGGATCGGGTAGTCGATGCCATCGGGATTGCTGTTGGTGTCGACGATACCGATAACGGGGATACCCAGGTTATTGGCTTCAGTGATCGCAATGCGCTCGTGATCCACGTCGATCACGAACAGAGCATCTGGCAGGCCACCCATATCCTTGATGCCGCCGATGCTGCGCTCAAGCTTCTCTTTTGCACGACGACGAACCAGTGCTTCTTTCTTCGTCATACGATCGAAAGTACCGTCAGTTTCCTGAGCTTCGAGATCACGCAGTTTCTTGATGGAACCACGAATGGTTTTGTAGTTGGTCAACATACCGCCCAACCAGCGGTGATCCACGAAAGGCATGCCAGCACGTTCTGCCTGCTCTTTGATGATCTTGCCAGCAGCTCGCTTGGTTCCTACGAAGAGTACTTTCTTCTTCTTGGCGGCCAGGCTCTGAACCTGTACCAGCGCGGCATTCAATGCTGGAACAGTGTGCTCCAGATTGATGATATGAATTTTGTTGCGGGCGCCGAATATGTATTTCTTCATCTTCGGGTTCCAGTAACGGGCCTGGTGACCGAAGTGCACACCAGCTTTAAGCATTTCTTTCATTGAAACAGTAGCCATGATATTTCCTGTATTTTCGGGTTAAGCCTCCACACACCCCATGGTTTAACCTTGAATTCAGTACTGAATTCGAGGCACCCAAAACTCATGTGACGGTGTATGTGCGACATTGGTTAACGAACATTTTTGCAACTTCATCAGGCCCATGACCCACAAAGCGCGCAGCTTTATACCACAACACACCCAGGACATAAAGCTCCACAGCAGTTTCAGGACGCCCGCACACCGTGGCCAAACAGCCGTCTGTACGAGGGTTTATATCCCTTGGACAGACGGCTGCCTGTCTTTCGGCCATGTCCTGCTTTACAATAGCCGCAGCCCGGAAGCCTCCTAGGAAGCAGCCCCAATCTACGGAAAAAAGCGAGAAGATCTATCGAGTTATGGCTATCAACATCAAGACGCCTGAAGAAATTGCAAAAATGCGCATTGCCGGACGGTTAGCTGCCGAAGTCCTCGAAATGATAGGCCCGTATGTGAAGGCGGGGGTCAGCACTGGTGAGCTGGACCGTATCTGCCACGACTATATCGTCAATGTACAACAGGCTATTCCCGCGCCGCTGAATTACAACGGCTTTCCAAAATCGATCTGCACATCGATCAACCACGTCATCTGCCACGGCATTCCCAGCGACGACAAGATTCTCAAGAAAGGCGACATCATCAATATCGACATTACTGTCATCAAAGACGGCTACCACGGCGATACCAGCAAGATGTTCCTGATCGACGAAGTCCCGGCTCACGCCACCCGTCTGGTGGAGATCACCCGTCAGTGTCTGTACAAGGCTATTGCCATCGTCAAGCCGGGCACACGACTGGGCGATATCGGCCACGCCATCCAGACCCTCGCAGAAGCCAATAACTACTCCGTCGTTCGCGACTATTGCGGGCATGGCATAGGGCGTATATTCCACGAAGATCCACAAGTGCTGCATTATGGGAAACCCGATACCGGGCTCACCCTGCAGGAAGGCATGACATTCACTATCGAGCCCATGCTGAATGCAGGCACTTACCATACGAAATTATCCAAAGCTGATGGCTGGACGGTGACCACCAAAGATCGACGGTTATCAGCACAATGGGAACATACGCTGGCTGTGACTGCCACTGGCTGTGAAGTCCTGACCAGGCGCACGGAAGAACCTTTCTGAGACTTTCCGGGGCACTCTCTCTGTTTTGTAATCACCGGTAGCGAGACTATGACAGACTCACAACACGTCACGGACGGATTCCACGATGATGAGCTTCTGAACATCCTCGAATTCAAAGCCAGACTGCAAGCAACAGACAACGCCGTCCCCCTTTTCCGCGAAGCCATTCAACAGGCACGCGATGTTCTGAATCGCCGTTACTTGCACAATGACAATATTGTCTCTCTCGTCACCGGACGTTCGTGGTTCATCGATCAATTACTGCAGTGCGCCTGGGACCGTTATCCATGGGATGACAGCAAGAATATCGCCCTGCTGGCCGTTGGTGGCTATGGTCGCGGTGAGTTGCACCCGCATTCCGACATCGATCTGTTGTTGCTGACCCGTGGCGAAGATCATGCAAAACACAAAAGCAATATCAGTGCGTTCTTCACGTTCCTCTGGGACATCAATCTCGAAATCGGACAAAGCGTTCGCTCCATCAAACAATGCCGACAGGAAGCACTCAAAGATATTACTGTGACGACCAGCTTGATGGAGTCGCGCACCATCGTCGGCCCGGAGGCTTTGCGGCAGGAGATGATCGCGCAGACACAGAATCCGGATGTCTGGCCAGCAAAAGCCTTCTTCAAGGCCAAGCGCGATGAGCAGATCGCACGGCACGAGAAGTATCACGACATCGACTATGCGCTGGAACCCAACGTTAAAACCTCTCCGGGTGGACTGCGCGATATCCAGACGATTGCCTGGATCGCGAAACGCCATTATCGAGGCCAGAATCTCGCCGATCTTGTTACCCTCGGTTTTCTAACCCCTTCTGAATATGAACAGCTCGCCAGCGGCGAGCAATTGCTGTGGAAGATTCGCTATGGTTTGCACCTGCTGGCAGGTCGCAAGGAAGATCGTCTGTTGTTTGATCGTCAGAAAGATCTGGCCAAAATGTTTGGCTATGAGGACGATGAAAAGAGTCTGGCCGTTGAGAAATTGATGCAGGAATACTATTGCGTCGTGGCCACGTTGCGTGGATTGAATGACGTATTGCTGCAACATTTTGACGAAGTCATCCTGCGGGCAGGTGAGAAAGAAGAAATCACCCTCATCAACAAGCGTTTTCAAATCCGCAACAATTACATCGAAGTGACTTACCCCGGAGTATTCAAACGCTTTCCATTTGCGTTGATGGAAATTTTTGTGCTGATGGCGCAGAAGCCCGCCATCGCCGGGATACGTGCCGCGACGATTCGCCTGATCTATGAACACCAGACACTGGTCGACGACAAGTTTCGCAGAGATCTGCGCAATACCACGCTGTTCATGGAGCTGCTGCGCTCCCCTCATCAGGTCACTTCACAATTGCGCCGGATGTCACGCTACGGAATTCTCGGACGTTATCTGCCAGAATTCGGCGCGATCACTGGCAAGATGCAACATGACTTGTTCCACATCTACACCGTGGATGCACACACCTTGCAGGTCGTCGAAAACATGCGCCGCTTCCGTTATCCGGGCGCTGAGGAACAATTCCCAATCGCTGCGCACATTGCCCTGCGACTTCCCAAAGTGGAATTGCTCTATATTGCCGGGCTCTATCACGACATTGCCAAAGGGCGCGGTGGTGACCACTCCACACTGGGCATGGTAGACGCCACCGAGTTCTGCCAGCGCCACCACCTGAGCGCTTGGGACACCAAACTGGTCACCTGGGTGGTAGGGAAACATTTGCTGATGTCCATGACTGCTCAGCGCATGGATATCGCCGATCCCGAAGTGATTCATGAGTTCGCTCTGCAGATGGGCGACAAGCTCCATCTGGATTACCTCTACGCCATGACGGTGGCAGACATCAATGCCACCAATCCAACTCTGTGGAATACCTGGCGTGCCTCGTTGTTGCGACAACTTTATATGAGCACCAAGCGTGCACTGCGGCGCGGCCTCGAGAATCCCATCGACCGCGCGGATCGCATCAAGGATAAACAGGAGAGCGCGCATATCAAGCTGGTCGATCGTGGTCTGTCAGAGGAACAGATCGAGTCGATCTGGAGCAATATCGACGACGAATATTTTGTCAGGGAATCGACTGCCAACATCGTCTGGCACACCGAAGCACTCAACCGGAATCAAGGAGAAGACACACTGGTACTGATTGAGGATCGCGGCGAAACTGTGGCCGAAGGGGCCACACAGATATTCATCTATACGATCAACAGAAACCACCTGTTTGCCAGCAGTGCCGCTGCCATGGAGCAGCTCGGTTTGAATATTCAGGACGCGCGCATTTTCACTTCGGCAAAAAATTACTGCATGAACACTTATACGGTCCTTGAGAGCGATGGCACACCGGTGAGCGCCGACGCGAAACGACGCCAGAAGATAATCGATCTGCTGACGCTCTTCCTTGCCGAGCCAGACAAGCACCTCAAAGTCACCAACAAGCGTATCGCGAGAAAACTGAAACATTTCAGCCAGCATGTGGAAACGGATGTCATTAACAGTGAAGAAAAACCCTACACCACTCTGGAAATCAACTGTCCCGATCAGCCAGGAATTCTGGCCTCAATCGGCAAGATCTTTGCCGACCACAAGATTCAGCTGCAGAATGCGCGCATCGCTACCCTGGGGGAACGTGTAGAAGACTTGTTCTTCATCGTGGATGAGAACAATCAAAAAATCACCGATCCCCTTGCTGTCGAACGTCTACAGACCGACATTCGACAAGGACTGGGGAATTGACAGGTAAACCATGATTACGCTTTACGGCATAACCAATTGCGACACAATCAAGAAAACCCGCGCATGGTTGGACAGGCACGCGGTTGAGTATGTATTTCACGACTACCGGAAACACGGACTTGATCAAGCGCTTGCTCAGGAATTCCTTGCTGCAATTCCGCTGCACGATCTGATCAACAAACGCGGGACCACCTGGCGCCAGCTGCCTCCCGATATCCAGAACAACTGCAACGTCGATACAGCTCTGCCTTTGTTGATGACACATCCAGCCCTGATTCGACGCCCATTGCTGCGCAGCAACACTGCATGGCTGACAGGCTACGACGAAACCAGACTGCTGCAGTTGGTCGAACATCAACAGCATCAATAACACCATTTCCCATTAGCACCGCAAAACGATATAGAGGTTGTTATCACATGAGTATCTCCCATTCCCTGCACAGCCTGGGCATCGGCATCGGCACACGCAATTCCCGTGACGAGCTGATCGAAGTGTTTTATCCACTAGTCCTGCGCAGTCCTGCCCTTGCACCGACACAGGCATTGGCAACCATTGCCGGATACTCGCAAGGCAACCGTGTCCATGAACTCTCTGCCGCACAGCTCACCCGCCTGGCACAGCTGCCGGAGATCGCTGCAGACAGCCAATTGCAGGAACTCCTGCGCATGCTGAGCAACAGCACGCAGCCCGTGGTGGTGACCTTCATCGCCGATGACCTTCCGCCCACTTCCATTGCCGAGGTCTATCTCAAATTGCATTTGCTGTCGCACCGTCTCTGCAAACCACACTCACTGAATCTCACGGGCGCATTTGGCATTCTGCGCAACCTGGCCTGGACTAATCAAGGCGCCATCGATCTTGAAGACCTGCCTGCCCGACAATTGCATGCCCGACTCAAGGGTGAGTTGCTTGAAGTGATGTCTGTCGATAAATTTCCGAAGATGACCAATTATGTCGTCCCCAAAGGCGTCCGCATCGCCCATACGGCACGTGTGAGGTTAGGCGCTTACGTAGGAGAAGGCACTACTGTCATGCACGAAGGCTTCATCAATTTCAATGGCGGCACCGAAGGCCCGGCCATGATCGAAGGTCGTATTTCTGCTGGGGTGATGGTGGGAGCAGGCAGCGATCTCGGTGGCGGCTGCAGCACCATGGGGACGCTTTCCGGCGGCGGCACAGAAGTCATTTCCGTGGGCCGTGACTGCCTGATTGGCGCCAACTCCGGACTCGGTTTTCCATTAGGGGATCGTTGCATCATTGAAGCGGGGCTCTATGTCACAGCAGGCACCAAAGTGCTCTTGCTCGACAAAGACAACCAGCTTGTCAGTACCGTCAAGGCGCGCGAACTTGCAGGCAAATCCGATCTCTTGTTCCGGCGCAATTCCATGACGGGGGCGGTAGAGTGCAAAGCCAACAAGACGGCTATCGCTCTGAACGCAGAACTACACACTCACAATTGATTTGGCGGTATGCCTGCGCGCCGCAGGCCCCCTTTTGCGCAAGGCCACACTATGAGCACCACTGCACTGCCTGTTGATTTGTCCCCTACCCTCACTCTGTGCATGGCGTTGATTGAGAAACCCTCTGTGACGCCAGAAGACGCGGGTTGCACACAGTTGCTCGTCGACAGACTGAAAGCGATGGGCTTCACGATCGAGATCATGCCCTTCGGAGAGGTCACCAATCTGTGGGCACGGCTCGGCACACAGTCGCCAGTCTTTGCATTCGCGGGTCACACCGACGTTGTTCCTGCCGGACAGACGGAACTCTGGACCTCGCCCCCCTTCGAACCCACAGTGCGAGACGGATTTCTTTACGGACGAGGCACGGCCGACATGAAAGGCAGCATCGCCGCGATGGTGACCGCCTGCGAACGCTTTCTTGCCAGCGGCAAACCTCTGCAGGGATCCATTGCATTTTTGCTGACGAGTGACGAGGAAGGCAGTGCGATCAATGGCACTCGCAAGGTGATTGAGGTATTGGAGCAGCGCAATGAAAAGATCGACTACTGCATTGTCGGTGAGCCGTCGAGCGACAAGAAAGTCGGAGATACCATCAAGATAGGCAGACGTGGCTCACTGCATGGGAAACTGCGTGTGCACGGTGTACAGGGCCATGTCGCCTATCCCCATCTGGCCGACAATCCCATCCACAAGGCGATGCTGCCGCTGGATGCCCTGTGTCGCGAAGTGTGGGATACCGGCAACGCTGCCTTCCCTCCCACCAGTTTTCAGATATCCAACATCCATGCCGGCACGGGCACCGAGAATGTGATACCCGGCGAACTCGATGTGACTTTCAACTTCCGTTTCTCAACTGTGCTGACTCAGGAAGTCATTCAAAGCCGCACAGAGGCGATCCTGAACGCACATGGCTTGCGCTATACCTTGCACTGGCAATTGTCAGGCAACCCTTTCCTGACAGAGCAAGGGCACCTGATTGAGATCGCCATAGAAAGCATTCACCAGAGCAATGGCGTGGCAGCAGTCACCTCAACCTCTGGAGGCACCTCGGATGGCCGCTTTATTGCTCCCACC
Source organism: Pseudomonadota bacterium (assembly GCA_040384465.1). Classification (GTDB taxonomy): domain Bacteria; phylum Pseudomonadota; class Gammaproteobacteria; order Pseudomonadales; family Pseudohongiellaceae; genus UBA5078. The sequence goes on along the minus strand of JAZKJF010000001.1, from coordinate 99,689 downwards.
GGCGCGCAGCTCATCGAGCTAGGCCCTTGCAATGCCACCATCCACAAAGTCAACGAACAGGTCAGGATCGGCGATCTTGATGAACTGTCAGCGATTTACGAACAGATCCTGACGCGCCTGCTGGTTTAAGCAGGCGTTCGCAGGCACAAAGGAAAATGTTGCTCAGGCGCCGCCAGTAGTCCTGGCAAGATAGATATCGAAACGGCTGGATTTGCCAGTCAGTTGAAAGGACGGTTTGAGGTTTTCCAGAAACCCTGCGTGCAGAGGCCGCTTGACCACAATTCGGCGCCGTGCCATTGGCAACGCGTCGTGCAACAGCGTCTCCGAGGGTCGATCGTCTTGCAGCAACTGTTGCAGTAGAAACATGTTCTTTTTGACCTTGGCACTTTTTCTACGCTCGGGAAACATCGGGTCCAGATAGATCACATCTGGCATGTCTTCACGCTCCGAAAGCAGTTGACTACTATCCCCGAGCTGCAGCGTCATTCGTCCTGCAGCGGCGACCACCCAGTCGTCCATGCTGGCGCTTGCCCGACGCAGTCCATCCTGCAACAGCGCGTGTAATACCACTGACCTCTCACACAGCTCTACCCGGTGACCTGCGGAAGCGAGCACAAACGCATCCAAACCCCAGCCTGCAGTAGCGTCGACGATTCGCAGGCTCTCACCATGCTTCGCCCCCAACGCCTTCAGAATCGCTTCTGGCTGCGTCGAATGGCGCTGCCGATATGCCAGTGCGCCATCTTCAAAATCAACACAGAGCGGGCCTGCAGCGCCACGACCATTCTGCTGTAGAGACAGACGGCCTCTGTCATAGAACAACAGGAAATCGCACTGCCCATCACTCACTTGTGCTGAAGAGCACAATCCAAGCGCAAGGCGTTCAGCGAGCGTAGAGGGAGTCTCAGGGGCAATGTGCTCTGGAGTTTGTGCTGTGACACAAATCCCCATCTCACGCAGCTCGGGCGAAATAAATCGCAAACAACAGCAACCCCAGCAGGATGCGATAAATCACGAAAGGCAAAAACCCTATTCGGGTAATCAAGCTTATAAAGTAATGAATGCAGGCAAACGAAACAGTGGCAGACACAGCGATGGCATAAAGCAGGATGGCCCACTGCGTTGAAGTGCCTGTCTCAATCATCTCCAGACCTTTGAAAAGTCCTCCGGCAATGATGATAGGAATGGCAAGCAAAAAGGAAAACTTCGCCGCCGCAGTTCGGTCAAGCCCGCAGAACAAACCTGCCGTCAAAGTGATGCCTGATCGCGATGTGCCGGGGATCAATGCAACCAGTTGCGCAAACCCGATGATCATCGCGGTTTTGATGGTCATCTTTTCCATGGGCTGGCGGATGCCCTGATACTTGTCGGCGTAATAAAGAAATATGCCAAAAAAAATGGACGTAAAACCAATCAACAGCATCGAGCGCGAATACTGCTCAACGGCGTCGTTGAAAAGCAGTCCGCCAATCCCTGCAGGAATCGTCGCCAGCACAATAAACCAGGCCAATCGACCATTCTGGTCAGTTCCTCTGCCTGCACATGAACGCATCCAGCCCATAAACAAGGCCGCTATATCACGACGCAAATAAGACACGACGGCGATCAAGCTGCCAACGTGCACAGCCACATCAAACACCAATCCTTGATCGGGCCAACCAAATAATTCTTTCGGCAAAATAAGATGGGCTGAACTGGACACCGGCAAAAACTCTGTTATGCCCTGCAGTATCGCCAAAAACGTGATCTTGAAAATATCGAGTTCCATACTATTCCTGATAATCCATCTGCTCTTTGAGGTATACGGGCAGTGCAAGCTCAGGCGCTACTCCACCATGCTTTGCCCATTTCATGCTGGCCAGTACACTTAATGTTGCTGCGTCGGAACTCATCTCTGACGCATTCGAGCCAAGCACTTGCAATCCGGTCTTAGCGTTTAACGCCTGTGCATAAGACCAGCCATCTCCCACGCCAAACCACTTAGCGGTGCCATCGGCGCCTTCAAAATGACGCTCCTGTGGCGCTCCGACCATCTCTCGTCCCTGCAAGGTTATCTGCTCACCGCAAACACAATAGGCCGCGCTGTAGACTTCATCTTCTCGCGCCCGCATGCAAACCAGCAAATGTGTGTATCCCTCGTTGTAATGGGCCTTCATCGCGATGATTTCCAACGCGGATACTCCTACCACCGGAACCCCGACCCCGAAAGCCAGGCCCTGCGCTACCCCTGCTCCAATGCGCAATCCTGTAAAAGAACCCGGCCCGCTCACAATGGCAATGGCATCAATATCTGTAGGAGCAAGACTTTTTTCCGCCAAAAGCTCGGCAATCATGGGGAGAACTCTGCGTGCATGTTGTCGCGGCTGCTCGCTGACTCTCTGGATAATCGATCCGTCACAGTTAAGAGCAACAGAGCAATGTGCATTGGAGGAATCTATGGCGAGTATTATGGACATGATTGGATTATACCGAAGGAAATAAAAAATCCCCCGGAGAGTTGTCTCTCTAGGGGATTTTTATGCTGCACACTAAAACCAGACAACCGGTCGACTGCTCGAATATCAGAACCGCTATTCGAGATCAGTACCCAGATCAGCCCTGGACAGGAGCAGGTACCGCAGCGGGTGCTGCCGCTGCCGGTTTTGGAGCTGGTTTTGCAGCTTTAGCTGCAGACTTGGCCGCTGGTTTCGCTGCAGCTTTAGCAGCGGGTTTCGCCGTTGCTTTCGCCGCTGGCTTGGCAGCTGCTTTCACTGCTGGTTTGGTTGCTGCTTTCACTGCTGGTTTGGCTGCTTTTTTCGCCGGAGCACTCTTTGTCACTGCTTTGGCAGCAACTGCTTTCTTCGCAACAGCTTTAGGAGCCGCTTTTTTGGGGGCGGCTTTCTTTGCTGCCTTTGCTGCTGGCTTTGCTTTTACAGCTGCTTTAGCTTTGCTGATGACACCAGCGACAGATTTTTTGACACTACCAGTCACTGCTGCAGTGACTGCCTTCGCTTTCGCAGGAGCCTTTTTAGCAAGCGCTTTTGCTTTCAGCAAAGTCTTGCGAGCCAATGCTTTTTCTTTGATAGCAAGTTTCTTGGCGGCGGCTTTTGCTTTTACCAGGGTACGCTTGGCCAGCAGACGTTCTCTGGCGATACGCTTCTTGGCAGCTGCCTTGGCTTTGATGGCCGCCTTCTGTGCAGCCGCTTTGGCTTTCACTGCCGCTTTCTTGGCAGCTATCTTGCGCTTGAGATCTTCTTTCTTGGTACGAGCCGCTTCTTTTGCGGAATCAGACTTGGCGCGTTTCTTCTTCCACTGATCTGCAAATGCCTTCACGGCTTTGGCGAGATCGGCTTCTGCTTTGGCTGCCAACTTGGTTTTTCTTGAATCAGCTGCTTTCTTTCTGGCTTCCGCAGCAACTTTTGCTTTTGAAGCGTCTTGAGCGGATTTAACACTGGATTGCGTAGACTTGAGTTTAGCGTTCAGTTCGCGAACTGTGGCAGCAAGCTTGTCTGCAGCAGACTTCGCTTTTTCAGCGGCTTTCTTGGTAGCAGCGGTAGCGCTTTGTGCAACTTTGGCTTTAGCCGCCGTCGCTTTACCTTGCGCTGCAGCAAGTGCCTTGGCCTGAGCGGTCGATTCTTTTTGCAGTTTCGCTAAAGATGCTTCTGCTTTTGCAAGAGCAGCATCACCGGTTTTTTTTGCTGCCGATTTAGCAGGCGCCTTCTTTGTCGCTTTAACTTTAGCCATACCGTTATCTCTCCTGAAATGTGGAACAAAACCACCTTAATTTCTTCAACACGGGCGTACCCACGTTTGAGCCTCACCATAGCATAAAAAATATCTGCCATATAGCTGCATGCAATCAATTTCATCCAAAAATCAACTTATATTCACATTTTTTTGAAAAAAACCATTTCGACAATCATCAACAGCTACGAATGGAACGCAACAATTCGATGAGCATTGAGAATGCCGACTGTGTGCATTTTCAAAAACGCAAAGCAGACTCGGCAATGTGAAAAAATTATTCAGCGCAGAAGAGGCAACGAAAGGAGTTCAAACAACAAGAGGAAAAAAAAGCAGAGAGGGTTGGCGACACATACAACTTTCAACTTTATGCATGCATCGCCAACAACATTCAGAACTTGGTAAGTAGTGTGGAAATTTTCTCGCGCACGGCGTCAACCTCATCCAGACCATTCAAACGCACCACTTTAACTGCATGCCCGGTGTCCTGAAGTTTTTGATAGAAATCCACGAGCGGTCGAGTCTGTGCATGGTAGACCTGCAAGCGTTTGCGAATGGTCTCTTCTTTATCATCATCTCTTTGCACCAGTGCTTCACCTGTTACATCATCCAGTCCCGGCTGCTTGGGTGGATTGAAAATGACGTGATAAACACGCCCTGAATCCAGATGCACACGACGCCCACTCAAACGCTTCACAATCTCTTCATCGGCGACGTCAATTTCGATGACGACGTCGATCGGAATACCAACGTCCTCCATCGCCTGTGCCTGTGGGATAGTGCGAGGAAAGCCATCGAACAGGAATCCATTGACACAGTCGGCTTGCGTAATACGTTCTTTCACCAATCCAATAATGATGTCGTCGGTCACCAGGCCACCACTCGCCATCACTTCTTTTGCCATAAGGCCAAGAGCAGAACCGGCTTTTACCGCTGCGCGCAGCATATCTCCGGTAGAAATCTGCGGCACTCCAAATTTGGAGGTGATGAACTGAGCCTGTGTTCCTTTTCCAGCGCCAGGCGCCCCCAACAATATCACTCGCATAACCTGCTCCTGAGTCAGTCTCGGTTCCGAAGAACCGGGACACTTTCTAGATTTAAAAAGAAACGACCATACACTAAACAACGGCGCCAAAACAAGGACAAGGGTCAAGCAGGGGGCTGTCTGTCGGCCTCAATTTCGCTCAATTTAACCATCTCCCATAATTCATTCATTTCTGCAACGGACAGAGTTGCCAACTCTCTGGACATTCCTGCTGCACGCTTTTCCAGCGCACGAAAGCGTTTTTCGAACTTGCTGTTGCTGTCACGCAAAGCCGCTTCAGGTTCGATTCGCAGGTGGCGCGCCAGATTCACACAAGTGAACAGGACATCCCCCAGTTCCTCCGTCATTCGTTCATGGCTATCGGCAGCGATTTCATTCTCCAGTTCGCTAATTTCCTCCTGTAGCTTGTCCAGTACTGGCCTATAGGCGGGCCAGTCAAATCCTACCGTTGCTGCACGCTTCTGGAGTTTACCGGCTCGATTAAGCGCTGGAAGAGAGGCAGGAACATCGTCCAGCAGACTCATTTGTTCCGCACGGCCCTGTGCCTTGCCTGCTCGCTCTTGATTCTTGATCTGCTCCCAGTTGACAGCCACCTGGTCAGCACTGATGCCCGCGTTCAAACTGGTGCCAAAACTCTCCAGCGTTCCGTCCGGAAATACATGAGGGTGACGTCGCAAGAGTTTCTCTGTGATGGATTGCACCACATCACCGAAATTGAATCGCTTCTCCTCCCGGGCTATCTCTGCATAGAAGACAATCTGAAACAGCAGATCGCCGAGTTCATCCTGAAGTTGTGCGTCATCCTGACGCTCCACCGCATCGATCACTTCGTAGACCTCCTCAAGAGTATAGGTGGTCAGCTTCTTCAGGGTCTGCTTCCTGTCCCATTGGCATCCCAGCTCTGGATGACGAAGGCTGGCCATGACTTCCAGCAGCTGCTCAACAGTAAACTTTGCGCTCATAAGGGGTTTTCCTTTGGCACTGGTGTGCACATGAAGCAGATTTCAAACAGTAAGTTGACTGCGATCAGCCTGCCCCACATCAAGCCTGCGGGCTTCGATGACATTATTCAAACGACTGATTTTTTCGAGCACTCTTGAGAGTACTTGCAGCGAACTGACCTCTACCTGAAGTTGCATGCGGGCCGTTCCCGAGCTGCGATCCGTGCGGGTATTCACTTCCATCACCTCGATTCTTTCGTCAGCGAGAATCGTCGTGATGTCACGTAACAATCCTCCTCTGTCATAGGCAAGAATATAGATTTCCACCAACATGCTGACTTTGGGTCCTTCATTCCATCGCACATCAATAAGGTTCTCATGGCGCGTCTTCTGGTAACTGCTGACCTGCGCACAGTCCGTGCGATGCACCATTACCTGATTGGCGTCTGTCACGCAGCCGATAATCGCATCGCCAGGCCTGGGGCTGCAGCAGTCTGCCAATCGAGTTGGGAGGCGACCCGCCCCGTATACTCCACCGAATACAGTGTCAAACCCAGTCGCCAAGACCGGGTCGTCAATGACGCACAACAACTGCGACAATTCCTGAGCGGTATTGATAACCTCTTCTACCGTGATTGCGCTGACACCGACCGCCGCATAAAGCGCCTCTTCGTTCTTGCACCCCAGTTTCCGCGCAAGCTCCCGATAGTTTGGTTTGGAAACTGCCAGACGGGAAAACTCTTCAGTGAGCAGCGCTTTACCATATGCAACATTCTGTTCACGGCCCTGTGTCTTGAACCACTGTATCAGCTTGGCCTGCGCGCGCGGGGTGTTCGCATACCCCAGCCCCGGTTTGAGCCAATCACGACTGGGCGTACTGTTGTTATCCGCAAGCACCTCAACACGGTCTCCTGTCTGCAACGGATAATTCAGAGGGACGGTTTTACCATTGACCCGCGCACCACAGCACTTGTTACCTACTTCGGTATGCACGTAGTAAGCGAAGTCCAGTGGCGTGGCACCTTTCATCATATCCACCACATGCCCTTCCGGGGTAAAGACATAGACCCGATCCGGAGTCGTGGATTCGCTGCGCAACTGCTCAGCCAAACCACCCACCATGCCCATCTCGTCATGCCATGCCAGCAACTGGCGTAACCAGGCAATTTTTTCGGTGTAGCTGTCTTTGTACCCTGGATCCTTGATGCCCTCTTTATATCGCCAATGCGCACATACGCCGAGTTCAGCATCCTCATCCATCGCGAAGGTGCGAATCTGTATCTCGAAAACTTTGCGATCAGGTCCGATCACCGCCGTGTGCAATGATTGATAACCGTTCTCTTTGGGGGTTGCGATGTAATCATCGAACTCATTCGGAATCACACGCCAGAGGTTGTGGACAATACCCAGCGTGGCGTAGCAGTCACGAATCTCCGGTACCAGAATACGGACAGCGCGAATGTCATATATCTGCGCAAAATCCAGATTCTTCGCCTGCATCTTGCGCCATATGCTGTAAATATTTTTGGCACGACCGGTAACTTCGGCATCAATGTTTGCTCTTTCGAGTTGTCGACGCAGCTCTTCTGTCACCTCGCTGACAAAGCGCTCTCTATCCACTCGGCGCTCGTCGAGCAACGCGGCAATACGTTTGTAGTTCTCGGGCTGCAGGTAGCGGAACGAGAGATCTTCCAGTTCCCATTTCAACTGCCCGATGCCCAGGCGGTGCGCCAGCGGCACATAAATCTCGAAGACTTCACGTGCGACACGTCCGCGCTTCTCATCCGGGGCGCTCTTGACAGCCCGCAATGCACAAGTACGCTCTGCAAGCTTGATAAGTGCAACGCGCACGTCATCGATCAGTGCCAGCAACATCTTGCGGACGTTCTCCACCTGATCATCACTCTGACCGAGAACGTGTTTTCTCGTGGTATCGGTCTCGCTGATCGCCGCCATGCGCAGCACGCCTTCCACCAGCTTGGCTACGCCCTCGCCAAACTCACTGCGCAGCACCTCAAGACTCATGCGCGACTCACGCACCGCTCGGTAGAGGATTGAAGCAATCAGGGTTTCGCTGTCGAGGTGCAGTTCCGCAAGAATCTCGGCCATCTCCAGACCGGTGATGTAACTGCTGCTGCCAGGCGTCCAGGTGTTATGTGCAGCAATCGCCTTCTGCTCAGCCTGCCAACTCAGGTCACAGGCGCGGCGAATATGTTCGTGCCGGTCTAACCGGTGATGCGTCTGCAGACTCTCCAGCCATTCTTCAAAGCAGATGCTGCCGTCTGGATTGAACGCGTGTTTCTCTCTTACCTGGACCATTAATCAGTTCACCTGGCTAGGATTTTACGAGCACAAATTCCGCCATCGACTCAACATGAGACGTGTGCGGAAACATATCCATCACCCCTGCTTGCGTCAGCACATAACCGTGTTTGACAAGCTCCGCAGCATCGCGGGCCAAGGTGGCCGGATTACAGGAGATATAGACAATCTTCTCGGCACGCAGTGCTGCCAGACGCGGAATGATCTCGATCGCACCAGAACGAGGAGGGTCCAGCAATATCTTGCTGTAGCAAGGCTGCCCCCAGGTAGTCTCGTCGAAATCGATACAGAGATTGGCGGAGTAAAAGGAGGCATTGTTGACGCCATTGGCCGCAGCATTCTCTTCGCCTCGGCGGACCATGTCATCACTCCCCTCCACGCCCACGACGCGAGCACAACGTGTCGCCACTGGCAGAGTGAAATTACCCAGACCGCAGAACAGATCCAGCACCACATCGTCAGGCTGCAAGTCCAGCAGAGCCAGAGCCTGAGAGATCATGCGTCGATTGATGCCACCATTGACCTGAGTGAAATCCGTGGGGTGAAATGCCATTCTCAAGCCAAACTCCGGCAGAGCGTAATACAAGCGATCCACGCCACCGATCGGCCAAACCTTGTGTACCGAGTCCGGCCCCTTAGGCTGGAGGTACAGTTCGATGTGATGAGTCTGAGCGAAACTCAGCAACTGTTCACGATCCGTCTCGGCAAGCTCCTCCAGATGCCGCACGATGAAGGCAACCTGATAATGCATCGAGGAGCTTTCCAGACCGTCTATCACCTTCTCCCCAACGGCAACTTCGATTTGAGGAATATCAAGGCGCCCTGAAAAGCCCACCAGAAGTTGTCGCAACGGAGCTATCAGGTCGGAGACCTCTTTTACGAGCACGGCGCAACTGGTCATCTGCGCGATGAATGAACTGTTTTTCTCACGGAAACCAATCAGCATCTCCTCTTTCTTGCTCACATAACGCGCCGCCAGTCTGGCCTTGCGCCGATAACCTTCAGTGTCGCTGAGCATCGGAGGAAGATGTGCGTAATCTGTCAGTCCGCCGATGTGTTTCATCTGCTCATGCAAAACTCGCTCTTTAAGTGCGACCTGGGCCTGAGAACTGATGTGTTGCATGGAGCAACCCCCGCAGATCTCTGCATGAGCACAAGGAGGGACTACACGATCAGGAGACGCGACCAGAACTTCCTGCATCTTCAGTTCATCAAACTGGCTGCGACGACTTGTGTAAATGGCCGTGACGGTTTCGCCGGGCAAAGCACCGTCCACGAAAGCGATTTTGCCCTCAATACTGGCGACGCCGCGGCCCTCGTGACTAAGACGTTGAATACTGATTTCTACTGCATCAGTCGGAAGTTTTTGACGTTGTCGTCGGTTTTTTTTCATGAAAAATTCTTATCGGTGAAGGTGAATTAAACAGGTGGATGATGCCGAAAGGTCACAACCCTGTGACCTTGCAGCGCCGCTGGCTGGAAAGGAAAAATCTGCGTCAGGCGAAAACCCCGGTGGAGAGATAGCGGTCACCACGATCACAGACAATGGCAACGATGACGGCATTCTGCAAGGTCTTACTCAGCTCAAGTGCCGCAAAAACGGAACCTCCGGAAGACACACCACAAAAAATGCCTTCTTCACGCGCCAATGCTTTCATCGTGCGCTCGGCATCACCCTGATCGATGTCCATCACCACATCTACCCGTGATGACTCGAAGATGGAGGGCAGATATTCTACTGGCCAGCGACGAATTCCTGGAATTTTTGAGCCTTCTCTAGGCTGCAATCCTACAATCGTGACTGCAGGATTTTGCTCCTTCAGGTAGCGAGAAACGCCCATGATAGTGCCGGTTGTGCCCATAGAACTCACGAAATGAGTCACCTGACCAGCCGTGTCCCGCCAGATTTCCGGCCCGGTATGCAGATAATGCGCGCTGGGATTATCAGGGTTGGCAAACTGATCCAGCACTTTGCCGCGCCCTTCCATGCTCATACGGGTAGCCAGGTCGCGCGCACCTTCCATGCCTTGCGCTTCGGTTACAAGAATCAGTTCCGCCCCATACGCTGACATTGATGCCTTGCGCTCAGCTGACATATTGTCAGGCATAATCAAAATGAGTTTATAACCCTTGACGGCACAGACCATCGCCAGAGCAATTCCCGTGTTGCCACTGGTCGCTTCAATCAATGTATCACCAGGCTTGATATCGCCACGCGCCTCTGCCTGCACAATCATGTTGTATGCAGGACGATCTTTCACAGAGCCGGCAGGATTGTTTCCTTCCAGCTTGACCAGAATCGTGTTGCTGGTTGTCCCGGGTAATCGTGTAAGCTTGATGAGAGGCGTATTACCAATCTGGGATTCTATGGAAGGATAATGTGTGGGCATGTGCTCTACCGAAACGGAGGTTTGCGCGATTTTACCCTGTATTGCCAACACCTGAAAGCAATCCAGTCTATCAACTCAGTCCATCAGTGCAGACACGCAGTCACCTTGAAAGAGATCGACTTACTGATGTGGTGGGCGCGAGAATAATTCACGACTCATCAGCGGCGCCTCGCCCAGATGTGGCTGCAACGCCATACGGGTGAGACGACGAGTGGCATTGCTCAACATCTTGTCGGTGATATCAAGATCTTTGAGAGCGCGAATCTCTCGCCCGGTGAATACAGCCGCATGTTGCAAGAGCGAACCAGTGCTGTCAGCGAGACGTTCGAATCCAACGGCAGGATGAAAAAGATAGCGAGCATGCGCATCAATCGGAAACCCGGTGTTGCTGTCGGTCTCCAGATTCAGACCGTAACCAAGTTCGTTCAACAGATCCAGCTCGAACTGTCGCAGAATGACATTCAAGTCGCGCTCGCCGTGCAGAGCAATCATCGCCTGTTGATAGGCGTCATAGAGCGCCGGATGACTTTCATGAGATTGCAACAATCTGGCCAGCAACTCATTCAGATACAGGCCGCTAAACAGTCGAGTGCCCTGCAGATTGAAAGCGTTGACGCTACCCTCCACTTGACTGAGAGTTTTCAGATCAGAGCGACCAATGAGCGAGATTAACAGTGGTTGAAAGGGTTGCAGCAGAGATCTGATGCGGGATGTCGGGCGACGTGCCCCCTTGGCGACAGCACGCATGCGGCCATGATCAAGGCAGAAAAAATCCACCAGCAGACTGGTATTCTGATAGGGCTGAGCATGCAGAACATAGGCAGGTTGCAGATCAATCCGAACGGCCATGGTCACTCTCTTGCTGTCTGGAATGCTCGAATCAGTGTTTAATCCTGATGATACCCAAGGCTTTGCAGCGCGCGCTCATCATCCGCCCAACCACTCTTCACTTTGACCCAGAGATTGAGCATGACCTTTGATTCGAAGGCTTTTTCCATGTCCAATCGCGCCGCACTGCCGATCAGCTTGAGACGATCACCGTTCTTGCCAATGATGATTTGTTTCTGGCTTTCCTTGTCGACCAGAATCAAACCGTGAATATGGACGACGCCCCCCTGGACAGTGTATTTCTCAATTTCCACAGTGACTTCATACGGAAGTTCGTCACCGAGCTGACGGGTAATCTTTTCCCGGATGATCTCAGCCGCGAGAAAGCGTGAGCTGCGATCAGTGACCTGATCCTCTGGAAACAGGAACGGACCTTGCGGAAGAAATTTCAACACGCAATTTTCGACCGTATCAAGATTGTGTCCACCCAGCACTGACAGTGGAATGATATCGGCAAATTCCCGTCGCTTGGACAACCTCTCAATGTGCGGCAACAAACGCTCACGAGACTCCAGCTGATCACATTTGTTAATCAGCAACAGAACCGGCACTTTGACTTTACTCAGTGCTTCCAGAACCATTTCATCTTCTTCGTTGAAGATCAACCTTTCTGTTACAAACAAGACGACATCGACATCCGCGAGGGCGTTGGTCGCCGTACTGTTCATCACGCGATTGATGGCTTTTTTCTGGCTTTTGTGGATACCCGGGGTATCTACATACACAAATTGATTCTGACCGACTGTCTTGATACCCACAATACGGTGTCGAGTAGTTTGCGGCTTGCGTGAAGTGATACTGATTTTCTGCTCAAGCAAATGATTGAGCAGAGTGGATTTCCCGACGTTCGGTCTTCCGACGATTGCGATGAATCCGCAATGCTGTTCCGTTTCGACACTCTTTTCTTCTGGCATATTAATATTCACGAAGATTGTATTTCACAGACAGCGTTTTCGCGCTCCTATTCCAAAAACCGGCAATCACTATCACATTCTCTAACGCTGCACTGATCAATATTTTCTTACAAGCCCAATGCCTCCAGTGCCTTGGTGGCAGCCTGCTGTTCAGCCAGACGCCGATTGACTCCCTGACCAAACGTACACTCACTCAACAAATGGATCTGACAGGATACCGTGAAAGCCTGCTCATGCTCCTCTCCATCGATCGACACCACCTGATACATCGGCAGAGGCAAACTTCGGGATTGCAGCAATTCCTGCAAGCGTGTCTTGGAGTCTTTGCTCATGATTGCTGAAGAGTCACTATCAAGCAACTCCGCATACAGGCTCAAGACCACTGTTCGGCAAGCCTCCAGACCACCATCAAGATGGATAGCCCCAATTACAGCTTCCATTGCATCTGCAAGGATCGATTCTCTCTGTCGACCACCACTCTTGAGTTCACCGGGACCGAGCACCAGAAGTTCACCAAGGTGCAGGGTAGTCGCAAGGATGGCCAGAGTCTGCTGATTCACGAGCAGCGATCTCTTGCGGCTCAATGCCCCCTCCGGGGCGTCAGGGAAACGTCTCAACAACTCGTCTGCAATCAGAAATCCCAGAATGGCATCACCGAGAAATTCCAGGCGTTCGTTATTGACTCGACCAGCACTGCGATGGGTCAGTGCCAACTCGGCAAGCGAGTCATCGGCAAACCGATACGAAAAATTCTTTTCAAGCTGACGGACACTGGCGGTCATTTATTCTATGTGGTCATCGAAAGAGAGCACGACATCGACATTGGAGAACAGCGGAATGCGTCGTTCGTACTTGATGGATATGACCGAATTCCCACCGTTGATGGAGGTAGTGATACTGCTAATGTCGAACTCCCGAATATTGTTGATAGCCAGGCCACGACCTAATTCTTCACGTACTGCGGACTGACTCATAGTGGATACCCGTCCACTCTCTACCAGATCCTCCGCAAAGCCCTTTACGAAGTTGTGATCGATATAGACAGGCAGCACTTTCAGTCCGAAAGTCAAAACACAGACCAGTACAACCAGAGTCATCAACAAACCGAATTTGGAGAAACCGCGCTGCCCAGCGGGCGTTGAACACGTCATATTCTTCATAACTGAGAGCCTCCCACCGTTGACCACACCACTCGTAACACTACTCATAACACCACCTTCTGCCTATGGATATGTAACCAGCCACAACACGCATGTGCCCGGGTGGGTATTGTAGTGTTGCCCAAGCGCGTTACCGCGATGCAGTCGGCGTTTCAGTAAATCAGACCATTGCGACGGAAAGTGGGCAGACTCCAACCGGGCTCTTTATGCATCCAGACAGCAAATGCTTTACCGACTATATTCGCTTCCGGTACTGGACCCCAGACTCGGCTATCTGCACTGTTGTCGCGGTTATCACCCATCATGAAGTAATGCCCCTCGGGCACGACCCAGACATTTCTACCGCTATCCCTGGCTGGCGTACTGACGATCTGCGTCTCGTGCTGCACATCCCCGAGCGTCTCATTCATTAGAACACCTGCCTGCTCCATCCCGCTCGGCATCTCGATCTGTACGCTGTCGATGATTTGCGAGTCAATCTGCTCGCCATTGATGCTCAGCACCTTGTCTTCGTAGCGAATGGTGTCACCTGGCAAACCCACGATCCGTTTGATGAAATAACGCTTGTCATGAGGGGGTATGAAGACCATGACTTCGCCACGCTTTGGCTCATTCATGTCAAGAATCTTGGTACCAACCACTGGCAGCCGCAGACCATAAGTGTATTTGTTGACCAATATGAAATCGCCCACTTCCAAGGTCGGAATCATGGAACCTGAGGGAATCTGAAAGGGCTCTACCAGAAACGAGCGCAAGACGAGCACGATCAACAACACCGGAAAAAATGACTTGGCATACTCTACGAGCACAGGCTCCTGTTCAGCCGTAGCAATCGCCTGCTTGAGAGCGTCGCTTTCAACCGTCTGCGCTTTGCGCAAACGGTCTGCAGAGGCTTTGCGAGGAGCAGCCAGCACGAGTCGATCATACAGAGCGACGAGCCCGGAGATCACTACCAGAATCAAGAGTACCAGCGAAAAATCAATGTCCATTAACTGTCAACCTTGAGTACAGCGAGGAACGCTTCCTGGGGAACTTCAATGTTGCCCACCTGCTTCATTCGCTTCTTGCCAGCCTTTTGTTTCTCCAGCAGCTTTTTCTTGCGACTGACGTCACCGCCATAGCACTTGGCGGTCACATTCTTGCGCAGCGCCTTAACCGTTTGTCTGGCAATGATCTGTCCGCCAATAGCGGCCTGAATGGCGACATCATACATTTGCCGAGGAATCAGTTCTTTCATTTTCTCTACCAGCATGCGGCCCTTGTGATGGGCCTGATCACGATGCACGATCAGCGCCAGCGCATCGATGCGATCGCCGTTGATCAGCACATCCAATCTCACCAGATTAGCTGGTTCAAAACGAATGAAATGGTAATCCAGCGATGCATAACCACGGCTGGCAGATTTGAGCTTATCGAAAAAGTCGAGCACCACTTCATTCATGGGCAGCTCGTAGCGCAACGACACTTGCCTGCCGATGAACTGCATATCGCGCTGAACACCACGGCGGCTGATGCACAGGTTGATGATGTTGCCGAGGTATTCGTGAGGGACAAGAATACTCGCCAGCACAATCGGTTCGCGCATCTCATCAATAGACGTGACGGCAGGCAGCGCGGAGGGGCTGTCCACCCGCACCGTCTTGCCACTGGTCAGCAACACTTCATAGACGACTGTCGGTGCAGTCGTAATCAGCGAAAGATCGTACTCGCGCTCAAGCCGCTCCTGGATAATCTCCATGTGCAACATGCCGAGAAAGCCGCAGCGAAAACCAAAACCCAAAGCGTCGGAACTCTCCGGCTCATAGTACAGGGAGGCATCGTTCAGCGTGAGTTTTTCAAGCGCATCACGGAAATTTTCGAAATCATCGGAGGAGACGGGGAACAAGCCGGCATAGACCTGCGGCTGGATTTTCTTAAACCCTTCCAAAGCATCCACGTTCGGCGTGGATGAGTGAGTCAGAGTGTCGCCTACGGGGGCACCTTTAATCTCTTTGATGCCCGCCACAACGAAGCCCACTTCGCCGGCCCTCAGCACGTCTGTCTCCAGACGCTTGGGGGTGAACACACCCACGCCGTCGACCAGATGAGCCTTCCCGATGGACTTGGCAATAATCTTGTCGCCCTTGCGGAGTGTGCCATGCTTCACACGCACCAGAGAAACGACGCCAAGATAATTGTCGAACCAGGAGTCAATGATCAGTGCTTGAAGCGGTGCATCAACATCTCCTACGGGCGGTGGGACCAGGCGAATCAACTCCTCCAGAATCTCGACGATGCCCATACCCGTTTTCGCGCTGGCACACACAGCAGCAGACGCATCAATTCCGATGATCTCCTCAATCTCCTGACGTACCTTTTCCGGTTCCGCCTGAGGAAGATCCATTTTGTTGAGTACGGGAATAACTTCAAGCCCCTGCTCTATTGCCGTGTAACACGTCGCCACGGACTGAGCTTCCACTCCTTGACCAGCATCCACGACCAGCAATGCACCCTCGCAGGCTGCCAGTGATCGTGATACCTCGTAGGTGAAGTCAACGTGGCCAGGCGTATCAATGAAGTTCAGCTGATATTTGCGGCCGTCCTTGATACTGGTGTAATAGAGAGTGACACTTTGCGCCTTGATGGTGATACCACGTTCGCGCTCGATATCGAGAGAATCGAGTACCTGCTCATTCATTTCGCGCTCTTCAAGCCCACCACAGGTTTGAATGAAGCGATCCGCCAGCGTGGACTTGCCATGGTCGATGTGTGCAATTATCGAGAAATTGCGAATACTGCTTAAATCACTCACTTGATAGGATCACAACTTGGGCAAAATTAATGGGGACTGACTTTTCCGGAATCGAATACTACAGGGAGGAAACTGCTAAAAACGCCTCACAAGGCACCAAATTACCGGGCTTGAGCTGAAAATCAGGGCGCAAGTCTACAGTATTAGACCAGGACTGTCAGTGGAATTTTCCTGTGAGGGGTGGGCTCAAACGCTGGGACTGCACAGGTTTACGCAGTGCAATCCCAGCATGGACAGCATGGCCGGCATGGCCGGCATGGAGAGTGTCTTACTCCAGTTGCAGCACCAGAGTCGTGCCTCGTCCTTCACGCACGATGCGAACAGGGATGAAACCTTCGTCCGGGAGCGCATCTGCTACACGTGCAAACTCACTCATCGTCGGTACCGGCTCTCTGTTGAGTTCGACAATGACATCGCCCACTGCCAACCCGGCACTGGAAGCGGGACCGTCCAGCAACTCCTCGACGCGCACACCCGATATTCCCGCCACCTCTTGCGCCTCTTGCCCCAGCTCACTGACCGAGATACCGAGACTGTTCGTGCGTGGCTCCTCCGCTGGCTCTCTGGACGCTGCAACACCAGACCCCGGCAGACTGCCAACAACAACCGGCAAAGTGATTGTGTCACCATCACGCATGATGGTTAACATTGCCGTTGTTCCAGGACGCACCTGTCCAACGTAGAACGGCAGCATGGAAGAAGCTTCGATCTCACTGTCATTGAAGGCGATGATAATGTCGTTATTCAAAACCCCGGCCTCTTCCGCAGGACTTCCAGGCTGCACTTCATCAACAAACGCACCTCGTGGTCGTGGCATTTGGAAAGCTTCGGCAAGTGCGTAATCTACATCTTTGATCAGCACACCCAGCAGTCCTCTGCTAACCGTGCCACTTTCACGCAATTGCTCGACAACGTTGAGCGCTACATTACTTGGGATAGCAAAAGAGACTCCATTGGAACCGCCTGAGCTGCTCAATATCTGCGAATTGATCCCTATCACTTCTCCATCCAGATTGAAGAGCGGCCCACCTGAGTTGCCCTGATTGATAGCGACATCTGTCTGGATAAAGGACACATAGCTGGTCTGATTACCAGGGACTGTTCTCCCTTTAGCGCTGACAATACCAGCCGTGGCTGAGAACTCCAGACCGAATGGAGAACCGATGGCCAGCACCCATTCGCCTACTCTCACCTGCTCTGAATTCCCGAACACAACCGCTGGCAAATCACTCCCTTCAATTTTGAGCAAGGCCATGTCGGACAGCTCATCGGTGCCGATCACTTCGGCCTGAAAGACTCGACGATCATTCAATGTCACGGTGATTTCATCGGCATCAACGACAACATGATGATTGGTAATGAGATAGCCATCCTCGGAAATGATGAATCCTGAGCCCACACCACCCCGTGGGCGACTCGGCGCCTCTTCCAGTTCAGGTGGCACATCGCCGTCCGGGCTCAACCGACGCAGCAGTTCTTCAATGTCTCTGTCTCGATTTCCGACCACTGGCTCCGAACGTTGGACAGTCGCAATATTGACTATAGTCGGAGCATTTTTTTCAACAAGATCGGCAAAATCTGGGAGTGAGGCTGCACCCACCTCCACTGCTGAAAAAGACACCACCAATAAGAAGAGGAGTAGTGGAACTCCAGTGACAGCCGAACTTCGTCGCAGATTATTCATTTCCTCACCTTCAGCTTCAGGACTACGTTATCGTGAACGGCCAGCACAGCTCGCCATGCACCGGGCTAAAGTACAGCGCACGACCGCACGGAGCAAGCTTTGTCTGAATTTGCGAGGGATGAGGAACAGGAGAGCGGGGGCAGTGGCTACCCCCAAATCAGGATATTTAATTCTCGATCTGGTTGACCTGCCGGATTAATTGAGAATCCTGCAGGATATTAAATTGCGGAACCCCAGCCGCATCTTCACGATTCTGTATAGAGACACTGCGTATATAGTCGTCCAGACGTTGCTGAGCTTGCGCATCAAAACTGCCAGAACTCTCTGTCACGGCAACTTGATTCGCAGAAGCCGACTCTGATTGCTGCTCTACCAGAGCTTGCTCAGGAACAGGACCAAACAGTGTTGATTGTAAACCGACAAAAGCCGCCAGAGCCACAGACGCTGCAATCGCTACACGACCGGCAGACTCCCACCATCTCGTCTTGAGCACGACACCCACATTCTCAACAGGCGCGCCAATAGTCTCCACACAAACTGGCTTGTAAGCTGGCTCTGCCGCTATGGCATCGAAAATACGGTTACAGGCATCCGGTGACAACGAGAGAACTTCTTCGTTATGCAGCATCGAACGGGCCTCATGAAAACGCCCCCAGGTTTCCGTCAACGACGTATTACCAGGCAACACCTTCAACAATCTGCGCAGCTCCAGATCGTCCGCTTCATTATCCATCAATGCCGACAAAGACTCTTCGAAGCTGTTGCTTTGACTATTATCCAAGCTCATGCATGACCTCTGTTGACTATCACTTTACTTCACAGTTGAAATTCACAGTTCATACCCAGGGACATATCTCAGTGCAGATTTCCGTTTCTCACCCTTTGACCGCAGACCTGCGGCTTCGTTCCAATGTTACTTACAACAATTCCCTGATTTTTTTATCAATCGCTTCACGAGCTCGGAAGATACGCGATCTGACCGTACCAACCGGGCAGTCCATGATTTCCGTGATGTCTTCGTAGCTCAGGCCGGAGAACTCCCGCAACGTGAAAGCGGTGCGAAGATCTTCGGGCAAGTCTTCAATCGCCTGGTTGATCACACGCTGCAAATGCTCTTTCTCAAGGTTTGCATCCGGGGTATCCACGTCACGGAGAGCTGGGGTGTCTTCCACGAGTTCCGCATCGTCCATATCCACATCAATGCTTGGGGGGCGCCTCCCCTTCGACACCAGGTAATTCTTGGCCGTGTTAACCGCAATTCTGTAGAGCCAGGTATAAAAGGCGCTTTCACCGCGAAACAATTCCAGCGCCCGGTAGGCTTTTATGAAAGCTTCTTGTGACACATCCTCCACTTCATGAGGGTCTTTCACAAATCGTGCAATCAATGCAGCCACTTTATGCTGATACCGAAGTACCAAAAGATTGAAAGCAACTTTCTCGCCATTCAGCACCCGATCCACGAGCTGTTGATCGGTATCATTCTTCATAGATCGCCACTCCGCACCGAAGACTGGCGAACGACAGGAACGGTTTCATGCTTCTTCAAGGGATAGACCACGGGGTTAATCAAAAGTTCTCGCTATTTCAAGCCGGGGACACAGTTGCCAGAACAACGCATTCGGTCGCGATGGCACTCGATGCCTGCCACGCTGTAAGATAAGTCCTTTCGGCAAACATCTGCCAAATGCAGCTTGTCATCTATTCTCACAACGAAGACAGAAACATAGCCACCATGAGCGTGAACAATACCACATCTTTTTATGACTACGACATACTGATCATTGGCAGTGGTGCAGCAGGGCTAACGCTGGCATTGAAATCAGCAGACTTCGCCAAAGTGGCTGTCATCAGCAAAGGGCAACTGAGTCAGGGAGCGACCTATTATGCGCAAGGTGGTATCGCCGCAGTCCTGGACGACGAAGACAGCATCGAAGCTCATATCGCGGATACTCTGGATGCAGGTTCAGGCCTGTGTCATCTCGACATGGTGAGCCATATCGTCGAGAACAGTGGTGAGTGTGTGCGCTGGCTGGTTGAACAAGGTGTTCCCTTCACGACAATAGCACCAGAAGAGGCCAAAAACGGCCCGGCCCGAGAACCACTGCAGCCTGACAACCTCGCCCCTCTGCATCTGACACAGGAGGGCGGACACAGTCACCGTCGTATCATCCATGCCACAGATGCTACTGGTCGCGCAGTCTTTGAAACGCTGGCCTATCGTGCCGCCAACAACAGCAATATCACCTTGTATGAAAACAGAGTGGCAATTGATCTGATCACCCGCAACAAACTCGGCCTGGAAGGTGAGCAATGTGTTGGTGCCTATATATTCAATCCAGCGACCAGTGCCGTAGATGTGTTTCGCGCCAAGTTCGTTATTCTCGCTACTGGTGGCGCCAGCAAGGCATATTTGTTCACAACCAACCCAGATGGTGCGACTGGCGACGGCATCGCAATGGCTTGGCGTGCCGGCTGTCGTGTTGCCAACATGGAGTTCAATCAGTTTCACCCGACCTGCCTGTATCACCCACATGCCAAGTCATTTCTGATCACCGAAGCCTTGCGCGGCGAAGGGGCATTCCTGGAATTGCCCGATGGCAGCCGTTTCATGGACAAGTTCGATGTACGCGGTGAATTGGCCCCCCGTGACATCGTGGCACGTGCAATCGATCATGAAATGAAGCGACTGGGCTGTGATTGTGTCTACCTGAATATCACCCACAAACCCGAAGAGTTCATCAAAGAGCATTTCCCCACCATTTATTCACGCTGTCTCAAATACGGGATCGACATTACCAAAGACCGCATCCCGGTGGTGCCCGCCGCACACTACACATGCGGAGGCGTCATGGTAGACAAGCAGGGACATACCGATCTCCCCAATCTCTACGCCATTGGTGAAACAAGCTTTACCGGACTGCACGGTGCCAATCGCATGGCGAGCAACTCCTTGCTCGAATGCTTTGTGCTTGCATTCAGTGCCAGTGCCGATATTCGCAACAAAATAGCCACTACCAATATCTCGGAGGAAATACCCCCTTGGGACGAAAGCCTGGTGACTCGCTCCAATGAGGAAATCATCGTTGCTCACAACTGGGATGAGCTACGCAGATTCATGTGGGCTTATGTCGGGATAGTACGCAAAGACGAACGTCTGCAGAGGGCAAAAAGAAGAATACAACTGTTAGAACAGGAAACGACGGACTACTACAAGCACTACATTGTCAGCAAGGATCTGCTGGAGTTACGTAATCTGGTACTGGTGGCCAGTCTGATCGTAGAGTGCGCAATACGGCGCAAGGAAAGCCGAGGGTTGCATTACACATTGGACTACCCTGAACTTTCACCGCACATAGCAGACACTATTCTGGTCCCTGCAAATTATTCTCTGCACTACTCACTGTAAGCTCTGCCTATGCGGGATGAGAATCCAGCCCGAAACGATGCCAGCGCAGTAAAACAGCGAGACGGCGGCGTGCTGTTACATGGCAACTGTCAGCCAGGAGAATCACGCAATGGCGAGCACCATGACGGCGGCAAGCTGGTATTGGCGAGATTGCAGAGCCAATCGATACCGCATTCTGCACACACTCGCGAAAGTAGAGCATTTGGAGCCAAGGTGTGCAGTAGCACTCGCGCTCCAGCACAACATTGATCTCACGATCAGGGAAATACAGACGAATCAGGTCGTCCGAAAACAGAATTGCCGAGGGTTGCAGATACCATCGCCGAGCAAGCAGAAAATGCCAGACAAGACCTGCCGCCAAACCAAAACTCAATAACACCGACATCTCGGTAAACAGCAAACTGACCAACGCCAGCAGATGCGATATTACAACCACTGCTTGTAACAAGCGGGAGGGCGTCAATTCGACTTTTAGCAGCATCTGCTTTCCTCCTTGAAAGCCTACTCAGCGCCACAGCGGACTTCCCGCCAACGTAAACCATGATTTCCAAACTAGGCTGTTGCGCTGTCTCTGATCAAACCCACCATACGTTGTAACTCAGCATCTGGCGCTGGATGCCGCAGGAGCAACCACGCAAACAGGTCTTGATCCTCTTCCGACAGCAGCCGTTGATATAAGCACTGATCTACACCGCTCAGGGTTGGCAAATGTCTTTGCACAAAGGGCAAAAGCAACAGATCAAGCTCCAGCATTCCCCTTCTGCTATGCCAGGCAAGTTTCTTGTACTCAATTTCTGTTAACATGTAAAAACCTGAAGGACACCTCAATAGGTGCCTCATGATATCCCAATTCGCTGATTTTATTCGAGCTAGATCCATGGCAAGCATGCTGACTGACCTGAACAATTTTGATCTGATCGCCGTTAAAGGCGCAGATGCCGCCACGTTTCTGCAAGGACAACTCACTGGTAATATCGACAATGTAAACCCAGAAAAAATCTTGGTCGCTGCTTATTGTGACATCAATGGACGAATTATCAGCGACATGCGAGTAATCGAGATGAATGACTCGCTTTACTTGCTGTGCGCGCGGGGTATGGGCTATGCCTTGAAAAAAATTCTCGATAAATACATCGTTTTCTCAAAAGCCAACACCAGCGTTGAAACGAGTCAGTATGAGCGTTACGGCGTGTATGGTCCAAAGGCGAAAGAGACCGTATTGTCATTGTTCGGAAGCGTGCCCGAAAGTCCGGATCAGGCTCTGCAGATAGAAGGAGGAGTTGTCTACAGGCTGCCTGATGCTGTACCGCGCTATGAAGTCCTGGTCTCCGTCGATCAGGATGAGACACTGGAAAAACTCGAAGATTCTGGGGTGACTGACGATCTCGAAGAGTGGGAGCTCGCCGATGTCCGCCAAGGTATCGTCCACATCACTCCAGCCATTCAGGACACTTACACACCACAACTCCTGAACTACGACCTGAATGGGACCATCGATTTCAAGAAAGGTTGTTACACAGGGCAGGAGATCGTAGCCCGGATGCACTATAGAGCGACAGCGAAAAAACGCCTCTACAGAGCAGGTGTCAACGGAGTCAGAGCAGCACTTGACTCCATGATCATGCATCAAAACGAAGCCGTCGGCGAAATTGTCAGTGTGGCGCGTACCGAAAGTGGGACCTATGAACTGCTGGTTATTTTGCCGTGTGATCTTGTTGAACAGAAAGCCTCTTTGGATCTGTGCAACGAGCCAGGAGATTCTGCTGGAGAAAGGCAAAACAAGGCAGCATTGCAGATACTGACACTGCCCAATCTCATCTCTCAAGAGCTTCCATCCTGAAAGTTTCCACGCAAAGACAATCTCAGGAGCTGCACGACAGGCTTGACGAGCCGGGCTTGTTGCGGGCCCAGTCCGGGCGTCTTTGCGCATAGCGTGAACAGCCAGATTGCTCTACGTAAGGTTGCATGAGGAGCCTATGTAGATCGTGCAACATCTCATAGTCACCTGCATACGCCTTGTCGATAGCTTCCTGAGCAAGATAATTACGCAACACATAAAGGGGATTGAGCGCATTCATCTGTGCTTTCCTTACCGCATGCGGCGTATTGTCTCTATTCAAACGCTTTGCATAGCGCCCTCCCCAGTCGTTGATTCTGGAGATGGACTCAGCGCTGAGAATTTCCGGGCGATATAGTGCAGGCCGAATAAGCTCCAGAAATTTATCCACAGAATTCAGCGAATCGAAATCCCCCAAGGCGCGATAGAAAATAGTCATATCGGTTTCTTGCTGCTGAAGCATTGCTTCAAGATCGTGAAACAACTCTGCATCCCCCTGTGCAGCCTCAAAGCAGTTTAGGCCCAGCTTGGATGCCAGCATGGCACGTTGTCGTAGATTGAGGTAATCAGAAAATCGTTTCAAACTTGCTTCAAGTGGCGCAGCATCGCCCGTTACGACAACCAGAGCGTTTGCCAATTGCCAAAGATTCCAATGTGCAATCTCCGCCTGTTGACCAAAACGATAGCGGCGCATTTCCGCATCTGTTGTGTTCGGCGTCCAATTCAGATCGTAATTGTCTATCCAACCATAAGGACCGTAGTCAATTGTCAGGCCGGTGACAGACATGTTGTCGGTATTCATCACTCCGTGGACAAAACCAACTCTGTGCCAATGAACGACCATCTCGACGGTAAGACGACAGACTTCATCAAACCACTGCTGATAGATCTCCTCCCGAGATTTGGTGAAATCAGGATCATCCCGCAGATACTGAAAATCAGTGGCTATCGAGAAATCCAGCAGCTGCCGCAGCAGCTCCGTCTCTCCTCTGGCCGCACAAAGCTGAAAATGTCCGAAGCGTATGAATGAAGGGGCAACGCGACACACCACCGCACCGGGTTCTGCCTGAGGATTGCCATCGTAAAACATGTCGCGAACGACAGAGTCACCCGTCAGTACAAGACTGAGTGCACGCGTTGTAGGAACGCCAAGATGATGCATCGCTTCACTACACAGGAACTCGCGGATGGAAGAGCGTAACACCGCACGACCATCAGCCCCTCGGGAGTAGGGTGTCGGTCCTGCGCCTTTGAGCTGAAGAGTGAGCGAATCTCCTTTCTGATCTCTTATCTCTCCCAGATTGATGACACGACCATCACCCAGTTGCCCTGCCCAGTTTCCAAACTGATGCCCACCATAACGGCTCGCATACGGGCGCATCCCTGGCAATTGCTTATTGCCCGCAAAAACCTCTGCGAACTCCGCACTATTACAAAAGGCCGCATCGAATCCGCAATTGGATGCAACATCTTTTGACCATATCAATGTCCGAGGCTCTGGCACTGGCACTGGTAACGCCCGTGAATGCAGTGCTCCATATACCTGACGACCATAATTTTCAGTCTGAATATCCGCAGTCAATACGTCTACAAAACGGCTTTCGAAAATCTTCATCTCACTGCCAACCTGTCCTTGATAACCACACTCTATACGATGTGCCCAATCCAGCGCCCAGCAAGCATAACACCAGCCCATAATCCAAGCGACGATACGGCCACCCAACGCGCAGCAACAGGCGTACCAGTATGAGAGCCCCAATCTCCAGTCCCTCGGAAAATATGTAAATGAAACACCGCAATATTTATACCTGCCAGAACTATCAGAAACATTTTGATCTGGAAAGCGGGGTTCACAGCATGGACACTGGCCCTGGTAATGAACATGGCCAACCCCGTGACGCATGCTGTCCCAAAGGCAGCAGCCGACCATGGAATCAATTCACGGCTCAATACCCTGATTGGGTAACGTGTTGCGGCAAAACCCAGCACACGCAAATCAACCATCAGTATCGCCCCGAGCATTAACGTAATACTGAGCACATGCAGTGATTCCATTAGAGGAAACCACCACGTGGCTCCAATGTGCTGCGCCAAAGGCAGGTATTCCAGTGTCAGAAAAAAATCATTCAGCACGTACCAATTCCCTCTCGTCCACGTTCTCTCATTCTGACCAGAACAGATATTCTGAATACGCTATCCAACGCCCGGCCATCACAACTCCAACCCACAACCCCAGCGAAACAATCGCGATCAATTTCACGATGACAACCTTGTGGCCTTGGGCTTGCCAAAGATTTTTATCCGTCGTGCTCCAGCGATAAAAAATAAATGTGAGGATCAACACTGCAAGGAGTAAGACCAGTTTTATTTGAAACACCGGGTTAGAAAAATAACGATTTGGCCGTGCGAGCACGAACCATATTCCCGAGGAAGCGGCAACGATCACGCCCCACCATGTCCAAGGTTTTAGGCGGGCTATCATTTCATCAAGGTGTTGGCTGGGGACCGCGAGACCTAGCACGCGCAAATCAATCATCACAATGGATGCCATTATGGCGACGATACTGAGCAGATGTATTGTTTGCAGAATCGGAGGCAATCCGGGAACAGAAGAAAGGAGGTTTGCTGCAAACTCTCTGCTCTGGCTGTTGGTAAGCCACTCCGCGATCTCTCCCGTCATTTTTGACCCTACCGATCTTTATTATGCTTTCTCGGAGAATAGCATGTAAAAGCCGTAAGGTAGCTGACCACTTCAATGGGAGACGTCGGGACAAAAACGTGCGACCAGGAAATCAAAGGTATGATTAACAGCGGGTATCCGGGATCGGGAAGCAGGTTCTGAAAAGCTAACCGCCCTTCAGAGAATCATGACGATTCTCTGAAGGGCGGTTAGCCGGTGATAATCAACCAAGTAATGCACGTTTGGCGAGACTATCTACAAGGTGAAGTTTGAAACCATTATGGTTCAATGGCTGTGCACCTTGACTAGCCAAGGTTCCGAGCGTCTGGGCAGTTGCTTCACCACGCGGTTGACCACGAACAGCACTCTCTACATCCAGCAATCGTCGTGGAGTACATTGCACAGCACCTGCTACGAATCTGGCATCCTGAATGACACCTCCAGATTCACGCATGGCTGCTGCAATGCTTACAAGAGCAAAGTCCCAAGCATTACGATCAGCTACTTTTTCGAAGTAGAAAGTCGCATTGGCCCACGTTGCAGGCAAGCGTACTGATGTCAGGATCTCTCCAGGGCGCAGAACAGTCGTATGACGGATATCGACATTCGGCCCGATGAAGAAATCTTCCGCAGCAACGACACGCTCTCCACTTTCGCTTCTGATCACCATGGAGGCCTCAAGAGCAACCAAGGCGGGAGCTGTGTCCGAAGGAGTTACAGCAACACAACGGCTTGCACCGAAAATTGCATGCTCTCTGTTCATCCCTTCAGGAGTGTCTGCGTAACACAGATTACCACCTGCGCGGTAGCAGGACAGCCCTCTGCGGTAATACCAGCAACGCACATCCTGGGCAACGTTACCGGCAACAGTCCCCACATTCCTGATCTGCGGACTAGCCACTCTCTCGGCTGCGGACGCAAGTAAAGAGTAGCGTTCTTTGATGAGAGGGTTATTGATCAACTCAGTCAAAGTGGTCAACGCACCAATCTCAACCCCATCTGCAGTTTCACGAATCCCGCGCAGAGATTCGATACCATTCAGGTCAATCATAGCTTCAGGTACTTTCGCCCGATCTTTCAACCAGCCATAAGTATCCTGTCCCCCACCCAGCAACCAACCTCTGTCGGCCAATCTGGTCGCAAGCGCGAGCGCATCCTCTACCTGTACTGGCTGGTAGAGTTCGATATCCGGCATAACGTCATGTGATGGCATATTAACCTCAGAATGTATTTGTTTTCAGTGACTTGTTGTTATAGGTGTTTTGCGCCACGTGATCGATAATCATATCTGGCGTTACTGGGGTTCGGTTGAACAAATGCCCACCCAATGCGTCCGCAAGTGCACTCGTCACGGCAGCTGCGGCACAACCCATCGCTGGTTCACCAATACCTCTGGCGCCGACCGGGGACTGTGGATCTGCAATATTGACAGCCGCATTTCTCATGGTTACAGGTAGATCCAGGAATGTTGGCGGTTTACTCTGATAAAGCCCTACGTTCGCGGGGAGACCATTCTGAGGGTCATATACATGCCGCTCAAAACCAGCCATTCCCATCCCCCATACGCCACCACCGTTCATACCGTGTGACAAGCCTTTCGGATGCACGACAGTACCGCACTCTGCGACACCCAGATAATCGAGAATGTCGTATTTACCTGTATCGAGATCGATTTCCACCTCAGCAAAACCGATTGCTAATCCAGGGGCTGTGCCATTTTTTTCGAGATTGTCCTTGGCAACACCCACCAAACCACTACCCGCAATTCTCTGCACCGCAAGAGCTGTCAGCTCATTGATATCATCCGGGTACTCTGCGCCACTGTAGCGACCACCCAAAGTGATGGCGCGCTGAGCGGCCTCTGCGTACGTGAGCCCCTGAGCCGGAGTAGCGGTCTTGAAGACACGCTCTTCTCCGATACTGTAATCCTCAACAGTACCGCCCAATTCAGCGGCCGCAATTTCTTTGAGCTTCGTTACTGCATCCTGAGCAGCTACCCAGTTTGAGCGAGTGTGAGTGAAGATGGTGTTGCTGCCGCCCTGTCCGGAGCTGTGTGGAAGCCCTAGATCACTGTTACCACGGACAATCTCACAATTTTCCCAACGGCACTGCAGCACTTCTGCAGCAGCGCGAACAGTCGCTGCGTAAGAATAGGTACCCAAGTTACCTACACCTGTATGCAGATATATCTTGCCGTCCGGACCGATCCTGACTATACCGTCAAAACCGTTGTTGCCAGCGCCGTGATAGGCCATGCCGACACCAACTCCAATCACTTTACTGCCATTGCGGCGAGGTTGATTGATTTTGGCAGGCCAGTCGAAAAGCTCAGATCCCATATCAATGGCTTCGCGCATATATGCACTGGTGACAGGCCCCTGATTAGCTTCCACTTTAGCGCTATTGTCAGGAGCATTAAGACGTCTGAACGCCAACCGATCCATGCCAAGTTGATTGGCAGCCTTGTCCATAATTGGTTCAAGTATGGCATGCATCTCGTTCTGACCTGGACCACGCTGTGCACCACGAGGCGTAGTATTGGTAAAGACTGACACACCACGAAAACGCATTGCGGTGGGCTGATAAACAACAGAAATGGCGCCAGCTGAGGCCGACCCGCTGCCAGATCCGCTCGCTCCACCATCATTCACGATAATCACATCAACCGCTGCTACTTTTCCGTCTGGTTTGAGCCCGGCTTTAATCCAGCCTTGCATGCCAGAACGAGCGGAACCGATAGAGAACTCCTCTTCACGAGTGATCCGCACCTGCACTGGCCGATTAAGATTTCTTGAAAGATAACCGGTGATTGCCATGAATGGATACGGTCCGATTCGCGAACCGAAACCGCCACCAGTGGTCTCATTGATGAAGCAGAGATCTTTCAGCTCTATCCCCAGCATACGGGCCAGCGGCGCGTTTGCGGCGCTTTGACTCTGTAAAGAGCCGTGGAAATAGCAGCGACCATTTTCCCAGTAAGACATGCAAGTGCGTGGTTCAAGGGAATGGTGAGGATATCCAGCGGTGACGAAAGGTTCTTCAACGATCACGCTGCACTCAGCAAAGGCCGCATCAAGCTCACCGTACGACCACTCTGTCGTGTACTCAACGTCACCGGGATCACGACCATTGCGAAAGGCCTCTACAGACTGAGGAGCCCACTTGAGCGACTTCAATGCCATCCCATCAGCAGTTCTCGACATCACGTTGCCTTCCGGATAGGCATCGGGACCACCGGCAGTCAGGCTCACCAGCGGGTCCACTACAAAGGGACGGCGCTCGATATCAAGTTTTATTCTTTCCAGTGCGTTCTCCGCTATCTGCTCGGAGATCGCGACAAGCGCAAGTATCGGTTGACCGACATAAGTCAATTCATTGCTGAGAGCTGGCACACCAGGCCTCGGAGCAGCAGGCAGGTCATCGGCAGTCAGAATACCGACTACGCCATCCATACGAAGAGCTTCAGATGCATCAATATTGCGGACCATTCCACTCGGAACAGGACTAGTCAACAGTCGGGCGAATACCATCCCTTCTTTGCGAAAGTCCTCGGCATAACGAGCCTGTCCTGTAATTTTTCCCTGTGCGTCAGGAGGGGTGAAATCTTTTCCTATGTACATAAAAGTCATGACAATTGCCCCGAGGCGCGCATGACGCCATTCAAATAGTGATCGTATGCGCCACAACGGCAGAGGTTACCCGAGAGTGCCTGACGCGCCTGTTCACGAGTGGGTTTCGGATTGGTTTTCAGCAGAGCTACGGTAGCGACTACCTGCCCAGGTGTACAAAAACCACATTGAGGACCGAGTTCGTCGAGGAAAGCCTGTTGAACCGGATGCAATTGTCCGTCGGGAGATTGCAACCCTTCCACTGTAGTGACAGCACGCTGCTTG
Organism: Pseudomonadota bacterium; assembly: GCA_040384465.1. Lineage (GTDB taxonomy): Bacteria > Pseudomonadota > Gammaproteobacteria > Pseudomonadales > Pseudohongiellaceae > UBA5078. The sequence goes on along the minus strand of JAZKJF010000001.1, from coordinate 70,015 downwards.
ACACTGTGGGTAAGGGTTGAACATGCGTAATTAGTCACATCGTCGATGAGAACCGTACACGCGCCACACTCGCCTCGATTGCAACCGAGCTTGGTTCCTGTCAACTCCAGCTTGTAGCGCAGGGTGTGTGCCAAAGTTTCTTGCGGCAGCACATCGACTCTTCGGGTACGTCCATTGACGTTAATCGAGATCAGTCGCTCAACAGCAGCAGCTGGTCTGGACTGGGCGTTGGCGAGGTAAAAACCTGCACCGGACATGGCGGCAGCACTGGAGTAGATAACTCCTTTGATGAAACGCCTTCGTGTTAGTCGTGGGTTCACTGACTGGGTACTCCGATGTTTTTAGTTGTTGTTGGGAGGTGCACAGGCGCATGCTGCGCACGGACTTCTTAAGGCTATGTCCTTTCGAAGACTACACGTTTTTGTAAAAAGGTCAATTACAGTAGAGGCAGTATCCACCGAACTTACGTTCGAGCGGATCAGAGGTGTGGAGGGGTAGGAGCGTTGTGTTTGAGAAGTAAATCCAACACCTGCGACTCGGCAACAGGACGGGAATAAAAATAACCTTGAGCCATCCCACAATCCAGCTCGCTCAACAATTTGGACTCCTCAATGTCCTCAACACCCTCTGCGATTATCTTGATGTTCATATTCTGACTAAGGGACAAGATAGACTTCACCAGCCCTAACACCATCACGTCCTCATTCATTTTACGAATGAAACTTTGATCAATTTTCAGAGTGTCTATTGGATATTGATGCAGATAACTGAGAGACGAGTACCCAGTCCCAAAGTCATCAATAATAATTCCCATGCCTCTCGCACGACAGCTGTCGAGCGTTTCTTTAACATTTTTGGGCTGCTTAAGAAGGAGCCGTTCAGTTATTTCAATGTGAATTCTATGGGCTGGGATCGCACTCTCTTCGAGAATGTCGTAGAGATTATCCAGAAAATTTTCGTCATCAAAATCAGTCGCTGAAAGGTTCACACTGACATATATATCCTGGAGATCCGGCCGTGCCTGATCCAGTCGATTAAGCATCTGGCAAACTTCCCGGATTGCCCAACGGCTTGCATCCACAATCAGACCACTGTCTTCAGCCATAGGGATGAAAATGTTCGGTGGTATCAACCCGCGCTCCGGATGCTCCCACCTCATCAAAGCCTCGAAACCTAATATAGTGCCCGTTGCTATCGATACTATTGGCTGGTAGTGCAGGATCAGCTGTTGACTGGCGATAGCCACTTTGAATTCATTGGCCATCTTGATGGCCTCGACAACATTTATCTGCTCCGCATACTCGCGCTCCAACTCCTCAGGAGATGGGTTGTCCGGACTATCAGCCAACAGGGTTTGGGAACGCCTCAAAATATCTCTGTAGCGCATTAGAATAACCTGCGCTATCAGCCTCACTATGGGATCAGCACCACGCACACTGCGAGCGAAATCATCTTTCGTAATCTCCAGTAGCGTGCAATTCTCGAGAGATTTAATGGTCGCACTACGCGGTTGGTTATCTACAATTGCCATCTCACCAATGATACTGCCGGGTCCGCGCGTTCCCATGTGCAGCAATTTTCCATCAGATTTTTCAACTACTATTCCTACTCGTCCCTCCTGAATGAAATAAGCACACAACCCGGCATCCCCTTGGGTCATGATGACTTCACCAGCCTTGAAAATCTTTTCTGCCTTCAGAGTTTGCATTACGAGCAACACCTTGATTGAAGTCTATCTGCTACACACCTTGAGTTCAGAAAATTCAGTCTCTGCATAGCGTGGCATCATAAAGCATACATTTTGCTAAAGAAACTAGCTCAGCAGAAGCCTGCAAATGCGTTGGTTACAGCCATGACATCCCGATACAGCTTGCCATAGACGACTCAAAATCAGAAAGTGGTTACCAAAGAGTATGCTGGCCACCACCCTCCTTTGGTCACTCTCCGCAATCCCTCCACCTGCCCGTTATAAAGATATATCCAAGCCCATCCAAAACCAGTTGAATATTGAACCCGCTTATATAGCCCCTGTTCAGGCTTGTCATGATTGCACTCTTCCAGCACATCCAGAACCGCTAGTTCCTTGTCGGTTATCTCATAAACTTCTACCAGGATACCGTCGGATGGCTCCAAGCGAGCGGCAGGAAAATCCCCAAGATCATACAGGGCAATACCATCCAGAAAATCTGTTCCCAGCAATCGTGCCTCTTCCAGAAGTTTGTGATTAATCATACCGCTCTTGAGAGTTCCGTACACGGCTATCAACATTCTCAGACCACTCCTCAGAACAAACTAGCACTCAGTAATCGGTGTATTTTTTTGCACTGCCGCGCACCTTTTCAGCGGGATACTTGAGTGCATTCAATGCCATCTTCTCTTCAACCATGCGCAGTATGTCCACTCCAAGCATGTCGGCAAGCCTTACCAGATAAACCTGCACATCCGCGATTTCATGACTAACCGCCTTCAATTGATCCTCTGTCAGATTCGTAGACTCATCCTCAGTCAACCACTGAAATATTTCCATCACCTCTGCCACCTCAACACTTAGCGCCATAGCGAGGTTCTTCGGTGAGTGAAACTTATCCCAATGTCGCTCGGCAGCAAATCGTGCCACTGCAACGCTGATATCCTTCAGATCCTTCATACTTGCAACGCTCCTGAGCATCAGATCATGTCGCCACAAGGTTAGTGTGTTATGGAGATTATTGTATTGTTATTGAAATAAAATTTGACCTCTAGTCCACCCTCGGCAAGCAGACCCTATACTCATTGAATTAGCCAATGAGGTGCATTATTCTGTCGGTCCATTTAGCTATGAAGGGAGCGTCCTCCGCCTATGTCAAACTATAATAAGAGATTTAAATCTGCATTTGTTTCATTAACTGCAGCTGTTGCCATGTTGCCAATGCTGGGCCTCGCACAGCCAGATATGGCGCCGGTTAATGACCTGCCAAACCCATATCAGACCATCGAAGGCTGGGCAAAAATGCCAGCTGGAAGAGCTTGGGGCTCTACCAGCGCTGTTGAAATTGACCGAGACGGCGTCAGTATCTGGGTAGCAGAGCGATGTGGTGGCAATGTGGGTCCATGCGCTGAAGGCGCCCTCGATCCTATCATGAAGTTCGACGCCGATGGCAACATGGTAACGAGCTTTGGCAAGGGAATGGTTATGTGGCCACATGGCATTCACGTGGACCCTGATGGCAATGTCTGGGTCACTGACGGCCGTGACAACCGTGCAGCTGATGGTACAGCGCCAGCCGAATTGAAAGGACATCAAGTCCTGAAATTCAGCCCGACTGGTGAATTACTGATGCGCATCGGTGAAGCAGGTGGTGCACGAGCTCCTGGTTACCTGTTCCAACCAAACGATGTTCTGGTAGCACCGAACGGGGATATATTTATCGGAGAAGGCCATTCTAATGCTCCTGGTTCTACCGCTCGTGTTCTGAAATTCAACAGCAGCGGTGAATTCATTAAGGAATGGGGCTCTCTTGGAACAGGACCGGATCAATTCCAACAGCCGCACTCTCTTGCCATGGACTCCCAAGGTAGATTGTTTGTTGCGGATCGTGGTAATAACCGTGTCGTGATTTTCGACCAGGAAGGAACACGCCTCGACACTTGGTACCAATTTAGCCGCAACAGTGGACTGTTCATCGACAAGAACGACATTCTCTACGCTGCAGATTCTGAATCGGGCTCCGTCAATCCAGACCATATCGCCTGGCTCCGAGGCATCCGAATTGGAAATGCCGCAACTGGTGAAGTGACTGCTTTCATTCCTGATCCGAATCCAGATTGCACTGGGACCTGCACGGCAGAAGGTGTGGTAGCTGATCGTAATGGCGTAATCTACGGAGCAGAAGTCGGTCCAGTAGGTGGCATCAAGCGTTACGTCAGACAGTAATTTAAACTTTTGATGTAAAAAAGGGCGCCTCTTTTGCGCCCTTTTTTTTGCCTAAAAATTATGTTACCAAAGCCTGGAATGCAAAAAGGGTACCCTGATGGATACCCTTTTCATTTATTGGTCGGGACAGCAGGATTTGAACCTACGACCCCCAGTCCCCCAGACTGGTGCGCTACCAGGCTGCGCTATGCCCCGAATTTTTGATATCAGCGAAAGAAGTATTCTGAAGTGGATCGGAATGATTTCTTGGTTTCTGCGTATATCGAAAGCTACTCTACTGCCCTGTTATGCGGATAATTCCACTCAGTTACCGGGCGAGAAGCGGCGGCAATTCTACCGCATTTTCACAATTGTGCTATCACTTCTTCCAAATCTTTAATCATTTCCTTAAAGCCTTTACTGTCGAAACCCGCTTTCTGAGGCTCTTCAGCACCACTCATCCTTTGCCTGGCACCACCAATGGTAAAACCTTGATCATAGAGCAGTGATTTAATTTGGCGAATCAAAATGACATCCTGTCTTTGATAATAACGTCGATTACCCCTGCGTTTGACAGGTTTCAGTTGCGGGAACTCCTGCTCCCAGTATCTCAGAACATGAGGTTTAACCGTACACAACTCACCAACCTCGCCAATCGTGAAATAGCGCTTAGGCGGAATCGGTGGCAATTCGTCGTTATTGCTTGGTTCCAGCATAACTTTCTACTCTTGCTTTCAGCTTCTGACCCGGCCTGAACGTCACAACACGGCGCGCTTTGATCGGGATCTCCTCGCCTGTCTTGGGATTACGCCCCGGTCTCTGTTTCTTGTCCCGCAAATCAAAATTGCCGAACCCGGAAATTTTAACCTGCTCGTTAGACTCAAGTGACAAGCGTACTTCCTCAAAGAACTGCTCAACCAGTTCCTTTGCTTCCCTCTTATTCAAGCCCAGCTCTTCAAAGAGTTTTTCGGCCATTTCCGCCTTGGTGAGTGCCCCATCTGCCATAGTTAATTCCTTAACTTTGCATTAAATTTAGCATCTAGACCTTTGACACACCTGTTAATTATCTCATTTATGTCGTCTTCGCTTAGAGTGCGGGAAGGATGCTGCAAGGTCAAGCCCAAGGCGATGCTTTTTTTCGTTTTCTCAACCGCATCACCTTGATATACATCGAATATTCTAAGATTTACCAAGCTTTCGCCCACATTCTCTCTAACATTGTCCAAAATCTGATCAGCGGAGACGATCTCATCAACAACAATGGCCAAATCACGATTCACTTCAGGAAACTTGGAGAGTTCTTTAATTTTAGGAATCTTGGCTTTTTGCAGGGTATCAATATCCAATTCAAATAGATAAACGCGATTGTTAATCCCTAATTCTCGTTGTAAAGCCGGATCGAGAGCTCCCAGTATTCCTATACAAATACCGTCCATCTCCAAAGCAGCACACTGCCCACGATGCAACGCTTGATGTTGTGACGGGACAAACCGAAACGAAATTCGATTCTTGGAAACATCCAGTAAAGTTTCTATATCTCCTTTAATATCAAAAAAGTCCAGCTGCTTTTTAGGGTAACTCCAGAGCTCAGGATTCAATGTCCCGTAAATCAAGCCCCCCAAGTACGCAGGGTAATCTGTCTGATCTCCTCGCTTAAGGAACACCTGGCCCGCCTCGAATATCCTCACGCGATCATGTTGCCGATTCACATTATGTTTCAGAACACCCAGGAGCCCAGGCCAGAGACTTGTCCTCATGACAGACATATCACTTGAAATAGGGTTCTGCAGTGCAATCGCGGGAGGGCTGGATTTCACACGCTGCATGAGACCAGGTTCCACAAAACTGTAGGTCACGACTTCCTGATAACCAAGCGCGATCAATTTTTCTTTGAAATCAGACAGACCTGTCTTGGTCTCAGTTCTCGATCCCAAGCTCATACGAATCTGTGGACGGGTTCTAGGAAGCCGGTTATAACCGTAAACCCGTGCAATTTCTTCTATGAGATCCACATCCAGACTGATATCGAAACGGAAAGACGGTACCTTCACTCGAACCAACTCGTCCGAGCTCTGCACTACTTCCATACCCAACATCTTAAGAATGCCCTGAATCTCATCAACAGCAATCGTTAACCCAAGAATCTTGCTAATCTTTCTGAACTTTAGATCGATCACAGGAGCTTCAGGCAGATTCCCCAAACTTTCAACTACTGGACCTGGTCGACCGCCAGCGATTTCAACCAACAACCCGGTCGCACGCTCCATCGCCAATGCCTGAATTTTATAGTCCACTCCACGCTCGTAACGATGAGAAGCATCTGTATGCAAACCGTAACGACGCGCACGTCCAGCCATTCCCAACGGTGCAAAATAGGCGCATTCAAGAAATACATCACGAGTAGAAGTGCTGACACCAGACCCAGCCCCCCCCATTATGCCAGCCATAGCCAAGGGACCATTCTCGTCAGCGATGATCAGAACATCCTCGCTCAGGCAAACCTCTTCACCATCAAGCAATAGTAATTTTTCATCAGCATATGCCATGCGTACTGCGATCTCACCTTTCAGAACACCAAGATCAAAGGCATGCATGGGCTGTCCAAGTTCCAGCAAAACATAATTGGTCACATCTACGACAGGATCAACACTCCGGAGACCAGATCGTCGCAATGTCTCCTTCATCCACAAGGGGGTTTCAACTGAGACATCAACCCCTTTGACAACCCTCCCCAGATACCGAGGACATTGCTCAGGAGCAAGAATGCTGACTTGAAACGTATCGTCTATAACGGGCGGCACAACAGGGATTTCTGGAGTTTGCGCCTGTAGCCCATTAAGGGCACCGACTTCTCGCGCCAGTCCCACAATACCGAGACAATCACCACGATTGGGAGTCAAATCCAACTCTATGCTGATGTCATCCAAATGCAGATAGTCACGAATATCTTCCCCGATCGGAGCATCAGAGGGTAGCTCCAAAAGCCCGTCTGCAGTCTCTGCCAGCCCCAATTCCTGAGCGGAGCAAAGCATGCCATTTGACTCTACTCCTCGCAGTTTAGCCTGCTTGATTTTCAGCACTGAGTCATCGGAAGAGACATGAAGTGTGGCACCGACTTTTGCAAACGGCACTCTCAACCCGGCGCGTACATTGGCAGCACCGCAGACAACCTGCACTGCATCCAAACCGTCACTAACACTACAAACTCTTAATTTATCAGCATCTGGGTGAGGCATGACTGATAAGACTTCGCCAACTACCACTCCGTTGAATTTCCCAGCCACTGCTGCAAAACCATCGACTTCCAGACCGGCCATGGTCAATTGATCCATCAACTGTTGCGTCGTAAGGGCGGGGTTTACCCACTCGCGAATCCACTGCTCGCTGAAAATCATGTTCTGATACTCTGTAGATTGGCTCTTAGTAAGGCAAGGTATTAAGGCGGAATGCGTCGTCAGACGGCTAGTTAAACTGTTTGAGGAAGCGCAGGTCGTTTTCGAAGAACAACCGCAGGTCATTCACGCCATAACGCAACATGGCAAGACGTTCGACCCCCATACCGAAAGCAAAGCCAGTGTATTTTTCGGAATCAATGCCAGAAAGTTCAAGTACTTTTGGATGCACCATGCCACACCCCATAACCTCCAACCAGCCGGTTTGACTGCATATTCGGCAGCCCTTCCCCTCGCACATAACACAGGCCATATCAACCTCTGCTGACGGCTCAGTGAACGGGAAATACGAAGGACGAAACCGAACGGCCAGATCTTTCTCAAAAAAGGCCTGCAGGAACTCTTCTACGGTGCCCCGGAGGTCTGCAAAACTGACATCCTCGTCAATCAAGAGCCCTTCAACCTGATGGAACATGGGGGTGTGAGTAATATCCGAATCGCAGCGATAAACTCTGCCCGGGCAAATCATTCTGAATGGTGGCTTACCTTGCTCCATGACTCGAACCTGCACAGGGGAGGTGTGCGTTCGTAAAACCGTCGCCGGATCTATATAGAAGGTGTCATGCATGGCACGAGCGGGATGATGATCGGGAATATTGAGAGCAGCGAAATTATGGTAGTCGTCTTCAATTTCCGGACCGACTGCCACTGCGTAACCCGCAGACTCAAAAATCCCTTGAATTCGTTCAATAGTTTTTGAAACCGGATGCAACCCACCCGCACTCTGACGACGACCAGGCAGGGTTACATCCACAGCTTCAGCACTAAGTTGACGGCTAAGCGCCAACTCAACAAGATCTTTCTTGCGAAGCTCAAGAGCATCTTGAACTTGCCGTTTGGCAACGTTGATACGCTCTCCCGCTTGCGGGCGCTCTTCTGGCGGCAGTTTACCCAGCCCTTTCAGAAGCTCGGTAAGGCTACCTTTCTTGCCAAGAAAATCTACGCGCAATTGCTCCAGCGACTTTTCGTCACTGGAGTCACCAATAGCACGTAGTGCCGCATCAACCAGGGAAACGGTATCTACCATGACATATACTCAATCGTAAGAAAGGTAGGACTTACGCTGCCAGACTTGCTTTAGCCTGATTGACCAACGCTGCAAAGGCTGCTTTGTCATGCACAGCGAGATCAGCCATTACACGTCTGTCGACCTGAATATTGGCTTTTTTCAGACCTGCAATCAGCTGACTATAAGTCACGCCATTAGCACGGGACTGGGCATTGATTCGCGTAATCCAAAGAGCACGAAATACGCGCTTCTTGGTTTTGCGGTCACGATAAGCGTACTGACCAGCTTTGATGACGGCCTGTTTGGCAACACGATACACACGACTGCGCGCGCCGTAGTAGCCTTTGGCAAGCTTCATTACTTTCTTGTGACGACGTCGGGCGGTGACGCCGCGTTTAACTCGAGCCATTTTACAATCCTCCTAAAAATTAATGTTTAGAAACGCTTCCCAAGCATGCGATCAATCAAAGGCTTGTCAGATGGATGTACCAGTGACGTGCCTCTCAGCTGACGCTTACGCTTAGTAGTCATTTTTGTGAGGATGTGGCTTTTGTTGGCGCTCTTGCGCTTCCAGCCGCCGGCAGTTTGTTTGAATCGCTTGGCTGCACCGCGATGGGTTTTGATCTTACTCATTTCATACTCCGCATTTGTCATCTCTCTGATAATTCATGTCTTGAGAGACAGCTAAGGGTTGGTTTAATGAAACCGCAGACACAAAAAATCCACTGCTATCTGTTACTACCAGAAAGACTCATGTCTGCCTGGCAGCTATCCAGAAACAGCAGTGGACTTATATTTACGGCTTCTTCTTTTTAGCAGGCGCCAGAACCATAACGATCTGACGACCCTCCATCTTGGGTTCCTGCTCCACTGTGCCATATTCAACAAGATCTCTACCGATCCGCTGAACAAGCTCCAGCCCAAGATGCTGATGGGCAAGCTCACGACCTCGGAATCTCAACGATACCTTGGCCTTGTCCCCATCGTTAAGGAAACGTATCAGGTTGCGTAGTTTTACCTGATAATCCCCTTCCTCCGTCCCTGGTCTAAATTTGATTTCTTTTACTGTTTGCTTGTGTTGCTTTTTCTTATTGGCAACTTTTTGCTTCTTCAAGTCAAAAATATGTTTGCCGTAATCCATAATCTTGCAGACAGGAGGCTCAGCCTCCGGCGCAATCATCACCAAATCCAGTTTTGCCTCACTGGCAGCAGCTCTCGCTTCGTCTATAGACACGATGCCGGCTTGGTCTCCATTGGCCAACACCAGGCGAACCTCGCTGACATCTATATGCTCGTTAATAACGGGCTTCTTTGAACTACTCCTCATAGGCGCTAGTTAATTCTCTCCGGACTTAGTTAATAAATTGGTTAAATATTCAATGTAATAAGGCAAAGCTATCAATTGATCGCTTGGGTACGTCCAAATTTGGCTATTTCAGACTTGAGATGACGAGAGAAATCCTCAATCGTCATCGTACCAATGTCCTCGCCTGCCCGCGTACGCACGGAAACAGTCTCTGTCTCCACTTCTCGATCACCCACCACAAGCAGGAATGGTGTCTTCTGCATAGTATGTTCGCGAATTTTAAAGCCGATCTTCTCGTTTCTCAAGTCCGCACTAACTCTAACCCCTTTGTCTGACAGGGATTTCTTAACAGATCGGCAAAAATCTGCCTGCTTGTCAGTAATATTCAATACAACAACCTGCTCAGGCGCCAACCAAACAGGCAACGCGCCAGCATAATGCTCAATCAAGACACCGATAAAGCGCTCAAAAGAGCCAAGTATGGCACGATGTAGCATTACTGGTACCTGCCTAGTGCCATCTTCAGCCACGTACTGAGCGCCTAATCGCTCTGGCATGGAAAAATCGACCTGAATAGTACCACACTGCTGCACACGCCCCATACAATCTTTCAGGGAGAACTCAATTTTAGGACCATAAAAAGCACCTTCGCCGGGTAGCAATTCCCATGGCAAACCAGTATTTTGCAGCGCCTGCTTCAAAGCCTGCTCAGATTTATCCCATAACTCGTCACTGCCCACTCTCTTTTCGGGGCGCGTGGACAAACGCAGGATAATTTCATCAAAACCAAAGTCTGTGTACACGGCAAATAGTAATTTAATGAATGCCGCGACCTCGCTCTGAATACTGGATTCAGCGCAAAAAATATGTCCATCATCTTGCGTAAAACTGCGCACACGCATTAAGCCGTGCATGCTTCCTGATGGCTCGTAACGGTGGCACGAACCAAACTCTGCAAGTCGCATAGGCAAATCACGATAACTCTTCAGACCCTGATTGAAAACCTGTACATGACATGGGCAATTCATAGGCTTGATGGCATATAAACGGTTTTCAGATTCAACACTGAACATCTGGTCTGCAAATTTATCCGCATGGCCAGACTTCTCCCAAAGACTATAGTCCACCAACTGAGGGGTGCGAATCTCAAGGTAGTCATTTGCACGCTGCAAACTCTGCATGTAGTTTTGGATAGTCTGGTAAATCGCCCAGCCCTTGGGATGCCAAAAGACCATGCCGGGGGCTTCTTCCTGGAAGTGGAACAATTCCAGTTTCTTACCTATTTTGCGATGGTCACGCTTCTCCGCCTCTTCAAGACGCTGCAGATACTGATCAAGAGCCTTCTTATCCCCCCACGCAGTTCCATATATGCGCTGAAGCATTGCGTTTTTTGCATCGCCACGCCAATAAGCACCCGCCACAGAGGTTAACTTGAATGCTTTAAATTTCCCTGTTTCGGGCACATGAGGGCCACGACAAAGATCAATAAACTCGCCCTGACGATAAAAAGACAAATCTTCATCACCGGGAATACTGCTGATAATTTCAACCTTGTACTTTTCACCCATGCCTTCAAACATCGATATAGCTTCAGCGCGACTCATCACGGAACGATGAACCGGTAAATTCTCAGCGACGATATCTCGCATCTTGTCTTCAATTTTCTGAAGATCTTCGGGCGTAAAAGGCCGCTCAAACGCGAAGTCGTAAAAAAAACCATCCTCTATGACAGGTCCGATCGTCACCTGAGCTTCCGGAAAAAGACGCTGCACCGCCTGCGCCATCAGATGGGCACATGAATGCCTGATGATATCCAAACCATCCGCATCACGGTCAGTGATAATGGCAAGTTCACAGTCTTGTTCAATGACAAAGGATGTGTCGACCAAAACGTCATTCACTCGCCCAGCGAGCGCGGCTCGCGCCAAACCAGCCCCTATGGACGCTGCAACATCGGCAACACTCAGCGGCGACTCAAAGCTGCGCGAACTTCCATCTGGCAATCGAACTGATGGCATGACATTCCTGATGACAATAAAATAAGAGTCAGAACGTATGACTTTCCGACTCATCTATGATTAAAGCGATTCAATTTATACAAACCGAGAAGCGATAGATTCATCATCATTCGGCTGCAGAGAAAGGATTCTGGTAGGCACGACCAGATTCGAACTGGTGACCTCTACCATGTCAAGGTAGCGCTCTAACCAACTGAGCTACGCGCCTGAATCCACCCCTCACAAAAGAAGGGCGATTATAGGGGCAGGATTTAGAAACTACAATACAATCACATTCTTATTGGGCAAAAATACGCATGCTTAACACACGCCAAGAGAGGCTGATTCTGGCTATCCAAACGCCAATAATTGCGCTTTAAGCATCGCTATTTGATCTCTGGATTTGGCAGCCTCTTCAAACTCAAGGTTTCTCGCCAGTTCATACATGCGCGCCTCTAAACGAGAAATTTCCTTGGAAAGTGACTTGGCGTCTTGCTTGGCAGGTTTGGTATTGTAACCAGCTTTCTCATCTGCAATAGCTCTGTTACGTTTGGCGCCTCTGGCTTCAACAGCGCCACCATATGCCCCTTCCATCACGTCACTCACACGCTTGTTCACGCCCGTCGGAGTAATATTGTTTCGAACATTGAAGTCCAACTGAACTTGCCGTCGTTTTTCAGATTCAGCAATTGCACGCTCCATCGATCCCGTCATTCGATCAGCATAAAGAATTGCTCGACCATTGAGGTTACGAGCCGCTCGCCCTATGGTTTGAATCAACGAACGCTCAGAACGCAAGAAGCCCTCTTTATCAGCATCCAGAATTGCAACGAGAGAAACCTCGGGAATATCCAACCCCTCTCGCAAGAGATTTATTCCTATAAGCACATCAAATATCCCCAAACGCAAATCACGAATGATTTCCGATCGCTCTACAGTCTCTATATCAGAATGCAGATAGCGTACTCGCACATTGTGCTCTGCAAGATAATCAGTCAAATCCTCAGCCATACGCTTGGTTAATACGGTAACCAGCACGCGCTCACCACGACTCGCAACTTGTCGAATTTCCGACAATAGATCATCTACCTGAGAAGTCGCAGGCCTTACCTCCAAAATAGGATCTACCAGTCCCGTCGGCCTCACAAGTTGACGCACCAATTGTCCTGCATGAGCCTCTTCATAAGGGCCTGGCGTGGCAGAAACATAAATAATCTGCGGGGTCATCTGCTCCCATTCAGCAAAGCGCAATGGCCTGTTATCCAGAGCTGACGGCAATCTGAAACCATATTGAACCAAGGTCTCCTTGCGAGAGCGATCGCCTTTATACATAGCTCCCAGCTGAGGGATCGAGACGTGAGATTCATCTGCTACTACGATAGCGTTGGGAGGCAGGTAGTCATACAAAGTGGGGGGGGGCTGCCCAGACAAACGCCCAGACAGATAGCGTGAATAGTTTTCAATCCCTGTGCAGTAACCCAGCTCAGCGATCATTTCAAGATCAAATCTTGTGCGCTGACCTAATCGTTGCGCTTCAACCAACTGGTGATTACTTTCCAGCTGCAGCAATCGCTCATTAAGCTCAACTTTGATCAGATCCATCGCATCAATCATTGTCTGTCGCGGAGTAACATAATGAGACTTCGGGAAAACTGTAAGCCGAGGCACCTTTTTAATGATAGCGCCCGTCAAGGGATCGAAATATGAGAGACCTTCAATTTCATCGTCAAACAATTCAATTCGAATAGCATACTTGTCAGACTCTGCAGGAAACACATCGATAACATCTCCTCGCACGCGATAGGTTGCGCGCTGTAATTCCATGTCATTTCGCGTGTATTGGAGCTCGGCGAGTCGTCGCAGAATACCTCTTTGATCAACCCTGTCCCCACGATCAAGATGCAATACCATCTGCAGATAAGACTTAGGATCACCAAGACCATATATCGCAGAAACAGTGGCCACAACTATTACATCAGGGCGCTCCAATAATGCTTTTGTCGCCGAAAGACGCATCTGTTCGATATGTTCATTTATGGAAGAATCTTTCTCAATATAGAGATCAGAAGATGGCACATATGCTTCTGGCTGATAGTAGTCATAATAGGAGACGAAATACTCAACAGCATTATCTGGAAAGAATTCCGTAAACTCACCATATAACTGAGCGGCCAATGTCTTGTTTGGCGCCATAATGAGTGCCGGACGCTGAGTACGCTCAATAACATTCGCTATCGTAAACGTCTTACCTGATCCGGTCACACCGAGTAGGGTTTGAGCAGCTAATCCGCTCTCCAATCCTTCTACCAGTTTTTCAATGGCTTGAGGCTGATCTCCAGCAGGTTTGAACCGAGAATGTATTTTAAAGCGATTATCCATAGCAAGGTCACAAAATACTGACACCTAGTTAAAACAACAGTATAGCAACAAAAACCTATGGTCTGTCCGGAACCAGATAAGAGTTGACCACCTAGGTGATTGTGATTAGTATACGCACGCTTTGTCGCCATACGAAAAGTATGTGACAAATCACTGCCCAATAGCTCAATGGTAGAGTAGGTGACTGTTAATCACTTGGTTCCTGGTTCGAGCCCAGGTTGGGCAGCCATATTTCAAATGGCTGAAAGTTATGCCCCCTCCCCGTTTTCTAGAAAAATCCCATACTAATTTTATAGTTGGTCAGCACACGTTAAGCTGATTTGCTCCATGCTGAATCCAACCGAGATCAGATGAATCATCTCGGGGTTTATCGCAATCAGCACAATGCGGTATAGTGCCCGCGAATGAAATTAAACCGAAAATTCACAGGAGTTTGACCCCAATGCGATCCCTACTTCTTGCTCTTCTCCTCAGCTTCAGCGCCTTCACCATTGCCGCAGAAAGCACGAATCCTGTTGTCGTGATGGAAACCAGCAAAGGCACCATCAAAATTGAACTATTCGCCGACAAAGCACCAATCACTGTGGCAAATTTTTTGCGATACACCGATGAGAGTTTTTACAACGGACTGATTTTCCATCGAGTGATTGCAGGTTTTATGATTCAGGGTGGGGGCTATGACACCGAGATGGTACAGAAACCTCCGTTTGAACAGATCAAGAATGAAGCCTCTGCTGAACTACCGAACAATCGCGGCACACTGGCGATGGCAAGAACCCAAGTCGTAGACAGTGCCAGCAGCCAATTTTTTATCAATCTGGTGGATAACAGCTACCTGAACCACACAGACGAAACTCCTCGCGGTTTTGGTTATGCGGTGTTCGGAGCGGTGATTGAAGGCATGGAAATTGTCGATCAGATTGCTGGGGTGGCTACCGGTAACGTCAATGGGCAGCAGGATGTTCCACTTGAAGATGTCGTTATCTTGAGCATGAAAAAACAATAAACCCGACGCCCTTCAAGCCTTACCGGAAACGGGGCGGACTTGAGGGGCACGCATCACCGCCTCACTTGTACAATGTCGTTACCTTACTTTCTGTTTTTTTCCTTTCCGCCTCAGAATCATCACGCGCAGACTCCAATATCACTTGATCCCACAAAGGATCACTTGCGACTTCTTTTGGCTCAAAGCCATCCACAGCTTCCATGAGAATCTCTCTGATCTGATGCAGATCCATACGTTTACAAGCTGCCTGCAATCTGTGTGTCAGCACTTCCAGCTCCACCAAAGAGAGAGCATCCTCTTCGGCTCGCATAATTTTAGGATGCTCTGTGCCGGTGACCGACTCACCAATCAATAATTCTTCAAACAGTTTTTCACCAGGTCGAAGACCGGTGTACTCGATCGCGATATCGCCACGATAAGAGTTTTCGTCTTTTACGTCATACCCCATCAAGTGCACCATTTTCTTGGCAAGATCAACAATACGAATAGGTTCATGCATATCCAGAACGAATACATCCCCCCCAGTAGCCATTGAGCCTGCCTGAATCACCAACTGAGCAGCCTCCTGTACGGTCATGAAATAGCGCGTGACCTCTGGATGAGTAACTGTTACTGGCCCTCCCATGCTTATTTGTCGACGGAACAAAGGCACTACAGATCCCGAAGATCCCAGCACATTACCAAACCGTACCATGCTGAAACGAGTTTTGCTCTTGCTGTAGGCCATCGCCTGTAACAGCTGCTCTGCAAACCGTTTCGTCGCTCCCATGAAATTAGTTGGACGAACAGCCTTATCTGTCGAGATAAGAACAAAGTTTCTGACACCAGTTTTTTCCGCCGCTTGTGCGGAAATCAGCGTGCCAAATATATTGTTCTGAACACCTTCAATGATATTGCTCTCAACCATGGGAACCTGCTTGTAAGCAGCAACGTGATATACCGTTTCAACGGCAAATCGTTTCATTACATGCTCCATCAGTTGCTGATTGCAGACATTCCCCAACAATGCGACGAGTTCGATTCTGTCCCCATTCTCTATTGTTGGAATCTCCTCCAGTAATTCGCTCTCTATGGTATAGAGTCCATACTCAGAGCTATCCAATAGAATCAATCTGGCTGGTTGCAGATGCAGAATTTGTCTGCAAAGTTCCGACCCAATTGAGCCAGCCGCACCGGTCACCAGTACCGAGCACCCGCTTATACAGGCTCCCATAAGCTTCGGATTGGGTGGCACTATGTCCCGCCCCAACAAATCCTCAATATCGATATCCCGGACTTCGTCCACACCGACTTTGCCAGACACCATGTCGAACAGATCCGGCACTGTCTTGACGTGCACAGGCAGATGCTCAAGCCGATTCAGGATTTCCTTGCGCTCAGCGTGGGTTGCCGAAGGAATCGCAAGAAGAATCTGCCGTACAGAAAAATTCTCTATCAACTCAAAGAGTGCTCCAGGGCTGTAAACACGAATGCCATGCACTGTGCTTCCGATCAAACTACGACTGTCATCCACAAATGCGACCGGCAAGTATTGATCACCACTCTGCAATGCCGCAACCAGCTGCATACCAGAACTACCAGCTCCATAGATAATAACGGGCTCTTTTGGACGAAAATTCTGAATAAGATTCTGGAGCGCCACTTTGGCAACAAAGCGGCTACCCCCTATGAAGAGCAGTGAAATCATCCAGTAAATCGGGAACACCGAGTTATCGTAACTTTCCGGTGATATGAAAAAAAATGCTGTCGCCGCAAGCAGCACTGTTGAAATCGTCACTCCTTGCAGGACAATGAATCCTGATTGCAGCCCCATATACAGCAGGATGGCACGATAGAGTCCGATTCTGAAAAATATCAATACACTGACAATGTTAGCCAGAGCAAAATACCCGTAAGCACTATCTGGACGACTAAAGAAATCGACGCCCAGAAGCGCAAAGGATAACCAGAGCGCCAGAGCGAGCATGACTGAGTCTGCCAACATCATCAGCATCTGCCTGACAGCACGAGACAATGGCACTTTATATAAATTCATGGTTACTCCTGCTATGGCGGGGACAGCGAGATAATAGCGTGCGACACATTCAGAGCGCTCAGCGAGGGGCGTTACCCGCATTAAACCAGAGGGCTATAAGGACCAAGGGTATCAATCCAGCTGTCGTCAAATATACCCCATATTCAGGGTGTTTTGCTGCCAACATCGCTAGAGGTAACAGCCAGAGCACATCAATCAGGAGCAAACCGATTGTCACTCGCCCGTGATCAGCAAATTTTCTGGCGGCAATCTGAAATGTGTGGGAGCAATGAGCCTCGTACCATCTCTCGCCAGAAAGCACACGTCTGGCTAATGTCAGAGTGGCATCTACAATGAAACACCCCATCAGCAATGCCCAACTCCAAACACTCATACTGCCGTGCGATAGACTGAGGACCGCTATCAGCCCCAAGCTGAAGCCAATAAAGCCGCTGCCGACGTCTCCCATGAAAATTCGAGCTGGCGGCCAATTCCAGACCAGAAATCCTGTCGCTCCAGCGAACAAATACAAACACAGCAACGCCAGACCATAGTCTTCCGAGTAAACCAGAAAACCAGCCGCAGCAAGTCCTGCAAAACAAGCCTGGCTCCCAGCAAACCCATCTATGCCATCCATGAAATTATAGAGATTGGTCATCCACAGCAATACCAATGAGAAAAATAACCAGACAACCAGAGAAACCTCAGGCAGGCTGGTTAAAATTTTCAGTTGTGGAAGGGGGGCTAACCACACAAGCCCCCAGAACACTGCCAGACACTGAACAAGCAGTCTCACCCGAAAATCGACATGACGTCGATCATCCAGCAAACCAACAATGGCTACCATCAGACTTGCAGAGAGAGCAAAAAACTCGTTGAGTGGGATGAACTGCCATTGCCACAGAGTGGACAAGCCAAGAAAGTAAACACTGACAATAGCAAACCCTCCACCCACTGGCGTTGGGATATGATGAGAGCCCCGCGCACTGGGTAAAGCAATCAACTGTGCCCTTACGGCCAGTCGCAGTACTATGGCTGTTAGAAGTACAGATATCAGAAAAAATGGCACGGCCAGAAACGCTTCAAGCATACGAGTCCTGCAAGCACTACCTATTCATACAAAAAGCAGGGGCGCTAAACAGCGCCCCCCTCTATCGCAGCATATTATTTTTACTGCTCTACCGCGACAATGATCTTGTCCCTGTTCTTCGCAATAGTTGCCTCACCTATGCCTTTCACATCGGCGAGTTCTTCAATCGATTTGAAGCTACCATTCAGTTCACGATAAGCCACAATTTCTTGCGCTTTGGCCATCCCGATGCCATCCAACGCCAGAGCCAATGTAGCGGCATCGGCAGAATTGATATCGACCTTGTTAAGCGGAGTACTGATTTCGGCGGGCTTTTCATCAGATTGGGCAAGCGAAGCTATTGGAGCAACCAGCACCATCGACACAATCATAGAGATTAAACAGAATATCCTTTTCATGATAATTTCCCTTTATGTGAAACATCCGGTTTCATTTGGAGTGTTGCAGCGGTTCTGCTGCAATTAGGACTCTAGCAAAGATCCGGAAAACTGCCATGTACCTGACCGAAAATCTCACTTAATTTATCGCGAGGACTTCTGGCCTGAGTCACAGGACGACCGATCACCAGATAACTGCTGCCACGGTTAAGGGCCTCTACAGGAGTAACTACGCGCTTCTGATCTCCCGCGTCATCTCCCGCAGGACGTATACCGGGGGTGACCAGCACGAAATCCTGTCCAAGATTTTTCCGGAGCAAGACCGTCTCTTCTGCAGAACAAACCACACCATCCATACCACACTCGCGGGCCAACAAAGCTAAACGGTTCACCTGCTCTATCGGCGGCACATCCACACCGATATCAGCAAGATCAGTCCGTGACATGCTGGTTAACACCGTCACGGCAATCAACAAAGGCTTATTGGCAGAAGCTTCAACAGCATCCCGTGCAGCGCGCATCATGTCCTTTCCTCCTGACGCGTGCACATTCACCATCCACACCCCCATATCTGCTGCGGCCAAAACTGCTTTAGCTACAGTATTCGGGATGTCGTGAAATTTGAGATCCAAAAATACCTCGAACCCCATACCCATCACTTGTTTGACAAGCTCGGGACCACAGCGGGTAAACAACTCCTTACCGACTTTTACACGGCAGTATCGGGAATCAAGCTGCTGCAGCATTGCCAGCGTGCTCTCAAAGTCCGGAAAATCCAGTGCGATAATTATTCGTTTTCGATCCATGCCAAGAGCCTTCATCACAATCTCCTCATCGTTTGTTCATTTCCAATTTCAGCGCAACAAGCTGATCACGAAGTGCCTGCAGCTCCGTTCTGGATCGCCAATTGCGGAAAAACCCCGCACCAAGACACAAACCAAACAACCCTCCCAGCGCGAAAGCCACTACGACCCAGAGTGACAACGGTTGCGGACTCAGCACCATGAAACCGAAAGAAAGCGGGACCAACTGTGTGTTGAAAAACGAGAAAGCAATACTGGCAAGAAATACCAGAAAAAGAAAAATCCATGTACAAAAACGCACTAGTTTATTCATGAAATCCGAGCCTCCTTAAACTCAATCGGAATGTCTAGCAAGCCCTTATAAAGCAAAAAACGGCTGTACCCTTGCGAGTACGCCGTTTCTGTGACCGACCAATCCTTGCTGTGTAAACGACCACACTTGAATCAGGGATGAGTATCCAGGCTGAGATTGACTCTATCACGCAACTCCTTACCGGGTTTGAAATGTGGAACGTACTTCCCTGTCAGGGAAACCGGAGTTCCGGTCTTGGGATTACGTCCAACTCGAGGGATTCGGTAGTGTAATGAAAAACTCCCGAACCCTCTGATTTCAATACGACCACCTTCCGATAACACCTGAGACATATATTCGATCATTGCCTTCACCGACAGCTCGACATCCTTGGATGACAACTGGCTTTGCTTTCCCGCAATTCTGTCAATAAGTTCAGACTTCGTCATGGCCTATTCCCTGTAAAAAATGCTGCGCTTGAAACAATACTGCAACTTGACACAAGCATTTGCAGAAATTACTTCTTGTCCATCTCTGCTTTGATCAGATCACCGATAGTGGTCGGCGCAGCCGACGTCGGCTCCTGATTTTTGTGATCCTGAATTGCTGACTTCTCATCATCAATTTCGATTGCTTTGATGGAGAGACCAAGCACTCGGCTCTTGCGGTCAACACTGATTACTTTGACTTCTACCGCATCGCCTTCTTTCAGAACGTTTCTGGCATCTTCCACTTTATCGCGGCTGATCTCGGAAGCGCGCAGCACACCTTCAACACCTTCGGTCAAAGTAACTGTCGCAGATTTTGCATCTACTGCAGACACAACGCCTTTCACGATACTGCCTTTCTCGAACTCACCAACATAGCTGACGAACGGGTCGTCAGATAGCTGCTTGATGCCCAAAGAAATGCGCTCACGCTCGGAGTCAATCGACAGGATAACAGTTTCGATCTCGTCGCCTTTCTTGTAGGCGCGAACTGCTTCTTCGCCTGGCTCATCCCAAGAGATGTCAGAAAGGTGAACCAGACCGTCGATGTTGCCTTCCAGACCAATGAAGATACCGAAATCAGTGATGGATTTGATGCTGCCACTGATCTTGTCGCCTTTCTTGTAAGTCTCAGCAAAGCGATCCCATGGATTTTGGAAGCACTGCTTGATACCCAGAGAAATACGACGTCTTTCTTCGTCGATATCCAGAATCATCACATCGACCACATCACCCAACTGCACAACTTTGGATGGGTGAACGTTTTTGTTCGTCCAGTCCATTTCAGAGACGTGTACGAGACCTTCAACACCCTGCTCCAGCTCGGCAAAACAGCCGTAGTCGGTCAGGTTGGTCACAGTCGCTTTGACCACGGATTTTTCCGGATAACGAGCTTTGATAGCTACCCATGGATCTTCGCCAAGCTGCTTCAGACCCAGTGATACACGATTGCGCTCGCGGTCGTATTTCAGAATCTTGACTTGAATCTCGTCGCCAACATTGACGATTTCGCTTGGATGTTTGATACGCTTCCAAGACATGTCAGTGATATGCAGCAGACCATCCACGCCACCCAGATCCACGAAAGCACCGTAATCGGTGAGGTTTTTGACCACACCCTTGACGGACATGCCTTCCTGCAGAGCAGCCAGCAATTCATCACGCTCTTCAGTGCTGACCGCTTCCAGCACGGCGCGACGGGAGACCACTACGTTGTTACGTTTCTGATCCAGTTTGATCAGTTTGAATTCCAGTTCCTGACCTTCCAGGTGAGTTGTGTCGCGAATTGGGCGTACATCAACCAATGAGCCTGGCAGGAAGGCACGAATGTTGTTCAGATCAACTGTAAAGCCACCTTTGACCTTGCCGTTGATAACACCCATGACCACTTCATTTTTCTCGAACGCTGCTTCCAGATCCATCCACGACTCGGCGCGCTTGGCCTTCTCTCTGGACAGACGGGTCTCACCGAAACCATCTTCAACGGTTTCCAGTGCAACTTTCACTGAGTCACCAATTGACAATGAGAAATTACCATTCTCATCAAGGAACTGAATGCGCGGGATTACCCCTTCCGACTTCAGACCGGCATGGACTGTTACCCAGTCCGAATCGATATCGATAATGACGCCCGTGACAATGGCACCAGGAGTCATATCAATGTCGTTTAAACTCTGTTCAAATAACTCAGCGAAACTTTCACTCATCTTTATTCCTGTAAATTTCAAGATTAACCGTATTCCAGCTCATACGGGGCTATTACTAAAAGCCCAATACCCGATAGATGCTGGCAATTCGGGTAATGAGCAATAAAAATTTTGACTTACATCACACGGACAAAATGCGTTGACGAACCAGATCAAGCACTAGAACTACCACTTGTTCTATGCCGATCTCAGTCGTATCAATCTGCAATGCATCATCCGCTGGCCGTAGTGGCGAAGCAGCCCGAGACGAATCTCTCTCGTCACGCGCCGTTATATCCACAAAAAGGTCGGAGAGGTTAACATCAATACCCTTTGCAATCAACTGCTTATAACGTCTATTTGCACGCTCCTCGGCCGAGGCTGTCAGGTATATCTTGAGCTGCGCGTCCGGGAATACCACTGTTCCCATATCTCGGCCGTCAGCGACCAGCCCTGGCATCTGCCTGAAATCATGTTGTCGCGCCAACAAACTCAAGCGAACTGACGGGTGAACCGCCACTTCAGACGCGGCGACACCACTCGCTTCGGTTCGCAACTCTGCAGACACCTCGTCTCCATCCAACCAGACTGCGCCCTGCTCAGGACCAAAACGAATCTCCATTCGGTCGATCAGCAGCACCAAAGCCGCTTCATCTCCAGTGGAAACGCCCGCGCGTCTCGCAGCCAGACCAAGTACCCGGTACAAAGCACCGCTGTCCAGATAGTGCCAACCGAGTATTTTCGCGACTCGAGCACTGATAGTCCCTTTACCGGAACCCCCCGGTCCATCAATTGTCAGTACCGGCACCAATGTCTGCTGAGATGGAACCAGGGGCTTATGTACAGGCTCCTCTGTGCCACTGCCATTGGAAAAGTGCTTGCTGACAAATCCGGCACGGGCATCCTTGGCGGACTGAAAACTGCCGAGCATCTCCTCACCGTCACCAGACACCAGAGCTTCGCGCATACGTCCCAACTCCTGCATATAGGCGTCCAGTATTGCAACTGTTGCCGGTCCGTTGGCAAGGAATATATCCCGCCACATCACAGGATCACTTGAAGCGATACGAGTGAATCCTGCAAATCCACCCGCTGCATAACGAAAAATATCCTCTGTCTGCTGCTGATGCGCCAATGTGTTGACCAAGGAATATGCCAAGAGATGTGGTAAGTGGCTCGTAGCCGCCAGCACCGCGTCATGATTTTCAACGCTCAGCTGACTGACCTCTGCGCCCAATTCCTGCCATAGCTGCGTCACGACCAGCAGTGCTTGCTGATCAGTATCGGCCGATGGCGTCAGAATCACCTTGCGCCCACAGAACAGGTCTGCGGTTGATGCTGAATAACCACTCTGCTCGGAACCCGCGATCGGATGTGCGGGAACCAGCATGCGGGATGTATCTCCGAATACTGCCCGGAAATCCTCTACCACGCTGCCTTTGACACTGGCAGCATCAGTCAGGATCGTCTTGTCCGAAATAACCCCTTTGAGCTCTTGGAAGACACGCCGCACAGTCAAAGTCGGGACACAGACAAGAATGATGTCTGCTTTGAGCGCTATCAATCTGAGATCCGTAGACCACTGATCTATCACGCCATCACGCTGCGCCTGCTGCAAGGGACGCTCATCTCTGCCACAAGCGTAAATGGCTCGGCACAGACCACGCTTGCGCAGCCCCCGCGCAACAGAACCGCCAATCAACCCAAGCCCTACTATCAATACACTCTTGTGCTTTAGGAGACTCATATTGCAGCACCAGAACTGTTACTCACGGCCGCTGGATAGGAGCCCAAGGTCTTAATCTTGACAGCGCGCCCCTGCAACTGCTCAAAGACGCTCTGCGCAGCGGGATCATCCCGGTGCCCTTCGAAATCGATGAAAAACACATAATCCCAGATGCTGTCTCGGGCTGGGCGCGCTTCAATTCTGGTGAGGCTGACCTGCTGCTTCTCGAACGGCTCAAGGACGCGGAACAAAGCCCCGGGCCTGTTTTCGGTATAAACCAGTATTGAGGTTTTATCGCGGCCCGTGGGCAAGGTCAGATCGCGAGCCAATACCAGAAAGCGCGTGCTGTTATTACGCTGATCCTGAATACGTCGCGCGTCAATTCTCAAGCCATAAAGTCCTGCTGCCCGCTCTCCAGCAATGGCGGCCACAGTGGAGTCTTCGGACGCGAGTCTTGCAGCTTCGGCATTACTGCTGACTTCCTGCGTGGGGATTTGCGGCCAATGCGTCTTCAGCCAGCGCCGACACTGGGCAAGCGATTGTCGGTGAGACACTATCCGAGAGATCTTTCCAGCCTCGGCATCCTGACGCAGCAGAAAATTGTGTTCGATGGGAATAATAACTTCGGCGATGATATTGAGCGAGGTATCGATCAGACAATCCTGAGTATTGTTCACCGCGCCTTCTGTGGAGTTCTCCACCGGCACCACACCATAGCGAGCCCGGCCGGTCTCTACCTCGATGAATACATCATCAATGGTGGGCACACTGAGCTTTTCGGCATCCAGGCCGAAATAACTGTCCACGGCTGCATGGGTAAAGGTACCCAACGGACCAAGGAAAGCGACGATATCGCCGTTCTCCTTGGTGCTGATAGATTCACTTTTAGTCACAGACAATGGTTCCTGCCGGATTGATATTCCCGGTTTGCTCTTCCTGATTCAGTCTTCAGCGTGATCCTGCTCAATACTCTGGATCTCCGTATCGACAACATCCCCGGCAAATTGCTCTGCAGACTCTTCGGGCTCTTCTACGCGCTCCAGTCCGACCAGCTTCTCATCGGCCTTGAGCTTGATCAGGCGCACGCCCTGCGTATTACGGCCTTGCACTGATATCTCGTCGACTCGCGTTCTGACCAGCGTGCCCCTGTCGGAAATCAGCATGATTTCTTCACCATCGTCGACCTGAGTGGCGCCGACAACACGGCCATTACGCTCGCTTGTTTGCATCCCGATGACGCCCTGACCACCACGACCATACAGAGGGAAGTCCTCATTGTGAGTCCGTTTACCATAACCATTCTCGCTGACTGTCAGGACCTGCTTGCCGTCCTCGGGGATAATAAGTGCAATCATTTCATGACCAGCAGCAAGCCGAATGCCACGAACGCCGCGCGCGGTGCGCCCCATTTCACGCACTTCGGTCTCGCGGAATCGAATCATCTTGCCGCTGGTGCTGCACAGCATGATGTCGCGCTGACCATCGGTTTGTGCAGTGCCGATCAGCGTGTCGCCCTCATCCAGCTCGATCGCACGCAAGCCGACGCTGCGCTGACGGGAGAAGCTGGTCAGAGACGTCTTCTTGACTGTGCCCTGACGGGTCGCCATGAAGATGAAATGCCCCTCGGTATACTCCTTGATCGGCAACAGACTGGTGATGTGTTCACCCTCTTCCAACGGCAGGATGTTGACGATGGGCTTGCCGCGCGAGGTGCGGCTGGCGAGCGGGATATTGAATACGCGCAACCAGTAGACTTTGCCAGAGCTGGTGAAGCACAACAGCGTATCGTGGCTGCTGGCGATCAGCAGATGCTCCACGACATCCTCATCTTTCACTGATGCTGCGGCCTTGCCCATGCCACCACGGCGCTGGGCCTGATAGTCGGACAGCGGCTGCGATTTGGCGTAACCGGTACGGGAAATCGTGACAACACGGTCTTCTTCGGTAATCAGATCTTCCATGGACAGGTCGAGTTGAGAGGTGATGATCTCAGTCTTGCGCTCATCGCCATAATTCTCACGTACTTGAGCCAACTCTTCGCGCACAACCGAAAACAGCCGTACTTCACTTCCCAGAATATCCAGGTAGTCTGCAATCTGACGCAGCAGCTCCTGATAATCGTTAATGAGCTTTTCCTGTTCGAGGCCGGTCAGGCGATGCAAGCGCAGTTCGAGGATGGCTTGAGCCTGCACGGGTGACAGGTAGTAGTCCTGCCCCCGCATACCGAACTCCTGCGGCAACTCATCGGGACGGCAGGCATCCGCACCCGCATCACCCAGTAATTGCAGCACACTTGCGGCGCGCCAGGAGCGGGCCAGCAGCTTCTCTTTGGCTTCAGTAGTAGAGGGTGACTCTTTGATCAGTGCAATAACGGCATCGATATCCGCCAACGCCACTGCCAGGCCTTCAAGAATATGGCCACGCTCGCGCGCCTTGCGCAGCAGGAACACAGTCCTGCGGGTCACCACTTCCCGGCGGTGGCGAATGAAGGACTGGATAATCTGCTTCAGATTCAAAAGCTTGGGTTGCCCATCAACCAGCGCCACCATGTTGATACCAAACACGGATTGCATCTGGGTTTGCGCATAAAGGTTATTCAATACGACTTCGCCCACCTCACCACGTCGCAGCTCGATGACAATGCGCATACCATCTTTGTCAGACTCATCACGCAACTCGGAGATGCCTTCCAGCTTCTTCTCTTTAACCAGTTCAGCGATACGCTCGATCAGTCTGGCCTTGTTCAGCTGGTAAGGAATCTCGGACACGATGATGGTCTGGCGTCCGGTTTTCTCGTCTTCGATGACCTCGGCCCGCGCGCGCAGATAAATGCGCCCTCTGCCAGTCTTGTAGGCTTCGATGATGCCTGCCCGGCCGTTGATAATAGCGGCCGTCGGAAAATCCGGCCCCTTGATGTACTCCATCAATTCATCAATCGTGATGTCTTCGTTGTCCAGCAACGCTACACAGGCATCGATCACTTCGCGCAGGTTGTGCGGAGGAATATTGGTAGCCATGCCCACGGCGATACCGGAGGAACCGTTCACCAGTAGGTTGGGAATCTGGGTGGGAAAAACGTCTGGAATCTTCTCGGTGCCGTCATAGTTGTCAGAGAAGTCGACTGTTTCCTTGTCGAGATCAGCCATCAGATCGTGGGCAATCTTGGCCATGCGGATTTCGGTGTATCGCATAGCGGCAGCCATGTCACCGTCCACGGAGCCGAAATTACCCTGACCATCCACCAGCGTGTATCGCAGAGAAAAGCTCTGGGCCATGCGCACAATGGTGTCGTACACCGCTGTGTCGCCGTGCGGGTGGTATTTACCGATGACGTCACCGACCACACGGGCCGACTTCTTGTAGGGTTTGTTCCAATCGTTGGAGAGAACATTCATCGCAAAGAGGACGCGGCGGTGTACGGGCTTGAGTCCATCGCGTACATCCGGAAGCGCTCTGCCGACAATGACGCTCATGGCGTAGGCCAGATAAGACTCCCGCATTTCACTTTCGAGAGAAACGGGCAGTACCTGTTTTGTTGTATCAGACATAAATCCAAAACCCTCAGCGACACCACATAGAAGCAACGGATCGCCATGAAAAATCTCACGATTCGTGCCCTGTAAAAGTTCGCAATGCTACCACAAACTAATGCCCGACCGACACTCAAAAACACGTTTTGAAGGCTCAAGAACGCTTTCAGTTCTACGCAGGCATGCACCTTGCGATAGCGCCCAAAAGCGGCCAAATCGCGTCGTACATCGTTCTAAAGGCAGCGACCTTTCCCGGGCGGGCTATTTCATACGGCTTTCGCTATAATTTGCGTCCTATTTCATCAGCAGCCTGAGTGAAGCGACTGTGCAGCCAGAAACTCCCCGACAGATTGATCTGCTCATCCACGCCCGTTGGATCATCCCAGTCAATGGGACACAATCCGTTCTTGAGGAACACAGCATAGCCGTGCATGCAGGGTGCATCCTGGAATTGCTGCCCACGCAAAGCTCCAAACAGCGGTACAGTGCCACCGAAGAATTCAATCTCCATGAGCATGCGCTGATCCCCGGACTGATCAACGCACATGGTCACGCAGCCATGTCACTGTTACGTGGTACCGCCGACGACCTGCCCTTGCACACCTGGTTGCAGGATTTTATCTGGCCTATGGAGAGCCGCTGGGTCAACGAACAGTTCGTGTACGAGGGAACTCAGTTGGCAATTGCCGAGATGCTGTTATGCGGCACCACCTGTTTCGCAGACATGTATTTCTTCCCGGATGCTGCCGCCAGAGCAGCCAAGGAGATCGGCATCCGCGCGCAGTTGTGCTGCCCGGTGCTGGACTTCCCCAGTGCCTGGGCTGCAGATGCCGACGAATACATCAGCAAAACTACTGAACTGCATGACACTTATCGCCATCACCCATTGATCAACGTCGCCTTTGGTCCCCATGCGCCCTATACCGTTTCAGACGCTCCGCTGCTGAAGATCGCCGTACTGGCCGAAGAGATGGATGTACAGATTCATATGCACGTCCATGAAACAGCGCAGGAAGTGAATGACGCGAAAGCAGCCACTGGCAAACGCCCGCTGCAACGACTCGCCGAGCTTGGCCTAGTGACACCACGCCTGCTTTGCGTCCATGCCACCCAGCTGACTGATGCCGAGATTGCGCTACTGCATGACAACGGTGCAAGCGTCGTGCACTGCCCAGAGTCCAACCTGAAACTAGCCAGCGGTTTCTGCCCGGTCGCAAAACTGTACAGCGCGGATGTCAACGTGGCGCTGGGGACCGACGGTGCCGCCAGCAACAATGATCTCGACATGCTCTCCGAAATGCGCACCGCCGCTCTGCTCGGCAAAGCGGTGGCCGGTGATGCCAGCGCGGTCCCGGCTCACCAGGCACTGCAAATGGCGACCCTGAACGGAGCCCGCGCGCTAGGCATGGACGACCGGATCGGTTCTCTGGAACCCGGCAAGCTTGCGGATATCGTTGCCATCCGCATGGACACCTTCAACGCCATGCCGGTGTACAACCCGCTGTCACATCTGGTCTACAGCACGCAGAGCAGCCAGGTCAGCCACGTCTGGGTAGGCGGCAGGCTGCTTGTCGACGGCGGCCAACTGACGACCATTGACACACAGAGCTTGCGCAGCAATACACTGGCCTGGCAAACACATATTCAACCCGACGCCAAGCACTGAGGGACTTCCATGACGAACACGCACAACAGCACCACCTCCAACAGTGATCTGGGGGAGATTCGCAAATTCGAAGCACTGGCATCAAGGTGGTGGGACCCTCTCAGCGAATTCAAACCACTGCACGAGATCAATCCCTTGCGTATGGGCTTCATCACCAGCAAGACCGCACTGGCTGGCAAGCGCGTTGTCGATATTGGTTGCGGCGGCGGCATTCTGAGCGAAGCGATGGCGCGGCAAGGAGCTGATGTGACGGCTATTGATTTGGCGGAAGCTTCCCTGGCGGTGGCAAGACTGCATCAGCTGGAAAGTGGTCTCGCCATTCGCTACGAGAATATAGCGGCGGAAGCGCTGGCACAGCGTGAGCCAGGGCAGTACGACGTGGTGACTTGCCTGGAGATGCTGGAGCATGTGCCAGACCCGGCAGCTATCGTGGCGGCCTGCGCCATGTTGGTGAAACCTGGCGGTCATCTGTTCTTCTCGACGATCAACCGCAACCCCAAAGCCTACGTCTTCGCAATCCTCGGGGCCGAATATATTCTGAACCTGCTCCCCAAAGGCACACACGATTTCGCCAAATTCATACGCCCATCGGAACTGGCTGCATGGTGCAGGGATTGTGATCTCGACACTGGCGAACTGACCGGCATGGGCTATAACCTCATCACCAAGCGCTATTCTCTGCAACCGAATGTCGACGTGAATTACCTGGCTCACTTCACCCGCCCTGCGGCGGTCGACTCAGCTCCTGTTGTCGAGCGGAACTGAAGCGGTCATGGCTGTAACTTCACCATTCGCTATTACCAGCATGCTGTTCGATCTGGACGGAACCTTGGTGGACACTGCCGCCGACTTTGCCGCGGTACTCGATGAGATGACGATGGCCGCCGGCATCGCACCTGTGAGCGCAGCGGCCGTCCATCAGACCGTTTCCAATGGGGCGCGCGCGCTGGTAGAGCTGGCATTCGGTATCAACGAAAGCGATCCTCGCTTCAAAGATTTGCATGCGAAATTGCTGGCATTGTATGGCGAACGCATCCCACAGACCCGCTCCACACTGTACCCCGGCATGGATCAGCTGCTGAGCAACCTGGAGAAACACAGCATTCCCTGGGGCGTCGTCACCAACAAGCCCGAGCAGTTCAGCACTCCCCTGCTGCGCAGCCTCGGCCTGCTGGAACGCTGCCAGACCCTGATCTGCCCCGAGCATGTCACCTTCACCAAACCACATCCAGAACCGCTGTTGCTGGCCTGCCGACAACTGGGGTGTGAACCGTCGGCAAGTGTTTATGTAGGCGATCACCCCCGCGACATCAGCGCAGGGCAGCAAGCGGGGATGTACACCATCGCGGCGGCTTACGGTTATCTGCCCGCCTCGCCTCCTGTCGCTGACTGGGGAGCCGACATGATCGTCACACATGTCGACGCCATCACCGCATGGCTTAACCCTGCCGACAGGAAACACTGAGCGGCAGCCTCTTGCCAGAAGCACCCGAACAATTGACACAATCACGGAAACACACATGGAAAACTATCAAGCTCAGCCGGACCTTCTCAAAGACAAACTGATTCTGGTGACCGGTGCCGGAGATGGCCTTGGCCGTGCCGCCGCACTCACCTACGCTGCCCATGGAGCAACGGTTATTCTGCTGGGAAAGACCGTCAGTAAACTGGAAAAAGTCTACGACGAGATTGCCGCCAGTGGCGCACCGGAAGCCATCATCCACCCACTGAACCTGCAACATGCCAAAGAAGACGATTATCGCGAACTGGGTGACACCGTGCTGGAACAGTACGGCCGACTGGACGGGTTGCTGCACAATGCCGCCGCTCTCGGGCCACGTACACCATTGCAGTTCTACCCACTGGATGCCTGGATGCAGGTCATGCAGGTCAACGTCAACGCTGCCTTCCTGCTGACACGCAGCCTGCTACCGGCCTTGCAGGCAGCCCCACAGGCCAGCGTTATCTTCACCTCTTCCAGTGTCGGCAGAACAGGACGTGCCTACTGGGGAGGTTATGCGGTGAGTAAATTTGCCGTAGAAGGCATGATGCAGGTGCTCGCCGATGAGTTGAAACAGACCAGCTCCGTCCGCGTCAACAGCATCGATCCGGGCGCCACCCGTACCGCCATGCGTAAAGCGGCTTATCCAGCGGAAGACCCGACAAAACTGGCCACTCCGGAAGCGCGGATGGCCCTGTATCTCTTTCTGATGGGCAATGACAGCCAGCAAGTCACGGGCCAGGCACTGAAAGCCTGAGCCCAGCGCCAGAACTCCTCCCTTAAAAGGCGCTCAGTGCGTCAGAAAACCGTCTTTGCCAACCCTTTGCCACCCTGTTGCGGTGGCAAAGCGACAAAATTTGCCGCTCCAACATGACAGCGGCAATGGCGCTTTTGCCGCCACACCTCATCAGTTCCAGAACCTTGATTCCAACCTTTTGTTTTATATAGATAAAAACATAGTCAATGCGATTGGCATGATAATGGCTTAACCCCAGTACAGACATCAATCAGGATGTCGACCAGAAGCCGCTGCCGCCGCTCGCAGCTTCAGGACTCGGGAGCGATCAAATAATGGCGACGTTACTTCAACCCTCGAACACGATTGATTTCAACAGCGCGAGAATCAGCCTGCTCAAACCGCTATTGCCGCCGGTGGAGATCCCAAGGGAAAACTACAGCGAGCGACGCTACCGGATGGCGGCCAGCCTGCAGACCACACTGGAAATCGAGCAGTTGCTGCAGCTATTCCTGAAAGAGCTGTCCCCTCTTATTGACCTGGATGGCCTCCAATACATCAACGAACATAAATCGCTGCAGCTGCTCGCCGGTCGCAAGGCCTCACACAGCTGCGGTTATCGTTTGATTACCGCTCAAGATCATCTCGGCGAGATCGTCTTCTACCGCAGTACCCGTTTTGCCGATCGGGATCTGGAAGGAATCGAAGTCATGCTCAGCGCCCTGATCTGCCCTCTGCGCAACTCGCTTTTGTATTACGACGCATTGACCGCATCATTGACGGATCCACTGACAGGAGCCGGTAATCGCATCGCACTAACCAACACATTGGCAAGAGAAATAAGCCTCTCGCGTCGGCATCAACACGCACTGTCGCTTCTGGTGCTGGACATCGACAAATTCAAACTCATCAATGATCACTACGGTCACAGTGCTGGAGACAAGGTGCTTAAGCAACTGGTCAGCACACTGAAACAGGTGAATCGGCAAACCGACTTGAGCTTTCGTTATGGTGGTGAAGAGTTTGTAGTGTTGCTCAATCGCACCAACGCCGAAGGAGCACTGGTGATTGCCGAGCGTATCCGACGCCGTATTGAAGACACCGAGATTGCACTGGAAGAGCTGTCCGTCAGGATTACGGTCAGTGTCGGTGTCACGTCGTTCTGCGAGTCGGATACGCCGGAGACGCTGTTCAATCGCGCCGACAAAGCGCTTTACCTGATCAAGAGTGCTGGCGGCAACAAAGTCATCGGACTTTGAATCCCAGCGATGCCACAACAACAAATGCTATTCCGAGGTGAATCATGGTGATATCCGTACAGGCAAAAACCCAGTCTGAGACTGTTGCCGGCAAGGTTAAACCGATCACGCAGACAGGTTTGCTGCCGGGCGAAAAACCCGACTTGCGCATACAACTGAGTGAAGTACTGCAATCGTCACTGGAGCTGAACACGCTGTTGAGTGTGTATCTGGAGAACGTGAGTACGGCGGTCAAGCTGGATGGCATCTACTACAGCAATGAGGATCAAGGGGTCGATGCCAGCATCGCCAAACAATCGACGCACAGCTGCGGCTACCGACTGATCACCAGCGAAGATCGTCTCGGCGAGATTGTTTTCAAACGCAGCAAGAAATTCACCGAGAAAGAACTCGGGATACTTGAATCGCTGCTGTCACCGCTGATCTGCCCATTACGCAACTCGCTGAAATACACCACCGCAGTCAAGGCAGCCTATACGGATCCACTGACCGGAGCAGGCAACATCAGCATGCTGTCCCAGACACTGGAACGCGAGATTGATCTGTCCAAGCGTCATAATCAGGCTCTCTCCATTCTGCTGATCGATGTCGATCACATGGGCGAGCTGAACGATCACTTTGGCCATGTAACAGGTGACAGGGTGCTGAGCGCACTGGCCCATCGCATCATGCAACTGTGTCGCACTACCGACGCGGTATTCCGCTATGAAGACGATCAGTTCCTGGTGATCCTCCACAACACCGGCAAGGAAGGCGCTCAGGTCATTGCCGAGCGAATTCTGAAGAGCGTCCAAAGAGAGGGCTTGGAGGAGCGCGACGCAGTACCCGGAGCAGAATCCTTGCAAGTGGCACTCAGTTTGGGTTTCTCCGTGTTGACCGGCACTGACTCCAGCACCAGCCTGCTGGAACGCGCCGCCAAGGCGCTCGGAAGCGCCAAAGCCAGCGGAGGAAATGTCGTTCGTTTCTAGCAGAAGCAGACTGTGCATGCGAAGAAACACGCAGCCTGCGAAAGAAAAATCAGCGCCGCACGGGAGCCACTTTCTTTGGACGGGTGTTCAAGGGAAGGTTGACTGCTTTGTACAGCAGCGCCATTTCCTCTTTCGGCAATTCGTAGAAATCGCCCTTCTTGACTCGGCTGGGAATGAAGATCGGGCCGTAGCGCACACGCTTCAACCGACTCACCCGGATGCCCTGGGATTCCCACAGCTTGCGCACCTCCCGGTTACGTCCTTCCATCAGCACAACGTGATACCAGCGATTAGCCCCTTCACCGGCGAAGTACTGGATATCCGAGAACTTGCACAGGTGCTCATCAAGCATCACGCCTTTGAGCATGTTGGCAATCACCTCATCAGTGACATCTCCCATCACACGCACGGCGTACTCACGGTCAATGTTTGACGAGGGGTGCATCAGACGATTGGCAAGTTCACCGTCGGTGGTAAACAGCAACAGACCACTGGTGTTGATATCGAGACGTCCGATGGCGACCCAACGTCCGTGAGTGATGGGAGGCAGTTTGTCGAACACGGAGCGTCGGCCTTCCGGGTCCTTGCGTGAGCAGATTTCATCTTCTGGTTTGTTGTACAACAGCACCCGCTGCAGTTCGCTGACAGCACTGTTGGGATTGACCTTCTTGCCATCGACGAGGAGCGCGTCGGCTTTGCCCACACGATCCCCGATATCGGCGACTTTGCCGTTGATCTTGATGCGTCCCTGTTTGATCCACTCCTCCATCTCACGCCTCGAACCGAAGCCCGCGCGCGCCAATACTTTCTGCAGTTTTTCGTCCATCGTCTTCTCCGCTGTCTCACGACATGTGTCTGGCGAACTTCAAATTTGAAGCTCGCTCTATTGGTAATACGTTCTAGTCTTGCTCGGGGGTCAGCTCGCCTTGTTTGTTTGCGAATTGGCCAATGCCCAGAATCTCATCCAACGGACGTTTCGCCAGTGCCATCGCTTCTGCTTCGTCCAGGAATTCGTCATCGTCTTCGTCAAGCTCATCGCTGTCGTCATCCTCGTCTCCTTCACCAGGCTCAGCCCTTACACGCTCTGGCGGCAATTCCAGGACGCGCATGCCGGCGAGGTCGTCATCCTCAAGCGCCAGCTCCGGGTTGAGTTTGTCGAGATCGCGAATCTCGGACAGCGGCGGCAAGTCCTGCAGACTCTTCAGATTGAAGTAGTCGAGGAACTGACGCGTGGTGGCGAACATCGCGGGTCGGCCGGGCACATCACGATGCCCCACTACCCGAATCCACTCGCGATCCAGCAGCGTGCGGATAATGGTGGAACTCACGCTCACGCCACGAATTTCCTCGATGTCACCCCGGGTAATCGGCTGGCGGTAAGCCACCAGTGCCAGTGTCTCCAACAGAGCCCGGGTATAACGCTGCGGGCGTTCTTCCCAGAGGCGTGACACCCAGGGACTGAGATCCTGTCTGACCTGAAAACGGAATCCGGAAGCGACTTCCTTGAGTTCAAAGCCCCGGCCTTCCGTGTCAGCGGCAATTGCCGCGATAGCCTCCAGCAGTTCCTCGCGAGAGGGACGCTCCTCCTCCAGAAACACTTCGCCTATGGCCTCCAGTGACAGCGGCTTCCCCGCTGCCAGCAACAAACCCTCAATGATCTGCTTGAGTTTGGTATTGATTTCGTTCATTCACTGCGCGCCTTCAAATGTATGGGGCCAAAGGGCTCGGTCTGGACAATCTCGATGAGAGAATCCTTGATAAGCTCCATGACCGCCAGAAAGGTCACCACCACCCCCAGACGCCCCTCCTCCCGCATCAGCAGAGAGACCAGCGACACGAAGCGCTGGCTGGAAAGGCGCACCAGGATCTCGGACATTTTTTCCCGCGTCGACAGCGTCTCACGCTGCACTTGATGACTCTCGAACATGTCCGCACGCCGCAGCACCATGGCCAGAGAAATCAGGATTTCGCGCAGCTCCACTACCGGTTCGGGCGCGTTGCGCTCCATCTGCGGTGTCTCTGCTCCAGCGGCGTAGATGTCTCGCTCCAGACGCGGCAGCTCGTCCATGTCCTCCGCCGCCTTCTTGTAACGCTCATATTCCTGGAGGCGCCGAATCAGCTCCGCACGCGGATCCTCTTCGTCCTCTTCTTCGTTGCTGCTGCGGGGCAACAGCATGCGCGACTTGATCTCTGCCAGCATGGCAGCCATTACCAGATATTCCGCCGCGAGTTCGAACTGGCTCGCCTCCATGAGATCCACGTAGGCCATGTACTGGCTGGTGATCTCGGCGACATCGATTTCGAGGATGTCGATATTCTGGCGCTTGATCAGATAGAGCAGCAGGTCCAGCGGGCCTTCGAAGGCTTCGAGAAACACTTCGAGGGCATCCGGCGGGATATACAGATCAGTCGGCAACTCGGTGACGGCCTTGCCATCCACAAACGCGAAAGGCATTTCCTGCTGAGTGCCGTCAACGCCTTCCTGCTCAAGCTGGAAGCCACCGGACCTGCGCAATCCTTGCGTCATGCGCCGCACGCGAGGCTCGATCGATTCCGGGGTCTGCGGATCACCCTGCCCTGTGCCATTCGTGGCTGTGTCGTTCTCGGCTGTCAGCGCCTCATTCGTCACGTTCTGATCACCTGTGTCTCATTTGTAGCTCAGCCCCATGGCCTGCCGCACTTCCTGCAGTGTCCGACCGGCACACTCACGCGCCGCCTTGTTGCCCGCCTCGATCACCGCCTTTACTGCAGACGGGTCTTTCTCATAGTGACTGGCGCGCACTTGAATCGGCTGCAACTCAGCGATCACCGCGTCGATGACTGGACGCTTGCATTCCAGGCAACCAATGCCGGCACTGCGACAACCTGTCTCTACCCAGGCGCGAGTCTCGGCGCTGGAATAGACTTCATGCAGTTGCCAGACCGGGCAGCGCTGCGGCTCGCCGGGATCGGTCCTGCGCACGCGGGCGGGGTCGGTCGGCATGGTTTGAATTTTCTTTTGTACCTGATCCACGGGCTCGCGCAAGGAGATGGTGTTGTTGTAGGACTTGGACATCTTCTGTCCGTCCAGACCAGGCATCTTGGCCGCTGGCGTCAGCAGTGCCTGCGGCTCCGTCAGAATCATCTTGCCGCCGCCTTCCAGATACCCTTGCACACGCTCGCGATCTGCAGCCGAAATATTCTGTTGTTGCAGGATCAGTGCGCGCGCAGCCTCCAACGCTTCCTGACTGCCCTGCTGCTGATACGCGGTACGCAAACCGGCAAACTCTTTCGCAGCGCCCTTGCCCATCTTGCGCACGGCGGCCTCGGCGAGTTCGGCAAAATTGGGCTCGCGGCCATACATGTGGTTGAAACGGCGTGCGACTTCACGGGTCAGCTCCACGTGCGCCACCTGATCAGCTCCCACCGGCACCAACCCGGCCTTGTAGATCAGAATGTCGGCACTCTGCAGCAAGGGGTAACCGAGGAACCCATAGGTCTCTAGGTCCTTGTCGCGCAGCTTGTCCTGTTGATCCTTGTAGCTGGGAACACGCTCCAGCCAGCCCAGCGGCGTGATCATGGACAGCAACAAATGCAGCTCGGCATGCTCCGGCACCTGAGACTGGATGAACAGCGAACAGGTGGACGGATCGACACCCACCGCCAGCCAGTCGATGACCATGTCAAAGACGCTCGCTTCCAGAATGCCGGGATCGTTGTAGTGGGTGGTCAGGGCGTGCCAGTCGGCGACGAAGAAATAGCACTCATACTGGTGCTGCAACTTGACCCAGTTATTGAGAACGCCGTGCAGATGCCCGAGGTGTAGACGGCCTGTCGGGCGCATGCCAGACAGTACCCTTTGCTGCGAATTAGCGATAGACAAGCTCTCTCCCCTTACCGACAGAGTCCTTTTTGAGAGCGGCATTATTGCAGATGGCCTGTTTGAATACGATTATTTTTCTGCCAGCAGGGGCCGCGGCGAGAGAGGACTTACCGGAAAGGCGTCGGATCACCCTTGCCTACGCGAACAACTTCCACCGCACCATCCGCCAGATCGATCACTGTCGTCGCTTCCAATCCGCAGGAACCGCTGTCAATGATCAAATCGACACTGCGCTCAAGACGCTCGCGAATTTCATAAATGTCGATCAATGGCTCGGCCTCGCCGGGAAGAATCAGACTGGTGCTCATGATCGGCTCACCGAGTTCAGCCAGCAGTGCCTGGGTGACAGTATGATTCGGCACACGCAGCCCGATGGTCTTGCGGCGCGGGTGCATCAACCGGCGGGGCACCTCGGCAGTGGCCGTCAAAATGAACGTGTAGGCGCCGGGCGTGTAGGCTTTCAGAAGTCGATAGGCACTGTTGGGCACCTTGGCATAAGTGGCAATCGAGGAAAGATCCGGGCAGACGAGAGTCAGATTGTGCTTGTCATCCAGCTGGCGAATGCGGCGAATGCGCTCTATCGCATCTTTGTCGCCGATGTGGCAACCAAGTGCATAAGTCGAGTCTGTCGGGTAGACGATAACGCCACCGGCAAGCAGCACTTTGACAGCCTGCTTGATCAGTCTTGGTTCGGGGTTTTGTGGATGAATTTCGAGATACTGCGCCATGCCCGGCACAATAACAGACTGACTACGACAAATCGATTACCATATCTGCCACTCATCGCAAGCCAAGACACGAGGAATCCATTCAATGCTTTACGCCATTATCTGTGAAGATGTCCCTGACAGCCTGCCCCTGCGCGCCGCCACACGTCCGGCGCATCTGGAGCGCCTGCAGGCCATGACCGCGCAAAACCGTATCATCCTTGCCGGTCCGCACCCGGCCATCGACAGCAACGACCCGGGCACAGCAGGTTTCACCGGCAGCCTGATCGTTGCCAGCTTTGATTCACTGGCAGAAGCGCAACAGTGGGCGAATGACGACCCTTATGTCACAGCAGGCGTGTTTCGCAGCGTCGTCGTCAAACCCTTCAAGCAAGTCCTGCCCTGATCACAATCAGTTCGACACCGGAGCAGGCCGCAGCTCTGGAAAGCCAACATCAAGTGTGGCATTCCACTGCTGCAAATCTGTCTTTTTGCGTGTCATCAACGCGCTGGTATCGCCGCTGATGGTGATACTGCGAATTACATCGCCACGGACAATCTTGTAGACCGTATCCAGTCCGCTGACCACGCGACCGAACACCGAATGCTTGCCATCCAGATGAGGCGTCGCAACCAGAGTGACGAAGAACTGGCTGCCATCGGTACCGATGCCGCTATTCGCCATCGACAAGGTGCCAGGACGCGTGTGTTTCAGAATCGCCTCACCAGTGAAACGATAACCCGGTCCGCCGGTGCCATTCCCATCCGGGTCACCCCCTTGAATCACAAAATTGCGCTCGACTCGATGAAAGGTCAGCCCATCATAGAAACCGCGCTGCGCCAAGTTCACGAAATTGGCGACCGTGGTAGGCGCAGCCTGTTCGTTCAGCTCCACTTCCATCGTGCCTTTATCGGTGACAATCGACGCGGTCAATGTTTGTGCATACACATCATGCGCAATGCCCTGCAGCATCAGCAACAAGGTCAACAGTAATCCCGCCCGGGTTTGCATACGCCCCGCTTTCACCATTTTGTTATCCTCCACTCGACTCGGCTTTAGCGAGCCTTACCAACTCTGTCACCATCGGTTTCATGAAAAACAGTGACTCCGGCATCACTGCCACTGCTACACCCGCGCCGCGCAATTGATCGGCGACCACTGGCCCCACGGCGGCAATCTTGACTCTGGCAAGACCCGCGTACAAACGCTCTTCGATACCTGCCTTGCGAGCCACTTCCAGCAGGCGCAGAAACTGCGGCTGACTGGTGAAAGTCATCATGGTGACACGACCCGTGTAGAGTAACTCTATCAACTCCAGAACTTTCTCTTCATCAGAATCCGGCGCATAAATGTAAGGCGCCACGGTGCTCACTATGGCATCTCGGGCATGGAGGTAATCAATCAGCAGGAGATTGGGCTCTTCGCCATATAACTGCACCGCCACCTGCTTGCCCTGCAAATCCAATTCATCCAAGGCTTCGATGATGCCGGGCGTGGTCGGCGCCTTGCCCAGCAGATCAGGCTTCAGCCCCATCTCCTTGAGCGTTCTGCCAGGCTTGGGCCCGCGACAAATTTTGCAGACTTTATCCAAAGCCGCAATGAATTGCGCCTGACACCCCTGACGTTCCGCTGCTGCGCTCAACCGACGCAAGCCTTCGCCCGTCAGCACGACCAGATAGTCTCCCGGGGCTGCGATGAACTGATGCAACCAGTTCGCAATCACTTCTTGATCGACGGCATCCAGAATGGCAACCAATGGGACGCGCATGACCTCTGCCCCCCTGGCCACCAGCAGATCAGCAAGGATATCCAACTGCCGACTCTCGGGCACCGCCACAACCTGCCCGGCCAGACTGACGGCCGATTCCTGTATTTCGCTCATATGAATCTCCCGGGAAATCTCAAAACATTGAGCATGGCAGCGGCCAGTTGACACAAATGCGCGACCGTTACCTTAAAGCTCATTAAAAAATAAGTGTTACTTTTATTCACTATAGTGTTACTATGCGCCTCGTTACCAAGGCAATATCGGTAACAAATTTGCAGTAACGAATAATCGCAATTCAATTTAAATTCAATCCAAGGAGCAAAAAATGAGTGAAGTATTTGTAAATGCACGTGCCGCTTTGATTTCAGTAGCGATTGTAGCCGCTTCTGTCGCCGTACCTGTACTGACGATGCTGGGCGTTGCCTGATTCGGGAACCGGCCCCAAGCCGGCTAACATGACCCGATCAGGAAATCGCTTATGCAAAGTCACCAACAAGAGTACGCAATAAGTAGACTACCCCGAGATTAGATATTGCCCCAACAGGACAATGTGTAATCTCGGTGTTTGCTGTAAACGAATAAGTAGGAACATAAAACGCCGGTCCTGCAGAAACATCTTCCTTCCGCAGACCACACCAGAAAGGCTCAAGGTTTCTTGAGTTTATCCACGAAATTGCACGGCTTATGACGACTGTCCAGCTGCTGCGCCACGATCCCTTCCCATGCCGTTCTGCACGCCCCCGGTGAACCCGGCATACAAAACACGATTGTTCCGTTACTCAGCCCTGCGAATGCACGTGACTGAATGGTCGAGCTGCCGATCTCCGCATGAGAGAGATAACGAAACACTTCGCCAAATCCCTCAATATGTTTGTCCAGCAAGGGCGTCACTGCGGTGACCGTATTGTCGCGGAACGTGAAGCCTGTTCCGCCCGTCAACAGAACTGCCTGCACATTATCATCCGCAATGTGCGTCGCCACGACGGCGCGCAGCTTGTAGGTATCATCTTTGACGATCTGTTTGCTGACGAGAATATGCCCGGCCGCTTTCACACATTCCACGAGGTAATGGCCAGACTTGTCTGTCTCTTCAGTACGAGTGTCGGAGACGGTCACTACAGCAACGCGGACAGGAATGAATACGGGTTTGTTATCAGAAACAGTGCTACTCATTATCGAATCGGGGCTCCACAGGATATGACACGAAACGGGATTTACCCGCCAGTCATGTTCATCAGACGAATAGGTTGGATGTAATCTTTTTCATAGAAATGATGACGCTCGGGCTTCAGGTCCATCGCCTTGACGATGGCCTGTTTCAAAGCCTCGATGTCGCCCTTTTGTTCGCGCAGGATGGCGCGCAAATCCATGGAGTGCTCGTTGCCAAGACACAACAGCAAGCGCCCTTCCACGGTCACGCGCACGCGGTTACAGTCACTGCAGAAATTATGACTGACAGGAGAGATGAAACCGATGCGGCTCTCGTGTCCCGGAATTTTGTAGTAGCGCGACGGACCTGCCGTGGTGGTGGTACTGGACAACAACTCATAACGACTGGAGATGACTTCACGCACCCAGTCATTGCTGCACACGGTGCTTTCACGATCATGATCAGAGGCATTGCCAAGTGGCATCTCTTCGATGAAAGCGATATCGACATCCCGCTCCAGCGCAAACTCCGTCAACGCTAATACTTCGTCGTCGTTGTAGCCTTTCATGATCACGGCATTCAAACGAATGCGTTCGAAATTCTGCTGACGTGCGGCTTCAATACCGGCCAGCACACTATCAAGTTTCCCTACGCGCGAGATACGACGGAAGCGTTCGGCATCGAGACTGTCGATACTGATGTTGATGCGGTTGACGCCAGCGGCTCGCAATGGTGCCGCGAATTTTTCCAGCTGCGCACCGTTGGTTGTCAGCAAGAGTTCTTTCAGTCCATCGAGTTTGCCGAGGCGATTGATCAGCGACATCACGTTGCTGCGCACGAGAGGCTCACCACCGGTGAGACGAATCTTGTTGACGCCCAACTCAGTGAAAGCCTGCGCCACCTGGTAGATCTCTTCCAAGGACAGCACCTGATCGCGCGGCAAAAAAGTCATGTCTTCGGTCATGCAGTAAACACAGCGGAAATCGCAGCGATCCGTCACCGAAAGACGGATGTAATCAACGCGCCGACCGAACTTGTCGATCAGCCCTGCTGAACTCTCATTTTTTGAATTCACACTTTTTGAATTCGGGGTGTTGAGATTACTGCTCATGATGTCATTTGGCCTGTGTGCGATGATGCTGTCAGGATGCAAGGTCGAGATAATGTCTTTCGAATTTTGCCCTTACTTCCGTCTTCAGCAACTTACCCGTGGCAGTATGCGGAAGGGCGTCCACGAACACAACATCGTCCGGAATCCACCACTTGGCCACCTTGTCTGCGAGGTAGCCGATTATAGCCTCTTTACTGCATTCTGCACCCGGCTTGCGGACGATCAGCAACAGGGGTCGCTCATCCCATTTGGGGTGGGCAACCCCGACCACGCAGGCCTCCGCTACCGCAGGATGACCCACGGCATAGTTCTCCAGTTCAATCGAACTGATCCACTCCCCGCCGGACTTGATGACATCCTTGCTGCGGTCGACGATCTGCATGTAGCCGTCCACATCGATGGTGGAGACATCACCGGTATCGAACCAGCCACCCCGAAAAGCGGAGCGATCATCGTTCTTGTAATACCCGCTCGCCACCCACGGGCCACGCACCATCAGGCGGCCAAAGGTCTTGCCATCGTGAGGCAGCGCGCGGTCCTCATCATCGACAATCTTCATTTCCACGCCGAACACCGGGCGCCCCTGTTTGGATTGAATGGCGGCGCGCGCATTCTTGTCAGCCTTCAGCAGATAGGGCGTCTGCACGCACAGACTGCCCATCGGGCTCATCTCGGTCATGCCCCAGGCGTGGATCGGGAACACGCCGTATTTGTCGTGAAATTTCTCCATCATGGAGCGCGGTGCGGCGGAACCGCCAATGACCACGTTCTCAACGCTGTCGAGATTGCCGTTCACCGAGTCGATGTAGTTGAGCAGGTTCAACCACACTGTCGGCACGCCCAGCAAGGAGGTAGCCTTCTCGCCATCGATCAATTCATACAACGAGGCGCCATCCATCCCCGCGCCGGGAAACAGGATACTGGAACCCGCAATGGGCGCGCTGTAAGGCACACCCCAGGCACACACGTGAAACATCGGCACCACCGGCAGCACACGGGACAACGGCCCGAGGTTCATGGCCGACGCGCGGCAGGACGAGATGGCATGCATCACGGTAGAACGATGGGAATACATGACGCCTTTCGGGTCGCCGGTTGTCCCCGAGGTATAGCAAAGTCCCGCCGCTGTTTTCTCATCAAACTCTGGCCAGTCGAACTGCGCGGGCTGTGCTGCCAGTAACTCTTCATAGCACAGTAGATTGGGGAGCGAAGAGTTCGGCATGTGCGCGCGATCTGTCATCACCACAAACCCTTTCACTACTGGAATATGGCTCTTTACGGCCTCCAGCAAAGGCACGAAGGTCAAATCAACGAAGACGTATTTGTCCTGCGCATGATTGATGATGTAGATGATCTGTTCGGCGAACAGGCGAGGATTGATGGTGTGGATCACCGCCCCCATGCCGGAGACAGCGTAGTAAAGCTCGAAGTGGCGATAGGTGTTCCACGCCAGTGTGGCCACCCGGTCACCCGGTTGCACACCCAGCGCGCCTAACGCATTAGCCAGTTGTTTCGTGCGCAACAATGCTGCGTCGTAGCGGTAGCGGTGAATGCCGCCCTCGACCTGTCGGGTAACGATCTCCGCATCCGTGTTGTAGTGCGCCGCGTACTCAAGGATGTCAGCAATATTCAATTGCTTATCCATCATGATTCCCAGCATGCCAGCCCCCGTTTTGCTCTTGTTATTATGCAAGGCCCTACAGAGGTGTACGCACTGTCAGGGCACGATGTCTTCGATGACGAGGGGGATGATAGCGTGAGTATTACCGTGGGCGAAACCCTCGGAACGCGCCTGATGATCACCCGCCTGCACGTTGGCGGTACCGCTGGAAGAAGCGGTGGCGACGATGTAAATCTGCTCCGCAGAGGACAGATTGAAAGGACCAACAGCATCGGAGTTGGTGAGCGTAATGGTGACGGGCAGATCAGCGACGGTGATTGCCTCAGCCGCCAATGGCTGACCGCGCCCATTCACTTCCAGCGCTGACACGAACACGCGCGTGCCGGCGGGCAGATTCAGATCAGCCCCTAGAGAAAGCTGTACCTCAATGCTGGGGCCTTCTTCGGCGGCCG
This sequence comes from Pseudomonadota bacterium, assembly GCA_040384465.1. Taxonomy (GTDB): domain Bacteria; phylum Pseudomonadota; class Gammaproteobacteria; order Pseudomonadales; family Pseudohongiellaceae; genus UBA5078. The sequence goes on along the minus strand of JAZKJF010000001.1, from coordinate 26,167 downwards.
CTTGTGCGCCATCTTGCGGCGCAGCGCCCGACGCTGCCAGTTGTTGCTGGGCAGTGGCGATACGCGTATTCAGATCATCTGCGGCGGGTCCGGGTGGCGTAGTCTGCAGAATGCGGCGCAGATAGGTGATGGCGGTTTGGTAGTCGCCGCGCTGCTCCGCATCCATACCGAGAATGTCCAAAACGATCTGGTGATTCGGGTTGATGAGCTGAATCTGATCGATGATGCCCTGCACCTTGTCCGTCAGCTTCTGCTCGGCGAGGAAATATTCGAGGTAGACTTGCTGGCTGAGGATTTCCGCCTTGTCCTGCGGCTCTGCGATATTGGCGGCTGCACGCTCCAGTGCCATTGCCGCCTCGGGGAATTGCCCCAGATTCACCAGATTTTGCGCGAGGAAGAACCACGCCCAACCGTTTTCCGGCTCGCTTTGCACGACTTCGCCAATAGCAAAGATCAGATCGCGCGCTTCCTCGGCATTGGTGACACCAGCGCGAGTACGCTCGCCCAGCTCCGCCAACGCCAGTTCATCCTGATAGCCCCACTTCTGATAAAACAGATAGGTAGCTGCTGGCACCATCAGCACCAGCACCAACGGAATCAAGCGACTGAGCGATAACAGAGAGGCGCTGCTTTCGACCTTGCTCTGAACATCGGCTGCACCGGCATCGACGTCAGAGAGCAGGCTGCGCTCCAGCTCTCGCTTCAGCGCCTGAAAATTCTCCTCTTCCAACGTCCCGGCGGCGCGTTCGGCCTCCAGCTCCGCAATTCGCTCCTGAAATATCAGCAGATTGGTCTGCTCGCGGCGGGCACGATGACTATTGCCTGCACGGTGAATTTTCCACAACGGCAGCAACACGAAAAGAACCGCCAGTACCACCAGCGCAGCAGCGAAAAACCAGAACAAATTATCCCCCTGAATTCACCGGAAACTCGCCGTCAGGCAATGTCACCGGGATGATCATGTGTAGTAGAAGTCAACGCCTGGAAGGCGCGCGTCGGCGTTTAGCGATTCTCAGATTTGTCCTGCCCATCCAGACGGTCAACACCTGCCAGCAACTTGCGCAGACGCTCCTGATCGGCATCGTCAATGACCACCGTTTCCTGCACCTGCGGGCGGGCGCGCTTGATGATACCCAGCACAATCCAGCCCCCCAGCAACAAGAACAGCAGCGGCCCGAACCACAGCAGCAGCGTTTCCGTCATCAGGCGTGGTTTATAGAGAACGAAGTCGCCATAGCGATCCAGCATGAACTGTTCGATCTCTTCGTCGGTCTTGCCGTCGACGATCATGAAGTAGATCTCGCGACGCAGGTCTTCCGCTACACCACCGCCAGAGCCAGTCAAGCTGGTGTTCTGGCACATCGGGCAACGGAACTCGTTGGAGAGCGTGCGAAAACGCTCTTGCTGTTCGTCGTTCTCGAATTCGAAGGTGTCGATGGCAGACCAAGCGTTGGCCGTCAGACACAGCAGCGCCAGGGTCAGGAGTTGCAAGAGGACGCGCACGGTACCGATAGCTCCGCGACGCGAATGGATCATGGCAGGAGAAGTTGTCATCAGTTCAGCGCTTCCGCCTTCACCGCTTCAATCGCCGGCATGATTTCCTCCTGCCAGGACTGAGGGTCGATTACCCCGATGTGCTTGTAGCGAATCACGCCATTGCCATCGATGACGAAGGTTTCCGGGGCACCGTACACACCGAGATCAATGCCCAGACGCCCATCGGCGTCCACGATGCTGAAGTCAAACGGACTGCCATTGTCGTCCATCCACATCTGCGCCAGATTAGTCTTGTCTTTGTAGTTGATACCGACGATCGGCAGCACATCTTTGTCGGCGGCGGCTTTCAGGATCGGATTTTCCTGCAGGCAAGGCAGACAGTAGCTGCCCCACACGTTCAACAGGAAGGGCTCCTTCGGCAAATCAGCCTTGGAAATCAAACGATCAGACTGTTCCACCGTCGGCAGTGAGAACTCGGGCAACGGCTTGTCGATAAGCACAGACGGCAGCGTGCGCGGGTCGAGATAGAGCCCACGCCACAGCAGCAGCGCCAGTACCAGAAATACCCCTACCGGGATGAACAGTTTCAATCTGGGCATGATTCGTCAACCAACCTTAGCGGCATGTTCCATGCCATTGCATTTAAAAACAGTACGTTCAATTCGACACCGGACGCAGACTCGCGTCGGGCTTCTCTGTCTGCTCCGCCGCTTCACGTGCCAGCGTCTTCACCTTCAAACGGCGATACCGCTTGTCGGTCACCGCTACCACAGCTCCCAGCGCCATCAGGATCGCTCCCAGCCACACCCAGCGCACAAAGGGCTTGATGTAGATCGTCATCGACCAGGCACCGGACTCACGCGGCTCGCCCAGCGTAATGAACAGGTCGCGCCAGAAACCGGCATCAATCGCCATCTCCGTCGACGGGCTGCCGCTCTGGGTATACACACGCTTCTCGGGGTGCAAATCACGCTGGTACACATCATTCTTCATGACCTGGAAGGTCGCGCGATCACCCACAAAATTAGGACCTTGCACCGGCTCAGTTCCCTGGAACAGGAAATCGTAAGAGCCCAGATCGACAGACTCACCGGCATCCAGCAGCACGCTCTTCTCGACACTGTAGATGCTGGTCAGCGACGCGCCGAGCAGGATCGTAGCGAAGCCCAGGTGTGCGATCTGCATACCGATGTAACTGGTCGCCAGCGACTTGAGCCCACTGACGGTGGACGCCTTGTTGCTGATCCTGATGCGAATGTCCTGCACGATGCCGAGGATGATCCACAGCCCCAGCATGGTGGCGATGCTCGCGCCGAAATTGAACTCGAAGGTCACGACCAACGGCAGCACCACCCCCAGCAGCACACTGGCAATGGCGACCAGACCGAGTTGTTTGCGCAGATATTGCACGGAGGTCTTCTTCCAGCGGCTGATTGAACCGAGCGCCAGGAACAGCACCAGAATCCCCATCAGCGGCACGAAGATCATGTTGAAGTAGGGAGGACCCACGGAAAGCAGCTCACCGCCGGAGACGGCCTGATACACCATCGGATACAGCGTACCCAGCAGGATCGCGGCACTGGCGACCACCAGGATGATGTTGTTGGCCAGCAGGAACACTTCCCGCGAGACCGCTGCAAAACCGAATTCGCTCTTCATCAACGGAGCGCGCAGCGCAAACAGCAGCAGCGAGCCACCGACGACGAAACCCAGGAATCCGAGGATGTAAATCCCGCGTGTCGGGTCACTGGCGAAGGCATGCACCGAAGTCAGCAGACCAGAACGCGTGATGAAGGTACCGAGCAAACTCGCGGCGAAAGCCATGATGGCCAGCAGCACGGTCCAGCTCTTGAACACGCCACGTTTCTCGGTGACAGCAAGTGAGTGAATCAGCGCCGTGCCCAGCAACCAGTTGATCATCGGCGGGTTCTCGACCGGGTCCCAGGCCCACCAGCCGCCCCAGCCCAGTTCGTAGTAAGCCCACCAGGAGCCCAGCGCGATACCGATGGTCAGAATTGCCCAGGCCGCATTGGCCCAAGGACGTGACCAGCGTGCCCATGCTGAATCAAGTCGACCACTGAGCAGCGCCGCAATCGCAAACGCGAACACCACCGAGAAGCCCACATAACCCATGTACAGCGACGGCGGATGAATGATGAAACCGAAATCCTGCAACGCGGAGTTCAGGTCGGCGCCGTCCTGTGGAGACAGCGGCAGAATGCGATCAAAGGGATTGGAGGTCGCGATCATGAACAGCGTGTAACCCGCGCCAATCAAGCCCATCACCCCGAGCACACGCGCCACGAAATCATCCGGCATCGCCTTGCTGAAGATGGCCACGGCCAGCATCCAGCCAGACAGCATCCAGGTCCAGAACAGGAACGAGCCTTCATGCCCGCCCCACACGGCCGTAATCTTGTATTGAATCGGCAGCAGCGAGTTGGAGTGCTGTGCCACGAAGGACACCGAGAAATCATCAGTGACGAAGCTGTAGCCGAGGACCAGCAGGCTCAGACTGAGGAAGACGAACACGCCCGCCGTCAGCGGCCGCGCCAACCCGATCCACAGACGGTTACCGGTACTCGCGCCGACGAGCGGCAGCGTTCCCAGGATCACGCACAAACAAAACGAGAGAATGAGCGTCAGCTGACCCAGTTCAGGAACCATTGCTCTCTCCTGCGGGCACTACAGCGGCGCGGTCCTTCTCAGCCGCATCCATCGCCGCCTTCACTTCCACGGACATGTAATTCTCATCGTGCTTGGCCAGCACACGGCTCGCCTGAAACACCCCGTCGGCCACCATACCTTCTGCGACTACGCCCTGCCCCTCGCGGAACAGGTCAGGCAGAATGCCGTCGTAACGCACTTGCAGATCGTGGCTGTAATCCGTCGCGATGAATTCCACATGCAAAGATTCCTCACTGCGCACCACCGAGCCGTCCTTGACCATGCCACCGATACGAATGCGCTGCCCGTCGACCACTTCACCCGCCGCGATCTGCGTGGGAGTGAAGAACAGATCGATACTGTTGCTGAGTGCGTAGAGGGACAGACCCACCGCAACGCTCAGGCCTGTCGCGATGAACGCGATGATTGTCAGTTTCTTGCGTCGATGAGGCTTCATTCACTCTCTCCCGGGGCGACACTGTCGTCCGCTTGTCCTGCGTTTTGTGCAGCATTGGCCTTCCCCGTCTGTGCATCGCGCTGCGCCCGCCGCTTCTGCTCGCGGATGAACTGATTGCGCTGCGCCCGAGGCAGGTACAGATTGACGAATACAAAAATGGCGAACACTCCATAGACCGTCCACACATGGAAAGCATAAGTGCCCATCTGCAGAAATTCGCTCACACTGGAAAACACGATGCCACTGAACATGCCGATAAACCCTTTTCCTTAAACCTTTGCCTTGGCAACGATATCCATCACCCACTGAGAACGGCGCTCACGCACAAGAATTTCATTGCGCGTGGCCAGCACCAGACTGATGACAAAGAAGCAGTACACGGCCAGCATCATGATCAGCAGCGGCACCCAGATCTCCGGGCCATTCGCGCCATTCTCGTTCAAGGTCAGATCGGTGGCTGGTTGGTGCAGCGTGTTCCACCACTCTACCGAGTATTTAATGATGGGAACATTAATAGCACCGACGATGGAGAGCAGCGCACAGGCCTTGGCAGCCGAATCCGGACTCTCGATGGCGGACCGCAGCGCGATCACGCCGATCAGCAGGAAGAACTGCAGCAACATCGACGTCAGGCGCGCATCCCACACCCACCACGTGCCCCAGGTCGGTTGCCCCCAGATGGCGCCAGTAATCAGCGCCACCGCCGTAAACCAGGCGCCAATCGGCGCGGCGGATTTGGCCACCATGTCGGCCAGTTTCATTTTCCAGACGAGGGTAATCACCCCAGCACCAGCCATCAGCGGGAAGCAGGCTAAGGAGATCGAGGCCACGGGGACATGCACGTAAAAAATTCGGTTGGTGAAGCCTTGCTGATAATCCTCGGGCACGAACAACAGCGCCCACACCAGACCAACAGTCATGGCCACGGCCATGAACACGACCAGCCACGGCAACCACTTGGTAGTCAGCTCGTAGAACCACTTGGGCGAGCCTAATTTAGAGAACCACAACCACATATCTGCTCACTCTTGTCCGTCGCCGTTTGGCGCTCAGGGGGCCTGCATTGCGGCACCGAAAGGGTGCATTGCAGGCCGAATATACCACAGGTGGTCGGGCCACCCCTGTTACGTTTTGTAACTAACTAGTACGGCTAAACACACGGTAATTCAATTAGTTGACACTGATCTTCAAAGCCGCCGCAGAGGCCAGTGGCGCGAGACTCAACGACATGGCGAGAATCGCCCCGAGCAAGCCGTAGTGCATGCCCAATGACACGCCCAGACTCGCATCCGCAACCGCCTTCGCGCCGATTATAAGCACCGGCACCGTCAGCGGCAAAACGATTACCGCCAGAATCAGCCCCCGGCTACCGAGGCCCACGGTCAGCGCCACGCCAATCGATCCGAACAAACTCAATACCGGCGTGCCCAACAGGAGCGTAAACACCAGCGTCCAGTAAGCGTCGGCGGGCAGATACAGCATGTACGCCAGCAAGGGCGCCAGCAGCACCACCGGCAGCCCGCTGATCAGCCAGTGCGCGATGTTCTTGGCCAGCACCATGAAGTAGAGCGGCTGGGGCGAGAGCAGCAACTGCTCCAGCGAACCATCTTCGTAATCGGCGCGATAGAGGTTATCGAGCGACAGCATCGATGCGAGCAGCGCCGACACCCACACAGTGCCCGCCGCGATACTGGTCAGCTGCACCGGATCGGGCGAGACGCCCAGCGGGAACAGCGACACCACGATCAGGAAGAACATCAGCGGATTGAGCAAGTCGTTACGGCGCTTGAGCGCGATCAGCAGATCGCGGCGCAGCGTGGCCTTGAAGGCACTGAAGGTGCTGACCTGGGGGCGGCTGCCGGTGGTTGCAGCGGCTCGCCTGTTGGCAGAATGATTGGCGGTGGAGTGATCGGTCATGGCCTGTCCAGATTCAAGCGACGCAGCTCATAAGGCACGTCGAGCTTATGGTGAGTGGTGACCAGCACGGCGCCACCCCGGCCAGCATGGTCGGCCAGTAACCGCTCCAGAGTCTTCACGCCATTCACGTCTAGTGTGGTAAACGGCTCATCCAGCACCCAAAGACGTGCCGGACTCAGCAACAGACGCGCCAGCGACACGCGCTGCTGCTGCCCCGCCGACATATTGCGGCACACCACGTCGGCATAACCGGCCAGTCCCACACCTTCCAGCGCCGCGTCGATATCGGCATCCGTCACCGGCGCATGCAGCGCACTGCTCCAGCGCAGGTTCTCCCGCGCCGTCAGAATTTTGTTCACCCCCACCCGGTGCCCGATGTAGAGCAACGAGGCTAGAAAGGACTCACGATCCTCGTCAATCGCGACGCCATCCCAGTAGATTTCGCCCTCATAGGAACTGTTCAGCCCGCACAAAATGCGCAGCAACGTGGTCTTGCCACTGCCATTGCTGCCCTGCACCTGCATCAACTCACCGGGAAAGAGGCTGAAATTCAGCCCGCTGAACAGCACACGCTCGTCCCGCTCGCAGAACAGCGCGCTGGCCTGCAACAGAGGAGACGCGGGGGCATCATGGGCGTGGGCTGACGTGGCGGCGGCGCTGGCGGACATAGGAAAGACGGCGTCTATGGGTTGGGTTTAAAGTGGCGCGAGTATAACTGACAACGGTGGGGAAAGTCCCAAGGTGGAGGGAGTGTTCGGTGCGAAACGGCGGCTTGCAGGAATAGCGATCCCGCTGATAATAGGTGCAGGTTCCGACACACCATCAAGGAGAGGAAATGAAACTGCGAGTCTGCAAATGGAGTAACAGCCTGGCGCTGCGCCTCCCTCAAGAGTTCGTCCGCCGTGCGGGACTTAAGGCTGGGGATACGGTGCAGGCTTTTCTGGCTGCAGATGGGATTTTGACAGTTCGGACAGAACCCTGGGATCGCAGGGCGTTTTCAGAAAAACTGGCGAGAGCGCGGGATTCGATGCCGATGAGCGGGTCGGTGATGGAGGAATTGCGCAATGAGGCCCACATTTAATTAAAGCATTTAGTCGTTACTGACCGAGCAACATCAATTGGCTCTAATACCCCTGATCTAGCGAAAAAGTATCTCGGCATCGACAGACTCCTCGTTAGATTGAGGTGTCCGTCTTGTCGAGCGAAGTCTCCACGTGGTGACGCTGCAAAATCGTCAGTAACCAAGCAATGAATCACTTCTTTGCAGGACTCACCCTCTTCATGCAAGGGATAATTGAAGCCATCTAATGCTAGAACATAAACCGTGAGATTGGTCATGAGATTCTGTATTTAGAATGCTGTCGTTGTTCGTGAACATCTCTCCAGCACAACATCTTCCGCTCTGCGCCCTGCGTTTGGCGCGCTAGAGAGTGTTGGATACGAGCCTATATCCTTGTAGTACTGGACTCCCCGCTCTACGCAAGAAGCAATATCGGAGGTAGCTGAGCTGTTGTCGCTTGTTCCATCGCTTCCGCAAGAGGAGAGAAGTACAACGATAGATATAAGAGCAATGAATTTCATTAAAACCTCCTTGGGTGGATAACGCTCATGAAAACGGACGCGGCCTGCCGCGCGAGCACCGTAGGCGCGTAGTTGTTCTGATTGTTAAGTGCTTTTGACCTCTTTACCGCAATGCTTACAAAGCAGAGCTTTTGCCAATATTCTTTCTGCACACCATGGGCATTCAATTTCTACTCTCGCCTCTTTAGCAACGTCGGGTTCGCTCGGAGCCAGCACTCTTACCAGTCCCTCGATTTTACCTAGATGTTTGGTTTGAATTTTTATGTATCGCTTGTCGCCGTTCTTTAAATGCAAAAATATGGGGACCTCGTTTCTTCCAGCACCCAGTGCTCCTCCTAAAAGCAGCCCCACTCCACCAGTTAACGCACCGCCAATGACAGCGCCTAAAGCTGCTCCTCCGACACTTCGCCCAGATTCTCTACCGATAACTTCAATTGACTCAATGTCCTGAATTTCAATTGTTTCATTGCCACTAAACATGTCACGCTGAGGACTCCTAATAGTTATGCCTATTAGTTTCTCCTCTCGGAACAATGGCTTATGAGTTTTAAACGCAACAAACTCGTAAGGCTTGAGATCATTCATCGAATTATCGTTTCTCAAGGTCAAACCTCCTTATGATGTTAATCAGATGCGGCAGTACATAACGCTCATGAAAACCGATGTGCTTTAGCGCATCAGACGCGTAGTTTGTTATGCGCCACCACTATTTGACGAGTGCTTTGGCGCTTATCCAAAGAGAATCAGCATTATCAACGCGGAAGGAAACATCTTCGATTCCACCTCCCGCCCCATGCAATATCTCCCAATGCGTAACTGAAGGGGAGTCTCCGAAAGCGGCACCACCATCGGCGAGCAATTCATTGCTTTCACTTCGCACACCGAGGTTATGGGTCATGCAAGGGTGGCCCTTGAAACACTCGATGGAACTTACTGGTAACACGGAAAGAAAGAGCGTGTGCATACCTCCGCACTCTGAATGGTCACAGTCAAAAGAAACTTTAAAGTCTGGCCTCCAGTTTCCTACTGGAACTGGATTCGTCCACCAACGCCACCCCGCGAGATCGAAAAAAGCTGCCCATTGCGCATCCAGACGTGTTTTGAAATCCAAGCCCTCGTACGTGAATGACATGATGAATCTCCAATTCTTTATGTGCTGACAGAGAAATTAACTTTACCGAAGTTTACGCCTACGTCAGAAAGAAGCGCATAACGCAAAGCACACGGGGCGGCAAGACGCACAACGGGTCGACATCCCAGCGGCCGCTGGCCGCGAGTGATGCGCCTTGCTAGCGCTCACGCCAGCGGTTGATAATTGCATTTACATTTATTCCCATCCCAAACATATTGGGTTTGAGTTCAAAGAAATCACTTACACCACGACCGGTTTTTTCCCTTTCTTCAAATTTTTCCAAGAAAGACGTATCTCGATTTTCCGAGAACTCACACAATTCGGAAAAAAATAGATCGAGAGAACCGAAGCGTCTCTCGATTTGCTCAATAGGAGCTAATAGGAACAAGTCATCACCGGTAAGATGGCTAGGGTGTGTTCCAACAAGCAAAATAGAAAGCCCTAGTGATTCGCCTTTTGCTACGAAGTCGTGAATTGTCCTATTGGAGCGAGCTGCAGTTGATAGCTCACGCGAAAGCTCCCTGGCAAGCCTGACTCCATCATGGCCTGCCACTATCACTCCCCTTTCCCCTAGGTGCTGAGCAAGCCTTGAGAAATTATCCTCTATTACCTCTGAATAGCCACCCGCCCATTTGTGCTGCCCGAGTATGAAAACATATAGATCAATACCAGGAATCACAGGCAAGCTTTTTAGTGATGAAATCTTGTAGCCCATTGGTTTTCCTTATTGGCGCTAACAGTTCTGTAGTGTGCACGTAAGCTAGCCATTGGAAATCGTATGCGCGCGGAATTTTTTGATGCCGCCGGAGTATCCCAGCGAATTCCCGGGATTGCAAGAGTGCTCAATCTCCTTAATGCTATTGAATGTTCTTAAGCCCATTGATGAGTAAAGCCTCTTATTGGGAAACCAAACAATCGGTCGTAGAACTGAAGAAAGTTCGGTCCAGCCCACTATCAATGTCTATGGCTGACGCCATCTAGCAGGATTATCTGAAAAGAGAAGTTAGAAACTGAAACGCTAAACCGCATCAGCACCACTTCCATTTGGAAGCGACGCTGAAGACGAATTACGGCCATTGCCGTAACCAGATTTTGATGGTATTGATCAGCAGACAAACACAATAGCGGAGGAGAAATCCATGTCCAAACACATCGCCAAGATATTCACGATAGGCGGCAGCCAAGCCATCCGCTTGCCGAAAGAGTTTCGTTTTGAAACAGAACAAGTCTCCATTCGCAAGTCTGGAGACGATCTGATTATTTCAGCCATCAAACTAAACTGGGATGATTTCTTCGATCAATCCTCAGCATTCGGCAATGACTTCCTCGCCGAACGAGACGAGAACACCCGAGCTCAGGAAAGGGACTCTTTGTGACCTAACCGCCTCACCCCCGCTACCCCCGCTTCGCCTTGCCATGCATCAGCGACACCAGATTGGCTTCGGCCTGCGAGAGGCCGCAGGTGCTGATCAGCTCATCAGTCGCGGCGCCCATCTGCACGAGTTTATTGGCGTGAGTGATGGCGATGTTGCCGACATCTTTGAACTCCATGTCTTCCTGTCGGCGTTCGGTGGACTGCAAGCGGCGCTGCACAATCTGCAGACGTTTGCCAAGGCCGACAGCGCCCTGCCCTACGGCAGTCATCTCTTTACGAAGAGCACGCAGCTCAGCCTGCAGAAGAGTCTGGGTGTTCTGCATGCGACGCAGAGTCTGCAGCGCCTGAGCAAGGACACCTGCTACCAGCAGCAGGGCTACCATCAAACCAAAAATCACGACCGGCACCATTCACGCTCTCCTTTTTTTATGTAAAGAGCTGACTCATCCAGTCGGGTGTCACTGCGTAACCCCGCGTCGTCAACTCTGGGACAATTCTTCCAGCTCGTCCTGGCTGAGGAGTTTTTCGAACTCCACCAGAATAAGCAACTCACCGTTCTTGTTGCACACGCCTTGAATGAACTTGGCGCTGTCATCCTTGCCCACCGTGGGCGAGGTTTCGATCTCGGACTGCCGCAGATAAACCACCTCTGCCACACTGTCCACCATGATGCCGACGACGTGCTTGCCGACTTCGATGATGACGATGCGCGTGTTGTCCGTCGGTTCCTGATCCTGCAGCCCGAAGCGGCGCCGCGTGTTGATCACCGAAATCACGGTGCCACGGATATTGATGATCCCGAGCACATAATCGGGAGCACCCGGCACCGGCGCGATCTGCGTGTGCCGCAGCACTTCCTTCACCGCCATCACGTTGACACCGTAGGTTTCGTTGTCCAGATGGAACGTCACCCACTGCAGGACTTGTTCCTGCGCTGCTTGCAGAGTTTTTCTGACTGGTTCGCCCATACTTATCCCCTCACTCGTTAAATGGAACCTGCAGCTGGCTTGTGGCTGTTGCAGGCGTCAATATTCAGGCGCGGGTAGCAGAGGCTGCTCTGCATCACCCTGAATAATGCACAGTCTGTGCCAGCGCACAGGCTGCTCGCCTTATCTGGCATCTGTCTCCGCAGCGGAGGCAGGAGCCTGCTCCGCTTGCAGCAAGCGCGCGATGGTGCCCATGTCCAGCAACGCGCACATCTTTTCCAACACGGTTCCCGCCAACCAGGGCCGACTCTGCATGCTGCCGCGCCAGCGCACTTCGTCGGGCTGCAGGTGCAGCGCCTCGGTGGCACTGTCGATGGCCAGCCCCCAGTCGGTGCCTTCGATCAGCACCACAAATTCGTAAGCCGGACGCTCCCCTACGACCAGCGCAGGCAGACGCTCGGGCATGATCAATCGCGCGGTATCGACGACGCGAATGTTGCGGTCATTCCAGCGCAGCAGCCCCATGAACCAGTCCGACTGTCCGAAGATTGGCGTCAGGCCATCACCGATGCGAGCGATCCCACCCAGCTCGACCAAGGGCGCGGCGAGCTTCAGCCCGACCACCTGAAACAGCAGACACTCGAAGGGCGCCTGCGCCCACAGCGGACGGCCATTGGCCGCGCGCGGGCTGGCGAGAGGGGCTGGAGTGGGCTGCGGTGTCGCGACTGGCGCGTCGACTGCAACTTCAACTGCAACGGAGAGTGTTGCCGGGACAGGTGTTGAGAGGGGCGCTGACACTGGCGCAGCAGCTGTCCCCACCTTCACGACCCGTGCCTCAACGACAGCCGATGTCGCCACAGCTATGGCAGCCGGTGTTATCACGGGCGCGGCAACGGGGGCAACAACCACAGGCTTGGCGACCGCCGCCTCGCTGACCGTCTCCGTCACTGTGCGCAGCATGAAATCCAGATAGTCCTGCACCACCGCGTCGGGCGGGCTCAGTACTGCCGACAGAGAGACGGCGGAAAGAGTGATGTCCTGATTGTTCATGAACGCCTCCTCAGCTCGTCGCCGAGGCCAGATAATCGCCAGCCAGCAGGTTTTTCAACAACAGTCCGTAAGCACGCACGGCCCGGCTGCCAGGGTCGAGTGCGGACGGGGTGATGCCTCGGGAACTGGCGTCCCGCAAGCGGGTATCCACCGGGATCACCGAGCGCCAGACTTCCTGCGGATACGTGCCACGCAGACGGCGCAGGCTCAACATGCCCGCCTGGGTGCGGCGATCAAACAGGGTCGGAATCAGCACATGGCGCAGCGGCTTGCGACGCGAGCGAGTCACCATGCCGAGGGTGTGCAGCATGCGCTCCAGACCCTTGATGGCGAGAAACTCGGTCTGCACCGGAATCAGGATCAACTCGCAGGCCGCGAGTGCGTTGATGAGCAGGACGCCCAGCGTGGGCGGACTGTCGATCAGCACATAATCGTAGTCATCCCACAGCAATGTCAGCGTGCGGGAAATCGCCAGCCCCATGCCTTCCTGACCGACTGCTTTGCGCTCCAGCGTGGCAAGCGCGGTGCTGGCGGGCAGCAGCCAGAGATTTTGATGCGCGGTGCGCTGCACGATTTGCTGCAGCGCCTCGCGGCTCACGTCGGCCATCGGCTGAAACAAATCGAAGCTGCTGCGCGGCATGGCTTCGGGGTTGTGTCCGAAATAGGTCGTGAGCGAGCCTTGCGGATCGAGGTCCAGCAGCAGGACGCGGGCGCCCGACTCAGCCAGCAGCCCGCCGAGCGCGACCGTGGTCGTGGTCTTGCCGACGCCGCCCTTCTGATTTGCTACTGCCCAAATGTGCATCGCTGTTCTCTCTACCTGTGAATCGAAATCTGTCAATTCCGACCTGTGAATCCAGAGCCGTGACTTTCAACCGGGAAGCTCTTCCAGCAGGCGCTGCGCCAGCCGGTCCAGACTCAACTCTTCATCGGCCAATCCTGCTCTGGAGATTGCCGCTGGCATGCCATAGATCACGCAACTGGCTTCGTCCTGCACCCAGATTCTGGCACCGTGCGAGCGCAACATGCGCGCTCCTTCACGACCATCCGATCCCATGCCGGTGAGCACCATCGCCAGTACGCGGCCACCGAACTCGTTGGCAGCGGAACCGAAGGTGACATCCACAGAAGGTTTGTAATGCAGACGCTCGTCGCCCGGCACGATACGCACCATGCCTTGATTGCGCGCGTCCACCAGCATCTGTTTGCCACCGGGTGCAAGATACGCACACCCCGGCTGCAACTGCTGTCCATCCACCGCTTCGACGACATGGATATTGCAAAGCCGATCAAGGCGCTCCGCGAAGGCCCGCGTGAACGTCGCTGGCATGTGTTGCACAAGTAGAATCGGCAGTGGAAAACTGGCCGGCAGTTTCACCAGCAATTGTTGCAGCGCCATCGGTCCGCCTGTGGAAGCACCGACGATGACCAGCGAGGGTTTGCGGGCAACACCGCGCGGAGGTGCGACGACTGAGGGAGCCGCTGGCGCCGCAGTCGGGACATCGAACGACGCACGGGCGGGATGACGAAAACTCGCACGACTGCGGGCCACGGTGACGATGCGGTCGTGCAGCGTCTTCTTGATTTCTTCGGTGTGCCGGGAAATTTCCTCGAAATTCTTCGGCAGATAATCGATGGCTCCGGCTTCCAGCGCATCGAGAGTGACACGCGCGCCCTCATAAGTGAGCGAAGAAAACATCAGCACCGGAATGCCTTGCGCCTTGGTGATTTCGCGCACGGCGGTGATGCCATCCATCACCGGCATCTCGTAATCCATGGTGATGACATCGGGGTTCAGCTCACGGGCTTTTTCAATTGCTTCGCGTCCGTCGGCAGCCGTGCCGATGACTTCCAGATCGTCGGTGGAATTGATCATCTCGCACAGACGGCGGCGAAAGAATCCGGAATCATCGACTACCAGTACGCGTATCTTCATAGCATCAACCCGCGTAGCACTTGAGCAGACCGGGGACATCCAGAATGATGGCGATGCGTCCGTCTCCCGTGATGGTGGCACCGGCCATACCAGGCGTGCCGTGCAGCATGCGCCCGAGCGGTTTGATCACCACTTCTTCTTGTCCCACCAGATCATCCACCACAAAACCAATGCGCTGTGTGCCGACCGAGACGATGACGACATGCGCTGACGTCTGCGCGGGAACACAGCTCTCACCGCGAATCAGCCAGCGTTTCAGATGGAACAACGGCAAAGCTTTCTCGCGCACCGTTATCACCTGCTGACCATCGACCACGTTGGTGCGTTTGAGATCGAGATGGAAGATTTCGTTGACACTGACCAGCGGCAACGCGAAAGCCTGCTGACCCACCATGACCATCAGCGTCGGCATGATGGCGAGCGTGAGCGGCACTTTGATCTCGATGCGCGAGCCCTGTCCGGGTCGGGAATGAATATCGATGGAACCGTTGAGCTGGGATATCTTGGTCTTGACCACATCCATGCCTACACCACGGCCGGACACGTCGGAGATTTCATCTTTGGTCGAGAAGCCCGGCGCGAAGATCAGGTTGAAACATTCCGAATCACTGAGACGGTCGGCCGCCTCGCGGTCCAGCACGCCCTTTTCCACTGCTTTGTTGCGCAGCACTTTCGGGTCCATGCCGTTGCCATCGTCGGAGATGGTCAACAAGATGTGATCGCCTTCCTGCTCCGCCGCCAGCAGGATGGTGCCCTGTCGCACTTTGCCTTTGCGCTCACGATCAGCGGGCGTCTCGATGCCGTGGTCGACGGCATTGCGGACCAGATGCACCAGCGGATCGGCCAGTGCTTCCACCAGATTCTTGTCCAGATCGGTGTCTTCGCCGATCAGCTCCAGCGATACTTCCTTGCCCAGACTGCGGGCCAAGTCGCGCACTACGCGCGGGAAGCGGCCGAACACTTTGCGAATCGGCTGCATGCGCGTCTTCATCACGGCAGTCTGCAGATCGGCCGTCACCAGATCCAGATTGGCGAGTGCCTTGGAAAGTGCTTCGTCAGAGCTGCTTTCGCCGATTCGCACCAGACGGTTACGCACCAGCACCAGCTCGCCCACCATGTTCATGATTTCATCGAGACGGCGAGTATCGACGCGCACGGTGGTCTCCGGGCCTGCGTCTTTGTTGCCACTGTCTTTATTAGCAGCCTCTTTGTCCTTACCACCAGCCTCCTTGACAGCAACATCTTTACCCACCGCTTCACGGCCTTTGACCAATGCGAGCGCCGGTTTCTTCGCGCTCGTCTCGGCAGGTCTGGGAGCCACGGCTGCAGCAGATTTATGCACTTCTGGAGCTTGCGTGATGTCTGTGGTCGGCACACCTTGATGCTTGCCTGTGCCATGCAGCGCATCGAGCAAGGCCTCGAACTCGCTGTCGCTGATTTCCTCGTTCGCGCCGCTGACCACGACCGGAGCTGTTTCCGGCGGACTGTCCTGCAGCATGGCGTGACTCACGCCCTTGCCGCTGCCATGCAGCGTATCTAGCAAGGCTTCGAATTCGGCATCGGTAATTTCATCGCTACCGGAACCGGACAACTCCGCATTCTCAGCGTCACTCAGTGCCTGTCCACCACCGAAGGGACTGTCCAGCGCGGCCAGCATTTGTTCGAACTCTTCGTCACTGACCACGTCACTGGGTTCTTCACTGACGCCAGCACTCGCAGCGGGAGCATCGTGGATCGACGCACCGCTCTCCTGTGTTTCCAGCGCTTCCGCAGAGCGGCGTTTCAGTTGCAGCGTATGATCATCGCCTGCGACCAGTGCGCCGACAGCGGCCAGTAACTCAGGGTCCGCAGGCTCCGGTGCCTCACGTTCCTTGACCTGGGAGAACATCGTGTTGACGGTATCAAGCACCTGCAACACCACGTCCATCAACTCCGGCGTGACGGAGCGGCGCCCGGTGCGCAAAATATCGAAGAGATTTTCGGTGATGTGGCAACACTCGACCAGTGCCGTCAGTTGCAGAAAGCCTGCGCCGCCCTTGACGGTATGAAAGCCGCGAAAGATCGCGTTGAGGAGCTGCGCGTCGTCGGGACAACGTTCAAGCTGCACCAGTTGCTCGGACAATAATTCCAGAATCTCCCCTGCTTCGATCAGGAAGTCTTCCAATATTTCTTCGTCGTCAGAGAAGCTCATCGCTCACTCACCCGTATCGGAATAGTTGTCTAAAAACTGGCGTTAAAATCCGAGACTGGACAACAGATCGTCCACATCATCCTGCCCGGAAATTATGTTGTTCTTGCTGTTCTTCATCTGCGGCCCTTCGGCACGCAGCGCGCTGTCATCTTCCGGCTCGCCAACAGCCAGCCCGGCATTATCACGACGCGGTGCGCCAACGCCCACCACCGCCTCGACATTGCTCGCCAGCTTCACCAGCCGCACCAGACTTTGCTCGACATCATTGACCAGCGCGATAACACGCTTGATGACCTGACCACTGAGATCCTGATAACCCTGCGCCACCAGTATCTCGTTGAGTCTATGGTGCAAACTGGACGCATCGTGCACCGTGCGCTCCAGCAGCGCATCGACACGCGCATACAAACCTTCCTGTCCGCTCACTGGTTGCCCTTGTCCTCGAAACGCCGCCCAGTCTTCCTTGAGGTTGCTCGCCTCTTCGGCCAACGCCTGCACGATAGGCCCGCCCGCTTCCACCATGTCCATGGTGGTATTGGCAGCATCCTCGGTCAGGTTGATGACGTAATTGAGGCGACTCGCGGCATCCTGAATCTCGGATATCTCGTTGTGCACTTTGCTGTGGCCGTTGAGACCGATATCCAGATGAAAATCCCGGATGGCGTTGTGCAGCCCGCGGGTCAGACGTCCCACTTCCAGGTACAGCGTCTCATCGCGCGCAGTGTTGAGATCGCGAATGAGGCTGTGAGCCGCGCTGATATCGCCCTCATCCAGTTTGCGCAGCAACTCGTGGGTACGCTCCCGCAGTGCTTCGGTGATAGCGTCGGAACCGTCGCAGGTCTGACCAGCGGCATCTTCTTCGTATTGTGTGCTTGCCATTGCCTGATCCGTCCCTTAACTGTGGGCCTCGATGCGTTCGAATATTTTCTCGATTTTTTCCTGCAGTGCGGCCGCCGTAAACGGCTTGACCACATAACCATTCACCCCTGCCTGTGCGGCGGCAATGATCTGATCGCGTTTGGCTTCGGCCGTGACCATCAGCACCGGCAGGCTCTTGAGCCGGTCATCGGCACGACACGCACGCAACAAGTCGATGCCGGTCATGCCGGGCATGTTCCAGTCGGTGACCAGGAAGTCATAGTCTCCGTGCTGAAGCATGGGCAACGCGCTGTTGCCATCATCCGCTTCGGAGGTGTTGGTAAAGCCCAGGTCTCTGAGCAGGTTCTTGATAATGCGCCGCATTGTTGAGAAGTCGTCAACAATGAGGATTTTCATGTTTTTGTTCAAATCTGCCTCCACATGGCCCTGTGAGAAGTCGGGTATAAAACATCAGGTTTGGGCACAACGCGATTTATCCTGTTGTGGTTATCGATGGTTCGGGGGATTTATTTAGCTTTTCAGTGAGATATTTTGTTTTGGCTTGGGGTGATGGTGGTCAGTGGATAGCATGGCAGGCGGGGCGGGTGACGGTGACACGCCCGTGAACCCATCCCTGGGGGGCTCGGGTGCCGCCATCCATGGCGGCACACGGTCACCGTCACCCGCCCCACCTACCATGCCTGACGAGCGTGCCGCCGTCTGGAAAAGGCACATACACACGCTGATAGATCGGCGTGTGGAGGCAGAAATGAAGCGGGAAATTGACGCAACTGCGCCGAGAAAATCAGAAGAGACGAACACCATCGACCCGCAGAGCATCCACCAAAGCATCGCGCCCCACTGACTCTGCGCAACCACAAACAACCATCAGACAGGCTGAGCTACCAATCTCACCCCAAGCGCAGTGCAAACTCGGCTGATAGTGTCAAATCGCGGCGAGGCGTCCGAGCGTAGTGCCCGGTAGAGTGCTTCACGGCTCAGCCCAGACGCTCGCGCAATCTCGGTCATGCCACGCGCCCTCGCAATATCACCCAGCGCCGCCGTCAACAGCGCAGAATTATTGGTGTCCAGAATATCGGTCAGATAAGCCGCAATTGCCTCATCACTATCCAGATAGCGAGCTGCGTCGAACTCCGGAAGATCCTCAATCTCAGTACGTTTAGCCATATATCACCTCACTTCGATTAATTTTATCGCTCTTGCCTTTGCCCGCTTGATATCAGCAGCTTGTGTACGTTTAGAGCCTCCGCCTAGCACCACGACTGTTGTTTCTCCATGTTGCACAAAATAGACACGCCAACCAGCTCCCACATGGATTCGCAACTCAGATACACCCTCACCCACAGGCACAACATCCCCCATCAATCCTGCCTTCAATCGCTGAATACGAGCTGCTATGACAGCACGAATCGAGACGTCCTTCACGCCGTCGAGCCAACTGATAAATTCGGAGGTATATCTGATTGTAAACATGCACGCACTGTAACCAATCAGTTACAGTCCATCAAGTTTTTTGCGAGGAGAAAAACTGGGAAATCGACGCAGCAAGCGCCAAATAAATCAGAGGAGACAAACACCAATCAACCCACAGAGTATCCATCAGGGCATCGCGCCCCACTGACTCCGTCCACCCTATCCGGGTGGGGGTCGGTACCACCATTGTGCGGGGCTGAGGGTGTGGTGAGGCTTTCGGTGACCGTGTGCCGC
>JAZKJF010000001.1:0-6818 GCA_040384465.1 Pseudomonadota bacterium | reverse complement strand
ACACCCCCAGCCATACCACTGACTACTGACCACTACCTCAAACAAACCACCACTAACCCCACTCCGCCAACCGCGCCCTCAACCTAAGCGCCGCCTGCGTATGAATTTGACTCACTCGCGACTCGCTCACCCCGATGACTTGACCAATCTCCTTCAGGTTCAGCTCCTCGTCATAGTACAGCGACAACACCAGCTTCTCCCGCTCCGGCAAGCCCGCAATCGCCGCCGCCAACTCGGCCCGGAACGCCTCACTCTGAATGCCCTCCAGAGGATTCGGCATCTCCCCCGCCACCTTCTCGATGGCCGAGTCGTCCCCCTCCAGCATGTCGTCGAAGCTGAACAAACGGCTTCCCGACGCATCCTGCAGAATCAGGTGATACTCGTCGAGTTCCATCCCCAGTTCGGCCGCGACATCGTGATCCTTCGCGTCGGTGCCGGTACGCATCTCGATAGTCTTGATCGCCTCTGCGACCTGACGCGATTTGCGGTGTACCGAGCGCGGTGCCCAGTCCCCTTTGCGGATCTCGTCGAGCATCGCACCACGGATACGGATACCCGCGTAGGTCTCGAAGCTCGCCCCTTTGGTCAAATCGTATTTTCTCGCCGCCTCCAGCAGGCCGATCATCCCGGATTGCACCAGGTCGTCGATCTGCACGCTGGCAGGCATGCGCAACAACAGGTGATGAGCAATGCGCTTCACCAGAGGCGCATAACGAATCACAATGTCATTCATGCTGTCGGTCTGTACTTCGCTATACATGGAAGCACCACTCGCTGCTGTCATCATATTTTTTCAACCCGCATTAGGTACCGTCTCAAGATGAGCCGCTTCGCTCTTCAGGAGCCGCTCAACAAAAAACTCCAATCGCCCACTCGCCTGCCGACTGACCGGCCACTGGCAGACATGCTCGGCCAGTTGTCGATAGGCAATCGCACATTTGCTGGCCGGATAAGCCTCGATCGCTGCGCGTTGCCGCTGCGCTGACTTGCGCACCGATTCATCCCAGGGAATGTCACCGGCGTACTGCAAAGTGACGTCCAGAAAGCGCTCGGCCACCGTCACAAATTTCTGAAAGAGATTGCGCCCCTCGTCCGGGCTGCGGGTCATGTTGGCCAGCACGCGGAAATGCGTCAGCCCGTGATCGCGATTGAGCAGTTTCACCAGCGCGTAGGCGTCGGTGATGGAAGACGGTTCGTCACACACCACGACCATCACTTCCTGCGAGGCGCGCACGAAGCTGACCACGCTCTCGGAGATGCCGGCCGCTGTGTCGATCACCAGCACATCAAGCTGGTCATCCAGATCGCTGAAGGCCTGGATCAGTCCCGCATGGGCGCGGGGCCCGAGCTGAGTGAGAGACTGCACGCCCGAAGCGGCAGGAATCACTTTCACTCCACCCGGTGTCGTCAGCAGGATGTCGCGCAGCATGCACTCGCCGTTGAGCACCTGGGCCAGTGTCTTGTCAGCCTTCAGCCCGAGCTGGATATCGACGTTCGCCAGACCGAGGTCGGCGTCCATCAGGATCACGCGCTTGCCCGTCGCGGCCAGCGCCAGACTCAGATTCACCGACACGTTGGTCTTGCCAACGCCGCCTTTGCCACCGGTGACGGCCAGTACCTGGATTGGCTTCATCGGCGCTCTCCCCCGGCGGCTCGCAGACCACCGCCAAAACTGTCCATTCCCAGTGCGCTGCCAGTCATACCAGCGGAATCTGCGAAGGCTTCTCCGAATTCGTACATCAGCTTCTCCTTCTCGTCAGCGCTGTGCACCGACAAGGCCACCGCCTTGCTGACCAGATTGTGGGCCTGGGCTACCCGCATGTCGTCGGGGATGCCCTGGCCGTGAGTTTCATAGACAACGGGCAGTTTCAGATCAATCGTCAGGGCCAGAGCCTCGCCGATAGTGCCTGCTTCGTCGAGCTTGCTGAGGATGCAGCCGCTGAGTTCTGCTGGCGCATAGGTCTTGCAGGCATTCGCCAGCACGCCCGCCTGACTGGTGCAGGCCAGCACCAGCAGTTTGCGCACCTCGCGGCACTCGCGCAACATCTGCAGCTGTGACTGCAGGCTCGGATCATTGGGATGCAGCCCGGCGGTGTCGATCAGGATCAGGGACTTGTGCTGCAGCGAGTCAAGAATCTGCCGCAGGCTGTGAGTCTCGTCGACCACCCTTACCGTGACATCGAGAATGCGGCCGAAGGTGCGCAGCTGTTCATGGGCGGCGACCCGAAAACTATCGGTGGTCACCAGCGCCACCGCATCGGAGCCGTGCTCCAGCACGTAGCGGGTGGCCAGCTTGCCAATCGTCGTGGTCTTGCCGACGCCAGTCGGGCCGAGCAATGCATAGACACCACCGCGAGCGGCAATATCTGTCCCCACCACCGGCACTCGGCGAGCGAGGGAGGCAATTGCGAACCGCCAGGCTTCGGCGGCAGAGAGATCGGGTTTGAGCGACTCCAGCAGTGAACGGCTCAGCGCGGCGGGAACACCCATGGCGTTAAGGCGCTCCCAGACTGAGGCCTGCACAGGGCTGCGTCGTGCAAATTGATCCCAGGCCAGGCCACTCAGACGCTGCTCCAGGAGGCGCCGGATGCCATTGAGTTCGGCGCGCATGACCGTCATCTCGCGATTCTCCGCGCCATCGTCGAATGAACTGGCGCTGCCAAACGGATCAGCCGCCATGGCGCGTGCCTCGCGCTGTTCGGCAGCCCGGTAGGTCTCTGCAGCGGACTCGGTGGATTTTGCGGATTTTGCAGAAGGACGTTGGGAGTCGGGGAAACGGATTTGCTGGTCTTTGTTGGTCTTTAGAAAGGGGGTACTGGCGTTGTGCTGTGCTTCGCGCTGCAAGCGGCCGAATTCGAAGGCGGCCGCTCCCGAGAGCGGTGCTGCAGGATTGGCAGCGGTCGTATCCAGCACCGGACGCGGTGCCTGGACTGGAGGCTTCTCCACACCAGCCTGCTCTGCCGACACGCGGTCTTTTTGCGTGCGGTCGTGTGAGCGATCCACGGCGGCCTGAATGGCAGCGGCATAATCTTCTGTCGTGTTGCCTGCCGCAGAGCGCGCAGTGGCAGGCTTCGCTGCTGCAGATGTCGGGGTATCGTCGGTCAACGAGGCCGCGACGACTTCGACGCCTTCGTCCACCGTACGATTCGAGAGAATCACAGCATCGGCTCCCATTTCCTCACGGATGCGGGCCAGCGCGCGTCGCATGTCTTGTGCCAGAAATCGTTTCACTTTCATCGTCTTTTCCTATTGCTGCCCGATAGTCGCCGTAATCGTGATCTGTTTGTTGTCAGGGATCTCCTGGTAGGAGAGGACCCGCAGTCCGCTGATGGTGAAACGCACGAAGCGACTCAGCGGGGCTCGCAGCGGTGCGGGAACCAACAAGACGGCTGGCTTGCCAGCGACTTCCTGGTTCTGGGCGCCGTTGAGCAGCGAGCGTTGCAGACGCTCTGCCATTGTCGGTTCGATCACCATGCTGTCTTCCACTCCCTGCTGTTGCGCTGACTGCTGTACAGCTTTAAGCAATATCTGTTCCAGAGTCGGCTCCAGGGTCATGACAGGCAGCTCCGCCGCGTTTCCGTAGATGCCCTGCACGATCACACGGGACAGTGCGACGCGCACCGCAGCAGTCAAAGCGCCGGGATCTTGACTACGGACGCCAGAGGCCGCCAATGCTTCGGCGATCGTGCGCATGTCGCGGATGGGCACGCCTTCGACCAGCAGGTTCTGCAGCACCTTAAGCAGCACATTGGTGTTGACCTGCGATGGCAGATCTTCAGCAAGCTTCTTGGAACTCTTGCCAAGGATTGTCAGCATCTCGTGAACTTCCTCATGGCCGAGCAGTTCGTGAGAATGCTTTTGCAGCAAGGTGTTCATGTGCGTCGCGATGACGGTGCTGCTGTCCACCACGGTGTAACCGAGGGTCTGCGCATGGTCACGCTGGCTGGCTTCGATCCACAGCGCATCGAGTCCGAAGGCCGGGTCTTTGGTGGCGATCCCCTGCGCCTTGCCGAACACCTGACCGGGGTTGATGGCCATCTCGCGTTCCGGAAAAATTTCGGCGCCGCCGACATTCACGCCCATCAGCGTGATGCGGTATTCGTTGGGGGACAGATCGAGGTTGTCGCGGATGTGCACGGAAGGGACGAGAAAACCCAACTCCTGGGAGAGCTTCTTGCGAATGCCTTTGATGCGGCTGAGCAGTTGTCCGCCTTGGGATTTGTCGACCATCGGAATCAGGCGATAGCCCACTTCCAGCCCGATCACATCCACCGGCGTCACGTCGTGCCAGCCTAATTCCTGCGGTTCCGCCGCCACGTCATCACGCGCTTTCTGCTGCACCGTCTCCGCCGTCGCCGCATCGCCCACCTGCTGACGCTGCTTCCAGTGAATCAGGAACGCACCGCCGCCAGCGACAGCCGCCAATCCCAGAAAAGCAACGTGTGGCATGCCCGGCACACTGCCCATCACGAACAGCATCACCGCCGTGATACCCAGTGCGCGGGGGGTCGCAAACATCTGTCCGACCACTTGCGCGCCCATCATCTCGGAGCTGTTGCTACGCGTCACCATGATCGCGGCCGCCACGGACAACACCAGCGCCGGAATCTGGGCGACCAGGCCATCACCGATGGTCAGCAGCGCGTAACGCTCCATCGCCAGCGCGAAGTCCAGATCATGCTGCAGCATACCGACTGCGACACCACCGACCATGTTGATGATGAGAACGAGGATGCCGGCGATGGCATCGCCTTTCACGAATTTGCTGGCACCGTCCATCGAGCCGTAGAAGTCTGCTTCCTGCGTGATTTCTTTGCGCCGTGTGCGTGCCTGATCCTGATCGATCAGCCCCGCGTTCAGGTCTGCATCGACCGCCATTTGTTTGCCGGGCATCGCGTCCAAGGTGAACCGTGCACTGACCTCAGCGATACGCCCCGCGCCTTTGGTCACGACCATGAAGTTGATGATGATCAAGATGATGAAGACGATGATACCGACCGTGTAATTACCGCCGATCACCACTTTGCCGAAGGCCTCGATGACGTGTCCTGCCGCCGCTCCGCCCTCGTGTCCTTCCAGCAGCACGACGCGGGTGGAGGCGATATTCAGCGCCAGACGCAACAGGGTCGCTACCAGCAGCACGGTGGGGAACACTGCAAAATCCAGGGGCCGCATCGCGTACACGGCGACGCACAACACGACGAGAGCGATGGTGATGTTGAAGGTGAAAAAGACGTCAAGCAGGAACGGCGGCAGCGGCAAGGTCATCATCGCCAGCATCACCAACAGCAACACGGGAATCCCCAGGTTGCCACGGGTCAGGTTGCGGGCGTTGGTCATGAAGTCGTTGCTGTGTGCGCTGGCGCCTGGTGTCATCTTTGGTCTCTGCCCTGGAGGTTTGCTCGGGAGGTTTGCTTGCCGCTGTTCAATTTCTTGACGCGTCAATCACGCTCAGGGGGGATACTGCAAGAAGCTCGCCTACTTTGAACTGGCTCACAGAATTGCTGAAAAGTTCGAGCGCGCTGCTGCAGTACCGCGCCGTAGCGGCGCTGCAATCAACGGTCCGGCGCTCAGTCGTGCTGGAGTTCTTCGGGGATGGGCAACTGCGGATTGAGCACGGGACGCTTGGCGCGGCCACGGGCGTACTGTTTGAGCTGATGCAGATAAGCCAGTACCTGCGCGACGGCCACGTACAACCCGCCGGGAATTTCCTGACCGATTTTGGTATTGAAATAAATCGCCCGCGCCAGTGCCGGTGACGAGACGATGGAAATGCGATGTTCCTGCGCAATCTCGCGAATCTTTTGTGCCACCAGATCGGCGCCTTTCGCCAGCATGACCGGCGCGTCCTCTTTGCTCTGGTTGTAACGCAGCGCCACCGCGTAGTGTTCGGGGTTGGTGATGATGACATCGGCCTCGGGCACATCGGCCAGCATCTTGTTCTGGGACATCTGGTACTGCAGTTGGCGGATGCGCTGTTTGACCTCGGGACGGCCATCGCTGTCTTTCATCTCGTCCTTGACCTGCTGCATGGTCATGCGCAGCTTTTGGTTGTGGTCATAAACCTGCAGCGGAATGTCGACGAGGCTGATGAGAATCATCGCGCAGGACATCCACAGCACTGCCCAGGCCAGCATGTCCAGCGCGTTGGCCATGGCCGAGAGCGTCGGTTGATGCTGCACGTCAAGCATGCCGCCGATATTGGCGTACAGCACTAGCACCGCCAGCGCAGCGACCACCAGCACTTTGGCAATCGCCTTCGCCAATTCCACGAGCGCCTTGCCGCCAAACATGCGTCCGAGTCCACTCATGGGATTCATGCGGCTGGCCTTAGGCATGATGGACTTGAGGCTGAAGTTGAAGCCGCCGAGCGCCATGGGAGCGACGAGTGCTAACAGCAGCAATATGGCGAACAGGGGAATCAGGGATTCGAGGCCGCTCCAGATGGAGTCGCCAAGCTGGGTGAGCATGGCGTCGGTGTCGAAGAGTTTTTCGCGTTCGAGCACAAGGTTGTGGTGCATGATGTCGCGCATGGCGTCGATCATGCTGGCGCCGAAGGCAATCACAGCGGCGGTGCCGCCGATGAGGATGGCGGTGGTGTTGAGTTCGCGGGAGCGGGCGATGTTGCCGTCTTCGCGGGCGGTGTCCAGGCGCTTCTGGGTAGGTTCCTGCGACTTTTCCGACGAGGAGTCTTTATCTTCTGCCATCTTTGTTCTCGCTCGTTCGGGTTTATGGGTGTGTGCTTCGTAGCCCGATCTGCGGCGGCGGGGAGCGGTGAGCAGGACACGCCCGTGAACCCATCCATGGGGGGCTTGGGT